>CAZXAJ010000003.1:153993-163953 GCA_964638975.1 uncultured Dehalococcoidales bacterium
GTTCAGGACCTGATTTCAGAAGTACAGGCTAAGCTGACCGATAAGCGATGAGGGCCAGGGGCGATAGATTGCTGGTAATTGGATTTTCTTAAATAGTCTTGCACTACATAGGCTAGTTTTGTGCGCATATGGGTACAAGCCAGATTACATTGATTCCGTCAATTTTCAGGAGTAAAATGGATGCGTTGCGAGATACAGTATGTCATCAACGGGGGGCCAATGGGAAGATTATTAATAGCAGTTGCCTTTACTCTTTTGGTCTTGCTACCCGTTATCGGCTGCCAATCTAGCTTGCCATCAACTATTGATGAGAGCTCTGTACGGGCTTATGCTGATCCGGCGACGGAGATGACTTTGCAGGGTCTGAGTGAAAACGACTTGGCGAAATACATCCAGTATGGTAACTCCGAATTTAAAGCTGCGGTTACCCAGGAAATACTCGATGAGGCTGCTGCCCGGATAAGCGACCAGCTGGGCGCTTACGAATCTAAAGAGTTCCTGAGAATTGAAGAGCAGGGTGGTTATATCCTCGTTCACTATAGAGCGAAATACGAAAAAGGCGAAGTGGGTATCAGGATGGTTTTCGACCAGGCCCATCTCGTTGCTGGCCAGTGGTTTGAATGACCTGAAAAGAGGCGCTGGCTCAACTGGGCAAAATACACTTAAAAAGAAGTGGCAGCGGCTGGATTTGAACCAGCGACCAAAGGCTGGGTAATATTGGTTTGAAATTGTCATCAATCTTCTGTAACTTGCATTTTTCGCATGATGTTTATAGTCTTGGGTATATAATGTCCGTGAATACTAATATGGGAGGAGGGAAATAATGAAGCAAAGGACTATCCTTATTCTATTACTACTCTTGTCAACAATCTTTATGCAATCCTGCATTACATCGCATGATATTCATGTAGAAATCTCTTGTGACGAATTTACAGAAAATCCCAAGAGTATGCAAAACGACTTTCAAATTGAGGTTGGGGATAAGGTATATATCGAACTCTGCTCAAATCCAAGTACTGGTTTTAAATGGAATTATGATATGAGTGGAGATAGTGCATTAAAGGAAGAAGGTTATGACTTCGAAGAACCAGATGGCGATGTTGTTGGTGCATCCGGAAAAGAGGTCTGGACTTTTGAGGCAATTGAAAAAGGGACAACGGTGATTAATATGGAATACAGCCAACCATGGCAAGGCGGCATTAAGGGAGAATGGACGTATAGAATTAATGTTGTTGTTGATTAGAGGTAAAAACTAGGTGGCAGCGGCTGGATTTGAAGCAGCGACCAAACGACTGTCAGTAAAGTTATGAGGTGAAAAGGTGGCTATTAATACTCAGCAATTTGTGAATAACTTGTGGTCAGCATGGAATTCTCATGATTGGGAGAAGGTGTCTCCCCTTTATGCGGATGACTGCATCATGGAAGATTTCCCTTCGAAAATTTGTCACGGTAAGCGAGAACTCGAAGCTTATTATAAGTATTTACTTACAGGTTATCCCGACCTAAACTTCGAAGCAAAGCGTGTTTTTGGAACCGATGAGCAAATCGCCACCGAGTGGATAATGAGTGGGACGCATACAGGTGATACCGCAAGATTCAAAGCTACCGGCAAAAAATTCTCGATACCAGGTGTCTCAATTTTAGAAATTCAAAGTGGCAAAATCATCCGTGAAACAGACTATTGGGATATGTATTCATTATTGCAGCAACTTGGATTAATGCCGTCAATGGGACAGAAGTAAGAGCAATAGGTGGCAGCGGCTGGATTTGAAGCAGCGACGGAGCACCCTTCTGCAGTGAAATTGAAAAATCTTACTCAGAAGTTGCACCGAATTATTGTTGGCTGAATTCTAGAACGCAAAACTTAGAACCGCTGCAGATTTGACACTGTATTCCAAATGAAATATTTTCGCCGAACTCGTGAGCCCAGCCTGAATATTCAGTATTACATATACGACTTCCAACCTCTTGGGCCAGATGGCCTCTCCCTGATTCGACCAGTAAATCGTTCCAGGGACATTTCGTGATAGTAACCCTGAAACTATGGTTTTGCTTATCGGTTTCTGTCTGGAATATAAAACCATCCATTAGAAGCTTTTCCGTGAAACACGACTGTAATGCTTCTATTCCTTTGTCTAGCCCGTAGATTGATTTGAAAAAACGTGCTTGTATTTTGGGCATGACCTTCCAGACTTCATTATCGATAGCAAGAGCCTTATCAAATCCATAGCTCTCTTCAGTTTTCATGAACCATAAACCGTCAACAGCAGAATAGCTCCGTTTAAGGTACTGTATTTTCTGGTCGTCGTTCAAATTAATCGTTACCTCACTTTATGCAGTTTTTCAATGATATTATGTGTGCATTTAACATTATTATCAACCCCAATATTGTGTTGTTGGACGGGATGAGTAACTGTAACGGGCGATTAGGTTAATGGCCAGTAGGATTCCAAGGGGGGCTTAGGAAATGCGCAAATGGGCTTAAAACGAAAGTGGCAGCGGCTGAATTTGAACCAGCGACCAAAGGCTTATAAGAACCAGTCTCGGATATTGACTGTACAATAAATGATAGTGCTCTCGCCTGTTTAAGATTTACCACCACATACTTGCTCAGTCAACAAATGTTTGGCGTTTTCAGCACCCCGCCAGGCTACTGACCATGGGTTACTATAACCGCTCTATAATATCACCGGCCTTAAAATCCGCACTAAGCGCGGCGTTACCCTGACGGCAATCTTTGTAATTGAAGACTTAACGTCTTTCTCGCTGTGGTGGAAGAACAGCTCTGGGAAATTGGGCTTTTTATACCAGGTACATATCTTCGGCAGCTCTGAGAAGCTCGTCCCTGAACTTTGGATGGGCTATGCTGATAATATCCAATGCTCGGTCTCTTGTGGACTTCCCTTTAAGATTAATGGCACCATACTCACTTACCAGATAGTGTACATCCATCCGGGGGGTGGTAATCGCGGTGCCAGTCTTAAAACGCGGCACTATTCTTGACACTTCGCCCTTCTTGGCAGTGGAGTTAAAAGTGAGTATGGATTTGCCGCCTTTAGAGTTAAAAGCGCCCCGAACGAAATCAAGTTGCCCGCCGACCCCGCTGAACTGTGACCCGGCAAGGTACTCTGCGTTGCACTGTCCGAGCAAGTCGACTTCCAGAATAGAATTGACCGAAATCATATTATCGTTCTGGGCGATAACGGCAGGGTCAAGCATATATGAGGCTGGGTAGCTTTCCATTGCGGGGTTATTATCCATGAAATCGTACATACGCTTATTGCCGAATGCGGTGGTAAAAACGTGTTTCCTGGGATAAAGACTCTTTTTACTACCGTTGACCACACCTTTTTCCACCAGGTCAACCATCCCAATCACAAATAGTTCAGAGTGTATACCCAGGTTTTGATGGTTCATTAAATATGGCGTGACGGCGTTAGGCAAGCCGCCGATTCCTAGTTGTATAGTGGCCCCGTCCGGTATCATTTCTGCGATAATCTTGCCAATGATGGCATCCTCCGGCTTTAGCGCGGGTGGTTGTAGCTCGAGCAGCGGTACTGTGTTCTCGACTATGGCATCCACCTCTGATAAGTGGACCAGCGATTCACCGAACACACGGGGCATGTTTTTATTCACTTCTACGATGAGAGTTTTGCAGTGCCGCGCCGCCGGAGAAGTATAGTCGCAAGAGGTGCCCAGGCTGAAATAGCCGGATTGGTCCATGGGTGAGACTGTGGTAACGGTGACATCCACTTCCATGAACTCCTGCACCAGTCGTGGCACTTCATGCAAATAGGCCGGCACCAAGTAGTTGAGACCGACCTTAATAGAGGAACGTACCGAACCGCTGGCGAACCACGAATATGCTTCAACGCAGTCGGACAGAGCCGGGGCAAGTACGGTGCTGGCGGCGTGTTTTTGCGCATTGAACGAGAAAAACTTGATTTTCTTCAAGTCGCCGTCATGCAAGCGATTGGCTATAGCCTGAAGCAGTGCGGGGGGTTCGGCGGCATTCAGGCCGGGAACAACGGTGTTATCATTGGCTATGAGCTCCGCAGCCTTTTCGGGCGTGGTCAGCTTTTTCCGGTAGTCTGAGATATATATAGAACTCATGGGGCAGTTTCACTACTCCGAGGCACGACCTTAGACTCCAGGTAGCTTATCAAGATGTAAAGGCTTTTGGCAATTCGCAGGATGAACAGGCATTCCTTATTACACGCTGTATGCGGAACAATCAACCTCGGTCAATTCCTTGAGTCTGCTATCGATTAGTAGTCATACTAAGTCTGATGTATGTGATTGCCCTCCCGCCGACCTTGTTAAAGCTCTGTGCTTGTAGAAGGACCAAGAAGCGGCATGACTAAGTGGCAGCGGCTGGATTTGAACCGGCGACCAAAGGTAAAAACTAGCTTTTCAGTTGGGGGGTTGTGGCTTGGGGAACCTGGACATGGTGGTGAGATTTACTAGGTCAGTGCAGATTGAGGATAGCTTCAGGCTTTGTCTGCGATTTGTGGCTAAGCCAAGATGGCGGGCCTCAGCGAGCTTGGCCTTTAAAGTGTGTGCTACTTTCAAACGCCCAATTGTCCCACTTTCGCTGACGACCCACAATACGTTTTTCATTCTTCCATTTTTGTTTTCCTACGATGTCAATTAATTCATTTTCTCTGAATCATTGTGCTCTTTGCGTTTGCCCAAGAACAAAAGCGTCATATATCCGAGGCAAAACGTAATACTGATTTGCTCTTAATACGTTTAATAAGCTTTAAGCCTTCGAATATCACCAAATAGACAACTGCTGAACCAATAATGAACATCCAGTCAGTAAAAGTAATTGGACCGAATGCAAGAAAGGTGCTGATATAAGGGCCATATATTATTAAAGCAACTAGCCCTATAGAAATAACAATTGATATGAGTAATATTTTGTTGGAAAAGAAGTTTTTGTTAAACAGCGAAATACGCGCTTCCCTTCGCTGGAGGATATTGACGAACTGGCAAAACACGATCGTGGAATAACTTAATGCGGTCGCTTTGAAATACTGTATCGTGTTCACATCGTCAATAGTCAACGATATACCGCTGCGCTTCATGAATAGAAAGAAATTCAAGAACGCCAATCCGCCGATGACAATTCCCATGAACGTAATTTCAGAAGCGGAGCCCAGGTTCAAAATATGCTCCTTAAGCTTTCGTGGTGGTCGGGTCATAGTATCCTTTCCAGGCGGATCAAACGTAAGCAGAGTCAGCGGACCGATTTCTCCCAATAAATCAATAGCTAGAATCTGACCCGCCAGAATAGGTATCGGATAATTACCTAGTGCAGCAGCTAGTAAACCCAACAGTACCAGCGCTAACTCCCCAACATTGGTGGTTAGCGAGGCAAAGACTGTTTTTTTCAAATTGGCATATATCGTTCTTCCTTCCTCAACAGCGCGAACGAGCGTGGAAAAATTATCATCTAGCAAAACAAGTCTCGATGCTTCTTTGGCAACATCGTTTCCCCGCTGGCCCATGGCGACGCCGATATGAGCTTTTTTGAGAGCGGGTGCATCGTTCACGCCGTCTCCTGTTACAGCAACGACTTCTCCTTGTTCTTCTAGCGTCTCAACGATGCGGAGTTTGTCTCCTGGATCTACCCGGGAAAATATGATGTACTGATTTTCCCGCAGTAACTTTTTCAGCTTTCTATTGTTCATTTTCTTCAGTTCCGTTCCGACAATCACTGGTGTCGATTTGCCAGGGTCGGGAAGACCTATTTCTCGACCTACCGCCTGCGCGGTTTCAGGATGATCTCCTGTTAGGATAAAAACCCGAATGTGCGCTTTTTGAGCATCCTGAATTGCCTCCTTCACGCCTTCTTTAGGTGGATCGATCATTGCCATAAGTCCTAGAAAAGTTACATCCTCCTCTACTTTTTCTCTTTCATACCCATTTTTTCGGGATTTTAATGAACGCCGGGCAACCGCCAGAACACGCATTCCATCTTCCGCGTATTGCTCATTTAGTTTTTCAATTTCTTTCTTATGACTGGCTGTTATTTTGATACGTTTACCGCTTCTATAGATATATTTACTGATGGAGAGAATACTTTTTGTGGCCCCCTTCAAAGTCAGCATTACCTCATCATCAATCTCTCTCACCGAGCTCATCCGTCTGATTTCCGAATCAAAGGGAAACTCCTGAATCTCGGGATTTTCTTCATCCTCTTTTTTCGACCAAAAACCTGCTTTGGAGGATACGGTAATTAATGCTGCTTCAGTCGGATCACCGATAGCATGCCAAGATTTATGGGCCTTGTCCGGTTTGTGTATTCTGGCATTAGATGCCATGGTTGCCGCTTCCATAATGACTTCAAGTTCTTCGATTTGTTTTTTGCTCAATGGTTTTTCATTCTCATCGAGTATTTCCCCTTTTGGCTCGTATCCGACACCGCTTACCATATATTTTCTCCCATTGAACCATATCGACCTGACCGTCATTTCGTTTTGCGTTAATGTGCCGGTCTTATCGGTACAAATGACTGTGGTGGAGCCTAATGTTTCTACCGAAAGCAGATTTTTTACCACTACATTTCGGTTGGCAAGCCGATTGCTGCCGGTAGAAAGCGCCACTGTTACTTGGGCTGGTAATGCCTGGGGCACCATTGCCATAGCCACGCCAATGGCATAGACCAAACTCATATACAAACTGAAATTTTGGCTCAGGCCCAATATAAACAATCCGACACCGAGAATAACCACTGCAATAGTCAACTGGTTAGCAAGGCGGCGTAATTCTCTCTGAAGTGGCGTCTTTACTGCGCCCGCTTCTTCGGTCATTCCGGCAATCTTGCCTGTTTCGGTATTCATGCCGGTCGCGACAACAACAGCGGTGGCATTTCCAATGGCGACTGTGGTACCAGCATAAGCCATATTCGTTCTGTCACCAATAGAGACATCCTCTTTTATGGGATCAATTTGCTTTTCCTGAGGTACAGACTCTCCGGTTAAAGCAAAATCATTGGTCTTGAGACCGTTCACTTCAATCAGTCGCACATCTGCTGGCAGCTTATCTCCCTCATCTATTTTAATGATGTCTCCTGGAACAATATTCTCTTGGGAGATCTCAGCTAAGTCGCCATCCCTAATGACTTTTGCAGGCGATGTAATCAAAGTTCTTAATTTGTCAATGATTTTCCCCGCCCTGTATTCATGCAGAAAACCGATAACTGCATTCACAACAACAATAATGAAGATAATCGTACCGTCTCTAGGATTTCCGATAAGAAAGGAGAGGATGCCACCGATAATTAATATTAGAATCAGAAGCTCTTTAAATTGTGATAGAAGAACCAGCCATACTGGGAGTTTTATTTTAGCTCTCAGTTCATTCTTGCCATATTTTTTTAGACGCCTGGCAGCTTCATTTTTCGATAAGCCTTCATCGCTTGTCTTTAGAATTTCAAGCACTTCTTTTACAGGTTTTAGATATAGAGTATTACTATCTGACATACGTTTGCTTCCAGTCGTTGGTACTTCCTAACTAGATAGCTACTTCGGCACTTATTGACTTACTATTTGTTACATTTTAGGTTATGGTTCGAGTGATGGTCAATTGTTACAAAGTAAGGAAACTTGGCAGCTGCAATTAGCCATTTGGGCCATTTTTCACAAATGATTTCTCACTGACGTTGCGGCTCAATTGGACTACATGTAGGCATAATTCTGAGAACCCGAGGTTAACTAGCTTTGCACAACAGATACCGGGCGTTATTTGAGACTTGGGCGTGGGTATGAAGGAAAAGTGGCAGCGGCTGGATTTGAACCAGCGACCAAAGGCTTATGAGTCCTCTCAATCAATTAAATTGCTTAACAAATTGACGGTATCACAGCTTGCAGAGTTAAGCAATCTAAGCAAAGCCTACATTTCTCAAGTTAAGCATGGAAAACGGCCAGCCTCTGAAAAGCTCCTTGAGAGTCTGCGACAGTTCCAAAGACAGCATACAAAAACAGAGAAGGACTATTTGGCCCTCTTTCTTCAGTCGAGGAGAGCGAATGGCGTTTCACCCACTACTGTGCGCTTCTACCAAGCCAAACTGGACAAGTTTCTCGTAGAACTGAATGCTGACAAAGCCAAACGACAGGACATAGAAAGGTTCCTGCTACAATTTGGTAATGTAGGCAATCGCCATGCATATTATCGGGCTATTAAGACCTTCTATATTTGGCGGGAAGAGAACTTTGGTTTACCAAATCCCATGAGGCACATAAGGGCGCCAAAACTGGGCAAACTCATTATGGCAAGCCTAACTCATGAGGAGGTGTTCATTCTATTGGAAAAGGCGCATAGCTCGAGGGATAGGGCTATCATAGCGTTCTTTACAGAAAGTGGGCTTAGGCTCTCGGAATTGACGAACATAAGGCTTGAAGACATAGATTGGGAGAGCCGCACTGTTAGAGTCATGGGCAAGGGTAGAAAGGAAGCCTATGCTCCATTTGGGGAACTAACAGAAAGACATCTCAAAGCATGGCTGGCCGAATATCAGCCAAATGGCAATATCTGGGGCATGAACCAATGGGGAATCATTTCCATGCTACGAAGGCTTGAGGCAACTACGGGCATTACATGCAATCCCCACAAATTCAGAAGAACCTTTGCTTGCCTACTACGCAAAGCTGGAGTGGACACCATGACCATAAAAGACCTGGGCAGGTGGGAGTCATTGGAGATGGTGCAAAGATACACTCGTTCTGTTACTTTCAATGACAGTCTGAAGTTCTACAAGGCACCCCTGTCATAAGAATCATTGTTAACCAGGTCAACTATCTTGGTTACGATGTTTACGAACCCATACCTGATTACCATTGGCTACGCTAAATGGTTCCCATCCTCCCCCAAGTAACTCGTCTAGGTCTGCACTATCAATGTTCCTGGACTTGATTTCCCACTTGCCGAGGACTGATTCTTTTACCATCGATTCCCTAAAGATGTCGCCCGACCAGTAGCCAGCCGACTTACGGACAAATCTCCAAAATCCGTTCCGCATCCGTCTTAGCCGAGGTATATTTGGAGCGGGCCAAATGAAATCTACGTGTGTATTCTTAGGCGCATCGCACACGATTGTTGCCCTCTCCTCCTGTGACTTTTCGATGTCTTCTATGCACCTCTTCATATCGTGAGCCCCTGGCAAGGTATGAATCATCAGATTTACACGACTGAAAATGTCCCTTGTTTCACTGTGAATGAAAATTGCTAATAACAAGGTAACTACTGATACCACAAGCGCTGCTACTGCCAATTTTATATCCTCCTTTTGCCTAGATTGCTCCTCTTAGCATATTTTACATGATTTCTGCTTTGCTTATGTCGTTAGGGACTTGAGAATCTGGCAACTCCTAAATGGTGCAAAGATATACCAGGTCTGTTAGCTTCAATGACAGCTTGAAGTTCTATAAGGCGCCGCTGTCATGATGGTGGCATTGGGGGTATCCAAGGTGGTGGAAAAGGCGTTCCGTTAGTGACGGTCAACCAGTAGTATTCGTCGAGGAATTTCACGAGGGATTTGGTGCAACCTCCAGAAGTGAAACCAAGTTTTGTCGACAGGAATACTTCAATGGGGGCTGTAATACCTTGCTTCTTGAAGTCTGCTACAACGTTCAGTGCCTGTCTTTGCATCTCTCTCATCCAATTGATATAGCCTTTGGCATCGAGACTGATGCCACACTGTTTTCTGTATGTTTCACGAATAGGATTATCTATCATAGGGAACAGGGAATCGTTCAGAATATGGGCTATCTTTGAAAAACCTGTCATTTTTAATCCAGGGATATTGGCTAACTTGTCATAGAGTTGGGCGGTAACCTCACAAACTGTGCTGCCAGTGGATAAGTTGCACGTGGGCAAAGTGTCATTCAGTATCTGGCTTGTGGAACCTTGTAGTATGATAATCGCATCATATATTTGGTGAGCAGTATTGTCTTG
>CAZXAJ010000004.1:0-144121 GCA_964638975.1 uncultured Dehalococcoidales bacterium
TTTTTAACCGGAAGACTCTCATTATAACTGGCCTAGTTTTTGGGGGTAAGGTCATAGAGGAATAGCTGCATGGTGAAGGTCTATGTTTGTATCATTACAAAATTTGGATAAAGCACTTAAATAATCATTATCTGATTTTACTGGGTATGCATAGGTTGCTCGTTTACTAAATGGGAAATTTTGAGTAGGAAAATGTATATGATGTGGTGGCTTGATGTTTCTTCCGTCAGGATTATGGTGCCAATCATGCCTAAAATGTCCTTTTCTAAATACGTTTTCCATCGAAGTTAGCTCAATATATAGTTTTCCTGCTCTATCTTCCCACTCAATTAACCTGAATGTTTCTTCAGTTTCCTTAACGATAACGCTGAATTCTATTGCTGAAGGAGGTTTAAATGATTTACCGACTCTAGTCTGAATAGAACGAGCTCTTTTATCTGCCATTAATTTGTCTTCTATATCAGAAATTAGTTGGTCATCATGATGTATCCATCTTATTGGATTGTAATATGACATTATATTTGTTTTTCCTTTTCCTATCGGTCAAATTCGTTCTTAATAACCGTAGCTACCCAATTCTGAAAGTTCATTTTAAGCAGCATAGATACAAAGACTCTTATACAGCTTTTCAGTCAGCCGAACATGAATCATTCTTTTCTTAAGCCATTGAGTAGTGTTTTCGTTAAGCATACAACTTCTCATAAAGCTAACCTATTCAAAATATAACGATGATATTCAGAGAAGTCAATAGTCAAACTGGTTGTCTTGAGTAACACGAACCTGATTAAGAGTCAATAGGACACATTTTGACGATTTGTTCACACCTGCAAAGTCCCGCTTTAGAGTTCCAGGGACACCATACCAATCAGGCCTACTACAAATTGGGTATTATGTCCCCAGAATGCCAATTCCTGCTTGACCGCTGAGATATGAGCTAGGATTACGGCTTTAGTCATATCTACCCCAAAATCAGCCTAGTATCTTGTTAAGCCTATTTCTCCATTCATCTTCATAGATTACCTGAAACTCAATCTTCCTATTTTTGAATTCCATGTTCAATTCACGCCAATCTCTTTGCTTACCCAATCTGTTACAAAAATCGAAGACACTTGTTTTGTATGTAGTGTCTTCGCTACCCTTCAAATGAACTCCCTTCGTCTCAATGACATACACAGAGTCATAATCATTGTTGCTACTAGGTGACGTATCGGTGAATATGAAATCAGGGTAAATCTTGTTTTTCTTCCAACCTTGAATGAAGTAATCTTGCCGAGCTAGATTACGATACCACCATAAAAGCTTCTGCTGTTCATCAAGGCAAATAGCTACTGACTTTTCTACTTCGTTCATCCCCTCTTCGGGCACTTCTTCGAAAAGGCCTCTCTCAAGCTGAGAGTTATCCGCTCTGACAAGTCGCTTAGTATCGCTCTTAATGCGCAACCGGCTTGGTAGTTTATAACCGCCCTTGTCTGCAATTAAAAAGAACCAAAGCATTTTCTTGGCAATCAGGTCACGGAAAACGATTTCAGCTAATCTATCCCGTTCGCTCTCTAAGTACTTCCTCAATTCCTCAATCAAGAAAGCAAGGTTATGACTGACAACCGCCTCATCGTAGCGCTTCTCCAAAGCCTCTACAGCCTTTTCACAAATTCCGTAGGCTATCCAGGGGTTGGGGACTATGTCTAGCAGTTGTCTGGTCATAAACACTGTGTCTATTCGCCATGTCATCGGTGTCTCAGAGGGGAGCTTCTTTTCTCGTATCACCTCTTTTTTATCTTCGGAGAGTTCTAACACAAATTCCCTGTCCACGGTTGGCTTATCACCCAGAGCTAGACTGAATATGTCATCTAGCTTAACAAGGCTCCAGTCTATCATGCGTAAAATATCGGTTTCATAGTTGATGTCACGCCAATCACCATCTTCTTGAATAACGAACTTAGGCAAGTATAGCTTTCCCTCAAAACGTTCAAACTGGCTTCTATAACCTACCGTTTTCAAGCTGGTCTCTGGCAGTCCAGTATCATCTTTATCTATCGTTATGCTACCTGCTATATCTCCAAGACCTTCGTTATTGAAACCCCGTCTTATACTCTCAAGCAGGTCAGAAGCACGAGGCTTAAAGCAGAATACGTAGCTTTCATCCAGCTCAATGGTCTTTGTCTTCCTGGCATAAGGCTGTCGCAAAATACGACCTACCAACTGAGTCATGCTCAATTGCGAGTTTGGGTTAGTAAGGACAGTCAGGATATATGCAAAAGGACAATCCCAACCTTCCTGTAATGCCTGTTTGGTAATAACAAAACGAATAGGACAATCCCGGCTTAGCAAGTCTATACCCTCGATGTCGTCAGCTTCGCTGCTTTTTATCGCTATTTGTTCTGGAGCTACACCACTTTGCTTTATTAAATATTCTTTCGCATTCTCGGCATGAATGAATCCCGCACCTCTTTGGTCTCTGCCAGTCCGCTCGACTTGTATTAGGCATATTGGTCTAATATAGATACCCGTATTCGCTTCATATTCAAGCGCCTTGCTTTCAAGGTCATCCCGCCTTTTTACCGCTTCTCTCAAAACATCCTGCCATTTCAAACTAGACTTGTTAAATACATGCAAATCGAGCTTAATCATCTCTTCACGGTTAAGTTCTTGCCCGCCTATCTCGACTAAGACGTTGCTTTGTTCAGGCGGTGTAGCCGATAACTCAACCATAATTGATGGGTTGAAGTTTCTAAGCGTTCTCTGAGCCAATGCGCTATAAGCTTTGTGCCCCTCATCTATAATGATGATAGGCTTGAGTGTCTTGAGCGTATTGCCAAGTGAAGTCTTAGCAATCTTGCCAAAGAATCCTTCGTCTTCACCAAAGTAGTCTAGATTGGGGAACCCATCTAGAAGAGCTTGATTTGATTTAATGTCATCTTCCGGGGGAAAGAAATCAGTAAAACCACCATTATCTTTGAATATCCGCAAAACCTCTTTGTTTAACCGGCTAGCCGACGGCAACATCAAGAGTATGACGACCAGGTTTTCCTCAACGTCAAGCTTTGAAAACCTCTGCATCTTCTCAGATATGATAGTCCGTCCAGCACTTGCCATATCCAAGACTTGCCTGTATGGATGGTCTCTGTTTCTGAGAGCTTCCAGCGTCTGCCTGTAGATTTGAGTTGTAGGCACAATCCACAAAACTATACCGATCTGCTTCTTCAGGTATATTCGGTTAATAAGGTCAATAACGTGGCAAGCTAGTAATGTCTTTCCCCCACCAGTCGGAATCTTAATGTAGAAATCGGGTAGTCCTTCCCCCAAGCCATTTTTCTTGGAGTAATAAGGTCTTGAGGATACCTTCGCCCACGCAGCTTTGGGGAAGTCAAAAGATTCGACATCGGAAAACTCAGAAGACAGGATTTGCCTTCTGGCAACTTCCTCTTTAGCTTTGGTAAGCCATTCCAGATAGACTTTGACCTGAGTTAGAGTCTTCTGCTGGTATCCTTTGAGTTCCATAGTTATTCTCTGAGCTTATAAATCTCGAACGGTAACTGGCAGTATTCAATGTCTTTTAAGCCATGCTTGGCTAGAAGCTCGCTGTCGTTAAGGTCAAGATACTTGGTGGGGGCAAAAACCAACTTCTTTTTGCCAGTATAATCGCCCAATGCTTTAGCAACTTCCAGCGTTAGAGCAGTAGATTTCAAATAGTCCAAGACTGGCTTGTAGAATAGATAGACTTCATATTCTTTAGACTCGCCGATGAAGCGTTTGTCTTCGTCAACCTGTTCCGGTAGAAACTCTTCGCCGGTAGCCGTATAGAAAACGTAGCGTGCCAAGTCCAGATAGCTGGGGAGCCTGCTACCTTCCAGGATACTCTCCATCTCAATAGGCTCTCCTAGCTCAAAGAAGCTGAATGAACCGCCTAAGCCCTTTTCCAAATTCGGGTCTTTAGCCCCAGGCATACCGTTAATAACCCTTTTGACTCTCTCAGCTGTAATCGAATCGGCGTAGTCCTCACACTCGATGAGTATGAAGCGACGTTGCCCTTTGTCTCGATTATTGAGTCGTAACAGCGCATGTGCAGTTGTACCCGAACCGGCAAAAGAATCTAGAACAATATCGTGCTTGCCGGCGGCAAAACTCAGTAGTTGTTCAATAAGAACCGTCGGTTTTGGATTGTCAAAAGTCTTTGTCGATTCCGGGAAGATTTCGCGGAGTTCGTATGCTCCCAGTCGACCGTCAAGAGTGATGACGCTACTTAATTTGTCCTCAAACTCGTCTGCATAGAGTTTCAACTCGATGATTTTTGTCTCATCATTCCCAAACAGGATGCGCCCTTTGGACAAGAGTTCTTTCATGGTCTCGGGTGGAAATCTGTAACCCATTAGAGGTTGCTGGCAGGGCTTCCCAGTCACAGGATGCATCACATCATATCGATAACCCTCTCTGCCGGGGTTATGCACGCTCTGACTCCCTGTGTAGACTCCACCTTTGTCAATGTGCTTATACCTGTCTAGGGGCCAAAGGTAAGGTTTGTTTTCAAGGTACCAGCTCCGATATGATTTTGACAGTTCTTCGGCTGACTCGTATTTCGCGTTAAGCTCTTTGGCGATGCGGATTAACGCATCTTTAGTGGGGGATAGTAGAGATTTCCACTCTGGTGACAACGCCTCCTTACGCTTGCCAAAGCAGATGACATACTCATGCTCAATGGCGATATTAGTAGGGTTGTTGTCGGTCACATTCTTCCACACAATAGTGCCGACCCAATTCTCTTCGCCAAATACGTCGTCTAGAATATCCCTCAAATGGTATAACTCGTTGTCATCGATGGAAACGAAGACCACACCGTCATCTGTCATGAGTTCTCGAAGCAGCTTTAACCTTGGCATCATCATGCAAAGCCATTTGTCATGCCTAGTAAGGTCTTCTCTGTCCACCTCCTTGCCGAGCCATTCCTGCATCATGGGCGAATTGACATTATCGTTATATTTCCAACTTTGTTTCCCGGTATTGTATGGCGGGTCTATGTAAATACACTTTATCTTTCCGGCATAAGTAGGGAGTAGAGCCTTCAGAGCCTTTAGGTTGTCCCCATAAATAATCAGGTTATCTTTAAGGCTAACCTTGCTCGTTAGGCTCTTCTTTTTTACCGGAATAAGCTCGTGGTATTTGACGGCTAGGTGATGGTTCTGGATAATGGACTTGCCCTTAAAACTCAGTATTGCCATAGTACTTTCTCCCCTACCAAATCAACTTTTGGTTTTATTAGCCTCCATGAACTTGTTAAAGTCGGATTCCTTTATGCGATATTGCTTCTGCACTTGGTATGCTTCCAGTTTACCAGCTCGAATCCAACGATAGACTGTCATATAATCTACCTTCAGAATGTCAGCAATCTCTTGAATCGTGTAGTATTTGTCTTTCATTAGCAATTATTCTTTACACAATTTTACTTTATTATACACTATTTACACCGAAAGTCAATAAGCTTTAGCACGGGAATTCCACGGGCACTATGCCAATTAGGCCTACTACAAATCAGGTATTATGTCCACAGAATACACGTACTGTACATACTTTGCCTCCGTGCATCAAGAGGAGTGAAGCATAACGGAATGGCGTAGTGTTCAGTCGCAGAGAGCGGGTGCAGAGCCGCGGTAATATGAGTAGCGTTAACCCCATCGGACTACGGCAACCTCCTTCATCCTGGCCCTCCGCTGCGGTCTCCCGTATAAGCGACGTGCTACTTGTTACTGCTGTCCTCAAAGCCGGTTAGCACCTTCAAGTCTGCAAAAGGATAATGCTCAACATTATTGGTTAGTAGTGGTGCATTGAGCTGTAACGCTGTTGCGCCGATAATAGCATCGGCAATACCAACAGTAACACCTTTTGAGCGTAACTCTCCGAGTATTGTGCCCGCCCGTCGGGCAATAGGGATGTCAACAGCCACTGACACGAGCCCATCCAGAAAAGTGTTGGTCGCCTCCTCCTCGCCGGCTTTCATTCCCTGATATGTCTCAAGATGGGTAAGGGTACTTATAGCTAGAAGTCCTTTGCTAACCCAGCGCTGAAGTAGCTCACGGGCATAGTCACGTCCCCTCAGAAAATCAATAGCAACATCAGTATCTACTATACAGGCAATGCCCTTCACCCGGCTACCTGCCACGGCTGCCTCCCAATCGCTCCAGGCGCTCCCTGTCTGCTTCTCTGATAGAGCGGACATATGTAGTGGAGTCCTCGGGAGTAGCCAGATCAGGGTGACTCTCACTCTTCCAGGCGTTGAACCCTTTCTCCAGGGCAAGCTTCTGCTTGTGGTAGGCTATATAGTGCTCCAGCGCCTCGGTGAAGAAAGAGCTTATCTCACCCTGTGAGGCGATAGACCGTATTTCACCGGCCAGTTCCTTGGGCAGTGTTACTGACATTTTCTCTGTCTTTGCTTTTCCTCCCATTTTTCCGTCCTTGCATATTTAAGGTTCTAGCATACCAATGATACTACCGATTATCTTACGCTGTCAAGCGTTGATGTCTCAAACAGGGGGACCGATTTTGCTGAGCAGTCTCTATACCCAGCAGCACCTCGGAGATTGCGACGGAAATACTAAGCACGAAATACTAAATCCTAAACAAAAGAAAGGAAGAATTTGATTCTTATCTTCAAAATCCAAATGCCCAAAACTATTTAGAGATCTGAATTTCAGGAGATTGCTTCGGCTGCGCCTCGCAATGACAAAAAAAGTCTTATAGTAATAACAACGCAAGCAGACAATGTGTCCTACGGCGGTAAACTAGGACACTCTGTTGCCAATCAGGGCCAACTGGCGTATTATTAAATAAAATATGCCTTATGTTTAGTAAAGTAAAGGTCTGTTAAACGAGCGTTTAATAAAATAATAGTATAAGTAGTATGTTGGCTAGAGGCTAGAATGAAAAATTCATATACCGTAGTGGTGGAAAGGGACCCTGAAAGCGGATGGCTGGTAGGCGAAGTCGTCGAGCTTCCGGGCTGCTATACCCAGGCAGCAGATTTGCCCTCCCTCGAGTCTAACGTCCGTGAGGCCATATCTGCATACCTCAAGACGGCCTCGCCTGAAGAACCACTTCCCGATTTCGTTGGTACCTGGCGTGTTGAGGTATCGGCTTGACCAAGCTCCGCCTTGTTGCTTACAAGGAATTACGAAAGGTAGCTGAGAGGTCTGGTTTTGAGTGGCAGCGCTGTGAGGGGAGTCATAATACCTTCAAGAACCCTGAAGGCCGGATAATTGTTATCCCGAATCACTGAGCACAGGTTATTGTGCGCCCTTTACTACGCAAGATACTGCGTGATCTGGGTATCAGCGTGGATGAGTACCATAAAATCCTGGAAAAGCTCTAGGATTTACAAAACACGCGACCATGGCAACCAGGAATAAGAATTGCTGAGTCACTTCGCCTCAGGCATGGCAGTCTCTATAACCAGCAGCACCCCGGAGATTGCTTCGGCACTGTCGTGCCTCGCAATGACAAAAAGGGGCTGCCTCTTCAATGTGAACTTCACGTCAGACTTAATGCAACGCGTAAATTGCCGGCTATAGCTTCCATGTCAGCTCCCGGCATAACGCCGAGCTTGTGAGCAATCATGCCTTTCAATTGGTGACAAGAGTGCAGTTAATATAAGACCGACAACGCTCAAGGCAGCACAGACTATGAAAGCCAGCTGGTAACTAAGGGCTATATCAAATATACGGCCGGCGAGAAGCGGGCCGACTGCGGCTCCAAATGTGAAGCCAACAAGGTTAATAACTCCAAGAATCAAGCCATGTGAACTCAACCCAAAAAGCCGTGCTACCAAGGGTGATTCTGAAGTAGCACACCCACCAAAGGCAAAGCCAAAGACAACAGCGAACAGGTATAGCCCCCACAGCTCTTTGGCCGGCACCAGCCAGAACAAAGCTGCTGCCATCAGAATAAAGCCTATGATAAAGACCCGCCTGTTACCAAATCTATCGGCAACACTGCCAAGCACAATCCTGCCAACAATACTTAGCCCGCCCATTGCAGCCAAAATATTGGCAGCACCGGTAGATGAGATGCCTAACCCGATTGCATGAAGCACAATGTGCGCTATTACGGTATACACACAAAATCCAAAACAGAAAAACATACCGGAAATGAGCCAGAACTGTCGGGTGCGGGCCGCCTCCCTGAGGGAATGTGAGCGAGTCTCCGATACGGGCTCTCCCTTCTCCCCTTCACTTTCACTATAGGGCTCTTGCCCTGCGTGGGTTGGGTCACGTCTTAGGAACTGGGCGGCTGATACAACGACCACCAGGACTATGCCGCCCACTATGATGGAAGATATGCGCCATTCATAAGCAGAGATTAGCCGGTTAATCACCGGGGCCCCAATTAATGTCCCTATGCTTACCCCGCTCAGGACAATTCCGGTCATCAGACTCCGCCTCTTTGAGAACCACCTGGCTACCGTTGACACTATGGGTATCCAGGCCCCTCCCATGCCACTGCCTATTATCACGCCGTAGAACAGATATAGCTGCCAGACAGCGTCAATCTGCGACATTAGCAAATAGCCCAGACCTACGAGGAATCCGCTAATTGTCAACACCACGCGGGGGCCAACCCTATCGGTTAATCTCCCCATAGTGATACCGAGCAGGCCTGCCATAATCCAGGACAGTGAATAGCCGCCCGATATTATTGCTCTGGTCCAGTCAAAATCGGTTAACACCGATTCAAAGAAGATGCCAAACGAATTGTAACTGCCGAAAGTTATCGCCGTAATGAGGAGGGCGGCCCCGGCCACGATATAGCCGTAGAAAAACCGTGGTCTAGCCCCGGGCGATTGCGGAACTTGTTGGCTAGGCATGATAGGCCTTATTATAATTTACTATCGAGGAAGAACTTATTGTGTTACAGGGATCCAATTATAGCACGTGACGACTCTAACCCGGATGAGCGGGCTGTGGACACCCGAGGTAGGACTCGGGGGCATGCGTAAAATGCTGCCCGGGCTTGACAACTTCTATATGGCTGGACACTGGGTTCAACCTGGAGGCGGTCTACCAACAGTAATGAAGTCTGGCAGAGACGTGGCCCAGATAATATGTAAAAAGGACAATAAGAAGTTTACTACTTCAGGATTCTGAAAACTTTTTGTTCGACTATAGCGGCCTTACAGGAACACAGATATCCACTATATGTTTCCGTTCGGGATGCTCCTTTGGCTCATTGAAGTAGAGCTCATAGCAAGGACCGTCTTCAGGCTGGTAGCCACTCCCAGGTAGCCATCCTCCGAAGACTGCATTCCACGCATCCTCGTATTGGTCAGTCGTGATTTCAAAATGCGCTACCGCATATTTACCTGCCGGGATTTTAGCCTTTCCGATTTCCCCTTCCACCTGGGTATCTTCAGGAACCGTAATACAGGCATCCGTTCTGAGCCGGCTCTCATCTGTGATATCCGGATTGTCGTGGTATATCGTCAGTACCTTCGTCTCCGGGAAGCGCAATAAAGCTCTGGGGCCAGCCCATGCTATCAGCTTGTTGAAGAGCCTGTCGAAAAGCTCCTGGTCCCCCTTATATGGACCAATATGCCGGATATAGGCAACATGTAGCTGTGGCATGTCCTTGACTTCGACGTTTGTCTGGATTTCTTTGTTCTTCATCTTTACCCTCCATAGTTGATTTACTATACCTTGAGTATAGTGGAGGGAGACATCGAAGTCTTTCCCGATATTGCCGACCGATTGTCTATCCTTGCTTTTCATTTTGCTATTCTTGCCATATTGAAGGTGCCCACGTGAACGCCAATCGCTTGCACTCATACCATAGGTTTCACGAAATGACCTGGCAAACGCAGATGAACTGGAGAAGCCGCAATCGAAGGCTATCTCTGTAACCGACTTCTTGGGATTGAGCACAAGCTTAGCCGCAGCTTTTTCAACGCGAATCCTCTGTAAGAAATCGTTCAGAGTCTCGCCCACCATACCGCGAAATATCCTATGAAAGTGAAAAGGGGAGAAATGGGCAACATCAGCCAGTTCTTTCAATGACAGGTCTTCACTTATGTTGGCTTCTATGTAATCGATAACGCGATTCACACGTGCCGTATATTCTTCTCTAAGGTATTTCGATTTGGGATCCTGCATGTTTACAACTTTTAGTGATATTTACTTCCTTCTCCTTTTGGGTACACTCCGGGCAATTGCTATCGACAGATTTGCCCAATCAAGAAGCTTTAAGTCCTCTTCAATAACTTCGGCGGGAACTTCCCAGTATGATATACCATGAGGGAAAGGTTTGCTTTGTGCCTTCTCATACATAGTCCGGTTGGGTTCATTTACTTTAAAATACAGGGTATCTTCCGCGATTAACGCAAACATGGAATCTTCGTAAAAAATACCGTACCCTCCGAACATCGCCCGGCTCCTGATGCCACCGATTGGGGATAGCTTGTCCATGATGAAATCGAGATATTCAGGACTGGCTTTCATAGTATCCTCCCAACGAGAAAACGAGGAACACGTACATTTAATTCAGTGCTACTTGATGCCCGCAAATGCCAAAGTGCTTTCAAATTTCTCACCCATCATTTCATTGCCGAAGTCAGTTTAGCAGGCTGCAGCCAGTAATGAGGGTACACATTATGCGTATGATTCTATCAAAAAGTGAATCTTAAAACAGGATAAAAAGTTCTGGTTAATAGTGCAACAGGCACCATTAGTTCGGCAGCGGTTCAACTTGTTCAAAACCTTATAGTATGCTGTGACGGCCAGCTGGTATCACCGGAATAGCGTTTTGTTGCTTCATAATTCCAGGGACACCACAAAGTACGCACTGATATCCAAAAAGCGGGTTCTTTCCGATATCACCCTCACCTAAATCTTCTCCCATCAAGGGAGAGGGGGTTTGTGAAGATTATTTGATAGACGTCATCAGGCATGGCTCCTGGGAATTTTGAGAAAGGCGTTTAGCCGAAAGATGTTGACCTAAAGCACACTTTTTACAGCTAAGTATAATTGTGACTATTATTACGACCATAGTTTCTACACGTTGGAATTCTGCGAAATTGAGTATGTTTGGGTGATAATGTAATATTGACCTGAGGTGAATAGTAACAATTAGTGAGTGAAGGAGGAAATTATGGAACACAAATTACCTGAGTTACCTTACGCCAAAGACGCCCTTGCCCCTCATATCTCCGCAGAGACTATTGAATACCATTACGGCAAGCACCACAAAGCGTACGTCGACAACATAAACAGGCTGATTCCAGGGACGGAATTTGAAAAGATGTCCCTGGAAGATATAATCCGGAAATCGTCTGGCGGGGTCTTCAACAACGCTGCCCAAATATGGAACCACACGTTCTACTGGAATTGTCTCTTGCCCAAAGGTGGAGGCGAACCTACTGGCGAGTTAGCAAACGCACTCATTAAGCAATTCCAATCATTTGCCCAGTTCAAAGAGAAGTTCACCAATGCAGCAGCTACGCTATTCGGCTCAGGATGGGCATGGCTTGTAAAGAATTCCGATGGCAGTCTTTCAATTGAAGCTATGAGCAATGCGGGGACTCCATTGAAGGATGGTAGGAAAGCATTGCTCACGTGCGATGTTTGGGAGCACGCTTATTACATCGACTACAGGAATGCCCGGGCAAGTTACCTGGAAGCTTTCTGGAAGCTGGTCAATTGGGAGTTCGTAGCCAGGAACTTGGTATAGAAATACCACAGCTGAAGGAAGAAGTGCCTGAGCGTCTGCGGCACCGGTGGGAAGGCAAACAGGCCTGGGTCTGAGGACGCCAGGAAATGAAATAAGGAGCCGCTGCTTCAACGGGTGCCCAATTGCTCGATTAGCTTTGTGACCTGCTGCTGCCAAAGCTGGAGGAACGCCTGGGGAAGCGGCTGCTTCCCAGATAACCGCCTCAGTTCATCCCTTCAATTAGCGAGTCGGGGACTTCCCTCATCACCTCATCGCGGTTGTCTATGATGTCATGGGTGGGGCGTCGGTCACACTCCTTCGTCTCTCTCACACTGAATATCTATCCAGTCCGGCATCTTTGATAGACTGCTGGACCGTCTGCTTTACCATGTTCCCGGCACGGTGCATGAGGGTATCTTCAAATTCCCGGTCCATCGCCATAGTTGCCAGACAGGGGAACTGGTGGTGCAGAAGTCCCGCCTGCTCCGTGGCTTCTCTGAACCAGACTCCGACGAGACGGTCGGCCACAAAGCGCGTGCTCCCGCAGGGAGCCTCTCTTTTGACAGTGACCTTACCTACTCTGTGTCTGTCATCTTTGTAGAACTCTATGTCCACCTCGGGTCTGCCGAAATGTCTGGCAAATTCCTGGATGTAGGGGTTCTGGCTGTCGTTTTCCGTCAGGGTACAGAAGGGGACGGGATAGACCATGTCCACTCCCATGGACTCTAGCTTTCGCTGGATTTGCCTGGCGAGGCCGAAGGGCAGCCAGGCCCTGTTGTCTGCCGGGGCAACCACTGCCCTGGCACCACTCCTTTTGACCATGTCGGGAATCATCTGGGCTACCCCTGGATGCTCGCCCAGGGATATGAGCAAGTCGGCTGCCGGCAACTCGCGGGGCAGGAATTCATCGGCGTCGTCTATTATGGCTGGTAAGCCGGTAGGAAAGGTGACGTGATTCACCTCCCAGTTCGCCGGAGCATGGCGCTGGATATTCTCCGCCATTCTCTCGCCATAATATCCCTGTATAGCTATAAGAATACGCATTGGTCTTCCGACCCCATCCTTTTCCATCTCACCTGCTGAGGAAGGGCTGTGATGAGGGTCAGTCTCCTCGTTTCCGGGAATCTTCCGAGATTCCATAGCCTGGCCTCCTGCTCGCCGTTGAGTATCTTTATTCTAACGAAGTCTGTCCGCGTTGTCATTGTTTACTGCTTATTTGAGCAGTGTCTCGCGTCGCCTGAACCGGATGGGTGTTTTAGTTCTGCAATTCCAGATAAAACTACTATAGCAGAAGGTTTAATGCTCTTTCTCGGGCCTCTCAGGTGCATTCTAGCGAGAATTACAGGGATACCCTTGCCAATCAGGCCTGCTACAAATCGGGTATTATTTTCCCAGAATATCCGTTGAACATTCACTCCTTCAATTCGGCAAGCACATATAACAGTGGCATTCTATCTTGAGGGTCCTTTAGGATTTCTTTATTCGCAATAAAAAACCCCGAATCTCTTATCATATCGGCCATCTCATCCAGGTTTGGTTTGTGAAAAACCGGGAGTTTGAAAAACGGTTTGAAAATCGTATGCAGCATCTTGTATTTCGGAGCTTCTCCAAATCCAACTATTGCACTAATAAACCGTCCACCCGGTTTGAGGACTCTTTTTATCTCAGACAAAGCCTTTAGGGGGTAGTGCATGTTGTGTAATGCGTTGTTACAAATAACAGTATCAAATGTATCGTTCCCGAAATGAAGTGAATAGGCATCTTCTACGAAAAACTCTACATTGTCAAAGTCCTTTTCTCTCATCTTTTTCTCAGCCTCATCAATCATCGGCGCTGATATGTCAATGCCACTGACTTTGGAAGCTCGCTCAGCTACCTTCAGAGCTACCAACCCTGTGCCACAAGCGACTTCCAGAATAGTATCCCCAGCATTAACATCGTCGGATATTTTATCTAGCAATGATGACCGATAGATTCTCAGGTTCTTATCTATGAATTGGTCGTATTCGGGACTGAGTTTATCCCAGAATTTCCTTTCCTTTTCAATTCTTTTCACATCTTGCATTTTCTCTTTCCTTCCTTTTGTCGAATGCAGTTTAGTTCTATTACGGGGAGTCGTCAATGCCATTCAGAAGTAGCATATATCACTCGAATGTAACGATTTTGCATAATGTCACAATGACTCATTTCGTTAAGCCAGGGTTCCACAATTATCAAGCAGCTAACGCTGGTAGTGAACAACTGGCTAATTATGTCCTTGTCTGCGATGAGAAATTCAGGCCTGGTATGTGCTACTATTATTCGATTCGGCTCAGTTGACAAAGCCACCCTTAGTTATTCTGTGGAGAGGAGCACATTATGACCTTGCATTCTGATCTTGAAAAAGCCTTCAATCCTGAGGCTGTTGCTATCGTCGGCGTCTCAAGCAGGGAGAAACCACTTCACCCTGGCTATACGGGACTGCGATTTTTGCGGCTGCTCAGGTCCTCCGGCTTCAGGGGTCGGATATACCCGATCAACCCCAAGCTGGACGAGATTGAAGGTGCCAGGGCGTATCCCAGTCTGCTGTCGGTTCCCGAGCCTCCGGATTTGGTGATAATTACTGTGCCAGCAGCCTCCGTACCAGGCGTGTTGGAGGACTGCGCCAAATCAGGAGCGCGCAATGTGCATATCTGTACCTCGGGCTTCGATGAGACCGGGGAAGTTGAAGGTGGGGTGTTGCAGGAGAGATTGCGTGAGATAGCTCTGAGAGGAGGCCTTCGGGCCACAGGACCAAACTGCATGGGCTATCATGTGCCCTCGGTGGGCTTGAACATGTATGAAGGTGTCCCGCTACTTCCAGGGCCGGTAGCTTTCGTCTCTCAGAGCGGGAGCTACGGGATGTACCTTGTTCAGCAGTTTGCGGGCGCGGGGATTGGGGTCAGCAAATTTATAAGTTACGGCAATGCTACGGTCATGGATGCCACTGACTACCTTGAGTACCTGGCTACGGACCCCGAGACCCGGGTCATCTGTATGTATCTGGAAAGCATCAAGGATGGCAGGAAGCTCACAAAGCTGGTGAGACAGATAAGTCCCGAAAAGCCAGTCATCATCTGGAAAGGTGGAGTCACTGAGTCGGGCTCCAGGGCTGTCACCACTCATACCGGTACTCTGGCAGGAGATGCACAGGTCTGGGATGCCTTCTTCAGGCAGACCGGGGCGATAAGGGTTGCCTCTCTTGAGGAGATTGTCGATGTGACTATGACGCTCCTCCGTTTGAAGCCAGGCTCGGGGAGGCGCGTGGCGGTACTGGGTAATGCAGGCGGAGGGACCAATGTAGCGAGAGGAGATATCTGTGCTGAGGAAGGACTGGAAATGCCGATGCTCTCACGGGAGACTATAACGAAGCTACTGGAATTTATTCCTCTGGTAAACCAGAGTGTTATGAATCCCATGGATGTACCGGGCGTACTTATAGATAGTCCCCAGCTTGTCCGGACCATTAGCTTGCTGTCTGCGGACCCTTTGATAGACTTCATCATTATTCATATGACGGACAACTTCTTCGATCTCTGGGATGCAAGGGGCGTCTCCGCTGAACTCACGTCCCGTGTGGAAGAGTGTATGTCCGGTTTTGCAGACAGCAACTGGAGCGGCAAGCCTGTGGTTTTGGCGATGCAGAACCTGGAGAGATATAGGAATTCTACAAGGTTTGCCGAGCATATGAAGGATACCGGTATTATTACCTATGGTTCTCTACGGAGTGCTTGCCGCGCGTTGGACCGATTCGCCCGCTATCACGAGTTCATAGCTGACGACAGCAGGGCCCCTGTGCCTGCGTGACATCCTGCAAGACGCCCTGCTGTGTATGCCGGATGTAAAATCTGCCCGATTGCACACTTTGTGAAACAAGCGGGAGCAACTGTAATAATATTCTCCCCTGCGTGTTTACAATATTCTGGTGACTCGCTGTTGCTGTAGTGAAGTCTCATGATTTACGGAGAGGGACAGTATAGAGTTCCAGGAAAAGGTGTATAATTATTGTGGAGGAGGTTTTGGCCGCAGCGCGTGTGTGTTCAGGCTATCTATCTCTGTCAGCGTCAATACGAGCATTTGGAGGTTCAAAATGGGAAAAAGTGAAAAGGATTCACAAGAAAAGCACCTTATAAAAATCGAGGACATGAGCCTGGAAGAAACACAGTTAGCAGAGCAATTATACAACAATGCGGGCTTGGCCCCTGTGGTTGATGCCGGGCTGAAAGACTACGACAAACGTGTTCAACAGGAGGATAAACTGATTACCAAGGTGTTTGGCCCGCGGGGGAGCGACATAAAAGGCTACGGAGAAGCCGTGGCCAAGAGAGTGGCCCTGGCAGTATATGCCCTGCTGAATAAACAGTATGGTGGGAAAGTGGGAGATTTAAGGTCCTACATAATGACGCTGGAAGACGAACGTAACCGGGCTAACACGCGGTATGATGACCTTATGGGAAGGGTAGTTGGAATACTGGGAGAGGAGTATAAGGAGTTAAGAACTGATTCCAAAGTATTCATGGAAAAGCTAACGACAATACTGGGAGAAGATATGAAGGCGTCCAAGATTGACCAGAGAGCGCTTGCTGAGAGCTTAGCTGACATCGATGGTTTAAGGTCACAGGTAAAGACGCTGACGAAGGAAAAGGAAGAATTAAGGGAAAGTCATGAATCGCAATTAACGGCGCTCAGGAATGAGCATAAGGCAGAAGTAGAGAACTTGAGAACACAAATAGCTGAGTTGGGTTCGAAGATAGAAGGTCTGATGGTGGAAAAGGCAACTTTAGCCGATGATCTGGCAAGATTAAGCGAAGATTATAACGGACTGAAGACGGCAGTCACAACGCTGGCTACGGCAATCCCTAATGAAGAAATAGGGAAAAACTTAGGAGAGGAGTTGTACAGCTTTCTGCTCAAGGATTCCAAAGTCCCGCACATGGTAATAGATGGTGTGGGGAAGTTTATTGATTTCAGGAAATACCTTAGAGTGGCAGCGGCAAAAGGGGCTGAAGAAGCAACCAGGCAATCAGAGCAGACGTTGCGTAACGCCTTTAGCGAATAGCTCACTTCACATTTAGAGCGTAGCAGAAACAAGGAAGACGTTGCGGGGTGTGAAGTACGGTTAGGCAGCAGCTCAAATTGTGCAGCCTGGGGAGTTCTCGCTCTAATTGGCAGCTAATCCGGGAAGTTTGACCTTGCAACAATCACATGTATCGTTGTGATGCTAACTTCCTCTTCAATAGCTTGTTCCCTTTGTCTGTGAGCTGGTAGCCCATATCTTCCACAGTTGCCAGCCCTTCATCAACCAATTCTTTGAGCAGGGAATCAAGATGGTTCTCGAAGTCAAAGCCTTTCAGAAAAGCAAAGTGATTAATAAACGGGAGACCTTCGGTGGAAAAGCTTTCCTTGTACTGTGACAAAATTTTCTCTCTGGTGTTCGCCTCTCTCAGAGAGAAAAGAAGCCATGACTTGAAGTAGTTCCTTCTATGCTTCTCGAAAGCCTTCTCTTCGGCCCTGGTGAATCTGGAGAGGTCCAGTTCCTGTCCGCCGGCTATTTTCGATGTTTCAATAGACAGCTCAATAGCCGATTTCAATATCATGACGGCGACGAATAAGCCTACTATGGAGTCGACAATGAATATGCCGAATGCGGCTAATATGATGCCGATGAGAACAGCCCCGGCGACGAAGACATGGTTCTTGCTGTCTATGGACTGTGATATCAGGGAAAGGCTGCCCTTATTTTTCCCTACTGTATATTGATATATGCTCATCAGGTAACAGACTAAGCCAGAAATGACAGCGGCGGCGATGGCCAGGACGCCGGCCTCGACTGCTTCCGGGTGAATTAGCCTGGTAACAGACTCATATCCAATCCAGACTCCAGTGATGAACATCACCACTATTATGAATAATGTTGAGACGAGCTCTCTCTTATACTTGATTCCTAGAAATACCACTATTGCCGACACGACATCCACAACGTTATCGAAGCCGTCGGCGATGAGCGCCATGCTATTAAAGAGAAGGCCCACCCCCAGTTTGAGGACCGACAACAGAGCATTAACGATGATGGAGACCCTGGCGGCTGTTTTCCCACTGGCAATGAAGACGCGCAGGCGTCCGGTGAACCTTCCCAGGTTTTGGTCAAGTGTATTGGCTTCTGTAAGACCCCTTTCGGTTAGCCGGTAGACCTCACTTTCGTCTTTTACGATAAGTCCCGATTGCAAAAGGTGGTCGAGGCCATCGTCCAGTTCTCGCTGCCATTTCTGGTATTTACTGGTCCCTGGTGCTGGTGTCGGAATACCAAACAAGCCACCAACGCGACGATATGTGTTGCTAATTTCCTCACGGGTCAAAGGCCCGTTACGGAGGGCCATCAATAGGAAATGGTCCTCACTATGAGCAGTCTTTCTGTTTCCTCTCGGCATTAACAAACAAGCCCTTCTGAGCCATTGATATAGTACAATAGCCTCTTCTGAGTCTCAACACCGCAATTTCTTTTTCTGGACTGCCAGAGAATGAAGTGAAATCCCAGCTGCATATTCCGGCGTAATGTGCAGTAGTCGGCCGCCTAGGCCAGGTGGCCCAGGACCTTCTCTCCTATCATTCCCAGCATGAATCCGAGGGTGGCACCCGTCGCCGGAGTCCAGTGGTTCCTGAGTTTAGCCATTGGCGCTATGTCCTGAAACACCAGGTAAAGTATGCCGCCAGCGGAAAATACCATCAAAGCAGCAACTAGCTGCTGTTGCCCAGCCAGAAGTAAATAGCCAGCTACAGCGGCGACAATGCCTGCCAGGCTGAAGGGAATAAGAATCAATAGAGACCTGTTGGGTGAAAACCCGCTGCGAAGCAAATCTCCAAACGAGTTGTAAGCCTCAGGCAGATTCTGAATCCCTATAAATAGAGCCAGCAGCAGGCCAGTCTGCCTATCACTTGAAAAAATTGCCCCCAGCGCTATAGCTTCAGGGATGAAGTCTAATAGCATAGCCATGATCTGTGCTACCCTCCCACCACGCCGGGCAATAAATCTGTCCAAAAATAGGAAACAAACTACACCGAGGAAAAACGCAAAAGCAAGAACCGGCAAAGAGAGCATTTGTATGCCTCTGGGGGCTAGTACAAAGGCAACGGCAGCGACGACAATCCCGCCACCAAAAGCGACGATACCGTGGGAGATTTCCCTACCCAAATCATTTTTGGGCAGTACTTCTAGCTTTGCCAGAAATCCGCCAAGGATTACGGTTGCCCCGGAGGCAAGCGAATACAACACTATCTGTATGATGTTTCTCACGGTTATTAGTGTAACATAGCTCGCCGTAGCCAATTAATAGCAATCGTCAAGCAACAGGATTCAACAATTTAGCGAAAAGCTACATGTATAGAGCCTGAAATTGGGTGGCCGGATGAGGGCTTCAGCATGGGGCACAAGACTTTTGACATCCATGGTGAAAACGCTATAATCTGATTTAGAGCGGATGCCGGGAAAATGAGCAGTCCATCCCTGAGAAGAGGCTAAAGACGGAGGTATAGACATGGGTAGCAAAGGAAGAAAAAATGTGAAGAAACCCAAGAAGCAAGTGGTAGAAAAGAAAGCACAGACGGCAGAGCAAAAGAAGAAATAGACGTCTCTATAACGGGATGTAATAACGCTCTTACCCGATCGTAACAATAGTCCACATATTCAGCAGGTCACTTTCGTCCGTAATGTTCACAAATGACGACCGTACTTTCTGTGACGTGGCGAAGCCGATAAAACCTTATCAGACTCATCGGCTGCCGATGTCACATCTCACTTCAACTCAAGGGACCGGAAACGCTATAATAGGACTGTCATGGATCGCCAAAGCAGAAAAGTAACAGCCAGGGGGTAGTGAGTATGGAAGAAATGTTTCGAAGAGCGGCAAGAGATCTGGTCGATTCAAAATATGCTATCGCTCTGACCGGGGCCGGGATGTCAACGGAGTCGGGCATTCCCGATTTTCGTGGGCCAGACGGAATCTGGACCAAAAACCCGGAGGCTGAAAGGAAGTCGTACGACGCCTATTATGAACTTTTGCACGACCCCAAGGCCCACTGGGAGGAGATCTTGACTCCTGGCAGTTTCTTCAATCTGTTTGAAGATTTTGGGAAGGCTTTGCCTAATCCCGGGCACCATGCCCTGGCCGAGTTGGAGGGGATGGGGATTCTAAAGTTCGTAATTACTCAGAACGTCGATGGCCTTCACCGAAAAGCTGGCAGTCAAAACGTGATTGAGTATCACGGTGGCATGGCTAGGTTAAGATGCATGTCTTGCGGTCTAAGGTTTGACCGAGAGGAGTTCGATTTAGAAGGACTGAAAAGGGACAACAAGTTGCCACCTCGCTGCAAGAGCTGTAATGGAGTCTTGAAGCATGACGGGGTCTATTTTAGGGAACCAATTCCCGGGGATGTCTACAACCTGAGTCTGGAAGCTGCCTCGAAATGTGATGTGATGCTGATTTGTGGGACTTCAGCCGTGGTTTATCCCTTTGCCGAGCTGCCGCGGGTCGCCAGGCAAAGGAGGATGGAGATAGAAAGGAATACCGAGGCCGGCGTACACGTGGCAGAGAAAATACCGGCAGTGACGATCATCGAGGTAAACGCAGAGCCAACGCCCTTAACTGCGGAAGGGATTTCCGATTACCTGATTCAGGGGAAGACCGGCGAGGTTCTGCCGAAGATAGCTGAGGAAGTAAGGAAAATAAGAGGATAGCTACCCAAGCTGGCACTGCCGGCCAGCAGTGTCTCCTACAGGACCCCAGGCTGGGAGGCCTTTAACAATGGCTCATTGTTTGCAACACCTCTCTAAACGTGTCAACCTTCTGAGATGGGCGGGACGAGTCATAGCATCTATTGGAGCCCTTTGGTTTTTGCTCATGTTGATTGGTTCGGCCATAACTGAAGGTGCCGGCCCCATTACGATAGAAACGGGCACATTAGTCTTTCTGGGGCTGATGGCAGTGGTGGGAGGCATCCTTTCCTGGTGGAAAGATGCAATCTCTGGGATACTGTTGTTTCTTACCTCGGTGGGTCTGGGCATACACATAAGCTGCTATGCTGGCCACAATCACTTCTTGGCATGGGTGCTGATCGGCCTGCCATACCTCATCGCCAGCATACTGATGGTTAGCTCGTGGCGGCTATCGAAATAGAGGCGATAGTCAGTCTTTGGTCCTACCTTCCATGCCCAAATTTTCAACACATCCTGTTAGTTACCCCAGGCGGCCGGATAATTCGGGCCGATACTGCAGGTCTAGTGGCTGCTTTTTTAACCATGGCTCAGGATTTGCGGGGACATAAGAAAGCCCACTTTGTGTTCGTAGATTGTGATATACAAAATCCGACTTGAAAATTAGCCCTCTGTTGGAATTCAAGGTATGGTCCTTGCGTGGTCCCGTCACTTGATACAGTGAAGAGTTCTTGGGTTTGGCAAAGTACCCCGCAACATCTTATTCTCCTTCTCCGGTTCTGTTATTCTCCAGCAATGCTGGGTCGAGTGTGCTTGACTGCCATTGTGCGCTTCTATAATCAGCGCTATCTACCCCGGAATTCTGGCTCCCTTTTTTCCATGAACGCTTTGGCTGCTTCCTTTATATCCTCGCTTCCAAAGGTCGCACTAAGTCCCTCTTGCATTGAACTTTTGACATCAGCAGCAAACAGTCCCATTCGCAGCATGCGCTTGGTATATTTTATGGATAATGGTGCAGATTTCATAATCTTTTTGGCCATTTCCAGAGCTGCTGGCATAAGCTCATGGTGGGGCACCACCTTATTCACCAGGCCAATCCTGTAAGCCTCTTCAGCACTTATCTGGTCGCAGGCAAGCAACAATTCGGCAGCTCTGTTTCTGCCCACTACACCAGCAAGAGCCCAGACAGCAACGTGGCAGAGGGCTCCTATGCGAGCACCTATACAGCCAAAGATAGCCTTCTCTGAGGCGATGATGATATCGCATAACAATGCATGCTGGAATCCATCTCCCAATGCGTACCCGTTTATGGCAGCTATTACAGGCTTATCGAAATTCAGTAGCTTTTCCTCTTCTTCGAAGCCAATAGCGCCCTCTATGCCAGAGTCGATAGAGCCGATAGCTTCCATGTCACCGCCAACTGAAAAGGCGCGTCCGGCCCCAGTCATAATTACCACGCGCACATCGGCATCAGACTCCAGCTCTTCCAGGGCTTGGTAGACATCCTTTTTCAACTGTGGATTTACTGCATTCAATTTCTCCGGTCTGTTAAGAGTGAGAATCGCTATGTGCTCCTTCTTTTCCACGAGGATTGTCTCGTACTTCATCTATGTCTCCTTTCTTATCACCAACATATCTACCTGAGGTGAAATAGTCTCTTTGGCGGTTTCATTATAACAGCCAGAATAATCCACGTGTTATGGGCGTCCAGGCACGGTTACTGTCAAGGTCTAGTAGGTGGAAATTCTGAATGGTTGGGATTAGCTACAGCTCTATGACCTCCATGAATTAGTGTTCGCGACGAGTTGACTCAGGGGAGGTCTGAGTGTAGCCCACAGAGAGTTGGCATCCTTGTTTGAAGCCAAGCACCATCTCATTCATATCTCACCTTTTGTGGGATGTGACTCTTCCTCAATAGGGAGGGGTGGGACTCGTCGGGGGTTCGTATCTCTGGGGTCAAACTCTTAAGCGAGGCAGGGGTTTCTGCCTGCCTGATCTGGGGAAGGGCGGGGGAGATTTTGCCGAAGATAGTTGAGGAGGTAAGGAAAATAAGAGGATAGCTATTCGGGCTGGCATTGCGGGAGGCAGTGTCTCTGACAAGACCCTGGGCTGGGACGCCTTTAACATTGGCCCGTTGTATGCAACAACTCCTAAGCAAATAACTACATTGGTACAGTCTCAGTGGTTCACTCCAGGCTAATCCTTAAACCAGGGCAGTCCCGGTATCATGCCGAGATGAGCAATGGCCACCGGCAGCAGGGTATCAAATTCGACCACCTCAAGCTGAACCCCAAAGGCATTCTCCCCGGCGAATATAGATGCTTTCATGCCATCCCCACCTCTTATCTGCCTGCCAAGTCGCGGCAGAGGGTCTGGAAATACTGCTTTCAGTCCTTTCCTTACAAGTCCTGCGACCACCTCCTCAATGTTCGACACATTGAACCCAATACGGTCTACCCCTTCTCCACGCTCCTCCAGGTGTTGGATGTAGTCTGCGAAATCGTTTGTTGCGCACTGCAACTCAAACTGTAACAAATTATCGAATGCCACTCTCAGTGGCACTCCATGAGTCCCATGATCAACAAAGATGAATTGGGAACCAAAAGCACTCGAGAAAAAACTCATCGCCGCTTCCATGTCTTTTACTAGAATATGGATATGGTCGATCCTTTCAACTTTCATTATTGGTTCAGTTGTCTTCTTGACCCAGGGTAATTTCGCCAGCATGCCCAGATTGCCGATGCCCGCCGGGTGTGGAGCATCATACTGAACCAGCTCAAACTGGACTCCAAAGGCATTCTCCCCGCTAAATAGGGCTGACTTTAGACTAGGCAACTCTACTATCTCACGTTCTTCAGGTGGCATCCGCACCGGTTTAAGCCCCTTAGCTTTGAGTCCAGCGACTCCCTCATCAATGTCTGACACCTTCACCGCAATACTACCCACTCCCTCGCCACGCTCATCTATCTGCTTGGCAAATGGGTGATCTCGTGATGTTGGAGACTGCAATGCAAATCCCACATTATCAACCGCTATCCTTATTGGCAATTGGGGTCGGTGGTCAATCGGGCCGATGAATTTGGACCCAAAAACATCGCAGAAGAAATCCATCGCTGCCTCCAAGTCTTTCACCAGAATGTTGACATGATCAATACCTTCAACTTTCATTACTGCTTCACCTCCTTTATTCGGCATTCTTTGATGGTGACCTGCGATATATTTATGTGCGGGTATGTCAATTTTCCATCATTGCATTGCCTTCGCTCAAGCCAGCGCCCAGCCACTTCCTATCTCCTTGGGTTAAACTGACCAAAGGTCTACTGATAACATTCCATTGTAGCATTAGCCAAGGTCAATTAGAATGGACTGTGCCACCTCTTTATTGGATTTTGCTGGGGGGAGCCAATTATCATAAATCTTTGGTCCTGCCCTTTTTTTCCAAAGCTTTCAGTCCATCCAATTCCGTTGCCCTGGGCCACCGGATATTTCGGGCCAAGATGGCAGGTTTGTTAGCCGATGCTTTACCCTCTGAATGCGCAGAAATGTAGTGTGCGTGAATCGATGCTCCAGAGGTCTAGTTAACTCAAATCAGACTGCCGGTTTGACGGTTTCCTGAGCTTCCTTGTACTCGGAGCAGACCCTGCGGCTTACGCAGCGACGCGCCTCTGCTTGAGCCTCGGATTTGCTGTAAGTGTGCTCAACTTCCCTGAAATCCCTGACGCGCTCACCAGCTGGCTCTTCCGGCACAGGATACCTCTTCTGGGGAGCAAGGCGCTTGCGGTATTCATCCTTGCTGAGCTTCTCCGGCTGTCTCCTTGCAAGTTCAGCAATTTCAAGTTTCCCGTTCAAGTACCGATGTATGTATCTGGCAGCCTTCTTACCTGTAGCCATGGCCTCAACAGCCATAGTCGGGCCGGTGACCAGATCACCGCCAGCGTAGACCCCTGGTAGATTCGTGGTTAAGGTCCAGGGATCAACCGTCAAATCTATGCCCAGTGAGGGTAGACTGGGTTTCTGGCCAATAGCCACCACCACGGTATCAGCGTCCATCACCAATTCCTCGCCCGTTGCAAAGACCGGCCTAGTCCTGCCTGTCTCATCAATCTCGATGGTTTTCACCTTTTGCAGGCTTACTCCAGATAGTCTGCCATTTTTGCTCAAAATCTTCCGCGGAGCCACGCTGCAAATGACCTTAATACCTTCCTCTTCTGCCCTCGATACTTCCCAGGCAAAGGCTGGCATTTCGGCCTTGGTGCGGCGATAAAGTATAGTCACGGATTTGGCTCCCAGCCTGATAACCACCCTGGCTGCATCTACGGCAACATTGCCACCGCCAATCACCACTACCTGGCCTGAGACATCGACCTTCTCGCCTGCATTAACGGCCTGGAGTAAATCAACCCCGGTAGTAACTCCTGGTGTGTCCTCACCGTCAATGCCCAGCCTTAGGCTCTGGTGAGCCCCGGTGGCAAGGAATACCGCCTGAAAGTCACGCCGAAGCTTATCCAGTTGGACCTTTTCCCCCACTGGGGTATTGGTCTTTATCTCGACCCCGAGCCTCTGAATATAGCCGATGTCTTTCTCGAGAATATCCCTTGGCAAGCGGTACTCTGGTATCCCATACCTGAGCATGCCACCAGGCTCAGGTGAGGCCTCGAATATGGTGACCTCGTAACCGAGCAGGACAAGCTCATGGGCTGCGGCCAGTCCAGCTGGGCCAGCACCTACGATGGCTACCTTCTTGCCCAGCTTCTCCACCCCGGGCACCTCGAGTTTATCTATATCGACCTGTTCGGCAATGAACCTCTTCACGGCACAGATAGCTATCGGCTCATCAACGTAGCCGCTGCGGCACGCATCCTCGCAGGGATGATAGCAAACACGGCCCAGGACGGCAGGAAGAGCATTGGTCCTCCGCATCAGCTTATAGCCTTCGAGGAACTTTCCATCAGCGCACAGCGAGAGATAGCCTGGAATATCCATATGAATGGGGCAAGCTAACATACAGGGTGGAACCCTTATGGCATCCGCCGGACACAGGTTCAGGCATATGAAGCAACTGACGCATTTCTCACTAATCACCTGGGTGGTGAAGGTTACCGGTGAAACCTCCAAGGCCTCCCAGGGGCAGAAGATGTTGCAGAAATTGCACCCGATGCAAGACTTTTCGTCAATCCATGTTGCCAACTTGGTACCCCCCTTCAAATCCGAAGATGTTCAAATTTGGGCATTCTGGAACCTTTCACCTCCAGATTTATGTACTTGCCTAATTTGTTTAGCAACCATATTTTTAAACAGCCTCGGCTTCTCTAAGCCTCCAGCTTAATCCTGCTCTTGATATCCTCGGCCACAATCTTGGCCCCCTCTGCAACACCCGATCCGGCCATCCACTCTGGAGGATTCACCGCATCGCCCACGTTGTAGAGGTTCCTAATGGGCGTCTTCATGTGGCGATCAACACTCGGCCAGGCGCGGACACAGGGCCAGTTCTTTTGATAGCGACGCACCATGAGTATCTCGGCGCCTCGCTTCTTGTAATCGGGGAAGGTATCGGCCAGGTCGGCCAGGAATATTTCGAATTCCTTCCTGGGGTCGTAGAAAAGGCGGCTCTCCGGCTCCACATATACCCCCATCCAGTGCTTGCCTGGAGGGCTGTATTCAGGCCAGGTCATGCTATAGTCTACCCAGGCGTTTCCCCTCCTGGTCTCGATGGTGTAGAGCCCCCCTGGCCAGTCATACAGAGGCTCATCGCTCGACAACACAAACCACAGGCCGTCCAGTGCTCCCAACTCAGAGACCTCCTTAAGGTAGCCTCTATCGAAAGCCTCGGGGCCGACCAATTCCACGGTGGCCTGAGGGCCGACATCGCTCACCACCACCCTGGCCTCGATGTCGACCTCGAAATCGGGACCAACTGCCTGCACCCCCTCGGCGACGTCGTTGCGGACGGTAATCTTCCGCACCTCCGTCACGGGCATGATCTCCCCCTTATTATCCCTGATTACCTGGGCAAGTGCATCGATTATCGGGTTGAGTCCGTCCTTGAGCAGGATCATGTGAGTACCTGCGAAGTTGAGGAATGACCTCACGAAGTCTCCTGCGGTGCACTCCCAGAGATTCATCCCCACCACCTGTATACACCAGGCCTGGAATATGTTGTAGATGAGTCTGTTTTCGGTGATGCGCAACAGCCACTCGCTCATGGTGATGAAATCCGAGGGCTCCCGCCACCTGAAACAGGATCTGAGGGCGGTCAACACCCTGTCCGTTTCCTCCTTGCTGTCGGCGGCCAGCGAAATCAGCTCCCAGAGGACATTCTTCTGTGGCATCTCATGGTCCTTGCCCTTGATGCGCCATTTGGGCTCCGGCATCGGCTTTGCCTCGAAGTTTGTATCCATCCCAAGATCCTTGAGGGTGAGAAGGACGGGGTCTCTCTCGCCGTAGTAGATGGTTACTGCGCCGACAGGAAGGAGATAACCCTTGTAGTCCCCCCAGACGAATCGCCCTCCCAGGATAGGTGCCCTTTCCATTACTATGGTCTTGTAGCCGGCATGGCTCAGCCTGGCACCGACACATAAGCCGCCGATGCCCGCCCCTATCACCGCTACGTCACAGCTTTTCTTCTCCACCTTTACACCTCCTCGATTGCATTTGAAGTGCGGTAGCCCAGGCAAATAGGGCAGCTATTGCATAGATCCTGCTCGACCTGGCACTTGAAATTATAACCGGGAACAGACAGCGCGTATGTGGGGCAAAAGATGACACACATGTTGCAGCCGCTATACTTGCATGGTTTGATGTTGATGGACACCATCATACGCCGTGTGTGATTTTGAGTCTAACAGGCAGTGCTGTGCATGTCAACTTGGCAGAGGCCCTGGTTCTTCGATTCTCTGGCATTATTGTTTGCCCTCATTTCCTTCCTCTTATGAAATTATTAATAGCTCTTCTTTCCCAATACTCCATTATCCCTGTCAAATACCAAAATGCAAATTTATCCTTGAAACCTTAGCTGGAGTGGTATCATCGGCGGGTTCGCTCCAGTCATAACATGTGATAATATGTAACATGTCTCACATAGGACAGCCGACTCAGTGAAAAATCCAAGGTGGCCCCGGTATTGACTAATCATGATAGGAAACAGGTAAGTCAGCGGGGCATATACGAAACTGGCGGAAGTTGTGTCGGAAGGAGGTAGGATGCGCAAGCGCGAAGATGTAAGCGTAGATAACCTCGTGAAGAGGCTGGAGTTGCTGGAGGATGAGAGGGCAATCCTACAGACCCTTTACCGTTATGGTCATTGTATCGACTATGGGCTGGAGCAGGAGTGGGTGGGACTGTTTACGGAGGATGGCATCTATGAGATTCGTCTTCGGCAATCTGGCTCGGTAATCAGGAAGGAGGGCAGCCAGGCCCTCGCCCAGTTTGTTGCTGAGCACACCAGGGCCCCTACGGGGTACCATAAGCATTTGCTGGTGGAGCCACTTATTACCCTTGAGAGTGAGAGCCAGGCCACTGTTCAGAGCTATTTCTTACGAGTGGACGAGGGTGAAGGCAAGCTTTACATACTGGCATTTGGGCGATACAAAGACCGCCTGGTGAAGCACAATGGCCGATGGCTCTTCAAGGAGCGGGTCTGTGAGGTGGAGGCACTCTCTCGCGAGTCAGCCGCATAGAGCTCGGGCCGGATTTGCAGACTGGTTAGCCAGCAGCGAAGCGGAGTGATATTGCCAGTGGAGAGTAGAAGCTATTTCGAAAACGAGGCCTGGTAACCGGGCCGAAAGTGAGGAGGGTTTAGCTAGAATGATTATGGACAAATTCAAATTGACTGATAAGGTAGCTATCATCACCGGTGCTGGTAGAGGGGTTGGGAAGGGAATTGCCCTGGCGTTCGCCGAGGCAGGGGCCGACATAGTCTGCGCATCCCGGAGCCTGGAACAGATAGAGGCAACGGCTGCGGAGATTGGAAAACGGGGCCGCAAGGCCGTGGTGTTTCCGGCGGATGTTCGAGACGCCGAGCAGGTGGAGAATATGGTGAAGAAGACTGTCGAGGAGTTCGGCCATCTGGACATCCTCGTCAATAATGCTGGGGGCACCTTCTTTTCTCAGCTTACCGAAACCAGTCAAAAGGGCTTTGAGGCCATCTTGCGTGAGAACCTTACCAGCTGTTTCCTGTGCAGCAAAGCGGCCGCCGGAGTGATGATGGAGCAAGGGAGGGGAAATATCATCAATATCTCCTCTCGCGCTGGCCAGCAGGGTGCCATTGGCCTGGGGTCGTATAGTGCTGCCAAGGCTGGTGTGAACAATCTCACGGAGACATTTGCCTGGGAACTGGCTGCCTATAATATCAGGGTCAACTGCCTGTGCCTGGGGCCTGTCCTCACCGAGACAAACCGCGACTTGTATATGGCAGACCTCGAAAAGAGCTTGGGGGGACTTCTGATAAAGCGTTTGGGGTTACCCGAGGATGTGGGCGCATTCTGCGTCTTCTTGGCCTCCGAGGCTTCTTCCTGGATAACAGGCAAAATATACGAGATAGATGGTGGATTGCGCTCCAGCTTTCAGCAGGCTTAGAGGCGAACCGCTCAAATCATTAAGCCACCGCCGTTGACGCTGAAGTGCTGGCCGGTTATGTGTTTGGATTCATCCGAGGCCAGGAACAGCACCATGTTGGCTATATCTTCTGGCTCTCCAGCTCGCCGCAGGGGAATAAAGCTCAGCACTTTGTCCTGCCATTCCTTTGGTCTGGTCTTCACAGCAGATGGCGTTATAGTGAACCCGGGAGACACGCAGTTCACCAGTATGTTATGACGGGCCAGCTCCCCGGCCAGGCATCTTGAGAAAGCAGCCACAGCGGACTTGCATCCTGAGTATAGCGCTTCGCCCCTGAGAGCCATGGCTTTAGCGGCATCAGATGTGATGTTTATGATTCTTCCCCAGTTCTGGTCTTTCATACAGGGAATCACTGCTTTACAGCAGTGAAGAGTCCCTTTGAGCGTCACATCTATGTGCCTGTCCCACTCCGCTTCGTCCGTGTCCATGAAAGGCTTATGCTCCAGGGACCAGCCCAGATAGGCGGCGTTGTTCACCAGGATATCTATCTTTCCGAACTCGGCGATGGCGTTTTCAACCAACGAGGTGACCTCTGCCGGTTTTGATACGTCCGTCTTCAACGCTAGAGACCTGGCGCCTAGCTCGCTCACTTCCGAAGCTACCTTCTTAGCTCCAGCTATCTCTAGATCGCCGATGACCACACTGGCTCCCTCTCGGCCTAGCGTAAGGGCAATTGCCCGACCGATACCCGAAGCAGCTCCGGTTACTATTGCTACTCTGTCTTTAAGTTTCATGGCAGTCCCTCCTTTGTCCATATTATACACATAGTAAGCGTTTCACATGTTACTAACAAGACCTCAAGACGGGCCATAAAGCAGGTTGCAGAGGTGGGTGACACCGCGCAGTCGCATAGGCCGGTGGCTGGTTCGCAGGGAAAGGCCTGCGGGTTCGAATCCCCATGGGGGCGCCGCTCACAGATAAGGAAAGACGTTTCGCATCACAAAATCGAAGTTCTGCTTTACTGCATCCTTACCCTTTATGACCCCGGGGTGACCGTATGGGTGACCGCAAAGCAGATATTCAATATCAAGCTCGGATAACCTCTGTATGCTTTGCTTGAGTGCTTCTGCACTTCCTCCGGGAAGGTCCACCCGGCCGGTACTCTGGTAGAATATGACGTCTCCTGCAATGAGGACCTTGTGCTCTGGCCAATAGATGGTTACGTGCCCCGGAGAGTGGCCGGGTGAGAGGAATATCTTAAGCTTCAGCTGGTTTTCCTCACCAAGGACTAAGTCTCCTTCTTCTAAATACATGTCCACCTTTCCCCCCAGCTTTTCGTAGAACCATTCATCAGCCTTATTAAGAGCCACCAGTGCACCACTCTGCTCTCTGACCAGCTCAGCTGCTTCGCAGTGGTCCGTGTGGGAGTGGGTGAGAATTATCAAGCCGATTTGGCTGGCATCTATTCCATCCGTTTCCATCTCACTTATCAACCTGGACAGACCTGGCTCCCTGAAGAAAGGTGTCGTAATGTGACCAGGGTCAAACAATAAATGTCCGTTCGGTTTCAGATTATTGGCGATTAGATAGCTGTTGCAGTTATTATCGTTTCCTTGCCATACATAGGCATATAAGTTATCTACCAGTTTCATTGTTCCTCTCTATCGGCGCATTAACAAGGTCAGCGCGCTGAACAAATAATAACCTAGCTGCTCAGGTTTGGCAAACCTTGCCTTTGCTGACATACTTACAGCCGCTGATGGAGTATTCCCCACTGAAACGTTGATAGTGTCCCCTGACAAGGCGCAATCCATGTCATGTGGCCTTGAATGTGGACCTGATACCCAGTTTTTGGAGCTAAGTTAATAATGTTGATATTATTACTATAATCGACAGGTAGACGGGTATATGTTTGCTGAAGGAGGGCCCTCATAAGCCCTTGGTCGTTGGTTCAAATCCGGCCGCTGCCACTTCTTTAGTTATCAATGTCATGCATTTTTCACAAGCAGTACCGTTTGCCCAAATCGAACTCTTGGTTTTTCAGCCACTTCGAACCCTATAGATTGTGCATCCTGAACTAATTGCCCCAAATCGCTGGATTTTACATGAATCTTTGGTTCCGTAAGGAAGAACTTCCCACCAGTTTTGAGTAGTTTGAAGATCTCTTTGAGAAGAGCCCAAGCGTCTGGTACCTCATGAACCATGAAAAAGGCTACAGCAAAGTCCAATCTTTCTCGAACCCCGATACGATTGGCTTCGCATAGGTGAATACGGATGCGATCATATAGCCCCGCTTTTAAGGCTCTTTCTTCAACGAAGCTAAGCATCTTAGGCTGTATGTCAGCGGAGATAACCAAGCCTTCCTCGCCAACAAGTTCGGCGAGACCCAAGGACGCAAAACCTGCTCCGCAACCTATGTCCAGTACAGTCATTCCTTTGGCTACATAAGGTGCAAAGATCTTTCGAGGGTTATGGACAATTGGTCGTAGGAAGTTGTCAATTAGGGGTGCCAGTTGCCACGGGCAAATGAGCTTTTTCTCTCCTATGGGTGAATTATAAAGGTGTTCAACCATTGCTTTACCTCCTTAAAGTTTAGCTACTAAACAATATAGAATTAAAAAAAGAGACTATTCTTTCTTCATCTTATCGTATTCATCCAAAATTTTATTGATATCGTCTGCGGCGAGACTAATTCTTTGAAGGTAGTTTTCTATTTGATCGCCAAAGTACTCTTCGGCAATATAGTAAGTGTCCATATGGAATTTCTCATGGTTCCGAAAGCCAATCCAACCCAGATCAGTAAGCTCTAGAACCACCTCCTTGGCATTGCCCGGTGCGTGTGTTCTCTGCACGAGACCTTTTCTAGTGAGTTTCTTAATTGTCTGAGATACAGCTCCTTTCGTTACCCCTGTATGTTCCGCAAGCTTAGTAACATTAATTCCCGGATATCGACCAATGGCTTGCACCGTGTGTATTTCTTTTGGATGCATTAATACACCTGTACCAAAACTGAGTGAAGGTGTGTGCATTGAATGCATTCTAATGACCATTCTTTCGATTTTCTGGAGTATTTCTTCATATTTGGCTCTATGATTCTCCATGATTATATAGTTTAGCATCTAAACAATAATTTGTCAATATCCTTGGTTAATCTTCTCCAATTAATGCGGTCTGCGACTAAAACAAGTCCCATATCCCTCTTGACCTTCTCCTGATTCTCATATATCGTCTCGCATCTCGGACAAAAAAAGGAGAGGTTCAATGTCTGCTAATATTAGGCAAGCCATCAGTGGGTTTCTGTTATCTTGCAAGGTAGAAGGAAAATCCTATGGCACGATTGAGTGTTATTCCGATTAGCTTAAGGATTTTAAGCGATAGGTTGCTTGGATAATTAACGATATCAGAACCAGAGCTTCTTGGTGTTGTAAATCTAGCTTAATTAAATTATTATTTGTTTAATCGTGGGGATTGATACTATTAGTATTAAGGAGATTTCTTAAGTGATGAACGAGATTAGTAATCACAGTAGCAGTCGTGGTGTAAAAAGGCTTAATTTCCCTGTTGCCTGTTTGATTGCCTTTATGTTAGTAGCCAGCTCTTTTGTATATGGATGTAACGGAGGGTTGGAAGCAGAAACGCCAACCACTCCTTTGCCGACCGAAGAATCAACCCCTGAGCAAGTAATGCCTGAGCCAGATACCGAGGAACCTCCCGAGATACCTCCTGCATCCACGTTCATCATAGGTTTCGATGACTTTCTATCACCTAAGCCCAGTTCTTCAAGCTTTGGTGGTACTGAACAAAGCTTGAAGTACGTCGCTTTTACTCTGAAGAATAGTGATTTATTTGCAGACAACCTGTATGCTCCGGATGAACAAAAGAACTGGGGCTTTGCCGCTCTTAATGTCGGGTTCTGGAATAGCGTTCTCTTTATTGGCCTGGCAATCCCGGTGGCAGCTTTTGTTGAGTCCTTCAATCATTCGCCGGAGCAACAACCCGATTACACTTGGGTCTGGTCGTATGATGTACCCGTTGAGGATCAGTTATATACCGCAGAACTACACGGGGGGTTCATCGACAACGGGGTACGCTGGGAAATGTATGTTTCCAAAGAGGGTGAATACAGTGACTTCCAGTGGTATTATGGTGAATCCAATCTCCCGGCAACGGAGGGCTTCTGGATTTTGATGAAGAGTCCTTCTGATCCTACCGAGTTATTAAGGATTAATTGGCATCGTGACATTAATGATGGAAGTAGTGATATCAAGTATACAAATATCGTCCCTGGTGGTCCGGAGAATGGTGGCTATATTTTGTACGAGGTCACTACAGAAACTCCCTATGACCGCTCTTATGAGATTTACAACAAAGGTAAAGACAATACTACCAACATTGAGTGGAATAGTTCCATAATGGAAGGACGGGTCAAGGATTCACGGCATTTTGGTGACGGTGATTGGCACTGCTGGGACTTCGATCACCGGGATGTTGAATGCCCGTGATGAATATACGTTGTTTCATATCATTCTCTCGCTATAATATTAGCTTTATTAATCAAAAATCCCGAGACTGGCTCCCATAAAAGCCTTGACTGTTGGGCGCCCGTCGCCGGCGAAACAACTGGTTGGAGGAGCGGAATATGACTAGGATTATCGACCTGAGTGTAACTTTAAGTCCCGAGGGATATCTAAAACAAATGCCTCAAATTGTCTACCAACGTCATGAGGAAACCCCCCGAATCTATGCCGAGGCTTATGGCATCAAACCAGAGGATTTCCCCGAGGATACATATTGTGCAACTGAAACGCTTACTTTGACAACTCACTCTACCACGCATCTCGATGCCCCATGGCATTTCTACCCTACATCAGAAGGGAAGCCAGCCAAAACAATAGACCAGGTGCCCCTGGAGTGGTGCTATGGCGATGGAGTGGTGCTGGACTTCCACCACAAAAAGAAGGGGGAAGGTATCAGTGCCAGCGAAGTTCAGAAAGCTCTGGGGGAAATAGGCTACCAGCTCAGGCCGTTTGACATTGTGCTGATTCGGACTGATGTTTACAAGCATTATGCTGAACCTGGCTATGAATACATGCATCCCGGAATGACCAGGGAAGCTACTTTATGGTTGATTGAGCATGGCATAAAGGTTATGGGAATAGATGCCTGGGGTTGGGATAGGCCTCACGATGTGATGGTAAACGACCTGAAAGGGGGTAAAAAGGAGAGCTTTTGGGAGTCCCACTACTTGGGGAAGGAGAGGGAGTATTGTCACATCGAGAGAATGGCCAATCTCGACAAAATACCTAAGCCTTTTGGCTTTAAGGTGGCGGCTTTTCCCATAAAGATAGAGGGAGCCAGTGCTGGATGGGTGCGAGCAGTAGCCATGCTGGAGTAGCGAGGAAGATGCTGGGCCGGACATATTGAGACAAGAGGTGAAAGAGATGGAGAAACTGATAATTTCAGTAGGAGTGACTGGTTCTCGAGTTGTGCCTGTGCAGACTCCCTATATGAAGATCACGCCGAAAGAAATAGCTAACGATGCCATAAGGGCTGCAGAAGCGGGAGCTGCTTCCGTACATATCCACGCCAGAGACCCCAGAGATGGGAAGCCCACTGCCGATACTGAGATATTCAGGGAAATTGCCTCTACAATCAAAGCCAAGAGTGACGTAATAATTTGCACCACCACAGGTGGTGGACGGTGGCAGACATATGAGGACAGAATAAAGGTTGTCCCTGCTTTGAAACCGGAATTAGCCTCCCTCAGTGTGGGCTCGTTGACCAGCTCCGCTGCCTCTCAATTACGTGCCTACAAAGATGAGGATTATAGATATCCGTGGGAAAAGGAATACCTTAAAGAAATCGGCAATGAACCGTACAGTAATCCCTATGATGTAGTAGTCCGTTTTGGGCAAACAATGCAGGAGAATGGAACCAAACCGGAATACGAGCTATTCGATGTGGGCTGGATTTATACCGCACACTATCTCTGGAGTAACTATAAGGGTTTCTGTGAACCGCCGTTGTGGATGCAGTTTTGTATGGGGGCATTCGGTGGGATAAGGGCAACTCCAGAACACTTAATCCACATGAAACAGACCGCTGACTCGCTTTTCGGACCTGGCAATTATCACTGGTCAGCTTTAGCTGCTGGTTATCCGATGGAATTCCACCTCGGCGCACTGGCAATAATGATGGGTGGACATGTCAGGGTTGGGCTCGAGGACAACATCTACATTGCTGATGGTGTCCTGGCCAAGAGTAATGCCCAGATGGTAGAGAAGATTGTCAGGCTGGCACGCGAGTTAGACAGGGAGGTAGCTACACCCGATGAGGCAAGAAAAATCCTGAACCTGAAAGGGAAAGACAAAGTGGGCTTCTGAGAACTGAGATGTGATAAGAGCTTTCCACGATGCTCACCATTTGGACTGCATAAATCGATGTTATGTCCAAGTTGTGCTTGTCTTGAGGCTAGATTGTCATCTGGAGTAAAATAGACTTCCAAGGGTATCTCGAGATCGCTTGGGCACCTTGTGAAATGGAATGGGCGAATGAGCTTCAGTAGACCTGATATCTTCCGGCCTCCAAGTGAGCGGGAAAGCTATTTTCTCCCCTTAACCAATGGTTGCTCCAACAACACCTGCACTTTCTGTGGAGCCTATGGCTCAAAGCTTCAGATACGAGACGTCGATGACAGCAAGAGTGAAATAGATGCTGTAGCCCTATTCACTCGAAGTGGCATTCGCCTTCCTAATGTCTCTAAGGTGGTGTATGCCGTGGCTCAAGGTTGGGATGGCAAAAGGGTATTTCTGCAGGATGCTGATGCCCTTGTTTACCCCTTCTCCAAATTGAGAGATGTTCTCCAGTACTTGAATGAAAGACTGCCCCGTGTGGAAAGGATTGGCACGTATGCCACCCCGCAGGATATTCTGCGCAGGAGTGCGGCTGAGCTAGAGGAATTAAAACAGCTCAAGTTGGGCATTTTTTATACCGGGCTCGAGACCGGTGATGATGAACTGCTACAAAAGATAGGCAAAGGAGTAAGCTCACGTGATTTAGTCGAGGCGGGAAAGAAAGCGAAGGAAGCCGGAATAATCTTTTCTGTGACGATAATCTTGGGACTCGGTGGTGTCGAAGGAAGCGAGAAACACGTGCTTGAGACAGCTAGAGTTCTCACCGAGATTGACCCAGATTATGCCGGAGCTTTAACTTTGACCCTTGTCCCTGGTACCCCTCTTCATGAGCAGTGGCAGCGTAATGAATTCCATCCTCTTTCTCCTTTTCAATCTCTGGAAGAGCTAAAGTTAATCATAGAGAATTCCAACTTTACCGATTGCTTCTTTAGCTCAATGCATGCCTCAAACTATCTTTCCGTCCGGGGAAAGTTGCCGCAAGATAGGGAGAGGATGCTTAGAGAACTGGGAGTGGTTTTGGCAGGGAGGGACCCTTCTTTGCTCAGGCCTGAGTTTCTCAGAGGCCTATGATTATGATGGCACAAACAGTAGATTTCCTGGACAGTTTAGCAGTGATGGGAAGTGATATGTTATTCGCACGAAATGACGGATTGTTCGATCCTCCAATAATGCCTCAATCTGTTCTCAAACTTGACACCCATTCTCTTTGAGGCTGTCTCGGGGTATAATAGATACGGGAGATGTCGGGATGAACCGATGCAAATGTTTTTCGCTCTTACTCCTCTCGGTAATTTTCCTGCTAGGTTGCTTGCTTGCGGCTTGTGCTCCTGCCCAGGCGCCTACACCTACACCTGAGCCGATAGACACATTATGGGAGGGCGACCCAATTGTGCATACACACTGTGGACCTGTAAAGGGATTTCACGATGAAAACAATACCTGGGTGTGGAAAGCTATCCCATTTGCAAAGCCTCCAGTTGGTGAATTGCGCTGGAAAGCACCACAAGAACCAGAACCGTGGGAAGCCATACGGGCCGAGACAGAATTCTGCGAAAGATGCAGCCAGCCTGATCCAATCAGTGGAAAAATCGTGGGCAGCGAGGATTGCCTCTACTTGAATGTATGGCGTCCACAAACTGAGGAAACGGATCTCCCGGTATACGTCTGGATACACGGAGGAGGTAATTCAATAGGCTCTGCTGTCGACGAGATGTATTGGGGAGCCAATCTGGCCAGCAAGTCCAAAGTGGTCTACGTATCCATGAATTACAGGCTGGGACCTTTAGGTTGGTTCACCCATCCAGCACTCAGAACCGGTGACAAGGAAGATGACTCTGGCAATTACGGTACTCTGGACATAATACAGGCACTCAAATGGGTCCATAGCAACATTGAAGGGTTCGGTGGAGACCCTCACAATGTCACTATTGCCGGGGAATCGGCAGGCGGTATTAACACCCTCTCTCTCTTGTTATCTCCACTTGCCCACGGACTCTTTCATAAGGCCATTTCGCAAAGCGGAGCGGCTGTCGGAATGCCGGTCAAAGTGGGTGAGGAGAGTGCCAAGCAGGTGATCCTGAAGCTTCTGTTGAATGATGCAGTTGTTACCGATGAAGCAGAAGCCGTGAAGCATCTGGAGAGTATGTCCAATGCGGAGATCGCAGCTTATGCAAGGTCCAAGTCCTATGGTGAATTACACGCCTGCTATGAAACTGGTAGTCTCGGTTTCAGCTTGCTCACTTTCCCGTTCCTATTCACCGATGGCACAGTTATCGTCGCTGATGGAGTTGATGCTTTTGAAACGGGAACCTATCCGAATAAGGTGCCCATCATCTTAGGAACCAATAAGGATGAAATGAAGCTGTTTCTTTATTTCAACCCAGCTTTTCCCGACAAAGACGGCGAATTATACCAGGCGGTGGCCAAATACACCAGCGACCTTTGGAAGGTCGCTGGTGCCGATGGTCTTGCGAGCAAGGTGAGCTCGCATTCAGACCAGCCTGATGTATATGTCTATCAGTTCCTTTGGGGGTCGGTGAAAGATACAGGTGAAAGCGTGTTGCCAGACCCGTTCGGTTCCCACCTCGGTGCGTTCCATAGCCTGGATGTCAGCTTTTTTTTGGGCAACGACTATGGCATCGAAGATGCATTAGCAATGGCAGGCATCGCGATAGATACCAAACAGAATCGGCCCGGCAGGCTAGCTCTTCAGGATGCCATTACGTCCTATGTAGCCCAGTTTGTACGAACAGGAGATCCAGCCACAGGCAGGCCAGGATCAAACCTTCCCAGATGGAGCTCCTGGTCCAACAACGAAGGCGAAGCGAAATGCATCCTGTTGAATGCTCGCTACGATGCCATCGACATAAGGATGTCCACGCTAGAACTCACGGAAGCAGGCATCAGGACTGAAATCGACACCCTTCCTGAAACTATAGCCGAGGCTATCAGAAAGGCTAGTCTATTCTAAAACCCTAACGGAATATCTCGCGGGCAACAAGGCGATGTTTCGTTCAATTCTAAGCCATATTCATGGACGCTTCTAAGGATGTGAACCAATAACTACACCGATAAGGATTCGCGACGTGGTACGCCTTCTCACCTCGCTAAAGTCAGCTCAAAGGCGATATCTTGAGCACTGTGTTACGACGTTGACCATCAATGCTGTAAGTGATGGTGGGTTGGCCTCCCCCAAATTTCTTGCTGTAGAGTTATTCACGGCCATGCCAATTCCGCTCGAACCGGCAGATGGTCTGATAGGTCGCCTGTAGGAATGACGCGAACGTCTGTGACCCGCGTATCTTCAGGGATGAATAGGTAATCTAGGCGGCGGTTGGGAGCATGAGCTGGTGCGGTGAAAAAGGCTGCCTCATTTTCCAGGTACTCTTCTACATTCACTACATCTTTGAATCCCGAGATGTTTCTAAGGATACTCATTGTAGTATCACCACGGTGATCAGCGTTTGGTCTGTCGGGGTATCCATATTGCAGAGTCGCTTCAGGCGGTATAGTGTTCATGTCTCCACCCGCAATTACCATTACCGCGACGTTAGGAACGTTGGAAACCATCTTGGCCAACGCATTGGCCTGTTGTACACGATTGGCCCGATCGTATGCCTCCAAGTGATTGTTTATCACCCAGACAATCTGTTCACCCCACTGTATCTGCACTTGTTGGCTGTACCTAAAGATGTAGAAGGCGTTATACCACCAAGCGTTTGTCTCGGGCTTGGGGTGCAGTGTTACACGGTTGACAGTAATGGGGTGACGGCTAAGCACGGCTCCACCAGAACACACAGCACCAAAATGGTGGTTAGGTGGCCAGTATGGAAAGGGGACGAATCCAGCTTTCCAAGTCAATGCAGGGGCGCCATAATGCAGGCCGGTAATGCGTGATAGCTCCTCCAATTGATCGACGTGGTGACTGCGGTCTGAATCAAAGTCGACTTCTTGTAGCAACACTATATCGGCTCCGCTATCGCGAATAATCTCGCCGATACGATTGAGGCGAATGGCCATTTCTTCAGCGGCCCTCGGAACATAGTCCTGACCATCGGAACCAAAGCCATAGGCATATGCGATGTTCCAGGTGAGCACTACCATCTTGCCAGTGCCCTGCGCTTTTGACGGTGGACCAGTGCCAAAGTCATACACTAATCCCTCCATAGTTTGTGGTGCCTGGATACCACCACTGGCCCATAGAAAGAGGCCCGCCAGTCCGCACAGTACGCTGCAGAGAACGATGAATGTTTTCCTAATTGCGTTCCACTTCATTTGCTTCAGACTTAGAATTATGCTCATTGATTATAGTTGCGTTTAGAATTAGTTTTTCTCCGACATTGTTCAGGTAAAACAAGGGCCACTTCAATCAAAAGCAATATAGCGTAGTTCGGAGCTAGGCTAATCTACCCCGGCTAGCGCGGCCCTACATCTTGCCGTCAATACTAGCATATCGCGTCGCCCAGGAACTACGGAAAAGCTATGAAGGCCAGTGTGGTTTATACGAGGACGGTGAATACTAAGTTGTCTTGGCGCTGACTATACGATATGGCTTTTTGTTGTTGCGTCTCTCGCTGGAGCACTATTACATCGCATTCAGTGAAAGCACCATTTATCTAGTGGGGCAGATTCCTGACGAAGAGAGTCTAGCGGCTGTAATTACATCTATTTGGGCTAGCGGAGTGTCTATGTCACTTAAGGCGAAGGCCATTATGACCGCTGCGGAAGCGGTGAATGTGTTCAAGAAAGCGGGAACTGTGGCCTATCGACCTCCTGCCGCATGAACAGGCGGATCTCACTTGCCTCCACTTTTCATGATTGGTAGCGGTGGCTAAACTGGAACGCACGACCTTCCCGTCGTGAACCCAATCCACGCATAATGAAGACACTTAACAAAATGACGAAGTGTGTGGATTAAATCGGCATCCGCAAACAGGTTTTGGCCGCAATTTGCGGGCCTGCACGCCAAGCTATCCGCAAATTGTCATCACTCGAATGCTATAATTATCTGTAAATTGAGGCTGGTTCTACCAATTATAATCAGGCTAGTGCCCCTTGCAGCCGGCGCTCTGGGGCTTTCCGCGTGCAGATCCAATGTCTTCGTAGTTATAATATGAGGACAATATGTGGCTGGCAAGGAGACGACTGGTATGCGCGAGATGACTGGGTTGACTGGACCACACCATTTTCAGATGGAATCTTGGATTAGCTGCGCACCCTTCGAGAAGTTGTTGCAGATGGAGATCATCGAGGCTTCCGAAGGTTGTGCAACACTGAAGATGCCATTCCTTGTTGACTTTGCCCAGGGTGGTGGGCTGATGCATGGGGGTGCATTAGTGAGTTTGGCCGATACGGCGGTGGCTATGGCAATCAAGAGTGTGATTCCCGCCGGGACACAGTTTGTGACGACATCTCTGAGTGCAGATTTCTTGCATGCCGTGAAACTGGGAGTCGTGACGGCTAAGGCTAAGGCGACATGTCAGGGAGGAAGTAAGTGGAAGGGGGAAGCAACCGTTTACGATGAGGTGGGGAGGGTGGTATTGGAATTATCCTCGTTCTTCAGGGTGTTGAAAGGGGTGTAGGAGGATATGTGTGGGGAGGACGGTCATGCCTAGTCAGCAGTGGTAGGCGCAGTGTCTATCGCCGAGATGAAAAGAATGGGTGCAGATCGTCAGCGAAAATGAGATACTCGGGCACTATCGACATATTCGGTATGCTGGTTTCAACAATATCAGATGCCCAGTCGACACACTGACTCAGATTTAAGGAGTTGATACCTGGGCACCGCTTGTGTTACGGCTTCTATTTGAGCAGGTATTCCATGAGGATATTGTGAGCTTGGTGGGCTTTGTCGCCACCCCTGAATTCAAAGGTTTTTGACTCAAGTCCTATTGGGGTGATGGTTAGGGTATCAGTGACAAGAAAACCACCTCTAATGATAAGGCCTTTGCGGTCCTCACTGGCCACTGCCGCAATGTGATTATGGGGTATACTGACCAGGGCCTTTTTCTTCTTAAGAAACGCCTTATCATAGAAAATAATACGCTTGTCAGTAATCCCCAGAAATCCTGTGCCCATACCCTTCAGATCGAAAACAGCCCGGATAAGCTCATCTGGTAAGCATACGCCCTCGATTTTCTCCAACTGGTCCTTTTTATCCACCTTAATATCTTCAGCATGTTTTGCCATTTTCTCGTCACCTCTTGTATCTGCAGTATTTCGACTATGACAGTATCAACATCTAGAGCTGTATCATTTTGCCAGTCTTACTTGAATGTGGATTCGAAGAAGGATTTGATTTTGGAGATCAGGGAGTCTATATCATTCTTGAGTTTCTCGAATAGACTCTCTGTCGGCGTATAATCTAGGAAGTCATCTTCTTCAGTTGCCCACCAGAAGTCATCTTTCAGGACAGGATTGATTGTCATTACTGTCTCTCCCTCGACAGCTACAGAATCGTTTGCGGATAGAACGGTTCCTCCTCCAGTGGCATCAGGGGTTTCCACAACAAGCTCACCTTCTAGGCAATGAACCTCCATTTTGTCTCCGGCAGTAACAGCAAATTCTGTGTTCAGTCCGGTGACTATGGCCCGAGGGCTGCACTTCCACCATTCTCCTGCTTCAGCTCTCTCAATATTCACGGGCACAGTGAAATGCCCATCCTGGCGGCTTCTGAAGGCAGCGCTCCCTTTAGAAAGGCGGACCTCCACTAGTTGGGGGGAACAGTAACCAATGAGTATCTCACTGTCCGGGTCTAGGAATATGATTCCCCATGGCTGGTCGTATATCGTTAGGTGGACAATCGCCTTTGAATCCTTATCAGTTCGCAATCCCTTCCAGGATGGAATCTCCGTGGGGCTGGATTTCACTCTTTCCTCTTGTGTGCCAGAAGAAACGTATTCTAGAAGGTAAACATTCCCCCAATATTTGTATACTTCTGCACTCGAGCCCTTCAAAGGCGGCCTATCAATGTCACTGGTCAGCCAACTTTCTGCCCGTTCCCACGTCCCCAGATATTCCGTTATTGCTACAGCCGGGACACCTGGAATGTCTGCTGAGTGCTTTACATCAGACTCAGATACACTGCTTACACCGTTTAGATAAGCTGAAGCTGCGCTGACTACCCAGTCATCGGGAAAGCCGTATATATTGCCATACTGTACGTCATTATTGAGGTGGGCTCCGGTTTTCTCGCCACTGTTGAGTGCTTTCATGAATGGACTCTCGGAGTAGAGTTGCTCAGCTGGAATCCTGTGTGTCTGGTGCCAATCAGAAGCAACATTTCCTAGTTTCTTATCGATCCAGGAAACACCGTGGTTCGGAGTTCCAACCATTATCAGTTTCCTCACGTCGCCATCATAATCCGTGAGGCCATGGGTGTAGTAGCGCGCAATCAACCCACCCATGCTGTGGCCTATTGCATCCACCTTTGCCAACTTGATGTTAGAGTTGGCATAATCAACTTTCTGCTTGCGAATGTCATTCTTCAATATAAGTGATAATCCTTCAATAGCCTGGTTTGTGGCGCCATAATCGCCCTGGTAGGTATCGAACTTCTCCCCCCGCAAGTAATCGGACATTTTCCACCATGTAGCTGTAGAACCGCAAAATCCATGCACCAGCATTACCGGAGGACGACAGACGAGAATTTCGGTCTCTATCTTCTTGTCCTGCTGACTGGCATCTTTATAGGTTAACGTTAATGCGACTTCAGCAGCCCATACCTTAACGCCCGATGCATGTACATTAGAGTTACTACTGGTGAGCTGGTTCTTCGTGAGATAAGCTGGTGGATAATAGGTAATTTCTGCCAATCCGGTAGGATCCAGTTTAACATTGCTCATAGCATCTATGGCATTACCCTCAAGTTCACCGATATTTGGTTTGCTAATCTCCACATCGCTGCACCCCGGCAAGGAGATAATAATGCCCAGAGTGCTGACCCCATCCGCAGCAATCCCAATAAAAGACTCTCCGGTAGCGGGGTTTTTTTCCAGTTGAATACCAATTTCTCCTACAAAGAAGCTCGTGTCTTTATATACGTCGGGATAGCCGGAATATGATGCCGTAGCCGAAACTGTATATATGGCCTGGGTAACATCTACGGGAATTGTGAAATCGCATCGATAGTAGCCCGAGGCGTCAATTGTTGCCGAAAGCGGCGTACCGTTGACATCGATGGCCACGGAAGCACCTGCCAGCCCACCCTGTGCGTCCGACACGCTGCCCTGGATAATCACTGTTTCTCCGGGGGAATAGACCTTCTTATCCGTGGAAAGAGCTAGGATCATCCCTATGGGACATCCCGTTTCATCCACAGTAACGCCAGCAGGCGTACCGGAACACTGGTCTACATCGTCTGGAACTCCGTCTCCATCTGAATCTTGAGCAACCTCTTCGGAGGGCGGCAGGTTCGCCATCCTTTCCAAGGCGCTGCGAATTTCGGGCCACTCATCTGTATAGAGGTTGTGCTCACCAAGCGAGTAGAGATTAAGCCACTGGACACACACTACGCAGTTGGCAATGAGGTAGAAATGATACTCACAGTCGAAGCTACTGGTTACCGGCACAGGGTTTCCAGGCTCCACCCAGTGGTCCCTGAGGAAGCGATCACCCGTTTCCGTGATTTCCTTACCCTGTTCGTTCTCGCACTTGTACTGATCTTGATCTTCTTCCATGCGAACCAGGCTGCATGAAAGATATTCATAGCAGAATGACTCGGTGGTCACGGAGTAGTAATTGCTACTGGTAGTTGGGTGATAACGGCCAAAGTTAGCATCTGTACACAGCTGCTTAACTGGTGGCTCATTCCCCACCGTCGGCCGTGGAGACTCATCCCTTGGAGGGTAACACTGCGAATTCTCATTGCGCCACCAACCCAGCCTTGTGCTATCAGCCTTTCTGCGGCCGCCTTCCTCGTAGTAGTTATCGAGAAATTCATTGAACCTCTGCAGTGCACTTTCTTGGTCTTCCGTGTTTACTTTACTGATGAAGGACACATCAAAATTGTTCTCGAAAGCTTTTTTCGCCTCCGCCACCGAGCCATACTCTAGAAAATAGATATCAGGGAAGGCATAGCCAAAGGTATATTTGTCACTCGACTCAAGGTGTCGACTCGTTATTAGGAATTGGTTGTGAACAATAGCACCGTTTTGTAGCCACTCCTGGGAGTCCGTGTCAACAAAATCGTAAGAACGCCCAGGCCAGGACATGACCTCCTTGCCCCATAGCATCATCTCCGTGTATCCATCGGCGGGAAGCGCCAGTTCTTTCGCGATGGCTTCAGCGCTGGTCTTCTGTTCCTCGGCCCCAGCAGGCATCGCCACATTCATCAGGGCAAAAACAAGCGCCACAACAAGGAGCTTTACCAGCACAGTGTTCCTCTTCATTCTCGTCACCCCCCTTTTTAGGGCAAATTCTAATTTAGGCTAATCTCCACCGGCATGAGTGACTCACCCATTGTCAAAGCAACCAGCCGGGCTAGACCGCCTCGACTGACTTAGCTCAGTCTCCGTCACAGCCCATGAACTTAGTCTCTCTATCTATGATCTATGATGCGTCTGTGCAAATTAAGAAGCTGGTTTTCGAAGTCTGCTTGTCCCATGCAGTCTCACCTCTTGACTGTCTTAGTGCCAGGGTAGCATACAGGAGGCCCATTTTCAATAGGTGTCCTGGTAAGACTGCTGGGAAAAGGGTGGCCAACTGTTTGGCCAGCTTGCGGCTTGCTTATTCCGAAGCTGGTGGAACAACTGGCGACGCGGCTGCTTTCTAAGCACTGGCATCAGTTTGTCGCTTCTGTTAGCCAGTCTAAGATTTCCCCCATTACGTCACCGCGGTTGTCCCTGGTTACTAGCATAGTTCTAACTTCATGACGGCGTTTGATTTCATCGGCGAAGGGATGGGGGTTAAGCACGATAGTGCCCAAGACTTTCTTATCACTGCCTATCGCTTGCGTTACGACTTCCCTAAACTGAGGCGACAAAAGCTCCATCTTGCCAATTTCATCTATGACTATCAGGTCGCTTTCCTTCAGGGCCTGGCGCAGAGCAGAAACGCCGACTCTGTTAAGGCTATCTATATCGACTTTATATTTGCTTACCTGATAGGGGCTGGAGATGTTGACATGGGCCAGCACCGCCTCCTGACCATCAAGGGTGATGATTTTGAACCCCTGCCTTATTCCGCCAGCCCGTATTTCCTCAGTATAGAAGCCGCCACCCCCAACTTTTGTCCTGGCTATGGCTTCCTTGATAAGAGCAGTTTTACCTGTTCCCGGTTTGCCCGTTAACAGGAGGGCTCTTTTCATTGTTCCGCTGCTGAAGCTTGGGCTTTGCTCTTTTCCTTGAGCTTCTTCCGGCGCCGGCGATGTTTCAAGGCAAGCGTTCTTCTCTTTTTTTGCATTTCTTCTGCGCTAAATCTGAGCCGTTAATGATTTTATCATATCGGGGGGAGGTGCAGAAGTGCTTGTAGCTAAGCTGTTTTACCCTGGTGTAAAGGCGGGGTGTCAAATGATACCTTGGGCATAAAGTTGTTTATGTTCCGGCCATTGACATTATAGGTAGAATGCCCTATCTTACATAGAAAGAGGGGTGGTATAGGCAATGGATGCATATTGGTGAGGAATGCCGTGCAGAAGGGGAAAGGGAAGGCGCTGAGGTCATAACTATGGGGAACGGGAGGCTGTTGACTCAGGATGAGAAAGAGCTGAAGCATATACCTGCCATTTTGTTACTTGTTACAGACGGTGAGCCGCTCAGCAGGATTTGCCAGAGAATATCACGCACAATCTATTCAGGGAAAAGCGGGAGGTAGCATTATGGAAGATGAAACTAAATATGAAGAAAGGCCGTGGTTGAAGTTATATCTCGAAGAGGTTCCTTCTGATGTTGATATACCGGATAAATCCGTGCCCCAAGCTTTTGGCGAAGCGATGGAAAAATGGAAAGACAAGACTGCCTTAATATTTTATGGTGCAAAGATGAGTTATCGGCAGTTAAAGGAAGAGGTTGACAGGTTTGCTACTGCCCTGCACGATTTAGGAGTTAAGAAGGGAGACAAGGTTGCCTTATTGCTCCTGAATTCCCCTCAATTCATCGTAGCTTATTTCGGAGCGCTTGAAGCTGGGGCTGCCTTAACTCCGATTAGCCCTGTTTATGTCTCTCCCGAAATTAAACATCAAATCGAAGACAGCGGGGCTGAGACTCTCGTCTGCCAGGATATTCTTTATGACCATGTTGAAAAGGCAGAGGTTAAGTTAAAGAGAGTTATCTTAACCAACATTGCTGAGTATTTGCCACGACTGAAAAGATTCCTGGCGCGGAGTATGCTCAGGGCTGTGTATCAAAAAATGTCAGCGCCATCTCCTGAGATCTTCGAAAGGGAGGGTTTTTATCGATTTCAGGAATTGATTAAAAAATATCCGCCAAATCCACCAAAAATCGAATTCAACCCTAAGGAGGATTTAGCGACGCTTCCCTATACTGGAGGGACTACGGGATTGCCGAAAGGGGCTATGCTGACTCACTACAATCTAATAGCCGGCGAGTGCTTAACACGAGCTTTCTTGGCACCTATCCTTGAGGATGGCAAAGAGGTTGGGATAGCTTATTTACCGTTCTATCATATTTATGGCCAGGTAGTGGTTATGCTGGGTGGGATAGTTAGAGGCAGTACTCTGGTGATATTTCCCACCCCTGATCTTGATGACATTTTGAATTCTATAGAGAGTTGCAGGGCAACGGAATTCTATAGCGTTCCAGCCTTGTATGAAGCTCTCAGGGATTATGCCAGAACCGATAGAGTGAATTGGAAGCGCTTTAAGATTCTTATCTCCGGTGCTGATGCTCTTCTTGAGGATACTGCCAAGGGTTGGGAGAGGCGAACAGGTGTTAAAATCCATGAGGGGTACGGGATGACGGAAACCAGTTCGGTAGCTACTCTCAGCCCTTATGGGAGACCGCGGGTTGGTTCATTTGGGATACCTCTACCTAACACTGTGGCTGTCGTAGCTAACCCTGAAAGCAGGGAGTTTCTCCCCGTTGGTGAGGTAGGTGAACTTTTGCTCAAGGGCCCGCAAATAACGAAGGGATATTGGAATAAGCCGGAAGAGACAAATAGGATGCTTGTGGAAATAGGTGGCGAAATATGGCTTAGAACCGGCGACATGGTAAGAAGGGACGAGGAAGGCTATTTCTATTTCTACGATAGAAAGAGGGACATGATTAAATATAAGGGTTACGCTGTCTTTGCTCGGGAGGTGGAGGAGGTTTTGGCAGGTCATCCTCAAATTAAAGAAGCAGGGGTTATTGGAGTTCCAGACCCAAAGGTAGGGGAGAACATTAAGGCAATAGTAGTCCTGGAGACAGAGGCGAGAGGGAAGTTGTCGGAAGAGGAGATTATAAAATATTGTCAGGGAAGATTGGCTCACTATAAAATTCCCAAAATTATTGAATTTAGAGGTGAGGTTCCTAAAACAGACGTCGGTAAAGTATCTCGGCGAGAGCTAAGAGAGGAAGAGGAGGATTGAAATGCCACCTTTTTTAGAAGTGGAGAACTTAACCAAACACTTTGGTGGACTGCTTGCAATTAATCAGGTTAGCTTTCGAATAGAGAGAAATGAAATAGTGGGACTCATTGGTCCCAACGGCGCTGGAAAGACTACTCTTATACGGTGCATACTGGGCATATTAAAGCCTGATTCGGGGAAAGTCAGGTTTAAAGGTGAAGATATTACAAGGCACCGTCCCTGGGATGTTGTTCAGAGGGGGATGGTTGGGACTTTCCAGGTAGTTAAGCCATTCCGCCGTTTACCTATCATCGCTAATGTAATGGTAGGGTGTCTCTGTCCCAGGGTAACTAAGCGGGGGGAATGGGTAAAAAGATTGGAAATAAAGGCACGGGATGCCTTAGAGTTCGTAGGAATTGCAGATCTTGCTCTTGAGCCAGCTTCTGTTTTGTCTCACGGTGATTTGAAACGGTTGGAGGTAGCTCGGGCAATCGCTACCGAGCCGGAGTTGCTTATGCTAGATGAGCCATTCGGTGGATTGAATCCCGCAGAAACGGAGCTTGTGGCTAGGTCAATCAAAAGACTGCACAAAGGGGGGAGATTCGGCAGATTGCATAGCGAAGGGCCAGCTATGCTTATAATAGAGCATAAGTTAGCTGAGCTCATGAAAATAGTCGATAGGGTGATTGTCCTTAACTTCGGCGAAGTTATTGCCCAGGGTACTCCAGAAGAAATAGCAAAGAATGAAAAGGTCATCGAAGCCTATACTGGGAAAGAGGTGCTCGTTGCTTGAGGTAAAAAATGTGACTGTTCGTTATGACACTGCTATGGTGTTGGACGAAGCGAGCTTGAAGGTTGACAAAGGGGAATTAGTTGGGCTTGTTGGTCCTAATGGCGCTGGAAAGACTACTCTGCTTAGGGCTATAGCTGGGCTGATAAAATGGGAAAGGGAAGTATTGAAGGGAACAAGACAGGCGGATATAACCTTTGAAGGGAGCATAGAATTCGAAGGTGAGAGGATTGAAAAATTGTCGGCGTCTGAAATAGCCAGGAGAGGCTTAATCCTTTGCCCTGAGAGAGGTAGGCCGTTTGCTGAGATGACGGTCAGGGATAACTTGCTGGCTGGCGCATATCTTTGTAAAGACAAGAGAGAAGTAGAGGATAATTTCGCCAAGGTTTATGAATTATTTCCGAGGTTGAAAGAGAGGGAGACCCAAATATCGGGGACGTTATCTGGTGGGGAACGGCAGATGCTTTGTATTGGAAGGGCGCTGATGCATAAGCCTAAGTTTCTATTGGTCGATGAACCTTCGAGTGGACTTGCTCCAATGCTGAAGGAGGACTTATTTAAACGCATAGAAGAGATTTATCACGAGTTAGGAGTTACTATTCTTTTGGCTGAGCAGGACGTTAGTTTTGCCTTCGATCTCGCGGTAAGAAATTACGTCATGTCAAGGGGACATATAATTGCCCATGGAACAGCTCAAGAATTGCTTAAGGCCGAGACTATCAGGAAGACGTATCTTGGTTTGTAGATTGGCAGCGCTCAGCGCAGAGGGGCACCGCAGGCCCTGCAGGTGGAACGGAATGCTGCGTTAGCTAACTTGCAACGAGGGCACTCCTTTTCGATTTTATCCCTCACCCAGACGGCAATGCCTTCGGGCATGAACAGAAGGATTAATACCACTATGAAAGCGAAGATTAAGATTCGTAGCTCGGGCACGACACGTAAGAACTCCGTAAGAGGATAGAGAATATAGACACCGACCAGCGGCCCATAAATGCTACAAATTCCGCCAAAGACCGTCCAGATTATTGCCTGGAAGGACAAGAAGAGGTCTAAGGTTGCAGGCCCGGCGATTCTCATAGAGTGAGCATAAAAGCCACCGGCAACTCCAGCAAAGAGACCACCTATAGCAAAAGCCAACAACTTATACCTCACCGTGTTGATTCCACTGGCACGAGTGGCAATCTCATCCTCGCGAATTGCATGCAGGATAATACCCAATCTAACAAAGCTACTCTTGGCGTCGGTAAGCTTCCACATTATGAGCACCGAGCCGAGCATAACAATTGCCGAGATATAATACTCAACCGTACGGGAGTCGGAAATACGAGCAATGCCGGAGATACCCAGCTCGCCACCAGTGAAATCGGTGAAAGTGAAAACGGCACCGAGGAGGATGAGAGGGAAGGCTAAGCTGATAAGGGAAAAGTAAGGCCCTCTTAGCCTCAATGCCGGTAAACACACAATTAGTCCAGCTAGCACAGCGAGAAAAGCCCCAATTGGTATCGTTGCCCAAGGCTCTAGTCCCAGGCGCAAATTCAGCAGAGCCGAGGCGTAAGCAGCTACCCCGAAAAAGAGAGCATGACCGAAATTTATCAGGCCAGTGTATCCGGATATAAAGTCCCAACTGACGGCGAAAATAACGTAGATATTGGCAAAGATGAGAGTGCGAAGGATATAGGGCTCTTCTGTAAAGAGGGGGATGAATAATAGAAGCAAAAAGAAGATTAAGGCTATTAACCTCCCTGGAATAGCAACTACATCACCCTGGAAATCTTTGAATAGCCGCCTTAGCAATTATAACCGCTCCTCTTCAAAGGCCACGCCAAACAGTCCTTCAGGCCTGACCAGGAGTATTACCACCATAACTAACAGGGCAATTGCTCCTTTCAAATAGGCGCCCGCGGGGATTAAGAAAACGACCAGGACCTCAACGAATCCCAATATGAAAGCTCCAATGAAGCTTCCCTTGACGCTTCCCAACCCTCCCAGGACGACAATTGCCATGACCATAACAAGTGGATGTGTCCACATACGCGGTTCAAGAACCAACGCAGGAGCCACTACGATACCAGCAATAGCTGCCAGCGCTACTGCTATGCTCATGGTTAATAGAAGTATTTTCGGGACGTCTATTCCCATTAGATTGGCAATTTCGGTATCCTGAGCTGTGGCTCTAATGGCAATCCCTAAAGATGTCTTTGATAGAAGCGCCCATGTACCCAAAAGCACAACTATGGATGTTCCAAATGCCAGTAAATTTTGATAAGAAACTTTAACGCCGATTACTTCCCAATATCCCGAAACAAAGCCCGGTGCTCCAAGATAGTGACCGCCAAAGGCTAAAACCATACACTCCTGGAAAATAATGGCCAGGGCAATGGTTATCAGAAGGACAGTCACATTATGCTCACGTACCCGGTCAATAAACAGCTTGTAGGTGCCGAGCCCCAAAAGAGTGGTAACGACTAGAGACAGAACAATTGACCAGATGGGCGACAGGCCAAGCACATTGGCAAAGGTATATATGCCATAGGCTGCCAGCATATAAAATGAGGTATGAGCTAGATTTATCATTCTAGCTACCCCAAAGATAAGGGAAAAGCCAACGGCGAGAAGGGCATATACACCTCCCCTTACCAGCCCATTAATTATGATGCCTTCGAACATGCTGAGCTAAGCAATCCTCCTAAGAATCTGCTTGACTCCGTCTAACGGGGACCCCAGGGGTGAACCAGCCCCCTGGGGTCCCTGAATGCGACTTCTCAGAGAGTGACTAATTCAGCGCCCTGCCGTTATGATGCGAATCTTTCCATTACCGGCGGTGGTATCTGCCAGAAGACGGTGCCTTCGTACATTACGTCTTCCCAGTCGCCTGGCATCAGCATTGGCCAGACGCATTTCATCTCTCCATCCTGCCACTGGGTAGCGATGCCTGTTATGTAGCCCGGGCCATAAGTTACATCGTGAGGAGTCTCGGTCTCTCTTCCCATGAAGACAACTCTGCCCTGGGTCCCCAAAAAGTCTGTCTTTTCAAGTTCGGTAACCACGGCATCTGAATCCAAGGTTCCAGCCCGCTCGATAGCTTCTTTCAATATGTAGATAGCACTGTAGGTATCGGCATTGTATGTTGGGGTCTCTCCGGCCTTCTCTATAAAGGCATCGACGAATGCGATGGTCTTATCTGTTATGGCCACTCCCTTGGCGTAGCTATTGAGGGTCGTCTCGTAATTGCCGTAGCCTTCGGTGGCATCCCAGAAGCCGTCCTTCTGCGCTTCAACATTGATGCCTACCGAAGCTACAGGTATTTCAAGCTCGCCCAACTGCTTGGCATAGGGAATACCCAACGGTCCGGAGATTATGGTCAGGATAAGGTGAGCGCCGGAATCTTCTATGGCTGTCAGTTCGGCAGTTAGGTCGGTGGCCGTAGCTGATGGTCTCCACACTCCGATAACTTCCATCCCTAGCTTCTGAGGGACATAGGCTTGATAAGCTGCAACCATGGCGTCGGCCCATGTCGCTTCTTCAGCCACTATGGCAACCTGGAGTGTATCTTCGATTCCCAGCCCCATTTGCATCATGCCTCCAGCTAATCCTAGAGTCATCAATGAGTTGCTGGCCAGATATTCGTTGTTGAATGGAGTTACCCTGAACCAGTACTTGTAGCGGTCGTAGTCCTCGGCTACTCGTGTGCAGAGTTCTTTAGTGCCAGCACCACAACCGAGGAAAATTGTCTTGTAGTCCATAGCTACATCTTGCATGGGGAATACGCCTTCTGTTCTGAAGCCTCCGACTGCGAAATCCGCCTTATCCACTGTTATCAGCCGTTCCATTGCAGCAGCGGCATCGGCAGGGTTGAGAATCTCATTGGAGTCCGTCCTGATTAGTTCAATAGGGTAATTTACCCCGCCTAGCGATACACCACCTGCGGCGTTGATTTCATCTCGAGCCATTACAGCTCCATACCAGTGATGTTCGCCCTGCACAAACTGCATTGGCCCAATAACGCCGATTTTAATTACCTCAGCCTCTTCAGCTTCGGGAACACAGGCAGGGATTGTGAATAGTATCAGCAAAAGACAGGCAATCAATGCCAAACCGAATCCCTTCATCATTATGACCTCCTTCACATTTTTGCTGCAAAACGTTTCCTCTGCTGGAGACAGGTCACGGATTAGCGACCGTCTCCGGCGCCTTCTCTTGTGTTTTCACATAGCTAACACCCCCATCCGTTACTTTCATGTTGTTTTCCAGCCCAATGAGTGTAGTTTGGTGAATTATGATATCCAGTGGTGAACATAAGATGCCTCCCCTCCTGCGCTAGATCTGAACTGTTAATAAATTCTATCATATTAAGATGAGCCGCAGAAGGTTTTGGTTAACCTGTTTTACCCTGGTTTAGGGGCAGCCGAGGGCCGAGTACAAGAATATTTGGCTCTTTCCCTGGTGTTAGCGGCAAATGTGGGCTTGCAGCGATAGCAGCGCTGTGACAGACCTTTCCTATAATTCAACAGGGGTGGCCTCTCCTGTCCCCAAAATAACTCCTCCGTCTATTGCTTGACTTTATTGCTTGTGGTATTCTGCTTGCGGCAATCGCCTAATTCTTGCACTCACTAACGACATGTCACAATCTATGAAGAGGGAGGAGAGATGAAAATAGAGGGTTTAAAAACAATAGATTATGAGGAAAGGCTAAAAGAGAGCAGTTACAAAAAGAGGTTGAATAAGGTGATGTCGGAGAAGGAGGCAGTGGCGACTTTCCTGCATGATGGTGATTCTTTTGCTATAGGAGGTTTTATTCAATGGAGACAGCCTCTGTCCATCGTGAGGGAAATAATACGTCAAAGAAAGAAAAATCTGTCTTTTATAGATGAAAGTGCATTTTTTGGAATGGAGCTACTGGTGGGGGCAGGGGTACTTGATAGGCTGGACCTGGCGTATTGGCCAATACGTCAAGTTGGTGGTCTTGTTGGCCTTCCCAGTGTGGACCGAGGTCTCAAGGAAGGTGACCCACGCCCAATCGATATTGGCGGTGTTCTAAAGACACCGGAGGATAAAATTAAGTCTGATGAGCCCCCACTTAAGATAGTGGATTGGACAAATTTTGAGGTTGCACTGAGGTTCATGGCTGGGGCGCTTAACGTTCCCTTCATGCCATGCAGGTCTTCTTTGGGCACTGATATTCCCAAACACAATAAGGAAATCAAAGTAATGAATGACCCCTATGAGAACAAGCCAATTTTGCTTGTCCCAGCTTATAAACCGGACGTGGTCTTCATCTCTGTTCAGAGGGCTGACCGCAGAGGAAATGGTCAGGTATGGGGTTTCAGGGGAACAGAGTATTGGAAAGCAAGAGCAGCTAAACACGTGGTCTTACTCACTGAAGAACTGGTTTCTGTAGAAAAGATATACGAAAATGCAGGAATGACGGTAGTACCAGCTTACTGCACCGATGCTGTTGTCTTGCTGCCCTATAATTGCCATCCCTCGGGTGTCTACGGATGCTATATATGGGACCTGTTATATGATTTGCGCATGTTGCTAGCCTGTCAGACCAGCGATGGCTTCTCACAGTGGTTGGATGAATGGATTTATGGCTGTGAGGACCATTTCGCATATTGTGATAAGCTAGGTTGGGCAAATCTAGAGAGGCTAGCCAAAGCAGAGCACGTTATAAATAGGATTCCGGCGTAATATGCGAAGGAAAAAATGAAGGGAGGGTAAAAATGGGGCATCTATATACGGCAAGAGAAAAATATACAGCAGAGCAACTCAAAGAGATGAAAGGGGAATATTTACCAAGTGAGCTTATATGCTGCACCGCTTCTAGGGAGATAGAAGACGGGGAAGTTATGTTCGTTGGCATAGGCATTTCCGACCTCGCTGGTGCCATAGCGAAATTAGTTTACGCGCCAAATGCCCTAATGGTAGCAGAGGCGGGCTACATTGGATTTGCTGGGGTTTCTGTCATGTTTAGCCCTGCCGATAACTGGGGAGGCACAATGGCCATGTGCCATCAGGGTCTTCCCGAAACGTTTATAGATGAACAAGCTGGATTTATTGATGTGGCTTATCTCGGATTTGCTCAAATGGATAAATTTGGGAATGTGAATGTTACCTACATAACTGGGCCGAAAATAAGGATGAATGGCAGCGGTGGTGGAGGTGATATAGCATCATCGGCGGGAAGAGTAATCTATACAGTGGAGTTCAACCCCAGAAGCTATGTGGAACAACTTGACTATATGACCGAACCGGGCTTCCTTGACGGAAGCCCTGATGCTAGGAAGAAGCAGAATCTAGTAGGGGGAGGACCTTCTTGTGTGGTTACCAACAGGGGAGTTTTCAGATTTGACGCTGAGACCCACGAGGTATGTCTGGCCGAGGTATTCCCATGGCAGGATGAAGAGGATATCGAGGAGATAAAGAAGGGTTTCCCATGGACTTTGAAAGCGGCCAAGGAATTGAAGATAATCGAGCCACCTACTGAGAGGGAACTTTGGGCAATGAGATTAATGGACCCCGTTGGAATATGGACTGAGGCCAAAGTATTGGATACCATCCTGGGTAGACTCGTACTCTCGGGGAAACACGATATAGAGGGGTATAATACATTACAGGAAGGGAGAGAGGCTGCATGGAGAAAGGCGATGGAGATTCTTACCTAAATTTATGAGTCCTACGAAAAGCTGGCCGAAAATCGCCCTCCTGTTAACAAGTATACCTCTCTGCCTCTATTACCCGGTCGGCAATGTCCCTCCTCAGCTGCACACCGTTTAAGGGGGCGAACTGTGAGAGCTCCCTCAACGTTGATAGTTGATTATCAAGTGCGTCTCCCGTCTCCATTGCCGCCAGTATCTGCCAGGCATGATTACTTATTCTAACCATGGCATCGTTTACATAGAGCTGCACCATGTCTATCTTCGTCTTTGACTGCTGCTCGCCAAAAGCCTCGATGGACTTAAGTGCTCTCAAGAGTCCACTTTCCATGGCATAGAGTTCCATGGCTGAGTCAGCCAATAGTCCCAAAATCTCCTGTTGTTCCTCTAAAGCCATTCCGTATTTCTGTGCCGCGGCATCACACAAGAACAAGAATATCTTCTTTGCCCTATCCACGAGCTTCTGTTGATATCCCAGGGAGCCATCGTCTGCGCTGGGAAAGAGGGGCCCCATTGCCGGCAGGCTGTCCTTCAATTTCCCTGCCGCGGAGAAGAAGGGTATCTCGTTCTTCAACGCTCTCCTCATAAGAAACCCTAATATGATGACCCTGTTTATCTCGTTTGTGCCTTCAAATAGCCGGAATATCCGACAATCGCGGTAGATTCTTTCCACGGGGTAGTCCTCAATATATCCATAGCCTCCGTATATCTGAACTGCCTCATCGGCCACATAGCCTAACATCTCCGAGCCGTAGACTTTATTGATGGAGCATTCAATAGCATACTCTGATATGCTTTTTGCGCTTTGCCTGCCGATATCTTCAGCGGTTTGATCCACAGTAGCCAGGATTTTATCGATGAGTCCACCAGTACGATACACCATGCTTTCGGCCATATATGTTCTTGCCGCCATCTCGGCAATTTTGTGTTTTACCAGTCCAAACTGACATATTGGCTTGTCAAACTGCTTCCTTTCCTTGGCATATTTGACGCAGCTATCCAGGGCTAACTTGGCTAGCCCCACAGAGCCCGCGGCTAGTTTGAATCTGCCGAGGTCCAGGATATTGAAGGCCACCACATGCCCTCTGCCTATTTCAAAAATGAGATTCTCTACCGGAACCTTGGCGTTGTCCAGGAATATGCTGCACGTGGAGGAGCCCCGCAGTCCCATTTTCTTTTCTTCTGGCCCCGTGGATATTCCCTCGAATTCCTTCTCCAGTACGAAGGCGGTCATCTTGTCACCATCAACCTTGGCGTATGTGAAAATAATGTCGGCAAAGCTCCCATTGGTAACAAACTGCTTGGTGCCGTTGAGCGTGTAATATTTTCCGTCCGGCGACAGGAATGCCGTGGTTTGTATCGAAAGAGCATCGGTTCCCGCACTAGGCTCCGTGAGGGCATAGGACCCGATTTTTTCACCCCGGACCATAGGAGGAAGGTATTTCTCCTTTTGAGTTTTATTGCCAAAGAAGACCAGCGGCATTGATCCTATCCCAACGTGGTCATCTAAAGTTATACCGAAGGAACCTGCCGATGCCGAGTACTCGACGATTAGTAGGGAGGCAATGCTGTCAAGTTGTGCGCCTCCATATTTCTCTTCGATATCAGCACCCAGAAGCCCCAACTCCCCTGCTTTTAGCAGGAGCTGTCGGGTCAACTCAAAGTCCTTATGTTCCAACTCCTCCATGTGAGGTACTATCTCATTCTTTATAAAGCGTTCGGTAGTGTCGATTATCATCTTGTGCTCTTCGGTGAACTCTTCCGGGGTAAATATCTCTTGGGGAGATACTTCCTCTAGGAGAAATGAACCACCCTTTCTGATTTCCTGTGCTACCACAGCGTCCTCCTTTCTTTACTGTTCTCTTTCAAATATGGCTGCTGCCCCCATACCACCTCCGATGCACATGGTGACCAGGCCATATCTGGCTTTTCGCCGCTGCATCTCATATAGAAGCTTGGTGGTAAGATACACCCCGGTGCAGCCCAGGGGATGTCCCAGGGCGATAGAGCCGCCATTTACGTTCAGTTTGTTCATGTCAATCCCTAACTCTCTAACCACGTATAGCGATTGAGAGGCAAAAGCCTCGTTCAGCTCTACAAGATCGATGTGCTCAAGGGCAAACCCAGCATTTTTCAATGCCTTGGGGACGGCTTTCACAGGCCCTATGCCCATGATTTCAGGGTCCACTCCCCCTACACCAAATGACCTGAAGATGGCCATGGGCTTGAGCCCTAAATCCCTGGCTTTCTCCGCAGACATGACCACAGTGGCTGCAGCAGCATCGTTCATGGGGCAGGAGTTTCCCGCGGTGACTGTGCCACCAACCCGAAATAAGGGCCTTAGCTGGGCAAGCCTGTCCAGGGAGGTATCGAACCTTACACATTCATCAGTATCGAAGACTTTCTCCCGATTCGCTACCTTTCCATCCTGGAAAGCCCGGTCTATTACTTTCAAAGGCAGAATTTGTTCCTTAAATACTCCTTCATTGAGAGCCCTGACCGCCTTCTGGTGGCTTTCATAAGCGAACGCATCCTGGTCTTCTCTGCTTATGTTAAACCGCGAAGCCACATTCTCTGCGGTAAGTCCCATAGTTATGTATGCTGAGGGAAGGGTTTCTATCAATTCTGGGTCGGGCAGTGGCTTGTTTCCACCCATGGGCACGTGGGTCATATGTTCCACCCCCGCTGCCACTACGACATCGGCAAAGCCGCACATGATTCTCTGGCAGGCGATGGCAATGGCATCCAGCCCTGAAGAACAGTACCTGTTCACCGTCATCCCGGGCACTTGGAAGGGTAGTCCGGCCTTAATGGCGATAATTCTACCCAGGTTCATTCCCATCTCCGCCTCGGGAAAGGCACAGCCCACGACTAGGTCATCTATCTCTTCTGGTTTCAGCCCCTTTGTCCTTCGGATTGCCTCCTTGACCACCTCGGTGGCGGTGTGTTCTGGCCTGGTCTTTCTAAAGCTGCCGCTTATCGCCCTCGCTACTGCGGTTCTTGTTGCTGATACTATGACTGCGTCTCTCATGTTTAGACCTCCTTACCATGAGGACTAGTTCCTCAGGGGCCTATTGGTCTCGAGCATGTGTTTCATCCTTGCCTGGCTCTTCTCCTCTCCACACAGTGAAAGGAAGGTTTCCCTTTCTAAATCGAGCAGATACTCTTCAGTCACCAGTGTATTCAAATCTAAATCGCCGCCCGTGATCACATATGCCAGCTTTTTTGCGATGAATGCATCGTACTCCGTTATGAATAGTCCGTCTTTTAGCAGATAGACGAGAAGCTCCAGCATCGCCCTTCCTGTCCGTCCGGGCACTCTTATTTCATCTCGTCGCCTCGGCGGGATGTAGCCCTCTTCAGCCAGGGCAAGCACCGATTTCTTGGCATTGTATAGGAGCTGGTCATAGTTCATCGTGATCTTGTCGTTTGGCCTCATGTAGGTCAACTCTTTGGCTTCTTGTGCACAGGTAGATACCTTGGCCATGGCGATGGTCTCGAATGCCTTCGATATGTAGGGGATAAGGTCGGGCTTGCCGGCACCTGGAACAGCGCTGGGAAGTTCCTTGGGCACCCAGTCTGTAGCCCTAAATAGCATCTCTTTGTTGCCTCCTCCGCCAGGAATTAGTCCCACGCCGAATTCCACCAGCCCCATATAGCACTCAACGTGGGCCATTATGAGGCTTGAGGCCAGGCATATCTCACATCCCCCACCTAAGGTCATGCGGAAGGGCGCTGCTACAACTGCTTTCTCTGAATACTTTATGCGCATGCATGCCTGTTGAAAGTTCTTCACTGCAAGCTCCAGAGTACCCCAGTCTTTATTCTGGGCAGCGGGGTAAATCTGCCTCAGGTCTGCTCCTACACAGAAGTTGCTGCCCTGGCTGCTGATAACCAGTCCCTCGAAGTTCTCCTCCACCTCTGCTACGCTGTCAGTTATCATCTGGATAATATCGGGGTCAATGGCATTATTTTGAGAATGGAGCTCCAGGCAGGCAACACCATCACCCATATCTATAAGGCTGGCACTGGCGTTGGACTTGACCACCTTCGCTCTCTCCTTTAGCGAAGGAAGAAATATGATTCGAGGCTTCTCTTCTATCTCTAGATAGTCGGCTTTAGAGAAATCAAAATAATAACTTTTCCCATTGCGCTTCTCATAGAGATGTTCTCTGCCCGCGGCAAGCATCTGCTCTATCTTCTCGGGTATCCTGTCGCCTTCCTTCTTCATCCTCTCCACTGATTTTTTCAGTCCTATGGCATCCCAGGTCTGGAAGGGGCCGAGCTCCCAGTTGAATCCCCATCTCATAGCCTGGTCTACGGCCACTATGTCATCGGCTATCTCTGGGACCTTGGCGGCACAGTAGAGGAGCATCCTCTTAATCGTCTTCCAGGCGAAAATCCCGGCTCTCTCCTCTGAGTATACCAGTCTCCGTAGGCTTGTTGCGGTATCCACTGTCTTGAGCTCGTCCAGCATGGGGAGGGCTGTTTTCCTCTGCGGCACGTACTCCATGGTATTGTAATCCAGGGCATGTATCTGCGAGCCTGCGGGGCCCAGCACTCTCTTATAGAATCCCTTTTGTGTTTTCTCTCCCAGTAGACCTTTCCCCACCATCTTCTTGACGAATTCGGGGACGGCTAGCTGCTGCTTTTCATCTTCATCATCTATGTTATCGCATACATTCTGTATTACTTTGAGAAGTGTATCCAGGCCAACCATGTCTGAGGTTCTGAAGGAAGCGCTTCTCGGCCTGCCCATAGGGGGACCGGTTATAGCATCCGCTTCCTCTATGGTGTAGCCATCTTCCACCGTGGTCTTCATGACTCCTATGATGGCATGGGCACCGATCCTGTTGGCAATAAAGTTAGGCGTGTCTTTGGCGAAGACGACACTTTTGCCCAGCCGCCTCTCGCAGAAATCTGCCATGAAAGATATCAAGTCTTTATCTGTGTGTGACCCAGGTATGATCTCAAGGAGCTTCATATGCCTTGGAGGATTGAAGAAGTGTGTGCCCATAAAGTGAGCCCTATGCTGCATGGATAAGCCTTCTGATATCTTGTCTATCGATAATCCCGAGGTGTTTGTGCTGATGATTGCATCGGGCTTGACAAATGGCTCGATTTTTTTCAGTAGCTCCTTCTTTATCCTTAAGTCCTCTACAACTCCTTCAATAATCCAATCGGCATCGGAGAGCCACGGGAGGTTGTCCTCGAAGTTGCCTGGAGTGACGAGTTTGGCATCATCAATGACAAACAGTGCAGGGGGGCTTGTCCCGATGGTACCTTGGATGCCCATCTTGGCAAGCTTGTTCCTGAACTCGGGAGATTCCTTGGTCAAGCCTTTCTTCACATCCTTTGCGTCCAGTTCCTTGGGGACGATATCCATAAGGTAGGTTGGTATGTCTGCGCCTGCGAGGAGGACAGCTATCTTGCTACCCATTACGCCGGCACCAAGCACTGCCGCCTTTTTAATCTTTCTTTTCATCATAGGCATGACCTCCCAGCAATCGCTTCACTAAATCAAAGAGGGGCACCAGTAACTACCATCAAGCAGCGGTTTCTAGTGCCCTTTCCTTTTCTTCCCCCAGCACAACTTAGATTGGCTACAGGTCTATCGTATGGACCTGTAATCAAGTCTAATATTTATCTACACGATTGTCAATGGCTGGAGTTGGTCATATGACGAGTAAGATCTGGCCTTTTATGCCACTAAAATGTTATGAATGCAAAGTGAGCACTATCTCTTATATTTCCATCTCGTTTCTTGGGTGCATTATCGAGGATTACTCCTAAATCGGCTAATCCCCCTCTAATTTTATCGGCTATCTGAGGCTGCTGGTTTTGGATGCTTGAGTCTTTAATATTCCACTCGTGTTATAATTTTAGCTCTTGAAGAAATACCAGTAGGACAAGATGATTAAGCGAGGAGTGAGGTTCGCCTTTCCTCGGGAATTGACCGGTGAATGGAGATAAAGGTTGCTCCCCTTGTTGGAGATATAGTAGAGGGTTAGATGCGAAGAATATATCTTGACTATGCTGCCACCACGCCAACTCATCCCGAGGTAGTGAAGGCAATGCTGCCTTATTTTACCGATACCTTTGGCAATCCTTCGAGTATTTACTCTTGCGGGCAAGAAGCGAGGGGCACCATAGAAGAGGCAAGAACTAAGGTGGCAGAACTTATTGGCGCCCGGAGTGAGGAGATTATTTTCACTAGCGGCGGAACGGAGGCGGATAATTTCGCTCTGAAAGGCATTGCCTACGCTAACGAGAATAAAGGGAATCACATCATCACTACTTCCATTGAGCACCATGCGGTGACGGAGGTGTGCAAGTTTTTGGAGAGAAGGGGATTCAGGATAACTTATCTCCCGGTAGACGAGTATGGCCTGGTCGCCCCCCAGGATGTCAAGAAAGCTATTACTGATAAAACAATCCTTATCTCGGTCATGCATGCCAACAATGAGGTAGGCACTGTAGAACCTGTGGGCGAAATTGGCAAAATTGCTAAAGAAGCGGGCGTCTATTTTCACAGTGATGCCGTGCAGACGGTGGGGCATATCCCGGTGAATGTAGATGAACTTAAGGTGGACTTGCTCTCTATTTCAGCGCATAAATTATACGGACCTAAAGGAGTGGGGGCGCTGTATGTGAGGAAGGGCATCGAGTTATTCCCGCTTATCCATGGAGGTGCGCAAGAAAAGGGACGCAGGGCGGGTACAGAGAATGTTCCTGCCATCGTGGGTCTTGGTAAAGCAGTAGAGATTGCCAGGCAGACGATGGACAAGGAAGCAGAACGGCTGAGCTATCTTCGTGATAAGCTAATTGAGGGCCTCGTGGAGCGGATTGACCACATTCGCTTAAATGGTCATCCCGGGAGAAGGCTGCCCAACAATGTCAATGTAAGCGTTGATTTTGTTGAAGGGGAATCAATGCTCTTAAATCTTGATTTAGAGGGTATCTGTGCTTCCACTGGCTCAGCCTGTAGTTCCGCGAGCCTTGAGCCATCTCATGTTCTTCTGGCCCTGGGGCTTCCCCCCGAGCAAGCTCATGGGTCGCTCAGGTTTACCTCTGGGCGAGAAAACACCGAGGAGGATGTAGAGCGAGTGCTAGAGGTGTTGCCCCGGATTGTCGCTAAATTGAGAGCCATGTCCCCACTTTTTAAAACTCAGAAATAGGAGTTGAACAAATGACTGATCTTTGGTCACAGTACAGCGAGAAGGTAATGGACCACTTCAAAAATCCCCGGAATGTTGGGGAGATAGAGAACCCCGATGGCGTTGGGCATGTCGGGAATCCTGTCTGTGGCGATATTATGGAGCTCTATATTAAGGTAGAGAACGGTACTATCGTTGATGCTAAATTCAGGACCTTCGGCTGTGGAGCCGCCATTGCCAGCAGTTCCATGGTCACTGAGATGGTGAAGGGGAAGAGCATAGAAGAAGCTCTGAAAATCTCCAATGCAGCGGTAGCCGAAGCTTTAGATGGGCTGCCACCGGTCAAAATGCACTGCTCAGTCCTGGCTGAGGAAGCGCTTAAATCGGCCGTCGAGGACTATTTGAACAACTCAAAGAGCAGGGGTGGAGGCTAAAAAATGGTGGAGAAATTTGGTCCGGTAGGCGAAAAAGCGCTAGCTCGTGCCATAGTCACCGGGTTTCCCACGCAGTTTGAAGAAATGTAGACTGCGACTGTATCATTGTTGGCGATGGTCTCAGTGGAGTCATGGCAGTTAAAAAATCGCATCGGTTGAGATACCTGATGTAACCAGAATGATGCTATCTGGGCGAGAACCTCCTATGCTGGGCGCCTCTGAGAAATATGCTTAATATCGAGTTGTGGACAAAGGGCAGATTATGAGTGCGGAAGAGAAAATCCTGAACTTCAGCCGGGCTGTTGCTATGGTTGGGCTTTCCTCGAAACCCGGCCGACCCAGCTACAAGGTAGCTAACTATCTAAAGGAGCATGGCTATAAGATAATTCCGGTAAACCCAACGGAAAAAGAATTATTAGGGGGACTTTGTTATCCAGACCTTGTCTCCATTCCAGACTCGGTAGATGTAGTCGATATCTTTCGCCGCTCTGAGGAGGTGCCGCCCATTGTGGAAGAGGCAATCAGGATAGGAGCAAAGGCGGTGTGGATGCAGGAGGGGGTGACAAACAGGAAAGCAGCCGCTCGAGCTAGGGAAGCTGGACTTATGGTGGTTATGGATAAGTGCATGCGCAAGGAGCACCAAAGACTGAAGAAGCGGACCTAGTTTAGAATTTTAGGATAATCCCAAATATGAATCAGGTTTACCTTTTTAAGGCGATTGAGACTTAATGCGAGGTAACTAATGAGAATAATAAGATATCTGTCTATTATTATTGTAGCAGCGATTATGATGCTGGTTCCGTCTTGTAAAGCGATGCCTAACCACCCACCAATTATTACCAGTCTCAAAGCTGAGCCAGAGGCAATTCTTGTTTCAGAAAGTTGCCGAATTGAGTGTATTGCTTCAGACGAGGATGGTGAAGAGCTAAACTATGAGTGGTCGGCCAGCAAGGGCGATATAAGTGGGGATGGAGCTAGTGTTAATTGGACTGCTCCTGACTCTGAGGGCATCTATAACGTTGTAGTCAAGGTGAGCGACGGCAGAGGTGCTGAGGCTAGTGATTCAATAACCATCCCTGTGAGGGTCAATCATTCACCGACTATTACAGGCTTGATGGCTGATGTGGATTGGGTTACTCCTTCAGGTAGTTGCCAGGTTAAGTGTGATGCTGAGGACCCCGATGGCGATGAACTAAGTTATGAGTGGACAGTTAGTGGGGGTGAAGTTTCTGGCTCAGGTGCAGTTGTAAATTGGACTGCTTCCGATGTGGTAGGCCTCTATGACATCCAAGTTGTGGTTGCCGACAGTTATGGGTGTAAAGATACAAGATCACTGTCTATAAGCGTGGTGACGGGAGAGCCACCGATTATTGAAAAGCTCGTTGTCACTCCCATAGAGCCTAAATATTTGAAGACATATCCTGGTGGGTACAAGGTCGGGAAAACAAAAGAGTATGATATTGAGTGTGTTGTTTCGGACACGAGCGGCGGACTGTTTTATGAATGGTCATGTGATGCAGGTGAGATTTTCGGGGAGGGCTCTGTGATTACCTGGACTGCCCCGGATGTGTCTGGTAAAGTTACAATTACGGTAGCAGTGTCTGACGTGGCTGACAATGTGGTTAGTAAGAGCGTGGTTTTCCAAGTGGTGTCCTGCTCGGCATGCACGTTTAAATGAAGCTGGGCTAGGAAATTAATGGCAGCTCCAGCTAGGGGCATAATTTGCAAGGTGGGGAACTGCGCACCATGTGCGTTTAGTTGAGGGTGACAGTTAGTAAATAGCAATCTCGGCTACAAAATAATCTTCAGCAAGGTGGTATGTATGGGTTGTTATGCTCGGCTGCCTGGATTAGCTGCCAGCCGTTTTAAAAGAGACGATTTTGATTCCCCTTGCTATATGAACTATAATTCATATAAACGGGTATTCATATGACGATAGAAGAAGACCAGGCAAGATTTTTGAGGTGTATTGGAGAGCCAACGAGGCTCCAAATACTTAAGCTGCTGGCTGAGGGTGAGAGATGCGTTGGTGAACTCGCTGTGTTTCTGAATAAGGAGCAATCCCTCATTTCGCACCACCTGAGAGCCTTCAAGGGATGTAATATTGTGAAAGACAGGCAAGAAGCTCAGAAAGTTTACTACAGGCTTGCGGATGACAGAATAGCCAGTTTAGTCCTCGGAAGCGAGGCTCTGATGAATGACCTATCGCTGTGCGAATGTCAGGAGGTGAATTATGAAAGAAAAGGAAATCAAGGAAGTGGTGAAGGGCAGATATGCCCAGATAGCTAAGCAAGACCAAGAGAGCTGCTGCTCGAGCTGTGGGTGTGGGCCTAGTCCTTTGCTTCAGGCCGAGGCTGTGGGATATTTAAGGAGGGATTTGGCAGATGTCCCCGAAGAGACGATTATGGGTTTAGGCTGTGGCAGTCCCACCGCTGTAGCAGACTTAAAAACAGGTGAGGTGGTTCTGGATTTAGGGTCAGGAGCGGGGGTAGATGTATTTTTGGCAGCCAATAAAGTCGGTCCGACTGGCAAGGCGATCGGGGTTGATATGACGAAGGAGATGGTGGATAGGGCAGAAAGAATCGCCAGAGATTATGGCTACCATAACGTGGAGTTCCGCCTGGGAGAAATCGAGAGGCTCCCCGTCGGGGATGAATCTGTGGACGTCATTATCAGTAACTGCGTTATCAATCTTTCCCCGGACAAAGCTGAAGTCTTTCGGGAGGCTTACCGAGCCCTGAAACCCGGGGGAAGGCTCATAGTCTCAGATAAAGTCTCTGAGGGAGCACTCCCCGATGAAATAAAGGATGCCCCTGATGCCTGGGCGAGCTGTATCGCCGGGGCTTTGGAGCAGCGGGAATACCTGGAAAAGATAGAGAAAGCTGGTTTTGCGGATGTGGAAATAGTAACGAGCCGGGAATTTTATGTAGAGAACAGAGCAAACCAAACAAAAGCGAAGCTCCTGAGCATTACGGTGAAGGCATATAAGTGAGAAACTAGGCCGCAATATAGCCAGCTACGGCTTCAATACGCTGGGAGTGAATAGTTGGTAGTACAATTCCTTATAGTATTCAAGGATTATCTAATTGAGGTATTGCCCTTCCTGGCGATAGGGTTCCTCCTGAGTGGCTTAATTCACGAATTTGTTCCCTCAGAGTGGGTGGAGAGACGCCTCGGTGGACGTGGTATAGGGCCAATCCTTTACTCCACCCTCGCCGGGACAATTCTTCCCATTTGCTGCATCGGCTCTCTTCCTGTGGCAGTGAGTCTGCACCAGAAAGGGGCAAGGTTGGGACCAGTTCTGGCCTTCTTGGTAGCAACGCCAGCCACCTCTATAGCTGCCCTTCTGGTTACCTATGGCCTCCTGGGATTAAAGTTCACCATATTCATCTTCTTTGCGGTGATAGCGATGGGTTTGGTTACTGGTCTGGAGGGAAACATGGTCAAGGGCAGAACTAAGGCTCCTGTTGCTCAGGTACAACGGGCCCTTGATCCAGTTTGTGGGATGAACGTCGAGGTAGGAAAAGCAGCTAAAGCAGAATATAGTGGGGAGACGTATTATTTTTGCTGTTCCCATTGCCAACAAGTCTTTGAAAGTAGGCCAGAGGAATATATAGGAGCTTATTCTCGGGATATTGGTCACCGAATAAAGCATGTGTTCAAATATGCCTTCGTGGATATGGTCAAGGAGATTGGACCAGAGTTGCTTCTGGGTCTGGCTTTGGCGGCTTTAGTAGCGGCGATTGCTCCTGTTGGAAGATTCGTCGGGGCTTATCTCAGTGGGGGAGTGGGGTATTTATTCAGCCTGGGCTTCGGCCTGCTCATGTATATTTGCTCCACAGCCAGCGTTCCCTTGGTTCACGCCTTCGTGTCGCAGGGGATGAATATTGGCGCTGGGATGGTGCTGTTATTGGTGGGTCCGATTACCAGTTGGGGAACTATCCTGGTTCTGAGAAAGGAATTCGGCGGCCAGACTCTAGCTACCTACTTGACGATCGTTAGTATAATGGCTTTGGCTTTGGGATATTGCTTTTCGCTGATATAGCGTATGGGATATGGGGGGATTCCACAGCAGCTAACTACCCTGGTGGAGGATGGGGATAAGATGCTCAGGATAGGGGGAAACAGTGAGGGAAACAGATAAAATAGTTGTCCTTATCACTACCAGCAGCGAAGAGGAAGCTCATGAGATTGCTGAGTTGTTGATCAATCGAAGAAAGGCTGCATGCGTAAACATCGTGCCTAGAGTAGATTCGCTTTTCTGGTGGGAAGGCAAGCTTGGCTTGGCCCAAGAAAGCCTCCTGGTTGTTAAGAGCAAAGCATTGCTGTTTCCCGAGATAGTCGAGCTGGTGAAACGAGTGCATAGTTATGAAGTTCCTGAAATAATCGCCCTGCCTATTGTTGGCGGCAGCGAGGATTACCTCGAGTGGCTGAATACCAGTGTAGAACAAGGGGATTAGCACGATTAGCGACAGACGGATTATTATTTCGGCTAGAAATTTACCCTGTAGAAGGAGTATACTATCACAATATTGCAGAAGCCCTTGGGCTGAAGGACTATGCAAGCTCTAGAAGGAAGTAAATGATAACGGACGAAGTCATTATTACCAGGGCTATAACTGAGAGCTACATAAAAGAGCTGCTTGAGGCAATGGAGCTTGATGTAGCCATCGTTGGCGCTGGGCCATCTGGGATGGCTGCCGCTTATTACTTGGCTAAAGAAGGGTTAAGAACAGCCATCTTCGAAAAGAAGTTAAGCGTGGGGGGAGGAATATGGGGAGGTGGCATGATGTTCAACAAGATTGTAGTTCAGGCTGAAGGTAAGGAAATTTTGGACGAGTTTGGCATTGCCACTACCGAGTATCAGGATGGCTACTATGTTGCCAGCGCTGTGGAATTGGCTTCAACTCTTTGCTCTCTGGCAATAAAAGCAGGAGCTAGGATATTTAATTTGCTCAGCGTTGAGGATGTGGTCATCAGGGAAGCTGATAGAGTCAGCGGCTTGGTGTTAAATTGGAGCCCTGTTTCTCTAGCGAATTTACATATCGACCCCTTAGCACTAAGTTCAAAGTTGGTGATAGACGCCACGGGACATGATTGCGAAATCTGCCACTTAGTTACTGAAAAAGTGGGAGGAAAACTGAGGACAGCGACAGGAAAGATAATCGGCGAAAAATCGATGTGGGCTGAGATAGGTGAGCTGGAGATTACCGAAAATACCAAAGAGGTTTATCCTGGATTGATAGTCGCTGGTATGGCAGCTAGCGCAGTCTTTGGTTCTCCAAGAATGGGGCCAATATTTGGTGGCATGCTTTTGTCCGGTAAAAAGGCTGCCCAGATAGCTATGGAGTTACTTAGGCAGGGTTAAATTTTGATATGGCAAAAACGATAGCTGAAATCAACGAGAAAATCAGAAGAGGTAAGGCAGTGGTGGTGACTGCGGAAGAGGTGATCAAGCTTGCTAAGGAGAAAGGCGTGAGCAGGGCAGCCGAGGAAGTTGATGTGGTTACCACTGGCACCTTCAGCCCCATGTGTGGTTCTGGTGCCTTTCTCAATGTTGGACACTCCAGACCGAGGATAAAACTTGGCGGCGGCAAGGTTTACCTTAATGATGTTCCGGTCTATACCGGAATGGCTGCTGTGGATGTTTTCCTCGGGGCGACTGCCCTTCCTGATGACGACCCCAGGAATAAGTTCTACCCTGGGGAGTTCAATTATGGCGGTGGGCATGTAATCGAGGAACTGGTAGCTGGGAAAGACGTAAGACTTACCGCCACTGCTTTTGGAACGGACTGCTACCCCCGGAAAAAGCTGGAGACCCTGATTAATATTAAGGACATAAACGAGGCAATTCTATTTAATATCAGAAATGCCTACCAGAACTACAATGTAGCGGTGAACCTCTCTGATAAGATAATCTATACCTATATGGGGGTGCTTAAGCCGAATTTGGGAAACGCTCACTACTCTACAGCGGGGCAACTCTCGCCGCTGTTTAATGACCCTTACTATAAGACTATAGGTGTCGGGACGAAGATTTTTCTGGGTGGGGGAATAGGTTATGTGGCCTGGCATGGTACGCAGCATAACCCTGCTGCTCTCAGGGGAGACAATGGCGTGCCACGGGAGGGAGCGGGGACACTGGCTGTGATTGGAGATTTGAAGCAGATGAAGCCGGTGTGGTTGGTAGGGACAAGCATGCTCGGTTACGGCTGCACATTAACTGTGGGCATAGGTGTCCCAATACCTATACTTTCTGAGGAAATTCTCCGCTACACTACGGTAAGCGATGCTGGCATCTTGGCACCCATCGTGGACTATTCCGAGGCGTATTCACAGTTGAAGCCAGATATCCTGGGAGAAGTTAGCTACGCTGAGCTCAAGAGCGGTCGTATAAAAGTTCAGGGCAAAGATGTCCCGACTGGTTCTTTATCCAGCTATCCTAAAGCGGTGGAAATTGCCAGTATCTTGAAAGAGTGGATAGAAAGGGGTGAGTTTTTGCTTACCGAGCCAGTGGCTCCTTTGCCTGGAGCAGAGTCGGGCATAACCTTTAGGCCACTTAAAGAAAGACCAATAGTGGAGTGATAAAGAAGTGAATATCTCCAGAAGAATAGTGCTTCGCTTCCCGCCCAGTATAACAGGGCAGCCAGTTGTTTACCGCCTGGTAAAGGATTTCGCTCTCACCTTTAATATCCTTAAAGCTTCAGTATCGCCGGGAGAAGAAGGATTGCTGGTCATGGAGCTAGGCGGTGAGCAGAAAAACTACGATAAGGGCATCAAATACCTCACCGAGGCCGGGGTGGAAATCCAATCCTTAAGCCAGGATGTAGTCCGCGATGAATCCAGATGCACTCATTGTGGGGCTTGTATAACCATTTGCCCTACAGAGGCTTTCTCTCTAGAGCCAAAAACTAGGGAAGTGCTTTTTGACCATAATAAGTGTGTTGTCTGTGGACTGTGTGTCAAGGCTTGCCCTCCTCGGGCTATGATATTACATTTCTGACCCTGAACCCTTCGCTTCTTGCCATTCTGCCCCTGAACGAAGTGAAGGAGAAGAATCTTATAGTGCTCAGGGCGGGCTTCACAAAGGGGAAGAATCTATGTATGAGCCACGTTTCTATCGCCACTGGATTAAGGACAGCGATTTGGTTTCTTTTAATGTAACGGTGGCGCAGACAGACCTATATATCCGCTCCCGGCGTAATTTAAGAAATAAAGCTCTCAAATCCGTGCTGAAACACCGTGCCTCCTTAGAAGCATATGTCGAGCGTCATCCTCTTTTCCTGACTACATTAAACCCTTACCATGCAGAATCTGAAGCTCCTGCTGTCGTTAAGGAAATGGCTAGGGTATCTCAGCTAACTGGGGTTGGTCCTATGGCGGCAGTAGCTGGCGCCATTGCTGAAGCGGTAGGTAGAGATTTGCTCGCTTTCTCGTCAGAGGTAATTGTGGAAAACGGTGGCGATATTTTTCTGAAAACATCCAAGAGGAGGCTAGTGGGTATCTACGCCGGGCAATCCTCTTTTACAGGAAAAATTGCCCTGGAAATTATGCCCGGAGAAACGCCACTGGGCATAGGTAGCTCTTCAGGAATCATAGGACATTCTTTAAGCCTGGGCAGCGCTGACGTGGCTATTGCAGTTTCAGCCTCGGCAGCTTTAGCTGATGCCGCAGCCACGGCCCTAGGCAATATAGTAAAAGCCGCAGATGATATCCCTAGAACGATTGAAGAAGCCCAGAGTATAGAGGGACTGCACGGTGTTGTTATTATAGTAGGCGACAAAATGGGTGTCTGGGGTAAGGTGAAAATTGTGTCCCTCAGCTAGAATTGCCAAGTGTTGGCCATGCCTTTACTTGCTGAGCACACATTTGGAAGTTACCACGTGAAAAGTCGTGCTCTCAGTATTCTTAGCGCCCATCCCATCAAACACGGTTACAGTGACAATAACGTAACTCAGCTTAAGAGGGGCTGTCCAGACAGCTATATCGTCATCCTCATCAATACTACCCACAGCCGTCCAGGTCTTCGTCGCCTCAATTGACCATTCGTAGCTCAGTTTATCGTCATCTGGGTCTGAAGCCCTGCACTCAATTTCGCAACTTGTGCCCATCATGATTTTCGGTGGTGAAGCTCTAGGGTTAAAATTGTCGCTGTCTTCGGGAGTGATAATTAGCTCCTCAATAATTGGGCGATGATTAGTTTTCACATCTATGGTCAGTGAGCCTCTGCTTTCACCAGCTTGTCCATCAGCGACCACAACTGTGATGTTGTAGGTGCCATCTGCAGAAGGGGCAGTCCAGTTGACTACGGGGCCTTCTCCAAAAAGCTCACCCCCGCTGGCTGACCATGCATAACTTAGAACATCATCATCCTGGTCGGAGGCAACACATTCAATATTACAAATCTCACCTCTGTGAACCAGCAGCCCTTCTGGGTCGGAATCTTGAGGAATGAAAATTAAGCCTTTAATAATAGGCGTATGGGCACCTACTACTTCGATGCTCAGGTAGCTTGTGCTTTGAGTACCGTTGCCGTCACTGACAGCAACAGTGATGGTATAGGTTCCCAAAGCATCGGGGGCAGTCCAGTTAACTACAGAGCCTTCTCCGGAGAGGCTGCCTCTGTTGGCTGCCCAGTTGTAAATCAGGTTGTCACCATCTATGTCTGAAGCAACACAAGTAATCACAGAGTGTTGCGAGGGAAAAACCACGTCTTTTTCAGATATGAGGTTGCTGATAACTGGGGAGTGGTTGATAGTGGCAGAAGACTCACAGCCGATAAGAAGGAAGGCAGCGATAATCAGGAAAGGCAAAACCAGCATCCATTTAGTCATTAGGCGCATCTTTAATTTAGGTGCCTTTCTTGCCCTTCTTCGCTTTTGATAATTTGTTGTCACAATTCTCAGGGCCTTGCTGGCTGCAATACCGGACTTATTATAGCTTGGATGGGAAGTGCAATGAAAAGCGGAGATATTCTTGAGGTATTAGAGGAATATGACGTGCTCTCTAGTCAATGCTATCGCATCTGGATGAATACACATTGAGAAACATCGCATCGTCAGCTTCGCCATCTCTTTCATCCCGCACTGTTACTTCAAAAACAACCTTGTCGGCTTTGTAATCAGGCGCCCACCAGTAAATTTTGGAGTCCTCCTCCTCCAAAACTACGCCCTCACTGACCCACCAATCATAGCTCAGCTTATCACCGTCGGGGTCTGAAGCAATGCATTCAATGTAATAATGGTGGTCTATGCGAATTCCGTCCTCTTCCACAGGCTGACCGCTTCTGTTTGTGATGAGGAAGCCTGTGATCTCGGGAGGATTATTGCTGGCTAACACATCGATATCCAGGGAAGCCGTGTCCTCCCCACCCTGGCCATCGCTAACTGTAACCGTGATGGTGTAGGTACCTACAGTCTCAGGGGCAGTCCAAGTGACCACAGAATCTTCTCCAGAGATATTGCCTCCGCTGGCTGACCACTCATAGCTTAGCACACCGCCATCCCGGTCAGCAGCAACACATACGATGTGAGAATCCTCTGATACGGTAACCTCATCTTCTCCGATGTCTAGGCTCTCTATAGTCGGTGGTTTGTTAGATATGACTTTGATGCTCACGTAGCTTATGCTTTGCCCACCGCTGCCATCACTGACTGAGACGGTGATAGTATAAGTACCCGCAGCATCAGGGGCAGTCCAGTTAACTACAGGGCCTTCTCCGTATATACTGCCTCTGTTAGCTGACCATTGGTAACGCAGACTTTCACCATCCAAATGTGAAACGTTACAGGCAATCCCGCAAGTTTGTGAAGGTAAAAGCACATCACTCTCGGCCGTGAGGCTGTTGATAACTGGGGAGTGGCTGGCAGTGGCAGACGTACAGCCGACAAGAAGAAGGACACTGATAAACAGGGTAGCCAGAGCTGGCATCCATTCAGTGCGGACATGATCTAACTTCATTGATTTTCCTTATTTGCTGTCTTTAACCTTCTACAGAGTGAGATAGTGGGCGGATTGTAGCAAGCGAAAAATGCGATGTCAAATCCTGAAGGCAATAATCAATAGGTTAAGCCAGGACGGAATCTGGAAAGGCCCAAGAGAGCCTTGCTGAACTCTTTTTGACCGGGATAAAAGAAAGCTCAGGTTTTGACATTGGCTGTGTTATGCAGTTAATATTGGGACAAAGTTAGCACCAAAATACAGACATAACTTGATTAGTTTCTTAAGAAGGACTTTCGAGGACCGTTTCAAGAGATATCTAATTATAGCTCTGGTGGTCTTAGGGGTCGTCCTTTTCCTTACAGGCCTAAAACCAGCGGAACCGACTATCAATGGGAGTTACGAGGTCCATTTCTTCTATCTTGCAGGCTGTTCACACTGCGATGAACAGAGGCCATTCAATGAAAGGTTAGCCGAGAAATACCCGTCAGTTTCCGTTATCTATCATGATGCCTCAAAACCCGAGGGAGCCCAATTGTTATCGGAGATGCTCGCAAGCCTGGGCGTGGATGAGGAATCATTCTTTCCAGTGACAATTTTCGGCAATCAAGCCTTCGAAGGTTGGGAATCGGAGGAGACAACAGGTCAGGAGATTGAAGACGCTTTGCAGCAATGCTTGGCGGGAAACTGTCCGGCAACAGGAAGTGGAGGGCCCGGTGATGAAATAATAGTACCCATAATAGGGAAAATAGTACCTTCTGAGTATTCGCTTCCGGCTTTGGCCGTGATCTTGGGTTTTATTGATGGTTTCAATCCCTGTGCCCTGTGGGTGCTTGTCTACCTTATATCGCTGGTAGCGACTTTGCAGGACAGGAGAAAAATATGGCTCATCGTTGGCTCCTTCGTTTTTGCCTCGGCAGTGTTGTACTACCTCTTTATGGCAGTATGGCTAAATGCTTTCTTGCTGATTGGCTATTTCAGGCCATTAACCATGGTCATCGGGTTGGTGGCATTGGGTGCCGGGATAGTAAACGTAAGAGAATTTATCCAGACTAAGGGGGATATTGTCTGCGAGGTCCAAGATGAAGAGTCCAGAAAGAAGACCATGGGCAGGATAGAAAGCATAGTGCGTTCCCCCTTGAACTTGGGGACGATGGCGGGAATCATAGTCCTTGCTTTTGTAGTGAATTCTATTGAGTTCGTCTGCTCGGCAGCACTCCCGGCAATTTTTACTCACGTTCTATCCTTACGTAATCTTTCCGCCTTTCAATACTACGGCTACATCTTGCTGTATATTTTCTTTTTCATGCTGGTCGCCTTGATTATCTTCGGCACGGCTGCCTTTGCTCTGACTTCAAACCTGGGAAGCAGGTTTGTGAAGTATTGTAGACCAGTGGCCGCAGTGATACTGATGATTTTGGGTGCCTTGCTCCTTTTTGCACCGGATTTGTTACGCTAACAGCTAATCTTGCGCTTCAAAATTGAAAGTGGCGGCGATTATTAAGTATAATGTTTGTGGTTGTGGTGAGCGTAGCCCAGTGGTTAAGGCGCCAGGTTGTGGCCCTGGAGATCGTGGGTTCAAATCCCACCGTTCACCCCAATTTATTTTTGCGCCTATAGCTCAGCGGACAAGAGCACCGGTCTTCGGAACCGGGGGTCGTGGGTTCGAATCCCTCTAGGCGCGCTAAAAATCATCGAGCACGCATTTTTGCAACTCTTTCAGGTGTGAGGTGTCATTATGCCTAGTCAAAACGAAACGTCCATCTACATAACTAAAAATCGTAATTCCGCTTACATCCTGTTTTATATTCCAGAAATATGAGTTGTCCAGTCCCAGTAGGGAGCATATCAGGACTTTATTCACAACCCGATGAGATACCAATACCACGCTCCCCTCATATTTGGAGAGTATATCATCAACTACACCAGCGGCCCTTTCTCTCACATCTGCTAGACTCTCTCCGCTGGGCATTCTTACCTCGTGAGGATTATTGTGCCACTTATCGAGGAGAGCTGGATATAACTTCCTCACTTCTTGCTCTGGCAAAGATTGCCATTCTCCATAATCGAAATCTATAAGGCCATCGGCGATGTATACGCCAGTTTTATGGTAGCGAGCAACGATATTCGCCGTGGCCAGTGCCCTTTTTAGCGGGCTGGAATAGACGGCCTCTAATTCCCAATTGCTTAAATACTTACCCAATAGCTCTGCCTGTTTAATGCCCACTTCATCTAGATCCACATCAGCTCTACCTCTGTATATCTTCTCAACATTCCACACGGTCTCTCCGTGTCTTACTAGGATAAGTTCTGTCATGGTTCCCCCGCAATAATTATCTAACCACCGGGCATTTATGGCAAATCCGGGAAGAAAGTCAAATTTTGAGGTTGTTGCAAATCCTTGCCAAGGAGTGGTTGACTAGAAATCGTTGATTAATTAGGATTATAGGTGTAGAATAAATACTTGGTATCAAGGAGGCGTACCATGGTAGAGATGACGATTGACAGCATCCGGGTTAGCCTGATGAATTATCAGAGGGTGGTGATTTTAAAGGAAAAGGGGACTAATCGATATTTACCCATTTGGATTGGTCCTGCTGAAGCAGATGCTATTGCAGTAAAGTTACAAAATGTTGAACTATCTCGTCCTCTAACGCATGATTTGTTGCAATCTGTGATTTCTACCTTGGGGGCTTCAGTTGACTATATTGTGGTAAATGGGCTTAAGGATGATACTTTTTATGCCAGACTCGCTCTCAGCGTTGATGGTGTGAAGCTAGATATTGACTCTCGACCCAGTGATGCATTAGCTCTAGCTGTAAGAGTGGGAGCACCAATATATGCTGAGGAATCGGTGTTGGAGAAAGCGGGTATTGTACTTGAAGAGGAAACGGGCAAACCTGTTTCTGAAGACAAAGTTGATGAGCAAGAGCTGAAAGGGCTTTCAGCTTATAAGGATTTCATAAATACGCTGGATCTAGAGGATTTTAGGAAACGCCAATCCTGAGAAGGTCAGTAGTGAGACAGTGGGTAGGCCCACTTCGATTTCTGCTCACGATAGGTTGGTATATGGTTCTAAGCTTGCTAATCCCAACTGGGCTTGGATATTGGCTTGACCGCCCAGAGATGTTTGATAGACGCCCTTTATTTACCCTGATTGGTCTTGGCATAGGGACGGTTATTGCATTCTATGGGCTGGTTCGCATGCTTCGCCGGTATAGGGCTGAGCAGAACGAATTAAGCAAAGACAAGAGATAAAACAGTGCAAGGGCTAGGTTGTGGCTGTGCCACAAAACTTATAGTTTTCGCTCTTGTCATTATTTTAGCTTTCTTTGGTGTTGGCTTGGTTTTTGGCCCTCTTGGTGCTAGTTTTTTGGGCATAGAGAGTCCCAGCTTCATGAGTATTTCTAAACCCCATGTCGAGCTTCCCGCAGAAGGACTGTTTGAGGTCGCTGGCTTTCCCATCACCAACACGCTCATTGCCTCCTGGCTTACTATCATTGTACTGGTAATCGTGTTTTATGTGTGCACCCGCAAGATGAAGCTTATTCCAGGGCGGCTTCAAAATCTAGCAGAGATGGCAGTAGAGGGGTTGCTAAACTTTGTCGAGGGGGCGGCGGGAAAAAAACATGCGAGATTGCTCTTTCCAGCAGTAGCCACCATATTTATCTACGTGATAGCCAATGCCTACTTAGCTCTTCTGCCCTTCTTTAGCACAATAGTAGTCACTGGGCATGAAGGCGAACTTGTGCCCTTGTTCCGGGGAGCTAATACTGATGTTAACGTGCCTCTTTCGATAGCTGTAATGTCTTTTATCTTCGTCGAATTTTGGGGTATGAAGTCCCTAGGTGCTTTTCGTTACCTGGGGGAGTTCTTTAATGTTGGTCAGCTAGGGAGAGGTATCAAGGAGCTATTCACGGGAAAGATACGCTCAGCTATCACTAATGTTGGGTTTGGATTTATCAACCTGTTCGTTGGCCTACTGGAGGTATTCAGCCACCTGATACGCATTGTCAGCTTTACTTTCCGTCTCTTTGGCAACATGACCGCCGGGGAGATATTGGTGTTAGTTTCTGCCTTTCTTATTCCTTTAATTTTCACCATTCCCTTTTATGGGCTAGAATTGCTTATTGGGCTTATTCAGGCTCTTATTTTTGCTGGTTTAACCTTGGTATTTGGCATTATCGCCATACGTCCTACACATGAGGAGGCCGAATAAAAATAAAAGGAGGGAGTAAATGACGCCAGAAATCATGAAAATGCTAACCATAGCGTTAGCTGCCGGTGTGGGTTTCTTTGGTCCGGCACTAGCCTTGGGGCTTATCGGCTATTCAGCCATGCAATCCCTGGGGCGCAATCCTGAAGCAAGGGGGGCAATTCTGACCAACATGATTTTGGTTGCTGCCTTAGCTGAAGCTATCGGGATTTACGTTTTGATAATATGTATTATCCTGGCTATGGTAGTATAGAATTAAGGAGGTGCAACCCATGGGAGACGGAGGTTTGCCAACTAGTTTATTGGTAATTATTATAACTGTAATGGTGCTGGTATTTTCTTTGGTGGGACTCGTTACTGCTATATTCCTGATAAAAGCATTCTAATCTATTAAGGGGGCAAAATGGGAGGCTTTGCTGATATAGGCATTAATTTACCGTTGCTGCTAGCTTTTGTCATAAATTTCGTCATCCTGTTTGGCCTGCTGGGTTTGGTTCTATATAAGCCGGTGATGAAGATGCTTGACGAGCGGTCCAAAAGGATAAAGGAAAGCCTGGAGCGGGCTGAAGCTACAAAGGAGGACTATGCCCGTGCCGAGGGGGAGGTTAAGAAGCTGATCAGCAAAGCACGTGAGGACGGACAAGCTTTAGTTAGTCAAGCTACCCAAGTAGGAGAGAGGCTTAAAGAAGAGGCCAGAGAGGGAGCAAAAGAAGAGGCCCAAGCTATTATCGAGCGAACTCGAGCCGAATTAGAAGAGGAGCGTGATAGGATTATTGATGACCTGCGCCGGGAATTTGTGGATATTTCCATTTCGGCTGCTGAGAAAGTGATTAAAGAAACCTTAGATAAGAAGATGCATCGCAGGCTTATCGAGGAGGCCTTAGAGGAAAGCGCCACTTTCAAAAATAATTAACATAACAGTAACATGTCAGTAAAATGGCAAGATTGACTTCCGGTAAACGCTATGCTCAAGCTGCCTTCAAGTTAGCTCTGGAGAAGACGGAGTTAGATAGTTGGCAGGCAAGCTTAAAGAAAATAGCTGAGATGAGTACAGATGAAAAGCTTGTGGCTTTGTTGGAAAATCCTAAATTGCCTTTCGAGGCCAAGAAAGTCATTTTGGCAGAACGGTTAGGAAAAATAAACCCTCTGGCTCTAAATCTAGCTTATCTATTGGTGCACAAACACAGGTTAAGCATTGCTGGTGATATTTCACTGCAATATGATAGGTTGTTAGACGCCCATTATGGGGTTGAACGTGTTGAAGTAATTACTGCTTTGCCATTGGGTGGTGAGGATAGGGAGAAGATTTCCAGTCGGCTTGGAGAGATAACCGGAAGTAAGGTTGCCATTGATGCTCAGGTGGATCCCTCCATAGTTGGCGGAATCAAAGCGAAGATCGGTGATACGCTCATTGATGGCAGCATACGCAATAGATTGGAGGCTTTGAGGAAGAGTTTGGCGGGAATTGGCAGGTAATGGCATTTTAGGAGGCTAAATGGCGACTCGAGATCAAGATATCGTTTCCGTAATTAAAGATCAAATCGAACATTTTGGCGCTGCCGTGGCTGTGGCTAATGTGGGCACAGTGGTGGATGTAGGCGACGGCATCGCTCGCATCCATGGACTGGGGAACGCAGCTTACAACGAATTGCTGCAATTCCCCCATGATATCATGGGCTTGGCGCTGAACTTGGAAGAGGATAATGTTGGTGCTGTTATCCTTGGTGATTTCAGCCAGCTTAAGGAAGGAGATGAGGTGAAGTCGACGGGAATGGTGGTTGAAGTTCCTGTAGGCGACGTCCTCATTGGCAGGGTGGTTGATCCTCTGGGGCGTCCGCTGGATGGCAAGGGAGCAATCAAGGCAAGGAAGACCCGTCCTATAGAAATAGTGGCGCCAGACGTAACAAAAAGAAGTCCTGTAGATACACCAGTGATGACAGGTATCAAGGCCATAGATAGCATGATTCCAATTGGGCGAGGCCAGCGTGAACTCATCATTGGTGACCGCTTTTCTGGCAAATCAGCTATTCCTATTGATACTATAATTGCCCAAAAAGGCGGCGACCTCATTTGCGTTTATGTTGCTGTCGGGCAAAAAACATCCAAGGTGGCTCAGATAGTAGCTACTTTGGAGAAATATGGAGCTATGGAGCACACTATTGTGGTTGCTGCCGATGCCTCAGACCCTGCCCCCCTGCAATACCTTGCCCCTTATGCCGGCTGTGCTATGGGTGAAGAGTTCATGGAACAGGGAAAGGATGCCCTGATTGTTTATGATGACCTTTATAAGCATGCCTGGGCTTATCGCCAGCTTTCCCTATTGCTCCGCCGCCCACCAGGCAGGGAAGCCTATCCGGGAGATATTTTCTATGTGCATAGTCGGCTTCTGGAAAGGGCGGCTAAGTTAGCTCCTGAGTATGGCGGTGGCTCACTTACCGCCTTGCCTATTATTGAGACTCAGGCTGGAGATATGTCAGCCTATATTCCCACAAACGTGATTTCCATTACCGATGGGCAAATTTATCTGGAAACGGACTTATTCAATGCTGGAATTCGTCCTGCGATAAATGTGGGATTGTCAGTATCCCGAGTTGGCGCTTCTGCTCAGCGCAAGGCTATGAGGCAGGTAGCTGGCAGGTTACGGCTGGAGCTAGCTCAAGCCCGTGAGCTTCAAGCTTTTGCCCAGTTTGGCACTGCTGACCTGGATAAAGCGACCAGAGACCAGTTGGAGCGGGGCAGGCGTATCACTGAGGTACTGAAGCAACCGCAGTATTCTCCTATGTCTTTGGGGAAAGAAGTGATGGTTCTCTACGCTGTGACCAACGGCTATCTGGATGATGTGCCTGTGGATGGAGTTATTGCCTGGGAGGAAAACTTTCATAGATTTATGGAAACTAACCATCCTGAGTTGGAACAAAAGATTAACGATGATAAGGAGATAAAGACCGAGACCGAAGAATCTTTGAAATCAGCAATACTGAGATTTAAGGAAAGTGCCACTTAATGGAAGGACAAGGTTTGACTTTCATGTCATTCTAAGCTGCAGGCGAAGCGTCTCTGAGACCCTTCGCTTCGCTCGGGGTGACATAAGGGCTCGGGACATTATTAGGTAGAAAATGATCAGTACTCAGATTCTCCGTCGGCGGATATGCAGTATCGAGGGCACCGCCAAGATTTGCAAGGCTATGGAGATGATTGCCACTGCCAAGATGCGACGAGCTCAAGAGCAGGCGATGGCGGGGCGGCCCTATGCTGAAGAAATAGGCAAAGTGGTGTCTGACCTCGCTGTTGAAGCTCAGGTTGGAGGTAAAGTTCATCCCTTACTACAGAAGCGCGAGGTCCAGAAGATCGCTATAGTCCACATGACTACCGACCGTGGGCTGTGTGGCGGGTTGAATGCTAATCAGAATCGCCTTCTTGCTAGCTTTATTCTGGAGCAAACAGTGCCTGTTACCCTCGTTACTGTGGGGCGGAAGGGGCGAGCTTTCGCACGCAGGACCCAGAGTGACCTCCGTGCTGAGTTTACTGGAATCAGCGATCGACCTAGTTTACTAGAGACCCTGCCTATCTCACGGGTGGTTATCGATGACTACAGCAATGGTGATGTTGATTTGGTATATCTTGCTTATCCTCGTTTCATCACCACTATGATTCAGCGACCGATAGTGGAGGTATTGCTTCCCATTGAGCCAGCCGTGCTACCTGGAGCCCAAGTGACAGAATATATTTATGAACCTGACCCTGGTGCTGTTCTAGGTGGGCTGTTGCCGAGGTATATGGAGATGAAAGTATACCATGCTGTACTCGAGCTTGTTGCCAGTGAGCAATCGGCGCGAATGGTGGCTATGCGTAATGCCAGTGATAATGCTAGGGAGCTTATGGAGGACCTGACGTTGGCATTGAATAAAGTTCGACAAGAAACAATTACCAAGGAGATCTGCGATATCAGTGGAGGATCTGAGGCTCTAGGTTGAGTTACTGTTTGTATGGTTTAATAAAGAAAACCTCGTTATTCATCACTTTATCTAACGAGGTAGGGGAGTAATAGATGGCAAAGGGCAAGGTAGTTCAAGTTATCGGCACGGTGGTTGATATAGAATTCCCGCCTGATGAGCTGCCAGCTATAAACAATGGCATAGAGATTTCTTTAGATGGTGGTAAAGTTATTCTTGAAGCGCAACACCACATTGGCAACAACTGGGTGCGGGCTGTTGCTTTAAGTCCTACTGATGGATTGATGAGGGGGGCTGAGGCGAGCGATATGGGAACTCCGATAACCGTGCCGGTGGGAAGGGCAACTTTAGGCAGATTATTCAACGTTTTTGGTGAACCTTTAGATGGTTTGGGAGAGGTGAAAGCTGAGCAACGCTATCCCATTCACCACCCGCCTCCCCTTTTAACAGAGCAGGAGACAACTCCTCAGATGCTGGAGACGGGACTCAAGGTGATGGACCTCATCACTCCCTTTACTAGGGGAGGGAAGGTGGGTGCATATGGTGGAGCCGGTGTAGGCAAGACGGTTATCATTATGGAGCTTATTCGTAACATCGCTACTGAGCACGGTGGTTTTTCTGTTTTTGCTGGCGTGGGTGAAAGGTCGCGTGAGGGGAACGACCTTTGGTTAGAAATGCAGAGGTCTGGTGTCCTAGAAAAGACTGTTCTTGTTTTTGGTCAGATGAATGAGAGTCCTGGCGTGCGCTCTCGAGTGGCGCTAACGGGAGTGACCATGGCGGAGTATTTCCGTGATGTGGAAGGCCAGGATGTTCTTCTGTTCATAGATAACATATATAGGTATGTCCTGGCTAACATGGAACTCTCGGCTCTTTTGGGGCGCATGCCTTCAGCGGTAGGTTACCAGCCGACATTGGGCACAGATGTTGGTGAGCTGGAGGAAAGGATTACCACAACTAAGAAGGGCTCAATCACGTCCTTTCAAGCTATATATGTACCTGCTGATGATTATACTGACCCGGGCATTGTGGCTACTTATGGCCATCTGGATGCTGTTGTTGCCCTGGAACGTTCCATAGTTGAATTAGGCATATACCCGGCTGTCGATCCACTGACTTCGACGTCTCGTATACTTGATCCTGCCATCGTTGGCGAGGAGCATTATCAGGTAGCTAGAGGGGTGCAGCGGACATTGCAAAGGTACAAGGAGCTACAGGATATAATAGCTATCTTGGGTATGGAAGAATTGAGTGAAGAGGATAAGCTTGCTGTAAATCGAGCCCGGCGAATTCAAAGGTTCTGCTCCCAGCCATTTCATGTGGCTGAGGTCTTTACCGGCACTCCAGGCAAATACGTGCCTGTTAAAGAGACCGTGCGTGGCTTTAAGGAAATTCTGGAAGGAAAACATGATGACCTTCCTGAAGCTGCATTTTATATGGTGGGCACTATTGATGAGGCGGTGGAGAAGGCAAAGGATATCGGGGGAGGATAGTGGCTACATTTAGATTGGAGGTTGTTACTGCTGAAAGGCTGGTCTTTGCTGATGATGTTAGCGGGGTTGTCGCTTGGGGAGTGGAAGGACAATTAGGTATTCTTCCCCATCATGCTCCTTTAATGACCATGCTGCAGCCCGGGGACCTAGTTATAAAAAGAGATAATGAAGAGGAGTACTTAGCTCTGAGTGGTGGTTTCCTTGAGGTACGCCCTGACAAAGTAATAATCCTGGCTGATACTTGTGAGCGCGCTGAGGAGATTGATATCGCTCGTGCTGAAGCTGCCAAATGTCGTGCTGAGGAGACTTTGAAAGAACGACCACCTGAGGTAGACACCGCCGCTGCGGAGGCAGCTTTACGTCGCTCCCTCGCTAGGTTAAAAGTAGCGGAGAAGAGACGCCGCAAACCTAGAGGGATGGTCTAATTACAATATTTCCAGTCTGACTCTAGTATCGTCTTTCGCCGCTTTTACTCGAAGTAGCGTGCGCATAGCCTGAGCTACACGTCCTTGTCTACCGATAACCCTACCCTTGTCGTCCGGGGCAACCTCCAATTTAATTAACAAACCTTCGTCACTGTCTTCCTCAGTGATGCTCACCTTGTCAGGTTCTGCCACAATGGCTTTAACAATGTATTCCACCAGGTCTTTCATTTCGCCTCCTTAATGGTTAGTTTTGGCCTGAGGCCGGTTTTGCTCAAATTTATCCATAATGCCTAGTTTGCTAAGCAAGCTACGCACCGTATCTGTAGGCTGAGCTCCACAGCTAAGCCACTTTAAGGCTTTCTCCTCATCAATGTCAACAGTTGCTGGATCGGTCAAAGGATTGTAATGCCCGATAATCTCGACAAATTTGCCATCACGGGGAGAGCGACTATCGGCTACTACTACCCGGTAGAATGGTCTGTTTCTCCTGCCCATACGGCGTAATCTGATTTTAACCATTTGATAATGTGATTATCTCTTAACTGCGGATGTTTGTCAATGGTGTCTTTGGGATGGCCTCTGCTCCAAGGGACAAGAGTCTACAGTTCGGCGGCTCCGAAGTAAGAAGATTATATTGTAGGCTGGCAGCTTATGCAACGATTTTGGGAGAGAATACATAAACGGTTGTTGTTTTGAACTTCCTCCTCAGTAGGGCTAGTTGGGGTTTATATATCCTAATCCTTCTTTGATCGCATGTGACCGGCATATTGAGCGCTTTTGATATGACTTTCTCCTCTACTTTTCCTTCGCATATTATAGCTGCCTCAGCTTGATTTGCCCCTAGCTCTATAAGCATGGGCAATGGCAATACTGCTTTCTCGTCAGTATCTGTCATGCTGGCAAGATACTCAAGCTCACTCTTCTTAAAGAAATGGGTGCTGCCATCGCTACATACCACGTGAGGATATTTCTCGCTTAATAAATTTGATAGCCGTTTTTGGCTCCGTGGTAAACCAGCATTTACTATCCTGAGCTCGCCTCTTAAGCATTCCTGAAGCATCTTTTCATAGGGAGATTGTTTTGCTTCATCTTGTAATGGCTTAGGCATTTGTCTATCCTCGAGCAACCAGCACTTTCACACGTTTCAGCCGTGCTTTCTCTTCTCTAGCTCTTTCCTCAAACTTCATATTTAAGTAATTTATCGTCGTCTGTAACCCTGGGATTACTATATATTCTAAAGCATTGGTTATCCTTTTTGTCCTATTTATTTCCATTGCTAGCAATTCAAAATTCCTCTGAAGCTCAGCCAATTCCACAATAGCTCTAAGACTTTCTTCAGATAGTTGCGCTGCACGATCCAACCACGAGGAGGTATCAACCAGATTATAGCCTCTCATTGGCTTCTCGTCGTCCATTAGCTCAAAAGACGGAATTCGCACACCTGCTATGTTTCTTGAGCCAGCGGTGACTTTTGAAGCAGCCTCAGTGGCTATTAGGTCTTTTTCCAGGGCTATATACCCGTGATACCCAGCGGCGATTGATAGTGCCTTATAAAGTCTGGATAATTCATCGAGTAGTTTTCTTTTCGCTTCCACTGTGTCCCTCGCTGTCTGTAGGAATTCCATGGTTAGTATGGAAAGTCTGTCCTTTACTATCTTTTCTACTCTTTGAGCTAAAGAAAGCCTCCGTTTTAGTCTTACCAGCTCAATCTTTGTAGGTCTAACTTTAATTAATTCCGGCATTTCCCCTGCACTTGATTCTACTTCTGGTACTTGGGAAGGTATTTTTTGATGAACTCCTCTTTAATTAGTTTCAAGTCTTCTTCAGGCAGTGCTGAAAATAGCTGCCAAGCTATATCCAAGGTGTCTTCTACCATTCTTTTCTCCCACTCGCCTTGAGATATGAATTTCCTCTCGAACTCGTCTGCGTTGGTCAAATATATTTTATCCCTTTCACCTAGTGCCTCAGCACCTATGATGGTGGATATCTCCCTGAGATAACATCCCTCAGCATAAGCAGCATAGGATTGCATGAAAACGTTGTTGTGATCCTCCCTGGTCTTGGCCGGCCCAATCCCTTCTTTCATCATTCGCGAAAGGGATAAGAATACATCTATTGGCGGGTATACTCCTTTTCTTTCTAGATTTCGGGAAAGAACAATCTGACCCTCAGTTATATAGCCGGTAAGATCGGGTACGGGATGTGTTATATCGTCGTCAGGCATGGTCAGGATGGGCATTATAGTTACTGAGCCTTCTTTTTCGGAAATTCTACCTGCTCTCTCATACATCGTGGCAAGGTCAGTGTACATATACCCGGGATATCCTCTTCTTGAGGGTATCTCTTCACGCATAGAAGAAAGTTCACGGAGAGCTTCGCAATAATTGGTCATGTCGGTAAGTATGACCAGTACATGCATATTCTGTTTCCATGCCAGATATTCGGCTGCGGTTAAAGCCAACCTTGGTGTTGATAACCGCTCGATAACGGGGTCTGATGCGGTATTGATGAAAGCCACGGTTCTCTCCAATGCGCCTGTCCTCTCGAGATTCCTCATGAAAAAGGATGCATCATCGTAACTGATACCAATAGCAGCAAAGACCAGGGCGAATCTTTCTTCCTTGCCCTTTACGGTTGCTTGTCTGATTATTTGAGATGCAATTCGGTTGTGCGGTAAGCCCGAGCCGCTGAATATGGGCAACTTCTGTCCTCGAACTAATGCGTTCAAGCCATCTATCGCCGAAATTCCGGTCTCAATAAACTCTGCCGGAGGCTGGCGGAGTGCTGGGTTTATGGGCTCGCCGTTAATATCTATGTAGTCTTCGGGGATCACCCCCGGGCCTCCATCTATAGGTTCTCCCATCCCATTAAAGATCCTTCCTAAAATGTCAATAGATACTGGCAGCTTTAAAGTCTCTCCTTTACATCTTATCTTGCTCCCGATGAGGTCCACTTCGCTGACGCCACCAAATACCTGGACTATAGTTGCCTCCTCACTTATGTCTATTGCCTGACCACTTTTGACTTCACCATTTCCAAGTTGAATATCAACTATCTCATTAAATTTTATACCAGGAATGCTTTCAGCCACGAGTAAAGCTCCCCTAGCACTACTAATTGCTCTTCCTTCTTTAACGTAAAGCGAAGAAAAATTCATCAGAGCCCTCCTTTTTGACCCCAATATCCCTCGAATTTTCAGGGAATTCGTTTGCCAGTGACCAAGTTTTGTTCCATCTCTGACCACAATTCCTTGGCCTTCTGTTCAAAGACCTCATTGGCTATATCCTTCATTCTGGATATTCTGTACACCATGGGCGATGAACGGATGCTCTCAATGCCCATCCCCGAATTTAACATCTCCTGGGCAAGTTCATAGAACTTTAGTATGGTCTTAAGCATGAGCCCAGCTTTTGCTGGCATACAGTAGGTGTCAACTTCATGATAGGCGCTTTGCTGGAGAAAGTCCTCGCGTATCATCCTGGCGACAAGAAGCAACAATTTGTCTCCTTCGGGCAAAGCTTCGGGACCGACGAGTCTCACAATTTCTTCCAGTTCAGCCTCCTGCTGCAATACTCTCAAGGCACTAGCTCTGGTATTCTCCCACCCCGGATCGTGCTTATTCCACCAATCTTTAACTGCGTCTACATAAAGGCTATAGCTAGTGAGCCAGCTTATGGCTGGGAAATGTCTCTTGTTTGCCAGCGAGACTTCTAAGGCATACAAGGCGTCTATTATTCTAAGTGTGTTTTGGGTCACTGGTTCACTGAAGTCGGCTCCGGGGGGACTAACGGCACCGGCTACTGTTACTGATCCCTTTCTTTCAGGATTGCCTAAGCATTCAACCATTCCCGCTCTTTCGTAAAAAGAGGAAAGCCGAGAGCCCATATATGAGGGGAAGCCTTCCTCTCCTGGCATTTCCTCAAGTCTTCCACTCATCTCCCTCATAGCTTCAGCCCATCTTGAAGTTGAATCTGCAACCAGTAAAATATCGTAACCCATGTCCCGGAAATACTCGGCCATAGTAATGCCAACGAAGATACTCGCTTCCCGAGCCACAACGGGCATATTCGAGGTGTTGGCTATGAAGATTTCTTTCTCTTGTAACAATCTTCCTGTGCTGGGGTCCTTGAGTTCCCTAAAGCTAGTAAGCACGTCAGACATCTCGTTACCCCTTTCGCCACAGCCAACGTAGATATTCAGATGTGTCTGGGCCCATCTAGCCAGTTGCTGCAAGGCAACGGTTTTTCCAGTACCAAAGCCCCCGGGTATCGCAGCTTTGCCCCCAAGCGCTAAAGGGAACATGTAATCCAAAATTCGCATGCCAGTAGTGAGCAAGCCCGAAGGATCGGACCTCTGCTTATAGGGTCTGGGCTTTCTTACGGGCCATCGTTGCATCAGCGTGAGTTCTTTTGTCTCCCCATCATGTTCCACCCGAGCTACAGGCTCTTCGACAGTGTAGTCGCCTTTGCGTACCTCCTTTACTGTGCCTTTGATTCCTACCGGCACCATTATTTTATGTTCTATCAGGTTGGTCTCGGGAACTATGCCTATTATATCCCCTTCACTAATGGCATCCCCCACCTTGACTTTAGGTGTGAACTCCCATTTTTTGTCGCGGGGAAGTGCTGCGGCTTTGACTCCCCGTTTTATAAACGGGCCGATATTTTCACCCAGGGTAAGCAAAGATTTTTGCAACCCGTCGTAAATAGAGCCCACAAGTCCAGGGCCTAGCTCCACACTCAAGATTCTTCCTGTTCCTCTCACCACCTCGCCGGCTTTCAGTCCCAAAGTATCCTCGTGTGCTTGAATTATCGCCCTATTCCCTTCCAGTCCCACTATCTCCCCGACAAGCCCTTCTTCACCTATCTCGACAACTTCATAAACCTGGGAACCTTTCATTTCATCGGCGATGACTAGAGGACCCGAAACTCTCCATATTTTGCCCATGTCTTTATCCTCCTACTCTTGCCATAATCTCAAATTTCTACGTCAAACCCTATAGATTCTCTGATCAACGCCCTGTAATATTCCCGAATATCCGGGTACTTTGTGCCAAACTTCGATGGAACTTCAATGATCACAGGGGCCAGCGCCTTTTTCCCCCTAATTTGAGTTACCAGATCTTCAACATATTGGGCATAGTCTTCCAACATAATCACTATGCCAATATCAGGCTCAGCTATTAATTCAGTTAAAGCCTTCCTCACATTTTCATGGGCACTAGTATCACCCCTTATCACGTAATGCTTGCTGACACCAGCCAATCTCAGTGCGTTGACCAGCTCTTCGTCTCCTATGACGGCTATATCTAAGTGTTTGATGGGCATCATGTCACAACACCAAATAATCCTTTATTTCCTGTACAGGAACAGCATCGACTATTGCTTTTAGAACTAGCCTCAAGTTGCGTACTTCAACCTCCTTGAGGATTAAATACCAGGCCATCACGAGTGGGGATAGCACCCTCGGTGACAAAATTTCCCTGAGTATCCTGAACTTATGCTTATCGATAATTTCCTCTACAGCCGTGATGTTTTTGGTCTTATCATAGCTAATGGATACTTCATTTGCTATATCCCGATATTCGGTAATCTCCAGTCTAGCGGGCATGTCGGCCATTTTAACGGATAGTAATTCTTTGATGGTTTGGTCTGTAATCCTATATCCGCCGGCAATGGTATATTCAGCAGCATCAAGTCCTGCGCCTTCGATTATAGCTCTCGAGGCAATTTGCAGGTTTGCCAAGTCTATGATTAGACCGAAAGCCTGAGATAGCACAGAGCCATCTTTTATGCACCTTGCCGTACTTAGCATGTTCTTATAGTACTCACTATCTAACTTGGCTTCAGCCAGGAGCTTTGACTTTGCGCCTTTATCTATTTTGTACTGTTCTAGGGCAAGTACATAATCTCCCAGTTTGCACGTGATAAGTAGCTGGATGATGTCATCTATATTATCAGCGTTGAGAAGTTCATCAAGCAATGCATTATTGTGGATAATCCCTACCGGTATCATAGTGGCTTTTTTGCCACCCGAAATATTTTGTAAAGCAGCTTTAATATTTGAGACATCATATTTCAGTATATATGCTCTGGATACCTTCAATATATCTCTGGGCAGGAAGTTAAATGATTCCACATATCTGATGCGCTGCGCGAGATAGCTCCACAAGCATTCATCTAGGTAATCAAAAGTTCTAACAGGCAATGCCTCCAGATAGCCTCCTATATCGGTCTCTCTAATGATTGCCAACGCATCCTGGAGGTTGGACGCTGTCGCCATTCTATCTATATGTTCGGAGGTGACGGTTTTAGGTTCCTCGCCTTTCAGACAAGCAGATATAAATGCATATTTTGGACTAAGCACGACGTTCCTTTATGGGGCTTCAAAGAGTTCCTTGTTTATCTCCGGCAATAACTTTGGTAGCAGCATCTCGAGTCTGGTCTCGTAAGTGTTATCTATTCTGAGCTTTCCCTCAGCATCCTCAGCTATGACTCCTCCCAGGCAATTGTATTCCCTGACCTCAACTATCTTGCCGGATAATTCTCTATCTGCCTTAAGTAGTCTTTCTACGGTTATGGTATCTTTGGGAGAAACGTAAATTCTACATTTATCCACGCCCAGTCCATCTATGGCGTCTCTAATCAAGTTTAGAAAGTGGCTTTCATCGCTTGAAATTCGGGACAATTCCTTCCGCACCCCGTCAATTATTTTGGCAATTGTGTCCGCTTTCGCGCTCGATAGCTGCTGGCGTGCGCTGATAGAGGCCTGGGCCAGAATTCTAGCAGCCTCTTCCTCCGCCTCTCCTAGTATTTTGCCTTTCTCTTCCTCGAATCTCAACTCCTGCTGCTTTTTGGCTTTCTCTATCTCATCTTTTGCTTTCTCCTCAGCCTCTCTTATTATGTTCTGAGCATCCAGCTTAACCTTGGCAACAACGGCTTCACTTATTTTTTCCATTTTAGATGCCTTAAAAAAGTCCCAGCAAGGCCAGTGCCATTATGGCGAATACTAATCCCAGCACGCCTATCAGCTCGACGAACACGGCTAACATCATGGAGTTAGTTAATATCCGCCCCTTTGTCTTGGGCAAAAGCGAGATACCCGAAGCGCACACAGAGCCTTGGTACGCTCCCGAGAACGCTTCAGCAGCGGCAGTTATGACACCAATGCCCAATACCGCGAAACCCATGCCACCACCATCAGACATGGTAGAGAGGTTGGGGATTACTGTTGTTAGAATTAGTATCAGTGTTATCAGGCCATAAAAGGTCTGGGTCATCGGCAGCGACGCCAAGAGGATGACATTCCTGAGCTGCCCTGGTTCTTCAGACAGCGTAGCTGCTCCGGCCGAGCCAGCTATACCGATGCCTATGGCTGAGCCAGCCAAGCCTCCGGCTAGAGCTATCGCGCCTCCGATGACCGCCAGGGATTCGGGGCTGATTAGCATCTTACACCTCCGTCAATCAAATATTTTTTAACTGCGTTCACAGTTTGACAAATACAGGTCGAGCATTCAACCGAAACGGGCCGTATGCCCTGCCGCCTCCTTCATAGAACTTGAACAAGAACTCCACAAAACATAGCCTAAGGGAGTGCACAAAACATGTTATGGCGCTGAGAGCTAAATTCAGTACATGTCCAAGCAACAGAACTAATATAAATATTAAGGTGCCAACGATAAGCTGGACTATTCCGGCAGGCATCATTCCGCGTAATAAATCTGCAATCAGGTTAAAGCAATATGCTAGGTAATATGTGGCCAGCCCCACACCTGCCAGCCTTGCATATGACATAACATCACCCAGTATGCCGGTGACGTCAAAGAGCCAGAAGATAGCGCCCAGGAAAGCGCCCTTCTCCATCAGGGAGGAGGCGACAATTAGCACTAGTCCGATAATTGCAACAGACATCAGTATAGTCGGTATTTGCCCGGTTAACCATGGGATATCCATACCAAGTATGAAAACCATAATCAAGGGTATGGCACCGATTTGAAGCATAAATAGCCCGACTTTGTTGGGCACTATCGCTTTCTGCCTCTCCTTTATTCCTCTAATGAGTGCGAGCACATGAGCTATGTTTACGTGAACCAGACCCATTACTATTGAGAATTGTATGAATGATACAGGGTTTGAAAACATTTCCTGAATTTCTCCGACAAGTGCTAGGCTCTCGATTCCAATGAACGGGAACTGGTAGAAGTTGCCCAAATAGCTTCCCGTAAGCAGACCAATAACCAAACCAACACCACCACTTATGTAAATTATCCTCTGGAATAGTTTGAAACCTTCAGTTTTGGGGTCATCGACTAAAAGCCGCAGGCCAAAGTATGCAAATAGTATGAGGAGGGCAGAGTACACTACGTCCCCCAGCATAATACCAAAAAAAATGGCAAAGAAGTATGCTATTATCGGGGTGGGGTCCCATTCCCTATACTTTGGGGTACCAAACAAGTTCACGATGACCTCGAATGGCTTAACCGCAGTTGCATTCCTCATCTTGGTGGGGGGCTCTTCGGCCTGCTCTGGCTTCCTGGTGTCAACAAAGACATAGCCTATGTTCTCCCTGAGCCCAGAAATTGTCGCTTCAACTTTGTTCTCTGGAATCCATCCCTCGATTAAAGTGACATACCTTGCCTCACAGGCTTTTGCCAAAACCGCTAGTCTTTCAGTTTCTGCTGATAATGCCTCCCTGAAAAGGACGAGCTTTTCCAGATTCTCCCTGGTTTTACTTTCAATCTCGGCGTGAAGCTTTGTCAATTCCTTTTCAAAGCTGTTAATTTCAACACTGGCTACTTCAAGAAATTCTCTTACTGTCAAATCTTTTTCTGGTATGTGCAGAATCTTGCCCCCGCCATCCCTAACTACAGACTCTATAGTCTCCTGATCTTCCACTTTGGCAATGGCGTACAAGACGGTCTCGTCGTCTACTGTGCCCACAATGTTCTCAAGTATGTAGTCTCCAAGTTTGGGGTACAAAGTCTCAAATACGTCGTTTGGAAACACAAAGACCCGAGAAGAAAGGTAACTCCCAGAGAAATTTAGATCTCTCAGTCTAATATCAGCCTGCTGCTCAAGAGAGCCAAGATACTTGCCTAGCTCTGTTAGTCCCATAACCTCTTCATTGAGTTTGGTGGCTCTTTGATGCATGTTGCTGAGCTTGGTGCATAGCGATCTCACTTCGTTGTCAACTTCATCAAAGGGCCTTGTGTATATAACCTCAACATCCTCCCTCAGTGATACTCTCTCTCCCTTTGGCATGTAAGCTAGTATATCGTTAATGCTTGTCGATAATTCACTGATTTCTCTTCTTTCCCTTTCAATGGCTTCTTTGTCTACAGGTTTTAGCTCTTCACTTTCTTCAACATGAAGCACACCCAAGGTATGCAGAGTTTTGAGGGTCTTGGTGGAGTAGTCCTTAGTAGTTACTACCCTGACTTTAGTCATAGGGTCGGGCGTATTGACGATTAGAGGTATCATTCTAACTTTTGCCCGTGACAATATTCACCACGAGCTCCGTAATCTCTTCTACTTTTCTATCAGCATTAATGCTGATTTCAGCAGCTTTCTTCTCAGAATCCTTGATTTTTTTATCGGCTTCTGCTCTAGCATTAAGTACAACCTTATCACACTCAGTTTTTACCTCATCCAGTGGGAGCTGAGAGGAAAGTATTTTCATAGCCTCCTCCTTAGCTTCAATGAGAATGCCGTTGGCTGTAATCCTCGCCTCTTCGAGCATCTTTTCGGCTGCGATCTCCATGGCTTCTACACTATTGGTGAGTTCTTCACGCATAACACACCTTCTCAGTAGTTCTCTGGACTGGTACTAGGCAAAGTTAATAAATAAGCTATTTCTATAATCGGGCGGATAAACATTTCAGCAACTAATGATTGGTTACGTCTGTGATTATAGCAGAGTGATTCATTCTTTGCCAAACTGCTTCCCGTGGGGAAGTTCACATTAGTCATATATAAATGGCTTAGAAGTTTGCTAGTAGTGCAGAATGCTCTATAATTCAAGGTATGAGGGTGCATGAATTACACGAGTGGGAGGTGAGCGTTGCCAGAGCAAGGGAAATACAATTGAGCCTGGCAAAAAAGGTGGTGATTGAAAAACAGGATATTAACCCATGTCTTGTTGCTGGTGTTGACATATCTTCTCCCAATGCTCAGGGTGTGGCTCGAGGAGCAGTGGTGGTTCTCCGTTATCCTGAACTTAGCATAGTTGAGATAGAGGTAGCTGAGGATGAGATTAGATTTCCCTATATTCCTGGCCTATTGTCTTTTCGAGAAATTCCCTTAATCCTGGCCACCTGTGAAAAACTATATAACACTCCCGACCTTATGCTGGTTGATGGTCAAGGGATTGCCCATCCCCGGAGGTTTGGGCTCGCCTCACATTTGGGGCTTTTTCTCGATTTACCTACTATAGGCTGTGCTAAATCTATTCTTTGCGGCAGGCATCAACCTGTGGGGGAGGAAGCTGGCTTTCATGCTGAACTGCTTGATAAGGGAGAGATTATTGGAGCAGCTTTAAGGACTAAGTCCGGAGTGAGGCCGATATATGTTTCCGTAGGCCATAAAATTAACCTGGCATCGGCTTTACAATGGGTGATAAAGTGCTGTCGTGGCTATCGAATTCCTGAGCCAACCCGCTTGGCTCACCTTGCTGCCGCGGGCAGCCTGGTCTTTGAGCCAGACTATCAGCGGGAGGTTATTTGATTAGCACCCTTTCTTCCTCTCGCCAGGGAGGGATTCTACCGTTAACTGAGTATAAGGAGGACAAATGCAAGAGGAGAAGGAAAATCTAGAAGACTTGCTTCGCCGAATATCAGACATAATGGTGCATCTTTGACATACCTAGCAAGGAAAAGGAAATTGCCAGGCTAGAGGCGGAGTCAGCCCAGCCTGATTTTTGGCATGACCCAGCTAAAGCACAGGCTATTATGCGCAGGCTTGCGGTAAAGAGGAATTTAGTTAATACTTGGCGTGGACTGGAGAAAAAAGCCACCGACCTTCGGGAAATGACTGTTTTAGCCATTGGGGAGGATGATTACTCTCTTAGGGAAGAGATACAACTGGAGCTACGAAAGCTAAGCTCTCAATTTGAACGGCTAGAGAGCCAACAGCTCTTTGTTGGTGATTATGACCCGCGAAATGCTATGCTTGCTCTTCATGCTGGTGCGGGGGGCACCGAGTCCCAGGATTGGGCAAACATGTTGCTCCGGATGTACTTGAGGTGGGCAGAGCAGCATGAGTATGAGGCTGAGGTCTTAGATGTCTCCCCCGGAGAAGAGGCTGGCATAAAAAGTGCTATCGTGGAGATTAAGGGGGATTATGTCTACGGCTATCTTAAAGGCGAACACGGGGTGCACAGGTTGGTGCGGCTTTCTCCCTTTGATGCTGACCATGCGCGCCACACATCTTTTGTACTCGTGGAAGTCCTCCCTGAGGCTGAAGAGACGGAGGATATCAAAATAGGCGCGGAAGATTTGAGGGTAGATACTTTCAGGTCCAGTGGTCCTGGAGGACAACATATGCAGAAGACAAGCAGCGCTGTCAGGGTAACTCACTTGCCCACAGGACTGGTGGCTACTTGCCAAGGGCAGAGGTCTCAACACCAAAATAAGGAAGCTGCTTTGAAGATTCTTTATTCCCGCCTCCTTGAGCTGGAGCGTACGAAGAAGGAGGAGGAGAGAGCCAAGCTCAAGGGCGAGCGTATTGAAGCGGGTTGGGGGAATCAAATTCGAAGTTACGTTCTTCATCCCTACAAAATGGTGAAGGACCACCGCACCGATTATGAAGTTCATGATGCTGAAGCTGTATTAGAGGGGGGATTAGATGGATTTATCACTGCCTACCTTAGGTCTAGAGTAGGGAAATGATTAGACGCATCGCCTTAATAATCTCGGCGCTTCTCTTGCTGTTAAGCCCCTCCCTCGTCGCAGCCGAGAATGATATTGCAGTCATAAATAGCGGTGTAGAGATAAATTTCCCTAGTCAAGCCGTGTTCACTCTGGAGGCTGAAAGCTACGCTGATATTGTTGATGTTCGTCTTCATTACCAAGTGGATAAGATGAACTACGCCAGAGTTGTCAGCGAAGGTTGGGCTGATTTTACTCCAGCACCCAGGATAGAGGCTAATTGGCCATGGGATATGAGGAAAGCGAGCTTGCCCCCTGGTGCTGAAGTCACGTATTGGTGGGTGATTGAGGACGCTGCCGGGAACAGATTTGAAACTTCCCACGAGGTAACACATTTTGATGATGAGCGCTATCATTGGCAGAGTTTGACCAGTAGCGGGTTCTTTGAAAAATCGCAGATTTCTCAGGATGAGGGTGCTGAGCTGACCATCTTCTGGTATGAGGGTGACGAGTCCTTCGCTCAGGAATTGATGAATGCTTGTGAGGGAGGGCTTGCCAGATTGACTGGGGATATTGGCACCTATCCTGGAAGGCCCATAAAGATATATGTTTATGCCTCGGTTGAGGACCTGCAAGGAGCCATGATTTTTCCCCAGGAATGGACTGGAGGCGCTGCCTTTACTGAATTTAGCATAATCGCTATTGGTATTTCACCAAGCAGCCTTGATTGGGGCAAGAGAGCATTGGCTCACGAGTTAACGCATCTGGTTGTTCATCAGGCGACTTTCAGCCCGTATGCCGAGCTTCCTACCTGGCTTGATGAAGGGTTGGCTATGTATAACGAGGGCGAGCTTGACCCTTATCTCCGCCCCTTCTTGCAGAGGGCTATCTTCGAGGATAATCTTATTTCGGTGCGTAGCCTGTGCAGCCCCTTTTCCGCCGAGACTGGAAAAGCCTATCTTTCCTATGCTCAGAGCTACAGCCTTGTGGAGTACCTTCTGGATAATTACGGACAGGGCAAAATGCTCAACTTATTGACTCTTTTAAAGCACGGTAATACCTATGATGAAGCTATGGCCGAAGTCTATGGTTTTGATATAGATGGTCTTGATGCTGGGTGGCGAGAAACGTTGTCAAATTCGGCAACTCAAGCTCCGAGGGTATGGCTACATCCTGCCTTAATTGCTGTATTGGCAGCATTAGCTACAGCTCTGGCTTTGGCCGGCGCGCTGGCTCTGGAAGGGTGGACTTGGCGGGGGCTGAGTAAGAAGGGCTAACTCCCATTTCTCAACACTCTTCTTTGTGAGTCAGCTTTGCATATTCGATATATTTCACCAAGAATTCTTTAAAGAATGCTTTAATTTCATCTAACTCCGCTCTCTTGACCTTGTTGCTCTTAATGACTTCATATTGCTTGGTATGAATTTGTCGAAATCTTCCGATCAGTAAGGCTTCCTGCTCCTTTGTCAAGGCTCCACTATCCCTAAACTTTGAGAATGTCTCGCGCGCTGTATCAAGGGATTTTTCTTGAAGCCCGACACTAGTCATCAAGTAACTTATAGCTCCATAAATTGAAATGAAGCATTGGACGTCAGAGGATGTAGCAAGTGCATCATATAGGAAATTCAGTGCTAGGAGTACCCTCTCCCTTTTATCTGCGCCAAGTATTTCAAGGGAATTTGCAATTGTTTTTAGAAGGCTTAAATCTAGGTCTTCAAGTTTGGGGATAGCTTTGAAATGACCAAACAACACATTACCCACAAAGGCGTGGCCATCCTTAGTAAAAGCGCTTGCATTGCTAATCGTGGGCCTATAGCCTCTTCCTGCCTGTAAGTCCAAAAGGGAAAGGAACGACTTCAGAACTAAGTGGGCCTTGTTGTGTACTTCTGCTACTCCTGCACGATCTGAAACTATGGTTATAGAAAGCTGGGTTTTGTTTCCAAGCTGTTTTTCAAAGGCAACACATTCATCAGCGCTGATTTTGAAACTATCAATCCCTATCTTTTCCCATTCAATTTCAGGCTCGACTATGGCCTCAACTTTCCATAACTGTTCCTTATTTTTCTCCATGCTAATCTATTTCTTGAAGACTTTGTAACGAAGTTCAATTGGCTAAGCAGCAAGGCCAGCTCCCTCACAAAGACACTCTAGCATTCCATTGCCACTATTGTGGCACCTATTGCTCCTAGTGCCACTGGTGCAGCGATAGGACAAACTTGTATCAACGCCGCACCCGCAAGAGCAATCAACACTCCTCCGGATCCAGCTAAACGCTTCTCTATGACAGGTTTAATATTCTTTTGCTTATATCGATGCAAATTTTCTCCTTTATGCCAAATTATGATCCCTATTTCCTTTAGACGTTCTCTTATAGCCTCCAACCTACGCATAAGCTCCCAAGAACCACTGGAAAACGCCAAAATAGGAAGCCCTTGGTGCTTGGAGAGCACTATAAGCTCGTATAGCACGTCTTGGACAAATGGTACCCTTTTTTCTTCTGCTAGCACCGCACGGAGGGCTAAGTCAAGATTGTCTGGTGCGATGGGGATAGAAGAGATTTGATAACTCATAAACAAGCTAACGATGCTATCCCAAGCTTCTATTACCTCTTCTTTCTTGGCTGACCAGGATTGCTCTAAGTTACTGACAAACTCATCTTTGTGGCCAGTGTAAACTTGGTATGCAGTTACCCTAGGTGTATATATCTTAGAGCTCTTAAAAGTATCTATGCTAGCTTCGACGACTTTAATAGTATACTCTGAATAAAAACAGGATGGGTCGAGAATTAACCCGCGTTGTATATTCCCGATATATACTGAGCTAAACAATGGCTCTGGCACACAGATTTCCTTTACTTCTTCGTCTACCATGCGTGAAATGCCTCCTTTGGCTAAACCCTCTCCTGCTCTATTGGGCAGCCTTACCATCTTACTGCTAGTTAGTTAGTCATATTGCTAACCCCTACTCTTAATCTTTTAAGAAGTATTTTAGCAGATTATGGATTGTGGCAGAGTGCTTTGCTAGAATATCTGTATGAAGGACTCCTTCACCGTTCGCGATTTACCCCTTAGTGAGCGTCCCAGGGAGAGGTTACTTAAGCTGGGGAGCGAAGCGCTTTCTGCCCAAGAAATTTTAGCCTTAATCTTAGGTCGAGGAATCAAAGGTGAATCCGTTATGGTGACTAGCCAGAAGCTGTTGAGCCGATTTGGAAATCTCAAAGGTATCGCTAATGCCTCTGTAGAGGAGTTGAGCGAGGTAAAAGGGGTTGGTTTAGCTAAGGCAGCTCAAATCAAAGCTGCCCTTGAATTGAGTAAGAGGTTGGAAGGCGATGCTGGTGAGAAACAAAAGCCGATGGTCAAGTCCCCGGAGGATGTGGTTAACATTGCCAAGAGCCAATTGAAAGGCAAGAAGAAGGAACATTTTTTGGTCCTTTGCTTAGATACTAGAAATAGGGTAATAAATTGCAGGCCGGTTTCCATAGGCAGCCTGGATACCAGCATTGTCCATCCCCGTGAGGTATTCAAGGAAGCGGTCTCTTCCTCCGCTGCTTCGGTAATCTTTGTGCACAATCATCCTTCGGGTGACCCGGAGCCATCAAAAGAGGATGTTGAGTTAACTAAGCGGTTGGTCAAGGCAGGGGAAGTCATAGGCATTGATGTCCTTGACCACATCATCGTCTGCGATAGAAGTTACTTAAGCCTGAAAGCTAAGAATTTGTTATAAATGAGAGTCGACGGCGAAACTAAGGAGGCAGTTTTCTTAGGGAGGTTGAAACGTTTTTCGGCTTTGGTAGAGTTAAGGGGGAAAGAAGAAATTGCCTATTTACCCAATACGGGGAGGGTTTGGCAACTTTTCTCGCCCGGTCAAAAGGTATTTCTGGTAAAAAGGGACAATCATCGGAGAAAAATAAAATGGGATTTGTATCTTTTCCCCTTAGCCCAAAGCTTGGTTTGGGCTGACCCTCGGGCGGCCAATTCCTTGGTTTTTGAGGCTTTAAGAAAGGGATTTTTCCTTCAATTTCGGGGATTCCATTCAATACATAAGGAAGCCACCTTCAAGGGCAACAGGTTTGATTTTCTCCTGGTAAATAATGGCCAAAGATATCTTCTGGAGGCAAAATCGGTGACATTGGTCAGGGAAGGCAGAGCTCTTTTCCCCGATGCTCCTACTCAGCGGGGAACAAAGCAACTGGAAGCATTGCTGGAGGCCAAGAATGATGGTTACGGGGCGGGCATTATTTTTATTATTCAACGTGAAGATGCCTGTGTCTTTTCACCAAACGAGGAAATTGATGCCAGGTTCAGCCGTACTCTTTGCCGAGCCGTTGAGGCGGGAATCACTGTCTATGCTTATAGCACCAAAATTAGAGCCGATGAGATAAGTTTAGGAGAGGAAGTAGGAGTCTCTCTAGGTTGTCTCGCCCAGAAACAAATCTAAAATCTTTAGGATTTGGTTATCGGGGCTTTGGATTCGATGAGAACATAATTTACCTGCGCCTTAATTTATTATACTATGGTAAATGAGTACCGTGGAAGTTAGTGAAAGGAGCGAGGTTTTCTTTTTTCCATATGATGAGGGCAGGACTTTCCTGAAGGGGCTGAAGCTCCTTTTCTCCAAGGTAGCAGGCGTTATCTCTACGGGAGACTCGGTGGCGGTGAAGGTTCACATGGGAGAATACGGCGGTAGCTTTTATCTTCGCCCGCCATTAGTGCACCGAGTGTGTGATTTGATTAAAGAAGCTGGAGGCAAGCCATTTGTCACCGATACCACTGCTCTTTACCCCGCGAAGAGATTCACTGCCAGCCAATACCTGTCTACCGCAGCCTTTAATGGCTTTACTGGGGAATCGTTGGAAGCACCTGTCATCATCGCTGATGGGGAGGAAGGCAATGATGGCGAGTGGGTGGATATCCCCAAACGAGTTTCTGATTGCCCTTTAGACAAGATAAAGATAGCCAAGAAGATTTTCAATGCTGATTCTATGGTGGTCCTTTCTCACCTAAAGGGGCATGAGCTATCTGGCTTTGGCGGCGCTGTCAAGAATGTGGCTATGGGCTGCGTCGCTAAAGAGTCGAAGGCTGCTCAGCATAGTGTAAATCGAGCTCTAATCGACTCCTCTAGATGCACAGGCTGTGGAAAGTGCGTTGAGACTTGTGCCTTCAAAGCCTTGTCTTTGCTTCAGGAGAAGATAGTGCGTGATGAAGACAAATGCATGAATTGCAACAATTGTTTTTACCTTTGCCCGGAGGAGGTCTTTTACTTACCTCCCCATGCTAAGGAGAGCTTCCAAGTTAATCTGGCTCACGCTGCCGCCGGGGTGCTAAATCGATTTCACTCCAATGTGGCCTTCATCAATTTTATCCAGGATGTAACGCCATTGTGTGACTGCGCTACGCCATCAGGTTTACCAGTAATCCCGGATATTGGCATCCTCGCCTCCACAGATGTTGTAGCTATTGATAAGGCGTCTTTGGACTTGATTGCCCAAGCCAAGCCCGTAGGGAAATTTGCCGATGTAAGCTCTCCTGATGTACTGGGCGAAATAAATGGCACGGATAGCCTAGTTCAGATAAGGACTGCTCAAGAGCTTGACTTGGGCAACATGGCATATCAGCTATATGAGGTGAAGTAGTATGGAAGATATTGAGCTTGCTCGCTCTCTCTTGGAGGAAAAGAAATTGAATCTCGTCGTAGTCAAAGGAAGGCAGGTTCTCTTCAGCTCCAAGGAGAGTGGGGTGGCACCCTTTTTCCGAGCTGTTCAGAATATGGAGAACACTTTGCATAATGCTGCACTAGCTGATCGGATAGTAGGCTTAGCCGTAGCTATGCTTTGCCTTCATGCTCGAATAGCCTCGGTATATGCTGGCATAGTGAGCCAGGGAGCACTTGATATGCTCAAGAAGCATGGAGTGACCATTAGTAGTAAGAGCGTAGTTCCTCATATCTTTGACTACGACGGCACGGACTTATGTCCTTTTGAAAAACTTGCGCAAAGTTGTCAAGAGCCATCCCGGTTGTTTGCAGCGTTACAGTCCCTTTTTGCCGAGGGTGGCCAGTGAAAAGAATTTGGCAGCTTACATTATTATCTCTTCTTGTGTCTGCTTTATTGCTTTTACCTTCGACCGGTTGCCGGCCGGAGCAGCTATCTCCCAGCGGTCAAGGCGTCCTTAACCTCTGGGATACTGGCCCCATAACACTTGACCCGGCGATTTCCACTGACCTATCTTCTCATACCTACATCATGCAAATCTTTAGTGGTTTAGTTCGCCTTGATGATGAGCTGAAGGTGGTGCCCGATATCGCTGAGAACTGGGAGAAAAGCCCTGATGGCAGGACGTATACTTTCCATCTACGCAAGGGGGTGAAATTTCATAGTGGCGGGGAGGTTAAAGCTGCCGACTTCAAATACTCTTGGGAACGAGCCTGCGACCCCGATACTGGCTCTCAGACAGCAGTTACCTATCTGGGCGATATCGTTGGCGTTAAGGATATGCTGGCAGGAAAAGCAGAGGAAATCTCTGGGGTCAAAGCTATCGATGACTATGTGCTTCAGGTTACTATTGATGCACCCAAGGCTTATTTCCTGAGCAAGCTAGTTTATCCCACTGCCTTTGTGGTTGATGGGGTTAATGTGGAATCTGGAAAAGACTGGTGGCGTGATCCAAACGGGACTGGGCCGTTTAAGTTAGCGGAATGGAAAGTAGGGCAGGTGTTGATTCTGGAGCGTAGCCAGGCTTATTATGGTAAGCTGGCTAGAGTGCAGCAGGTCATCTTTCATCTTTTGACTGGCGTGCCCATGGCTATGTATGAAAAAGGGCAGATCGACGTTAGCCCTGTTTCTAAGATTTATATTGATCAAGTTAGTGATGAGGCTAGCCCGTTGCATCGAGAGTTGGCCATAACGCCTGAACTCAGCCTTTTCTATATTGGCTTCAACACTGCAAAAGCTCCCTTCGACGACGTTAATGTTCGCCGTGCCTTTTGCCATGCTGTGAATAAAGAGCGCATCTCTAGACTGATATTGAGGGATATGGTGAATGAAGCCAAAGGTATTTTGCCTGCAGGTATGCCTGGCTATAACGAAGGGTTAGAGGGACTGGACTACGATGTGGAAAGGGCAAAAGAGCTTATTGCTGCCTCAACTTATGGAGAGGCTTCGAATTTGCCGCCTATCATCTTAACTGTTTCAGGCTATGGCAATAACATTCCCGATTATTTAGGCGCCATCATCCAGGAATGGCAGCAGAACCTCGGGGTGGAAGTCTCGGTCAGGCAACTGGAAGAGGAGTATTTCTTCTATGACTTAAAACAAGAGAAAGATGATATGTTCATACTGGGTTGGATAGCTGACTACCCCGACCCGCATAATTTCTTGGATACCCTCTTTTATACTGGAAGCGAAAACAATGCCTTTGAATACAGCAACCCCAGCTTAGATGCTCTGCTTGACCAGGCAGCTATAGAACAAGATGAGGCTGTCCGACTGAGTATGTATCAGCAAGCTGAGCAATTAATAGTCGACGAAGCCCCTTGCCTCCCTTTGTGGTTTGGCATCAACTATATCTTGGTGAAACATTACGTTAAGGGTTATGAGCTTAGCCCCTTGGGTGTTCCTGACTTGGGCAAGGTGTATTTGGAGCAGCATTAATCTGGCTTTGTAATCCTCCCTCTCGTATGGGGGGGTAGGGGGTGGGGCACAACCCTAGGAGCGCGCACACCACGGATTGAGCTGTTTGCTCCTTCCCATTAAGATAGAGGGGCTTCGTGTGAAATTATACTGGAGGCTGTAGGTTATATCGGGATAGGCCGTGGTGGTATAATGATGGATGATGGAAAGGGAGGCGATGCTCTATGAGACAGTCCCTGGTGGCAGGGTGAGGTGTCATGTTTGCCAGTGGAGATGCCTTATTAATCCCGGAAAGCTTGGCCTCTGCCGTATGCGCATCAACCGGGATGGCACTCTTTATAACATGAATTATGCCGAGGTATCCTCAGTGGCGGCTGACCATATTGAGAAAAAACCTTTGTTTCATTTCTTCCCTGGCACCTTTGCTTTCTCTTTAGGCACTTGGGGATGCAATTTCCACTGCAAGGGATGCCAGAACTGGGAGATTTCCTGCGTTGATATTCCGCCAAGTTCACAGCAATTGCTTCCTGAAAGAGAGGTAGAGTTAACTAAGCGAAATAATTGCGAGGGCATTGCCTGGACCTACAATGAGCCCACGGTGTGGTTTGAATATACCCTGGATTCAGCCAAACTGGCTAAGGAAAATAATCTATACACTGTTTATGTGACCAACGGCTATGCCACGCCTGAAGCTCTGGACACTATAGGGCCTTGGCTTGATGCCTGGAGGGTTGATGTCAAGGGTTTTACTGACGGGTTTTATCGTCAGCTGGCCAAAATCTCTCAGTGGCGGGGCATTCTGGATGTGGCCAAGCGGGCTAAAGAAAAATGGGATATGCATGTTGAGGTGGTGACCAATATCATTCCTACAATGAATGACGATGAGGAGCAGCTTAAGGGCATTGCTAACTGGATCCGAGATGACCTGGGTGAGCTTACTCCCTGGCATGTAACTCGCTTCCACCCTCTGCACGAATTTACTCGTCTGTCAGCTACTCCAGTGGCCACATTGGAAAGGGCATATAGGATTGGAAAAGAAGCAGGGCTGAAATTTGTTTATCTGGGCAATGTGCTGGGACACGAGTATGAAAATACCGTGTGTTATTCTTGTGGCAAGCCAAATGTTCACAGGATTGGTTATGATACCCATGTGGTAGGGTTGGATGGCTCAAAGTGTAAGTTCTGTGGAGCCGAGCTTAACTTCAGGACAAGTCTATCCAGACAGGGGGAAGATGCAAGATGAGACTTCTTTGGGGATTGCTTCGGTGTCTTATGTTTCGTGGCTAACGTGTTCCAGCCCTTTATCTGGTGGGAAAGGGGGTGCTCATGGCAGAGGAACTTCATCCTGTTGTAAAACTGGCCAAGGAAACTGTGGAAAGCTATATCCGAGATGGTAAAATACCCAAGCCGAGGGAATTAACTCCAGAAATGAAAGAGCGGGCGGGTGTTTTTGTTTCCCTTCATAAGCATGGCGAGCTAAGAGGATGCATTGGCACCTTTGAGCCTTCCAAGGATAATGTGGCTGAAGAAATCATAGCCAACGCTATTAGCTCATCTACTAGGGACCCTCGCTTTTCCCCGGTAACTGCATCTGAGCTTGATGACCTGGAATATAGCGTGGATATCCTTACCCCGCCCGAGCCAGTTACGGATATCAGCCAGCTCGATCCCAAGGGGTATGGGGCTATCGTGGAAAGTGGTTGGAGAAAGGGACTTTTGTTGCCTGATTTGGAAGGTGTAGATAGCGTTGAGGAGCAGATTGCCATTTGTCGGCTCAAGGCGGGAATATCACCTGGTGAGCCTGTTAATCTCTATCGCTTTCGGGTGAGAAGATTCAGTTAACAGGTCGTGGTTGCCAATAATGGAGAAGATGCCCTTTTTCGACCTACCGGAAGAAAAGGATTTGCCTCAGAGTATGCCCCTGGCGGCAAGGATGCGACCGCAGACTTTTGCCGAGTTCGTTGGGCAGGAACATTTAGTTGCCGAGGGACGGGTGTTCCGAAAATGTATTGAGGCAGACCAGCTGCCCTCTATGATCTTCTGGGGACCGCCGGGCAGCGGCAAGACAACTCTGGCTCACATTATCGCCAATATCACCAGATCGCAGTTCAGCTCTCTTAGTGCCGTGAGTGCTGGGGTGGCTGATTTGCGGCGTGTTATCGGTGAAGCTGAGAAGAGGTTAAGACTATCAGGACAGAGAACCCTTCTTTTTATCGATGAGATTCACCGTTTTAATAAGGCACAACAGGATGCCATATTGCCTTTCGTGGAGAATGGCACAGTGACTTTCATTGGAGCGACTACGGAAAACCCTTCCTTTGAAGTTATCTCTCCGCTTCTTTCTCGGTGCCGGGTTTTTCGATTAAATCTGCTGAGCGAAGTGGAGGTCAGGCTCATTGTGGAACGGGCCATTAAGGATGAAGAAAGAGGGCTGGGAAAGTCCCAGATTAGAATAAGTGCGGACGCTCTGGGCCACGTGGTGACCGTGTCCAATGGGGATGCTAGAGTGGCATTGAATGCTTTGGAGATGGCGGCATTTGCTACCTTGCCTGATGGTGATGGGCGGCGGTCAATAGACCTGTCGGCTATTGAGGAGGCACTACAGTATCGCGCCTTGCTCTATGACAAGAGCGGCGACCAGCATTATGACCTGATTTCGGCACTTCATAAATCCTTGCGCGGCTCTGATCCAGATGCTGCTTTGTACTGGCTCGGACGTATGCTTGAAGCTGGTGAAGACCCTCTCTACATAGCCCGCCGCCTCGTGCGATTTGCTTCTGAGGATGTTGGCGTGGCTGATCCTCAAGCACTGGTGATAGCGGTAGCTGCTCAGCAAGCGGTACACTTTGTGGGCTTACCCGAAGGCAACCTGGCTTTAGCGGAGGCAGTGGTCTACCTGGCAGCCGCTCCCAAAAGCAACTCGTTGTACCGGGCTTATTCCCGAGTTCAACAGGATATACAGCATGGCCGTAATGAGCCTGTGCCACTCCATTTGCGAAACCCGGTAACTGGCTTGATGCGTCAAACAGGATATGGAAAAGGCTATAAATATGCCCATGATTACACTGACCATTTCGTCAAGCAACAGAACCTGCCCTCTTCACTCCAGGGGAAACGCTATTACATTCCCGGTGACCAGGGTTATGAAAAAGAGATTGCCGCCAAGCTAAAGAGGTGGTGGGGAGAAGACAAGGGCTAGCTTACTTAAAGGTACAAGTAGAACAAGCCACTACGCTGAGTAGCAATTCCTGGGTAGCTACTCCATTCTTGCCATCGGTTACCGTTACCACAATGTTGACCTTGCCGTCAACTTTAGGTGCCTTCCAGGTAACCTGGGCGCCAGTTGCTGATATCTCCCCTTTGTCACATGACCAGACATAGGATAAATCATCGTTGTCTTCATCCTCAGCCTGGCACGAGATATTATATGCTTTACCTTTTCCGACTTTGTAATAATCCTCCCCCTCCTTCACCTTTACCTTCTTCAGGTACTTATGCTCCGCGGTGATAACTAAGTCCTGAATCACTGGCGCATGGTTGTCCGTTACTGTGATAGTTATGGAAGCCGTGCCCCTTTCGCCATTATCTCCCGTTACCTCGGCCCTGATGGTATAGGTGCCAGGGCTGTCAGGAGCAACCCAGTCGATAGCTTTACCTTCTCCCTGTAAACTGCCGCCATCGTTTGACCATTCATAGGTAAAATTGCCAGTGAAATTGCCCGTGGCGTTTGAGACGATGCATTCGATGTTTGCGTGTTCGCCGAGAGACAACACTGATTTACTTGCTTCTATTTTAGCGGGCAGGGCTTCGCTGGCGCAGCCAACTGCGAGGATAGACATAATGCTCAGGAAAACTAAGGCTTGCCACTTTATTGAGGCTAATCTCATATTGTCCTCCTCTTTTTCTTTTCGATAAGCTGGTGTCGAAAGGTTGAAATATCAATATAGACTAGGGCCATAATATCAATATCAGCAATATTATAATAATACTAACCAAAAAAGTACAATACAAGTTACAAGCGGCTGGTGGAAGAAGTGTAAACGCAGTCGTTGAGTTAGGGATGCCCCCGAAATTCCGGAAATTTTGGACAAATGAGAGGACTAACACGGAGGCTGTAGCATATCACTGAGGGATTGCGTATTCCGGTTAGTGCCTTGCTGGTGGTCCAAGGCATGTTCCTCCTGGCGCTTATCTCCGTCCCCATAACGGCTCGTGTTGTTGAGGTTGTCAGGCTCGGGTCCCTACGGGTGAATCGGCGCTTTGTAAGCGTCTTTCGGGTATTGCTCAGGGAAAGAGAGGGTTCAACGCTTACCGGCAGCACCTACCTTCTTATAGCCTCCTCCATCGTTTTTGTTTTGTGCGACAAATCTATCGCTGCTGTAGCCTTAGCTTTTGTCGTTGTCGGTGACCCTGTAGCCGGCATGGTAGGCTAAAAATGGGGGAAGGCTGGGAGCAAGTTCTGGGAAGCGGTCCGGGCATGGTCTGGGGGGCAAACTGCAAAATCCCCTGTAACTTCGAGAAAGTCACAGTCATTGCGAAGCTGGAGCCTGCTATAGTTGGACTGGGGGCCCTCGCTTAGAGATCGCTTCGTCGCTGCCGCTCCTAGCAATGACGGAAAAAAGGAGTGTCAGTAATCATATGAATGAGGGCACTTAGTGGAAATTTTCTATGGTGTGCTATAATAAGTGACGTAGCCAGGGAAGACTTTGGGACAGGAAGTTTGCATTATCTAGTGTGTGAAAGAGGCGGGGCTTAGTTTTGTATTCCTGCATTGTTACTTTCAGTATTGCCCTCACCGCGAATAGGCTGAATTCACTGCTTTATTTTACTTCTAATGGGAGAGAAGTGGAGGGATATTCCTGCCACCCTATCTCTGTATCTGGCAAGGCGGAGGAGGTGCACTTTGGTTAGATTCTCCATAACCCCCAGAGATACGGGGTTTTATGACCTGTTCGAACAAGAGACGAGCAATTTAGTCGTTGCCGCAGAAAAGTTAGTTGACCTCTTTGACAACTATGAAGATGTTGAAGCTAAGGCAAAGCAACTCAAGGATTTGGAGCACAAAGGCGATGTTATAACCCATGAGATAATACAGAGGCTGCATCGCACCTTTGTGACTCCCATCGACAGGGAAGATATTACCCTCCTGGCCCATAGCTTGGACGATGTAATGGATTTCATCGAGGCTGCGGGCAGAACAGCCTACCTTTATAATATTGCTCAACCCACGGAGAGGGCTTGTGAGCTAGCCCGAATCGTAACCAAGATGGCCCACAAGTTGAATGAGGTAATGTCTCGTTTGCGCCGCCGTGACCAGTTTAAATGGATTCTGGAGCAGTGCGTGGAGATCAATACTCTGGAAAATGAGGCTGACGACGTCCATCATGCTGCCCTGGCTGAGCTGTTCGTAGTTTGCCGCACTGACGCATGTGACGTAATCAAATGGCGCGAAATCTACGAGCACCTGGAAAACGCCACTGACCGGGGGGAAGATGTAGCCAATGTCCTTGAGGGTATAGTTTTGAAGCATGTCTGAGCCGTTCGCTCTGCTGATTTTAGTAATTGCAGCGGCAATTGGCTTCGGTGTTGCAAATGGCTTTAATGATGCCGCCAATGCTATTGCTACCGTAATTGGTACTCGGACCCTCTCTCCCCGGGCTGCCGTAGCTGTGGCAGCCGTTTTTAATTTCCTCGGGGCAGCCACAGGCACGGCCGTAGCTCTAACCATTGGCAAGGGGATTATAACTTCCGGAGCCTTGAGCATGGACATTGTGCTTGCTGGGACGGGAGCGATTATTATCTGGGCTGTTGCCGCCACACGCTATGGCATGCCCATAAGTCTGACCCATGGCCTTGTAGCGGGTTTGGTGGGGGCTGGCATCGCCACCTCAGGCAGCGAAATCATTGTTTGGGGGGTGCTGACAAGGGTTGTCTCTGCTGTCGGTATTGCCCCGCTCCTGGGATTTGTAGGTGGGTTCTTGCTAATGGTGGCCATACTCTGGCTTTTCCGAAAAAGCGCACCTGACAAAGTGCGGGGTGCCTTCAACTATCTACACGTCCTGTCGGCGGCTTTCCTGTCCTACAGTCATGGCAAGAATGACGGGCAGATGCCCATTGCCCTGATTTCTATGGCTTTGATGGTCTACTATGGATACGGCGAGTTGCAGATTCCCTTTTGGGTCATTATAGTTTCAGCAGGCTCTATTAGCCTGGGCACTGCCATTGGGGGATGGCGGGTCATCCAGACATTGGGATTGAAAGTAACCACTTTGCGCCCCGCTCAGGGATTCGCTGCTAATGCCGCGGCAGCTACTGTTATCGAGGTCGCTTCACATTTTGGTATTCCAGTGAGCACTACACACTGCATAAGCACTGCCATTATGGGGGTGGGGGCCACAAGGCGCCTTTCCGCAGTTAGATGGGGGATAGCCAGAAATATCGTGTTGACCTGGATTTTGACTTTTCCCGCCTGTGGCATCCTGGGCTGGATAATAGCATCACTTCTGAAGTGAGATGAGCTCGACTACACCATGTGACGGCGTAGCACCCTCGCTATAGGAAGGATACGGTTGGCTGGTACTGCGCCGGGCATTCTCGGGGAATTGCCCCCTGTGTTTCGGCGCTTTCACGGACTGACCTGGGTGGGAAAGGCACTGGTCTGGGGTTGGTACTAGCAGCCGCAACCGGGTGACAAAACCCCTTTGCCTCTTTAGGACACATGTGCTAAGATTTAGCACCCACTGGACAATGACGTAGCAAATAAGGTAACTCTTCATTCCGCTGTCGTTCTGAGGAGCGAAGCGACGAAGAATCTCTGAGCCCCTTCGCTTCGCTCAGGGTGACATAGGGAGTAACCGGAGGCCTACCAATAAGGCAGATTGGATATGAAACTATTGCAGGTGGCTCTTCAGAGGCAGGACTATGATCTGGCAGCTCATGTCCTCGTCTACGGCTTGGTCAGAGCTTGGGCAAAACCACCAAGAGATTCTGCGAATTTTCGGAGACCCCATAACCCGTGCTCCAAAGATTCTGTGAATCTTTGGAGGCCCCATAACTGTTATGGCAGAAAAAGGGGAAAACAAGAGAAAGAGTAGCCCGCGGGGTTTCTACAGCCGAGCTCTGGAGGAGGCGGAGAAGATTGAGCTGGAGGAAGCTTCTCATGTCGAAGGAATCGATGAGGAGATCGCCCTTCTCAGGGTAGAGCTGAGGAAGCTTCTGAAGAGGCAGCCAGAGCGAATTGACCTGCACTTCGAGACGGCTAACATCATAGCTAGGCTGGTAAAAACCAGATATCAAATTAGCAAAGAGCAGAAGAAGTCTCTCAAGGAAGCCATCCAAAAGGTCTTGACTGAGCTCGCTGTGCCCCTGGGGGTTGGGTTGGGCATAAAGATGGCAGGCCAATAAGAAGCGAGCAGTTAGCGGTCAGGGGACAGTAGTCAAGAGTCAGCAATCGGCAGCCGTCTCAAATCTGAAAACTGATGGCTATGAAGCTAAGACCTTACCAGTTGGAAGTGGCCCGGGCGGTTATGGACTCCGTGCAGAAGGGAAGGGGGCTGACCTTTTCCGTGGAGATTGCCAGGCAGGGAGGCAAGAATGAGCTTTCAGCCCGTTTGGAAGTTCTGTTATTAACGCTGTATATGGCCAGAGGAGGCAATCTTATAAAATGCTCCCCAACCTTTAAGCCTCAAACAATTATATCTATAGAAAGATTGAAGGAGAGGCTGGATGAGTTCGGTTTTGAGGGCATTTATCGTACCCAGATGGGCTATATTATTCGGCTGGGCAACGCCAGGGCTATCTTCTTATCTGCTGAAGGATCGTCTTCGGTAGTAGGACACAGCGCTGACATAATTCTCGAGATCGATGAATCGCAAGATGTCAGCAAGGAGAAGTACAGCAAGGAATTCCGCCCTATGGGTTCGGCTACCAACGTGACCACGATTCTCTATGGCACTACCTGGGACGATAGCACCTTGCTGGAAGAGGTAAAGCAGAGCAATCTCGAACTGGCGAGGGCGGACGGCATTAAACGCCACTTTAGATATGATTGGCAAGAGGTAGGCAAGTACAACCCTGCTTATGTCATGTTCGTCCAGGCAGAGCGTCAAAGACTGGGCGAAGAGCATCCCCTGTTCAGAACTCAATATGCTCTGTTACCTATCGCCCACGGTGGGGGTTTTCTATCACGACAGCAGATAGCGCTGGTGCTGGGAGAACATCAAAGGCAATCGCAGCCTGAGGGGAAGAGAACCTATATTGCTGGCGTAGATTTGGCCGGGGAACTCTCACCTTTTCCTTCTCCCTTTAAGGGAGGGGGCAGGGGGAGGGATTCCACGGTAATCTCCATTGCCGGGGTGGATGCCCCTAGCCATTCGCTGCCGCTGCTGAAAGTTGTGGAACAATACCAGTGGACGGGAACGCCCCATAGCCAGCTTTATCCGCAGATGATGGATATCCTCAAAAATGTTTGGAACTGCCACAGGATAGTGGTGGACGCTACCGGCATAGGTCAGCCTGTGGCTAGCTTTCTCCGAAAGGAACTGGGAAGGAGGGTTATCCCATTCGTGATTACCTCGAGAAGCAAATCCGATATGGGCTTTGAGCTATTATCCTTTGTCAACTCCGGGAGGCTAAAGCTTTATGAGCAGGATGGCTCCAGGGAGTACAAAGAAACCCTGTTTGAATTGGAAAGGGCCAGGGCGCAATACCGGCCTAACCAAACGGTGAACTTCTATGTTGACCCTCAGGAGGGGCACGACGATTTTCTCATGAGCCTGGCTCTTGTGGTCCAGGCAGCCAAAAACCTTAGCCCGAGGGGAGCAAAAGGCTGGCTCAGGGACAGCTAGGTAGCTCCTGGGCCGGGCCTGGTCTTTACTGGAGATTGCTTCGGCTGACGGGGTCAGCCTGGCAACGACAAAAGGAGGTGTCATTGCGGGCGAACCGAAGCACTCCCAAGCAAAGTGATGGGCCTTAAGGTGATAAAAGGGAAAGGCTATACTTTATCCCAAGGCGGGCAAGTCCTTGCCCAGCTCACTCAGGGCCTCGATTCTCTTCTTAGTTTGCTCTATCAGCCCCTTATGTTCCTGAGCGTACTGTGTAGCTCCCTCGTAAAAGTCTTTTATCTTGGGCACAAAGGATAACTGGGACAATATCAAGGTAACATCAATAAAGTGACTTTCCCCGGGAAAATCGCCGCCTCGAATCAAGGCATTGGGTGCCAGTTCTTTGATGTAATCGCTGACGCTCTTGACCATATCCATATTCATCTCTCTTTCCGGGCCAGACATAATGTATATGGCCAGGCCAGCATCCCTGGGGCTACAACCAAGAGAGAGGTCTGAGAAGGTGGCGTCTAAGGCCTGTGTCCCCCTGAAGCTTTCCAGAGCTTTGTCGCGGAAACTCTTCTTCCTCAGCTCCCAGGGGAAGCGGAATGAGGGAAGCTCGGTTCTCCCCAGGCCAATAGTGGTCCATCCCTCCAAGGTAGCAATTATGTCCCCAGCATCTATTGTCCTCGAACCCACATATTTGGATTTAGTTACCTCACCGGCGCACATCAAGTCATAGAAGGGCTCGACAATCATCCTGTTTATTCTATCCATGTTATTAATCAGGCTCATGTCTTTTCTCACATACCTCTCGTTGTCGGCGAGAAAAACGGCATCCACTACATCATAAGTGGATTTCAAGCAAGTGGCGGTGTTATATACGCCTCTGGCCTCAGAGCTCTGCTCATGGTCAAAAGGCAGAACTGCCAGGGCATAGACCGGCTTGCTGATGTATCTATCCTTAATTGCCTTGGCCAGTACTGGCAGCGATCCTGAGCCTGTGCCGCCGGCAGCGCCGGCCACGAGAAGAAAGGCATGTGTCTCGTAAAACTCTGGACTGGCTTTCACAGCCTCCAGCACCTTGTCACTGTCTTCCTTGGCCAGTTGAGCTCCTAGCTCGTTTATCTTGCCGACACCATGTCCTAGGGTCTGGCGCAAGCCCAGAAGCACCCGGTGCATGTAATCGTTCTTGATAAACCTCAAACCAGTCAGGTCCGCCTGGTCGGTATTCACCGCGATTATGGTGGGCGCTATCCGAGCCTTACGTTCACTGTGGGCTTTGAGATTCAGTCTGGCAAATTGGTCAGCAATCCTGCAGCCACATTGCCCCAGTCCGATAACCGTGAATTTCATTTCTTAATCCTCCTTCTGCTGAATTATAAACTTATTTTTACTTAATAGTAAAATTTTCTCCTCTTTATGACGAGATTATAAACCAGTATGCCTATGATTACTACTATTGCGGCTATGGCGGCGATGAATCCCCACATAGGCAAGAGCCCGGCCTTGAAGGAACGAGCCGCGGTCCATCCGCTGTCGTTTTGGGCACCATCTACCGCCTTTACCCTCCAGTAATAAGTGCCCTGGCCCAAAGCTTCCGTGTCGGGCAGGGTATAGCTGGCCTCGGTTAAGCCTGTGAGGGAAACCATGGGGTCAGTGCAATTTTGGGTGGTTGCCACTTGCAGGCTGTAAGTGACTCCGCTATCATCTGTCACATCAGACCACTCAAAGGTCGGCGTCACGCTGCCTACAAGTCCTACCCTGCTTCCATCGTATGGTGAGATGGGGGCTGGTTTAGGTGGTGGTTGTGACTCCATAGTGAAGGTGACTGAAACTTCGGTGCCCAGTGCGTCTTCCGCTGTCACGTTATGCTCGCCATGTATGCTCTCGGGGGCGGCAAAACTTACATTTGAGAAACTGCCCTGGCTATCGGCGCTGGCTGTCGCTTTCTGAGTTTCATCATATCTAATGACTACATCCTTGCTGGCGGCAAATCCGCTGCCGCTGACGGTTAACTCCGTGCCCACATGCCCCGTGGTGGGAGATAGCACCAGCCCCGCCTTTACCTCAAAGCTGGCTGACTTGATGTCGTCTTTATCGGTATCTTCTCCCTCGGCAGTCACATCATACTCGCCTTTGGGCATCTCAGGCAGGGTAAAGGTCTCTTCCCAGTCGCCCTCTTCATCGGCTTCGATATCCTCGGCTACCACCGTGCTGTCAAACAATATCCGGATGTCCCTTTCGTTCTCCTGAAAGCCGCTGCCCTTCGCTGTTATAGTGGCGCCGGCGCTGCCCGATGCTTTGTCTATGCTTATCCCCGGGCTTACTTCAAAGGTAGCATCCTCAACCTCGGCAAAACTGCTATCGTCACCCCGGGCATCCAGCTTGTGGCTTCCGCTGCTGGAAGGGGGAATCTTGAAACTCTCCTCCCAGCTGCCATCATCATCAGCGGTGATGTCTTCCGCTACTATCTCATAGTCGCCGTTGAGGTAATACCTTACCTCGATGTCTTCTTCATCCTCCTCGAATCCCCTGCCTTTCACCGTAATCGTAGTGCCCACGGCCCCTTCTTCGGGGTCTACTGCCAGTCCAGGCTCCACGGTGAAGAAATCATCTGCTTCGTCATACCTCACCTCAGCGCGCACCCTGTGCTCTCCCTTGCAGCTTTCGGGAACGGTGAAAGTGACCTTGAAATCTCCGCCACTATCGGTCTCGTCCGTAGCCACCTCAATTCTGGAACCGTTGGGATAATAGTAAATTTCCACATCCTCGTCGTCATCAAAATCATAGCCGCGGATGGTAACTTCTTCTCCCGGCATTCCTGAGAGAGGGGAGAGAGTGATGAAAGGTTCATCCTGAGCCTGTGCAGGCACAGCCAACAAGAGAGTGGCCATGAGGCACACGACGAGAATGATGCCCAGTCGCGATAGCAGGCGCATTTATCAAACCTCCTTATTTATTATTATAAACGAAAAAACTGCCGAAAGGAACTAGGGAAATAGCCTTTATGGGATAAATTAGCGGGGAATATGGCAAACTTCCATGTTTTTTCCTTAGTATCACCCTTCCCCTGTGCCTCTCCCCGGCACCCACACCATTTTGAAAATCCTAAATACTAAGCTCTAAATCCCAGATTCGAATACCAAGACCCCTGTTCGGCATTTTGCTTATTATTGCTTTGACAGTGTTTAGAATTTCGTATTTCGTGCTTATTATTTCTCCTATGTTCTCCTTCCCCGGTGGGATGCACGACCCTGAAAGGTCGCACTGAACTACGCCGCTAGGCTGGTAGAGCATTTAAGGAAAAGAAGAAGGGGCGGCTTTGGGCCGCCCCTTCGTTGAAGGCTAGCGAGGATAGCTTATACTCGCCGCGTTCTGAAGATGAGCACTATGACCACAATCACCAGAACAGCGCCAATACCAATAACTACCCATACCCAAGCCGGAGTCTTCGCTGGCTCGGGTTCGGGAGGTGGTGCTGGCTTTTCAGGCATTGAGGTGAAGGTGCTGATCTCACTCATGCTGACTACAACACCATCCTTCTTGGCATTTACCTGCCAGTAGTAAGGAGTGTCTTTATCCAGCTCGCCTGTGAAGGTGTAGGCAGTGCCTGCCAGATTGCTCTGGCTGTCCACAGGACTGGACAGGTCAGCATTAGCTGATAGCACCCAGTCATAGGCAGTAGCATCGGGAACGCTTGTCCAGGTGAAGCTTATGCCGGTTACGGGCACGTTGGTGACGCCGTTATCGGGGGCCGTCAACTCAACGCCGCCGCCAGGTCCCACCTCAACGATGAAGCTCCAGGCCTTGTCTTCGTCAGAAGACCACCAGCTGTGGATTATCTCACCGGTCTCAGCGTCGGCAGACCTGACTCTCCAGTAGTAGGTCTCGTTGCAGTCAAGTGCACCTTCCGCTATCACCAGGCTGGGATTGTCTCCCTTAGACGGCTCGTACTCTATGTACTCATCGACTACCTCGACGAAGTCCTCATCGAGAGCTACCTGGATGTCGTAGGAGCAGGAATTGCACATGCGTTCCCACTTGAGGACGATCTCCTCATTGACACAGTAGCACTCGTCAGCAGGTATCATGCTGCCATCGGCCGGGCTGCTGAGGTCAGGAGCGCCCTTGGAGAAGCAGTCTTCGTAAGTCCAGACGCGACCAAGACAGGCGCAACAGCAGTCCTCCCAGTCGGTTATGCAGCAAGCCGGCTCGCAGGAGCAACAGCTGCCGTAGTATCCCCAGTCGGTGTTATCAATAGCAAACAGGTGGCTGTTACTGTCCGAAGTGAGACAGCCGCAGATCTTCAATGAGCTGGGCTCGAGGTCGAAGTCGATGTCACTTGAGCCTCCAACATCGTAGTAACAATCTTCGCCGCTCTCCCACTCGCACGAGTCAAGATTTGCCACTAGGTAATCCCAGTCAGCTTCCTCACAGCATAGCTCCTCGGCGGGGTTGAGAATACGGGCTACACCGCTGCCATAATAGGTTCCGTCGTAAAAGACGTAGGTAGCGTAGAGGGTAGAGCCTGTGGAAGCATCGGTCATGGGGTTGCCGTCGGCGTTATCCACGACTATGCCGTGGTAGGAATAGCCATCAGAGGCATCCCGAGCACCGAGGTCTTTCCACTTGCTGCTCTCGCCGATGACCCATCTGGCAATTTGGGCATCAGAGCCAGTCAGCGCAGCGTAGATGGTGCTGTTCTCGTCGAAGTAGGCATCGAAGGCCACATGCACACAGCCGCAGCAAGCGGCGTCATCCATCTCGGTAAAGGTCTCGCCAGCGTCATCGGAGTAAGAGACATCGCCAACGATACCGCCGACCAGGACGTGGTCGCCCTTGACCGCGATGGTGTGTCCGGCGGAAAGCTTGCTGTCCACCGAGTCTTCCCAGCTCGCCGGGAAGCCGTGGTCGTCAGACCAGGAAACCTTGCCATCGCTGTTCAGGGCATAGATTGTCGCCTCGTCCTTCACTGCCAGGTCTACTATCTCATCGATGTTGGCTTCGCCCCGTTCCCAGCAGGTCAGACCTTCTTCCCCGTTGTACCAGACGATGTCCGTGCCGCGGTTAACCAAGTAGACGGTCTCGCCGGTGTCTTCATCGGGAGACAGTCTGAGGATGGCAAGTGCGTCTCCGCAGCCCTCATGGCCGCAGGCATCAGAATCATCGAAGTCATCCAGCGCTCCGTGCCAGACTCTTATCCAGCAGCCGCTGAAGCGGTCATCCTCGGGGAGTTCATCAGCATAGAGCCAGACGCTGTCGCAGGTATCGGACTCTGGTGCCTCACAGTAGTCGCACTCATTTATGGATGCTAGGTAAGTCTTGTTGCAATCGGGCGACACGGCGACATCGGACAGATAGTCAATCTCCGTGTCAATCAAGCCCACCTGGTTCCAGTTGTCGCCGTCGTCCAGAGATATGGAGAAGGCGCTCTCGTCATAGCTCCTGCCCGGGGCGGCAGTACAGGTAATGGCCAGGTTGTCGGCCACGAAGCCGACTCCGTTAGCCCCGACTCCTGAGGGTGGCTTGCAGGCATCTTTCCAGCCCTTGCAGCAAATCTCCATGTCCTCAACGGCGTTGTTGCGCCAGACCTGGACGCCCGTACAGCAGTCGGTTGCGTCATATTCTCCATAACCGGGCATTTCGCAGCAATCGTATAGACCATTGTAATACACTCCGGCTATGGCCTTGCCGCTCTCAATGTAGCCCCAGAATCTGACGCTGGTAACCAAGGGGAGGCCGGGAATCTGCATTATGATGGGGTCTACGGCGTCGTCCACCATGCGGTAGATGACACCACCGCCAGCGCAGTCCTCACCGGGAAACGCGTTGGTCATGTTTGCCACGTTTACATGTACCCAGTTGTACCTCTTGCTGGCGTATCTGCTCTCCCAGTCCAGCGGTGTGCTGATGCCCGTGGCTGCCCCTCTCATGAAGGGCCACAGGCTGCCATCCTGGACTATTAGAATTGCCTCGGGAAAGCCAGCCTCTAAGTTCCAGGCCTTGGTGCTTCCCCAGGTACCGTATTGCATGTAGGTAGCATCGGCATAGCCATCGTCATCGAGGTCAACATGACACATGGCCATGACGTCTTTGCCAGTAGGAAAGTCCACGCCGTACATTATGGTGGTAATGGCCACGGTATTGATGTCGTTGCCAGTGCCCATGTCGTCGTTCTTGTTGTCAAAGCCGGGGTATGTGGCAGGGTTCGTGGTATCTTTCCAGGAGCCGAACAGGCCGCCGGTCTCCAGGCGGTCAAGCACGGCAACTTCGTTACCACCAGGCTGAAGTCCACAACCGACAACACCGCTCCCCTCCAGTAGGATATGCGGTGTCGAGAATGCCCCCGCTGCAGAAGGTACTATCCCAGCAGGGTCAAATACGCCAGCGACTCCGATGTTGCGCTTGTCATCATCCTCCATGGTACAGAACATGGAGTAGGCGTATGACCCCTGAGGGCCGGTGCAATTAGGACTTCCAGCTGCATCAGGCACCGGCAAATCGCCGGACCAGACGAACTTGGTGCCGCCATCTTCGGTGATGAATATGTGTTGGTAAAGTTCCGAATCCGGGGCAGGGTTCCCGTTTAGAGCACTATCCATTACCCCATCGCCATTGTCATCGTGCCATACAATGACGGCCACGACTAGGAAATCGGCATCCAGGGGGTCCATGGTCGCATAGTTGATTTCAAGTAACTGGTAGTCCGGGCCAAGGTCGTCCTTAATGCCTTTGAGAAGGTTCTTGGTGATAGCCTTCCAGCTGCAGCCAATGGTGTCGGATGCCCATAGCTGGGGCGTTATATTGCCGCAGGGGCCCCAGTTGAGGACGCTTATGTTGTAACCCGATGTGTGGCTACTTAGCCCGTCCAAATCCAGGCCACGGCCCCAGACGTAGAGCTGCTCGGCGCCAGCCATGGCAGCATATCCATAGACTGTGCTCTCTGGAGCGACTTTCCAGTCCTCTCCGGTTGGCGTGCCTACCCTCTCCCACTCGCTTTCATCAGGATTGGCACCGACGCTTGCTGGTGCCGCTGTCAGGAGTAGGCCTACAGCCAGTGCCAGAGCAACCAGCATATAAATCACTCTCGCAGGCCAGGTTTGTGTTTTAATCATTATTAATTCTCCTTTCAAGAATTTAGGATTGTTTTTACCCTCTGCCCAAAGTCGACCCCTCCAGGCTTCGGGTCTTGGTTTCTTAGTAAACCTTGTGTTTCAAGTCCGCATCTTGCAGACTGCCCGTTTCAACCTCACCTCACTCCTCTCCCTTCGAGGGCGGGGAAAGCTGGCGAGGAAGTTTGCCCCGGGCCAGGGCTCTTATGTTTCCCCTCATGGAATAGCATCCGCTACTCCGTTGGGACTTTGCCATAGACATCACCTCCTTCTTTATTTCTACCTAAGGCAATATTCAATTATTAAAGTCCAGCCTCTATTCCCTAACCCAAAAACATAAACGCATATAACCCTCTTCGGGTTTATATTAACTTTATACCTATTGTATATTTTTTGTCAATAGGTAAATTCAAGAATTTCACAAATTGCGCCAGATTTCCATTATAACAGCCAGCTCTTCCCTGTCAATACCTCTCACTACTAGGTACGAGATTGGCTCTTGTCCCTCTTTCCCTCACCTTAGTCCTCTCCCTTGAATGTATTCCCCCTCCCTCTGACTCCCTCCCGCCGGGGGAGGGAGTTAGAGGGCAAAATACTAAGCACGAAATCCCAAATTCTAAACAGTATCCAAGCCTCAATGACCAAAACTCAAAACGAACAGGCATTTTGGCATTTGCATTTAGGATTTGGGATTTGCGAAATGGAGAGGGTGCCGGGCGAATACCCTCTCCCTTGACGGGAGAGGGTTAGGGTTAGGGTGCCCCCTTCTTCCGGAGCTTTAGCCTAACCTTCTTCGTGCCCTGACGACAAACACCACCACGATGACTACCACGACGATGGCGATGATGGCGATCAGCCACATTGTGCTCAACCCGCCAGGGGTGGCGACCTCGGTGAACGCAGCGGCGATTGTTTTGTCGGCATCCATGGTTATGGTGGTCCCGGCTTCGTTGACATCGGCTACCGTGGCGACGTCGCCGGTCCAGCCATCAAACTGGTAGCCAGCATCAGCTTCAGCCGCAAGGTTCACCACCTCAGCAGCGCTATAGCTGAAAGTTCCCTCACCGGGGGTGGTCACCGAGCCACCGGCCGTGCTGGAGATGGTCAGGGCATATTGCATGACCTCCCCCACTGTGAAGGTGCCATCATTAAAACTGTGCGAGATAGGCTGCCCATCAGTATCGACCAGCACCTTGACCTCCAGTTCCAGGGGACTGGTTGCACCGTCAGTCCCCACGGCTCGCAGGGTGACATGGGCGAAGGCGAAGTCGCCACTCTCCCCCTCAGCCAAAAACCAGTTCATCTTGGTAACCCCATTCGGATTATCGATGCCATAGGTTATGGTGCCCAGGTCTCCGTCGGCCGCGTCGCTGACCTCGACTACGCTGCTATCGTAGTGCAGCCAGATATCCACCGCCCCCAGACTGGTGACGTCGGTTATGGTGATGGGAACCGTCACCTCTTCACCCTCCCCAGCGCTGGCATCAGGGATTGATACTGCCGGCTCGGCGGCCAGTACGGTCAGGGGACAGGCTAGAACCAGCAACGCCAGCACCGCTAACAGCCCAGCATATTTCTTGCTTCTCCTCCATAATGATTTATCTCTGGTCAATGTCATTTTTCCCTCCTTATAGTATTGCCCATAATTTGCTATGAATTTTCCACCTCTCTCTGACTCCCTCCCGCCAGGGGAGGGAGGGCCATGTTTTTCTCTCCCGCCGGGGGAGGAAGTTATGCCTATTTCGCAGATAACATAATATCATATCAGGCCAGGAAGCCCTCACTGATTAATCCTCTCGCTGCGGGATTTTCATTAGGGCTATTTCTGAGGCGGCAGCATATCATCATCGGCGGGGGACTCCCATAAGGGCTTAAACAGCACACCGCCTGTTCCGTCGGAGTCAACCCGCCATTGGGCAATGTGCAGGGCATCTATCATATCTACGACACCATCGTCGGTGGTGTCGCTGCATATGAGCTGGTCGGCATTAAGGGTTATAAGTTTGGCCCTATATTGAGCGATAAACAGGGCATCGACCATTGTGACATGCCTATCCAGGGTGGTATCGCCCTCCATAAGGCGGCAGAGGGTATTCGTCTGGCAGTTGTTGGTCTCGTCGCTTTCAGCAACCACAGCACCGTTGTCGGCGCAGACCGTGATGTTGTTGCCATCGCCTGATATAGAGTAGGGTCCTACGGTGTTGCTGTAGTTGGCGCCCGCTGCCAGTTCTGGCACAGGGTCTTCCAGGACATCGGTGCCGTTAATGGTGATGGTGGTGTTGCTGTCGCCCGCATTGGCACATCCCTGGTTGCTTACCGTGTAGCTTATGTTATAAGTACCAGTGTCAAAATCAACCCACTCCTCGGATTTCTCGGTGATAACCAGGTCGGGTAGGAGATAGGTCAGGGGTAAATTATCCACGTTCGAGTCACCTGTGATGTTGTAAGGTGTGTCTCCCAGTCCGTCGCAATCCGAGTCCGTCCCCGCATAATCCGACCAGTAGTTACCCCCAAGGTAAGGTCCGCCGATAATATTGGTGCCCGGGGTTTTTGCGATGTTCCAGGTGTTATTCCCGAGATCGTTGGCATTGTTGGTATTGTTGAAGTAGTTATTGTAGACGAGGTTGTTATTGCTCGTAGGACGCAGTTCGATGCCGCGGGTGTTGTTGCATACGGTATTATCGGTTAAGGTGTTGTTGCTCGAAGAAGACAGGTAAATACCGTACGAAGAGCTATTCCCGATAATGTAACTTATCGTGCTGTTTGCAAAGTTATTGTGCTCTGAGTTATAAATCTGAAGTCCATAGGCTAAGTTGTTTCCCGTTATATTTACTATCCTTACGTCTGAAAAGGTGTTATTGTCTGAATTGCTTATAGATATTCCCGTGTTGATGTTGTTTGCTATTGTATTCGTTATTTCTACATTTGTGAATTGATTATGGAGAGAATCAGTACCTACCTGTATACCACAAGTGTTAGAGTCATTGCCAATAATATCCGATATGGTGACCGAGTTTAGAGTTGTATGATTGGCATGCCATAGTATCATGCCATAGGCCATTGGGCTCACCGATGCACTATAGGAGGTGCTTATGTTGCTTACTATGATATTTGAAATGTTACAATGCTCTGCGCTCGAAATACTAATTCCTCTGGCATTTTGTGTCGTCCCATGGGCATCCTTTACGGTAAAGCCGGAAAGGTTAACCTGGTCAGCAGTTATCGCAAAAACATCATCATTTGGATTTGCTGCTTGAACGATGGTATCCGCAGGATTTCCAGAGCTTGAATTAATACTCAATTGCTTGTAAACATTCACATTTTCGGTGTAATTTCCCGGGTCAACGGCGATGGTATGTCCGTCTACTGTATCAGGGTCAGCTATCGCATCTTGTATCGTTGAGAAGCCCTCCCCTGTATCCAGGTTATGAACGGGATAAATATCGAAAGTGTTGGTCTTACAGTTATTGTCCTCGTCGCTTTCATCAACCACAGCACCGTTATCGGCGCAGACCGTGATGTTGTCGCTATCGCCCGCCATAACGAACGGACCCACGGTGCTGCTGTAGTTGGCACCCGCCGCCAGTTCTGGCACAGGGTCTTCCAAGACATCGGTGCCGTTGATGGTGATGGTGGTGTTGCTGGCTCCGGCAGCGGCATCTCCCCCGTTTTTTACCGTGTAGCTTATGTTGTAAGTACCAGAGTCAAAATCAACCCATTCCTCGGATTTCTCGGTAATAATCAGGTCTGGCAGGGGATAGACCAGGGGCAAATTATCCACGTTTGAGTCACCGGTGATGTTGTAAGGCGTGTCTCCCAGTCCGTCTCCGTCCGAATCTGAACCTGCATAGTCCGACCAGTAGTTACCACCAAGGTAAGGCCCGCCGATAATATTGGTGCCTAGGGTTTTTGCCGTGTTCCAGGTATTAGTGCCATCGTCGAAGGCGTTGCTGTCATTTTGCAGATAGTTATTGTAGATATTATTATTGGAGGACGTAGTCATGTAAATGCCTGCATCGAGATTATTGGTTATATTGTTACTGATAATCGAGTCATACGAAGAAGTCCTCATGTAAAAGCCGTACCAGCCGTTGGAGTTTACGGTATTATTTGTGTAATCGTTGTGACTGGAAGCATACGAGTAGATACCGTGGTAAGTGTTTAAGTTTACGTCGTTGTCCATTATGGTGTTATAGTAACAGTTGGCATTCAACTTAATACCGTAGTCATTATCAGTGGCGTTGTTGCCGGTTATTTCGTCCCAGAAACCGGGGTCCAGGCGAATCCCTTCCCCGTTGTCCGGACCCGCCTGGTTGTCTGTTACGTCGCAGTAATTTGCATCCCTGAGATTGAAGCCGGCGTTGGTATTCGAGTATGCGTCGTTGCCGGTAAGCGTATTGCGATCTGACTCCCAGATGTAGAAACCCTCGGTATTGCTGTGGACGGTATTATCTGTAAGTGTGTTATAGTTGCTGTCTTGATCCAGCCTGATGCCGTACTGGCTATTGGATACACTGTTACCCGTCAATGTATTACTATTGCAGGCATTGCACAGGTAAATACCTACACTGTTGTTATTGTCCATTGTGTTATCTAGCAGGTTGTTATTACTAGCCGAATTAACCAATACAATACCATGGTAGTTATTCTTTAAATTATTATTAGATATTTCACAATATTCGGCGCCGACCAGGTCTATCCCACGGGCATTGGTAGAGTTCTGCACTGTGAATCCTGATATAGTCACGTTGTCACTGGTCACGTTGAAAACGTCATCATCCGGGGCCAATGCGCTCGCTATGGTATCCGCAGGATTTCCCGAGCTTGAGTTAATACTCACCTGCTTATCGACATCCACGTTCTCGTTATAGGTTCCCGGGTCAACGGCGATGCTATGTCCGTCCAGTGTGTCGGGGTCGTCTATAGCAGCCTGGATGGTGGCAAAGCCCTCCCCCGTATCCAGGTTATGAACGGGATAAATATCGAAAGTGTTGGTCTTACAGTTATTGTCCTCGTCGCTTTCATCAACCACAGCACCGTTATCGGCGCAGACCGTGATGTTGTCGCTATCGCCCGCCATAACGAACGGACCCACGGTGCTGCTGTAGTTGGCACCCGCCGCCAGTTCTGGCACAGGGTCTTCCAAGACATCGGTGCCGTTGATGGTGATGGTGGTGTTGCTGGCTCCGGCAGCGGCATCTCCCCCGTTTTTTACCGTGTAGCTTATGTTGTAGGTACCTGCCCCACGGTCAATCCACTGCTCGGTCTTCCCGGTGATGACCAAATCAGGCATTGGCACATAGTGGACCAGCGGTAGCATGTCCGCTTTCGAGGTCCCCGATATGTTGTAAACCGTGTCTCCTAGTCCATCATGGTCCGCATCCGTCCCGGCATAGTCCGACCAGTAGTTACCACCCAGATAGGGCCCGCCCAGGATATTTGTCCCGGCCTGTTTTGTGGTGTTCCAGCTGTTGTTGTCATTATCGCCGGCGTTATCGGGGTTGTTGAAATAGTTATTATAGATAAGGTTGCTATTTGAGGAATCGATAACGATACCATGGAAAGTGTTCGAACTTATGTTGTTGCTTGTTAGAGTGTTGTCGTTACTGGAATCTTCTATGTTAATGCCGATATTGTTCGAACTTACATTGTTACTTGTTATGGTGTTGTTGTTACTGGAATGCTCTATGCAGATGCCATAGTTGTTCGAACTTACATTGTTGCTTGTCAACTTGTTTCCACTACTTGAATAGTGCACGCAGATACCTGTCACAGTATTCGAGTTCGCTTCGTTTCCTGTAATATCGTTATTGCCGCTCACAGTGGCCACATTAATGCCAGAGCCATTTGAATTAGCTTTATTTTTAGTAATATTATTGCTGCTGGAACGAGATAGGTAGACACCCTCCTTGTTATTCGTAATTACGTTATTTGCAATGTTGCAATTAATCACACGAGAGAGATATATTCCAGCGGCCCCTGAGCCTGTAGCATTCTGTACCGTAAATCCCGATATGGTCACATTGTCCGCGCTTATATTGAAAACATGCTTGCTGGGATCGGCAGCACTGACAACGTGCAGCGCGGGGTTCCCCGGGTTTGACCTGATGGTCAGTTGCTTATCTACATCCACATTTTCAGTGTAGTTTCCCGGATCGACGGTGATGGTATGTCCGTCTGTGGTATTAACGGCGTCTATGGCAGCCTGGATGGTGTTGAAATTTTCTCCGGTATCGATGTTATGGACCGGTAGTGGTGCTCCGATTTCACCTGAGCCACCATCAATCGGTGTGACGGTGATGACTTTGTCGTCGTCATCTGTCACTGTGACGGAGCTGTTGCTGGCCAGGGCTCCGCCGTCACCGTCATCGGCAGTGACAATGGGAGCCAGCGACAGCAGTAATGCTAAAGTGATTAGAATAGCGCCCAGTTTCCTCATAGTACCCCTCCTGAACTTGATTTCTTATGACATTCCCGGCCGTTTATCAACTCTCCGTCGTTGCGGGCAATGGGCATGGCAGGCTCACTCTGCCCGGTGGTTTAGACTATAATTTATGTGAATGGGCTCTGTCAATGTCGAGGAGGCCGGGACTGTCGGGCTGAATTTGGGATGCCTGCAGGCTTCATTACTTAGCTCCCTAACCTTAATGCCCTCCCGCGAGGGGAGAGGCTAATGCGCTTTGTGTATGCTGACAGGGGAGGGGAGGACACAGGGGAAATACTAAGCACGAAATACGAAATGCCGAACAATATCCAAGCAATAATGAGCAAAACTCAAAACGAACAGGCATTTTGGCATTTGCATTTAGGATTTTGAATTTGCTTAGGGTTTAGGACTTGGGATTTGGGATTTGCGAAAGGGAGAGGGTGCCGGGCGAATCCCCTCCCCCTTGAAGGGAGAGGGTGCCGGGCGAATCCCCTCCCCCTTGAAGGGAGAGGGTCAGGGTGAGGGTGAATGGTGGGTGTGCGACTCCCCTTAAGTTAAACCTTTCGCCGCAGAGTCACGAATTGAGGCTATTTCACAGGCGGCAGCATATCATCATCGGCGGGGGACTCCCATAAGGGCTTAAACAGCACACCGCCTGTTCCGTCGGAGTCAACCCGCCATTGGGCAATGTGCAGGGCATCTATCATATCTACGACACCATCGTCGGTGGTGTCGCTGCATATGAGCTGGTCGGCATTAAGGGTTATAAGTTTGGCCCTATATTGAGCGATAAACAGGGCATCGACCATTGTGACATGCCTATCCAGGGTGGTATCGCCCTCCATAAGGCTGCAGAGGGTATTCGTCTGGCAGTTGTTGGTCTCGTCGCTTTCAGCAATCGCAGCACCGTTGTCGGCGCAGACCGTGATGTTATTGCCATCGCTCGATGTGGAGTAGGGTCCTACGGTGTTGCTGTAGTTGGCACCCGCTGCCAGTTCTGGCACAGGGTCTTCCAGGACATCCGTGCCGTTAATGGTGATGGTGGTGTTGCTGGCGCCGGCAGCGGCATCTCCCCCGTTTTTCACCGTGTAGCTTATATTATAAGTACCAGTGTCGAAATCAACCCATTCTTCCGATTTCTCGGTGATGACCAGGTCCGGCATTGGCACATAATGGACCAGCGGTAGCATATCCGCTTTCGATGTCCCCGATATGTTGTAAACCGTGTCTCCCAGCCCATCATGGTCAGTGTCCGTCCCCGCATAGTCCGACCAGTAGTTACCGCCCAGGTACGGACCGCCGATAATATTGGTGCCCGAGGTCTTCGTAGTGTTCCAGGCGTTAGTCTCGTAGTCCCTGGCATTATTCTGGTTACTCAGATAGTTGTTGTAGATGTTGTTACCACTGCCGGAATTCAGCCAAATGCCCCAGGTGTTGTTTGTGGCGTTGTTGCCTATGATGTTGTTACCGCTGGAAGAGCTCATGCTGATACCGTTTTCATTGTCCATCATCTTGTTGCCCATTACGGCGTTGTTATGAGAAGAGCTTATGCTGATGCCGTAGTTATCGTTCGAGTTTGCCGTGTTACCCGTTACATTATTGCTGCTGGAGCTGGCTAGGAAGATGCCGATATTGCCATTCGAGCTGGCGTTATTGCTGGTTACGTTGTTGCCCTGGGAACCACTTAGCTGGATGCCGTTTCCCCCGTTGTTCGTTACATTGTTGCCGGCGACATTGTTGTTGTCAGAGTTATCCAGCTTGATGCCGAAGTTGGTGTTGTTATAGCACGTGTTTCCTATAATGCCGTTATTATCGCATGAATGGCCTAGCTCCATACCCCACGTGTTTCCGTTGATGGTATTGCCCTTTATGGTATTTCCCGTGCTGGAACTCCCTAGGAGTATGCCATAATTCCCGTTATCCGTCGAGTTGTTGCCTTCAACTGTGTTCCCAATGGAATGAGATAGTACAATGCCGTAGGTATTGTTCCAGGTGTTATTGTCCTTTATATTGTTGTCGTCGGCATAATAGAGGCGAATTCCCCCGTTGTTATTCGAATATGAGTCGTTTCTTGTGATATTGTTGCTGTCGGCACCCGAATCCAGATATATGCCGTGAAAGTTATTGGTCGCTGTATTGTTGTATATCTTACAGTAGTCAGCGGAAAGGCGTATTCCCACTGCCGGACTATCAGTGGCATTCTGTGCTGTGAACCCAGCTATGATTACATTGTCTGCGGTTACCGTAAATACATCGCCGTTCGGGGTCAATGCGCTTACGATGGTATCCGTGGAATTCCCTGAGCTTGACCTGACGGTCAACTGCTTATCGACATCCACGTTTTCCTTATAGGTTCCGGGGTCGACGGTGATGGTATGTCCGTTTGTGGTATTGACGGCGTCTATAGCAGCCTGGATGGTGTTGAAATCTTCTCCGGTATCGATGTTGTGGACCGGTAGCGATGATATTCCGGGCCCACCGGGTTCGACGATGACACCGTTACAGACGCCATCGGCATCGCCCAGGCCGCCGTCGACCAGTGTGATAATGATGATGTTGTCGCCGTCATCATCCAGTACCGGTAGCTGGTACCAGTGGGCTGTGGCATTGCTCGGGGTTGGCCCGTACTTCCAGTACTCTGTTCCCACGGGGAGGTCATCGGGAAGCACTATGGTTATATTCACAGCAGCACACGGGGTCAGGCCGGTGATGTTGAACGAGAAGAATCCGTGGGGGAAGGCGGTGTTTTCCGGCTTGCCTCCCGTGGGCAATGTTCCTTCATCCACGGGGGCGAGGTTTTCTATCGCGCCGGCGCTGGCGCTGAAGTATGCCGTGCCCGAGCCGGTGGCTGTCCCTATACATTGAGGGCATTCCACGATGTTTAGCTCACAGTTATTGAGCTCGCTGCTTTCGTCGACGACATCATCGTTGTCGGCACAGACCGTGATGTTGATGGTTGCATTGCAGGGGCAGGGCTCGGGGTCGAATGATCTGAGATAGCCCTGGCCGGAACCCAGTGTCGGGCAGGTCTGGGTCTGCTTGAGCTCGCCGTTGACGTAGAGGCAGGTGGTGCTGTTGGGCGCCGTGGCGGTGCCGTTGTTGACTACCATGTAGGTTGCGGTGAAGTTGCCGCCCGTAATCTCAACTGCCTTTTGGACCACCAGGTCGGTCCTTACCCCCAGGGAAGGGTCGCCGTAGAGGTTATAGGTGTAGAGGTTCTGCCATTGCTTCCACTTGTCGTCAAATAGATATGGGTCTGCAAAGTTGTCATAATACATCCATTTGGAGTAATACAATGCCGGCCCGCAGGGCACTGGCTGAACCAGCAAGTAAGTCCAGAAGCCATAGTCCAGCGAAGCTTCCCATCCGTCGGCATATTCATCCCAGACGATATTGTACCAGGACTCGCGCGTGGCGCCGGCGATAGCCGCAGCCGCACCGCAATTCAGCAATGACTGCCCCAGGTTATTGGAGTAATCGGGGTCCAGATTATAGCAGGAGCAGGAGAAGGCGATGGCCGGATGGTCGGGATAGGGAAGACAGAGGCCGCTTCCGACACCTGAATAACTGCAGAGGAAGTCGGGCCATACGATATTGTCCGTACCCTCTAGCACCTTCCTCTGGGCTTCCCATGTGGTTCCATGAGAGAACCAGTTGACCAGCCCATAGCTGTGGCCCCAGCCGTGGCTCGAGCTCTGCACGTTGTTACATGTTAGAGCGTAGTCATAGGTGTATATAGAGGGGTCGAGGCCATCCTCCTCGTACATCCTGGTCCGGGAGTAACCCCTGGGAGAGAATATGTCTGTCCATAACGATTCCTTCAACGTGGCGCCGTCCGCTTTGGGAAAACCGTAGGGAACTGCGGATTCCTGCGTCCAGTTATAGTTAAGTATGGCGCCCAGAAGCAGGACACTGTTTTTCCATCCGCTGTGCTGGGCCCGCTCGAAGTGCCTGGTCTTGTGGCACAGGTAATCGATAGTGCTGGGGTCATCGGTGAGCCACCGTCCCACATAGATGTCGGCGTGGAAGTCGGGGTCGTCATCATCCAGTTCCCCGTAATATCCGTCGCCATCGGTATTCCAGTCCCCATCGAGCCCGGCATAATATTGATCCGTGGGCGTGACGCTCACGTCCTCGCTGCTATCCGGGGTGCAGGTCCGCATGGGAATGTTGGTGTCGGCGCTGCCCGTGTTATGGGGTCCCACAATGAGGACATAAGTTATTCCCCACCCAATCGGGTAGGGAGATTTGTCTTTGAGAAAGTTCCTGATTTTCTCCTGTATGTCCGTCCCGTTGTAGGTGGAGCTTATCCAGGATTTGGTCACCACCTTGACCGAATAGCCCAGGCTCTCCTTCCATGTCTTGAGGCATTCTACATCGTCCACCAGCCCGTCGGAGGTGATGATGACGTAGTCATAATATTCGCCTGCGGAAGGGGCGTAGCCCGGAGCCGGGCGATATTGGGGACTGATAGAGGGGTAATTCACTATTATCTGCGAGGCTATATCGTCCATCGCCGTATCACCGAGCGCTTCAGGAGGCAGCTCCTCCGCGATTTCGTAATCGACCCTCACCGTTATGTTGTCATACAGGGCCAGCTCGCCGCTTTCGGGATAGTATGCCAGGGGGCGAAAGTTCACCCTGGCGAAGCAGTACTTCCTCATCTGCCCCATTCCCGTATATTCGAATACAGTTTCGGGATAGGGACCTTCTGACGAGTAAAGCTCTTCGTCCTCCTCCCAGGCTGCGGTCTGGTTTCCTGAGACGGGGGGCGGGGCGGGCAGGACGCGGTAGGTCCCCGGGAGCTCATCCTCGACCTCGTTGACCAGGGTCACCGAAGTGGCCTCGGCCCCCGGCGGCAGCCCGATTAAAAAGGTTTTGGCCGGCAGCTTCGGCTTGCCGGGAACGAGTATGGAGCCGAAGTCCTCCATCACGATATCCGAGTATTCTTCGCCCAGGAACTCGACTTCCCTGATTTCGAAGTCCTCGGATTCCAGGGTCACCGTGATGGAGCCGCTGCTGGCCAGAGCTCCGCCGTCACCGTCATCGGCGGTGACAATGGGAGCCACCGACAGCAGTAATGCTAAAGTGATTAGAATAGCGCCCAGTTTCCTCATAGTCCCCTTCCTGAACTGACATTCCGGCCATTTATCGACGCTCCGTCTGTCATTGCGGGCGATACATGGCAGGCTCATTTTGCCCGGTGGTCTAGACTATAAATTATGTAAATAAGCTCTGTCAAGGGGAATAAATCCCTCCCCTTAAAACTCTCGCTTGGAATATATTCCACCTCCCTCTGACTCCCTCCCGCCGGGGGAGGGAGGACGTGGGGAAAATCCTAAGCACGAAATACGAAAAACTAAACAATATCCAGGCACTAATGACCAAAACTCAAAACGAACAGGCGTTTTGGCATTTGAATTTAGGATTTTGAATTTGTTTAGGGTTTAGGACTTAGGATTTGGGATTTCCCCTTCAAATTAACCATTTCGCCGGATAATCCCTCTGGCTATTTCTGGGGTGGCAGCATATGGTCGTCGGCGGGGGACTCCCATAAGGGCTTAAACAGCACACCGCCTGTTCCGTCAGGGTCAACCCGCCATTGGGCGATGTGCAGGGCATCTATCATGTCTACGGCACCATCGTCAGTGGTGTCGCTGCATATGAGCTGGTCGGCATTAAGGGTTATAAGTTTGGCCCTATATTGAGCGATAAACAGGGCATCGACCATTGTGACATGTCCATCCAGGTTGGTGTCGCCTTCCATAAGCTTAACGTGCAGGGTCACCGGCACTATGGTGCTGTTCTCAGCGGGGTCGTTGCTGTCAATCACTATCTCGGCAGTGTAGTTGCCGGCCTCCAGGCCCGTGGTATTTATGCTCACGGTTATATTCTGTGAGGCACCGGGGCCGACCGTGCCCGATGCCGGGCTTTCGCTGAGCCAGGGGCAGTCGAACTGCTCAACGACGCAGCGAATCATCCAGTCCAGCGCCAGCCCGGTGATGACTTCCGCCCGCACCCACTGTACGCCGTTCCATGCCCAGGAGCGCCCATGATGGTCGCCGTAGCCCGCACACAGCGCCTCGCAGTCGGTGGAGTTGGTGAGCTGACCGTAGGCGATGTAGAAATCGCCCTCCGTAACATTGACTCCCAGCCCGGATATATCCACATCCGACCAGTTCCAGCTGGTGGCGGTGGTATTGGCGGTTCCCAGCAGGGTCCCCGGCCTGCCGCCGTCGCCGTCGTCATCTAAAATCGCCACGGCAAACATCTCGTGGTCGTCATCAGGCCAGCCAGGCCAGAGGCAAATCCGGGCTGTCTGGAGGCTGACGGGATATGTCGGGGGCGTGAACCTGACGGCGAAGGCACCGCCGGCGTCGTACCATGCCCAACCCCCGTCACAGACACCGTTGTCGTAGGCCAGCTCCTCGGCAGTTCCGGCCGGGGGCGGGGGCGTGGCGAAAGATACAGGCCCCGGGGCTTTCATCTCTATCGGCTCAATCTGCTGTACTGGCTGGCCGGGCGGCGAGGCGGGCCCGGGAGCCCCGGCCGGGGCGGCCATGCCCGTTGTCTCCCAGTGGCCGATACTGTAGTTGAGGTCGGCATCGCCATCGTTGGTGATGGTCAGGGGGTAGTCCTGGGTGCTACCTGGAGGCAGAGTTACATCGAAATCCTCCGGGGAAAGCGTGATGTCCGGCAGGGGGGGCAGACCGAAGGTGACGTCCAGGGTCTGCCAGTAAAAAGCATAAAAATCAGGACTATTAAGGTAAAGACAATCATAGTCCATGTCCATATCTATACGGAAAAGCCCGTGGGGGCGGTTGTCGGTGCTGGGGTGTCCTGTCCCCCAGCTGTTGAGCATAATCCAGTATGAATTGTTGGGGTCGGTATCGTCGTAGCCCACGCAGAGAACGGCGTGGCCACCGCCGGTGGTATAGGCGGTGCCGCAGAACTGGTCCATGTCATAAACGGCGGTCTCGCCGCTGGTACTCCACCAAGTGCAGAAATTGTTCCAGGCGGCGCTGGTGGGCACGTAGAAGGCGAACCAGACGGCCTTGCCCTGGTTGAGGACGTTCTTGATGTTGGCGATCGCCGTGGCCTGACTTACCTTTTGGGTCGGGATGGCGGTCTCCTGAATGGAAGAGATGGGGTAGCTGGGGGTCGTGGAGATGCTGGCGCAGGTCGTATCACATGATGCGTCACCGTCCTGCCAGTGAGCGCCTGGGTTGTCCCAGGGAATGGCCTGCCCGGTAATGGCGTAGAAGTCTGCCAGATAGGACAGCCAGCCTCCGGTACAACAGGTCCATCCGATTACATCATATTCACAGGAGTTTATGTATTGCACCGACAGGCGGTCTTTTGTTCCCGTCTGGACATCGAGGGCGACCTCCAGGCAGCCGGTGCCGGCCCAGGCCCAGCAGTTGCCGCAGCTTCCCTGGTCGCGCTCGCCGGGGTCGTATTCCAGGTGGTCCAGGATGTCGAACGAGGCGCCGGGGGCGGAGGCCCGGAACCCTTCCCTTTCTATATAGGCCAGGGGAGCATTATTATAGGCCTCTATCCACTCCTCCAGGGTCTCCTGGTCGGGGCGCATGACAGGGTAAATCCTGCCGCCGTCGTCCGCCCCGGCGATGCCTGCAAGCGGGAGGACTGAAACGAGGCATATAATTAAGGCGAAGATAATTCCCAGCTTCTTCATGTAAGGCTTACTCATATTAATGGGCGGGGTTTGCCGTCCCCAATGCTTGGCAGTATAGATAGTCTGGCAGAGGCTGTCAATGGTAAAGAAGTCCTGGCTGCCGGGGGAAGGAGAATGTGGGGAAAATCCTAAGCACGAAATACGAAAGACTAAACAATATCCAAGCACTAATGACCAAAACTCAAAACGAAAAAGGATTCCGGCATGTGGATTTAGAAATTTGTATTTGTTTAGGATTTAGAGCTTGGGATTTAGGATTTCCCCCTCACCTTAGTCCTCTCCCGCGAGGGGAGAGGATAATGCCCTTGTGTATCCCGCCAGGGGAGGGGGGACCACGTTCTTGCTCAAAAAGAAGGGGGGCGGCTTCAAGCCGCCCCCCTGTCAGGTCTTATGTAAAAAGCTTTACAGCTATTCCCTTCTGACAAACACGAATACTATGGCCACGATAAGGACCACAGCAACAACTACTATGACAATTATGCCGGGCGTGCCCAGCGGGCCAGACCAATGCTTGGCCTTTGCCGGAGCCTGCACGGTGAATTGTCCTTCATTGCCTTCCAGCATCACATGGTAAATCCCCGGCTCAGATTTGCTTACCCTGAAGATTATATTCTTGGCAGAGCCCGGGGAAACACTTACCGTCTGGCTTTGCTCAAGCTCGCCGTTGATGTACAGGGCAATGCTGCGAGTTCCTACAGTCCCACCGTCGTTGCCGATGTTAATGGAAATCTCGACCTCCTGGTCGGGGACGACCACGTCGGGCGTGATGAGAAGGTAGGCAGCTGCCAGGTTGGGCCCCTCCTCTACTTCCGCTGCAAACTCGCGTACACGAATCTCCGTGTCGCACTGGGACGAGCCACCGGGACCAGTCACTGTCAGGGTCACGGTATATATGCCAGCGTCCATGTATGTATGAGTGGGATTCTGCAGCGTGCTATTGACTCCATCATCATCAAAGTCCCAGTTCCAGGTGTCAATGTCGCCTGTCGACTTGTCAATAAACCGCACTTTCAGCGGAGCCATGCCTACGCTTGGCTGGGCTGTGAAAGCACATTGTGGTGGTGGAATGACAATAGCCTTTATCTTCTCGCAAACGGTATCGGCGAATGCCTCAGCGTCTGCGACCTGTCTTACCCAGCCCGAACATACGGGACTGGGTTCTCCAACAGGCCACTCGCAACCTGGCTGCGGGAAGGCAATTTCAGTCCGGAGCCAGTCCATGTCTGGACCACTGCCGATGCCCTCGGAGCAGATTACGTCCTGCGTCTCGCTCATGTCCAGTAAGTCGATGCAATCGTCCCGCGCTTCTTCACTTGCAGTTTTTGAGTTAGGATAGCCATCGGTGACCAGGTTGATGGCCTGCTTCAGGCTGCGGGAGTAGTTGGGTGAATTCTTCAGGGCATCAGCAGCCGCATCGAAGGCGCATGATATACAGGTACCTCCACCAAGATAACCTATGGCGCGAATCATTGCGGACACGTTTGCGGCGTTCGCCGCCGTGAGGACCACAGGTCCCACCGGCACATCGGCGGAGCCACTGAATCTGACCACGGTCAGCTCTACCGAGCCATTGTGGGGAAAGCAATCAGCGTTCTCCACAGCATCAGCCAGTCCATTTACGATAATTCCCCAGTTGCCGGACCCGATGCTTCCTGATGTGTCGAGAAGGAAAGCCACCTGTATCGCAACTGGAGCGGGTACGGGGGCGGCAGTACCCCTGCCCTGGAGGGGGACGGTGAGCGGGTCTTCGTCAGTGTCGTTCGACGGGATTACCAGGTTTGCTGTCTTTGTTCCCGTAGACGTTGGGCTGAAGACTACATCAACGGTGCGCGAGCCCGCGGGGTCTATGGTCTGCCCGGAAGCGTTATCATTCTGTATATCGAACTGTGACGGATTGGCTCCGCCCAGAGCTACCGTGCCTATTACCAGGGCACCGGTGCCGTCATTGCTCACAGTAAAGGTCTGTGCTGCGCTCGATGTGTCCTCCTGGACATCGCCGAAGTTCTTCGTTGTGGGGTTGACCGAGATGTCTGGCACTCCCGTTACCGTGAACGTGCCATTGACTACGGTGTGAGGAATAGGGTCACCAGAAGTGTTAGCACAGGTAGTAACATCGAGGCCGAGGGGACTGGTGTCACCCGCGCTTCCCACAGCGTGGAGAATGATATTGGCGAGCGTTTTGTCACCACTCACCCCGCCTATCTCCAGCCACGTCATTATGGTCTCACCGGCGACATTATCAATAGAGTAACTAAATGGATCGATGTCTCCGCCAAGCACATCCATCACCTCGACCACGCTGCCGTCGTAGAGTAAATGGATCTCACCTGTTGCAAAGTTGACGACATCGTCCAGGTCAAGGGCGACTGTCACATTGTGACAGTACTCAGCCTCGGCATCCGGGATTGACAGTACAGCGTCCGGTACAAAAGCAACTGTCGGCAAGGGAAGAACCAAAATAGCGAGTAGCACCAGAGCCGCAACTAGCCCACCGCCTTTTCTAATCTTAGCGAATTTATCTTTAATCATGCCATCCTTTCCCTCCTTATATTGTAGTCGGGAGCAGGGAGAGCCCCAGTTGGGGCTCTCCCTGCTGTGTAGTTGCTCAGCATGGATTCGGCGGTAGTAAGCCTGCGTCGGCGGTCGCGTTATACAAGGGCCCCATCAGGAGCACACCGAGCCCACCAGTGGGGTCAACCCGCCATTGGGCGATGTGCAGGGCATCAAGCATATTCACGACTCCATCGTCATTGACGTCACCGCAGATGAGCTGGTCGGCATTAAGGGTTCTCGTTGTAGCCACATATTGGGCGATGTACATGGCATCGACGATGGTTACGCAGCTATCCAGGTTGACGTCTCCTTCCATGAGCGCCAGTATGGTGAACACGCCATCTTCCGTGGTATGGATGATGGGGACGCCGTTTTCATCAAACAGGGCCTTGACGTCCAGGTCAAGCGGACTGGTATCGCCGGCACCTCCCACGGCCTGGAAGGCGACATTGGTGAAGATGAAGTCGCCGCTCTTCCCCGTCGCGTAGAAGTAGTTCATTTTGGCAAGACCGGCAGTGTTGTTGAAGCTGGAGGTTACGCTGCCCAGAGTGCCATCGGTGATATTGAGGACTATGATGACGCTGCTGTTGTAGGACAGCCAGATCTCTACTCCTGCCACGTCAGTGACGCCGGTGATTTGTATCGGCACTACCATAGTGCCATTGGCTGACACACCGTAGTCTAAGACGAACACTTGGACGCCGGTGGCGATGGTGAATTCGTTGTCGCTGACATCGAAGCCCGCATTGCCGGCTCCGTCAGTGGCAACAACCTTTACCAGGACCTGAGTATCGTTAATCTCAGGCACGTCCCACTTGTATTCGCCATCATTCACGCCATCCATGGGTATATTTATCCAGCTTCCGCCGGCGACCTGGTAGTACAGGTCAATGGTCAGGCTGCCGGGAGGTGTTATATCATCCACAGCATCCCACAGTATGTATTCCTGTGTGCCACCTGCGAACTCCTCGCCGCCGTTGGGGCGAGTGACGGTTACCTCGGGCACACCGGAATCGGTGCTGATGGTGAACACAGCATCGCTGGTGTCAAAGCCGACATTGCCGGCAACATCAGTGGCAACCACCTCGACCAGGCACTGCACACTGTTGATGGTGGGCACCGTCCAGGTGTAGGTGCCATCGTTGGCTTCACCCAGGGCAATGACTGCCCAGGTGCTGCCGCCGTCATCGGACAGGTACAGGTCGATGGGGTTGGCTCCGAAGCCTGAGTCGAGATCGGTGGCGGTCCAGTTTATAGCGTGAGTTGAGCCGCCTGCCCAATTCTCGCCGCCGACAGGGCTGTTGACTTTAACCGTGGGCGCGGTAGCATCGGTAGTTATGGTGAATACGCCGTCGCTGGTGTCGCTGCCCGTATTGCCGTAGTCATCGGTGGCCTCAACCCGTACCAGACACTGGTCGCTGTCGAGGATGGGCACCGTCCACATGTAGGCGCCGTCGTTGTCCTCGTTGGTAGCTATATCTGTCCAGGTGGCACCGCCGTTAACCGAGTATGAGAGGTCAATGGTCAGGTCCTCCTGGACCAAGCCGAAGCCACCCTCGAGGGTTCCGTATTCAGTGGCATCCCAGGTTATGGTCTCGGTCGTGTTGGCTATGAAGGTCTCGCCGCCGTTGGGGCGGGTGACCGTGACGTCGGGATAGGTTATATCCCTAATCACTTCGAAGGTCCAGTTCTCGGATACTGTCCAGTTGCCGCATGATTCAGTGGCAATAACATGCCACTGGTACTTGTCGGCAAGCAGAGGGCCGCACCAGGAACTGGTCTTGCCAGTGTCGACAGTCACTACCTTGGTCTGGCTTCCATCTTTCTGCCAGATTTCCAGAGTGTAGTTAACGCAGCCAATGTCCGTCCAGTTGAAGCAGACCTCGCCGCCTTCACCGATTGTCACCTCCTCGTTGTCGAGCGGTGATATCAATAGCGGCGCGTCCATGTAGATGGTCACGTTAACGGTGCAAGTCCTGTTATCACATATGCCATCGCTCACCGTTACAGTGGCGGTGTAATTCCCGATGCACATGTAGGTGTGAGTGGCATTTTGAGTGGAGGCGTAATAGCCGTCACCGAAGTCCCACCAGAAGGTGAAGTTTCCGCTGCCACCTGTGGCATTGGCCCAGAAGGTCATGTTGTGGCATACGTGCTGTGGGTTGGGATAGGCACCGCAGGTAATGTTAATTCCTGGGTACTGCGTTACGTTGACGGAAGCAGGCAGGTAGATGTTGTCCAGGGGGATGGCAGAGCCATTGCAGACACCGCCCATTTGCCCCGTCACATTAATGCCAATCTCAGTTGTAACATTGTTAATACAGTGACACTTGAAGGTGAAGTTGGCCGTCGCATTGGCGGAGATATTCGCCGAAGGCGGGAATGGGCCACTGCAGTCTGCCTTCCCACACGTGCTGGGGTCTAGGTGTGGGGTGACGTTCAGGGCCACCACGTTGCCCGTGTTGGTAATATTCACCGTCACAGTGAAGTTATCACACACACAGACCTCCATGGGGTCCACGTCAAAGTCAACGTCCAGATGTACCTTCCGCTGGGTCACGTTGACGGTCTGAGGGTCGTAGGTTATATCATCGGCGCCGATTTCCTCGTCGTTACAGTCATCTATGCCTGTCACGTTGATGGTGATTTGCATCTCGCCGGTGGCGTTGCAGTGGTAAAGCCAGGTGAAGTTCACCGTAGCGTTGGGGGCGATGCTCGCCGGACACGGGAGCTCGCCTACCAAATTGGCGAACTCAGGGTCGAGCGTCAGGACGGGAGTAACGTTGGACGCTCCTACCTCACCCGTATTGGTTATGTTCGCCGTCACCGTGAAGTTATGGCAGTAGCAGACTTCCTCGGGCGCGTCGAGCTTCACCTCAAGGCGTGCCTCCTTCTGGAATACGATAACGGGGTCAGGCCCGTTTATGTTGCTATTATGAATCGGCTCTCCGGTGCATTCATCGGTACCCGTTATGTTGACGGTGATATTGACTGCACCACCGTCCAGGCATTCTAGGCACCAGACGAAGAGCACCGTCTCGCCGGGGTCGATATCGGCATTGGCCGGGAGTGGGCCGGCGCATTCCGCTGCTAAATCGAACGGGGTCCAGTTCAAGCTGGGAGCCACGTTGAGGGCCGCTACGTTCCCCAGGTTGGTAACCTCAACCTGGAAGGAAAACTCCTCGCCCGGGCACACCTCAGTTGGTATGGCCTTTGCGGTCACATTGAGATGTGCCTTATACTGCGTTACGTTGATGGCAGTAACATTGTAATTTATGTTGTCCTCGGGGATAGGCTTGCCTTCGCAGACACCGCCCATTTTCCCCGTCACGTTAAGGCTGGCCGTGACATTGCCAAACCACGTGCAGTTGCATACCGCGTAAAAAACAGCCGACCCGTTTACGGAGATATTTTCCGAAGCCGGGCTGAAATTGCCGCAGATGGCCTGGCCACCCGGACTCAGTGTCACGATGGGAGTCACGTTCCATGCTTCTACGTTGCCCGTGTTGTTAACCGTTACGGTAACAAGGAAGCTGTCGTAGACACATATCTCGGTGTCGCTTATGTCGAAGCCGACATCGAGATGCACCTTCCGCTGGGTCACGTTGACCGGGTCAGCCTGCTCGATGTTATCCTCGGGGATTGCCTCCTTCGTGCAGTTGTCGGTCCCGTTTACAGTGACGTTGACTGTCATCACGCCGGTTGAGTTGCAGTGACAGTTCCATTCGAAAGTCACCCACTCGTCCGGGGAGATGTTCGCGGAAGCCGGCGTCGGACCGGTGCAATTAGCCCCATCGGGGTCCTTGGTCAGGGTGGGGGTGACGTTGATGGCCGCTGCTGTGCCCGTGTTGGTGACGTTCAGCGTCATGGTGTAGTTATCGCAATAGCAGACCTCCTCGTCAACATCGAGTTCCGCAACGAGATGGGCCTTTAACTGCGACACCGTCACCGGGTTGGGGTATTCTATGTTGTCCTGCGGGATAGGCGCGCCCGCACAGGTACCAGCCATGGTCCCGGTCACGCTGGGCACGCTTATTTCAATCTCGCCCGGTCCACTGCAGTTACAGGTTATGTTGAAAGTCTTCGTCTCGCCGGCGGGGATATCGGCAGAAGCCGGCGTTAGGTTGCTGCAAACTGCTAGGGTGTCCGGGCTCATGCTCACGGTGGGAGTGACGTTATTGGCTTGTACGTTGCCTTCGTTTTCGATAGTCACGGTAATCGTGAAGTTACTGAACGCGCAGACCTCGGTCACGTTTGTGGAGAGGTCCACATCAAGGTGTACCTTCTCCTGTCTTACCGTGACAGCGTCCGACATCCCGTGGAATTCATTGCTGGGGTCAGGACAGGCAAAGCCGAAGGGCTCGAAATGTACCAGGGTGTTGCCTTGTTTCAGGCAGTGTAGCGTGGCTATGATCTCAACAGTCTCGTCCGCGGCGATGTCTGTGGGGAGAACCGTCAGGTCCACCAGCTCAGCCCTGCTCGCGGTGAACGTGCTGTAAATCCCTACGGAGTACGCCGTGCAGGTGCCGTTGTTCGTGATGTTGAATGTCACGTTGAAGACATCGTCATAACAAACGGCCGTTGGCGCATCGGTTATCTCGAGCACCAGGTCGGGCCTTTCCTGCGTGATGTTGACGGATTTTGTTATGGTTCCCACTTCATTCGACTCTACCACGACGTCAAAAGAGCCTGCTCCTGGCGCGTTGCAGTGCACCGTCCAGTTAACGACCTTGGTGCTGTTCCCAAGGCCCGTGCCAAGCCAGAACCCTGTGGCATCCGGCCCGGCAACGACGTTCATCCTGACCAGGTTAGTTATGCTGGGCACAATGCCCGTCACATTCGAGCCAGCCTCACCATTATTGGTAATAGTGGCCGACACGGTGGTGTTCTCGCAACAGCACAAAGTCAGGGGGTCGGCGGAAACCGAAACGTCAAGGTCGCCGGCCTGCGCTGCCACTGGCGGCACTAATGCTACGCTCAGCAGAGATACGAGCAAAGCTAGGGTAACCGCCGTATGGATTAATTTGGAATGCCATTTAAGTCTATCCATATTCATTCCTCCTTTTGGATATTCAACTTATCAAAGCCCACGCTTGAAATCGACCTTTCCAAATCGGGGCTGTGGATTAAATTCTCAGTAAACCTCATTCGAGCTTGCCTCATCTCAAGCTACCCTTTTCTCCTACCACCTGCCGGGCTGAGGCTTCAAGCTCGACTACATTAGTTATATGTAGTGCCCTCGTGGTAGAAATTTTGCCGGGCCAGCTTTTTCTCTCTTCCCCTTGGGAACTAGCACCCGCAAAAAATTTCTGTCCTCGCGGGAAACTGCCCATCTCCCTTGGGAATTTGTCATAGACATCACCCCCTTTCAAATTTTTAAAGACCTGTTTGATTATAGGCACAAATGTAGCCCCTTTGATTAACTACTTTATAACTGCTAAGACATATTTGTCAATAGCTTAAATTAAAAAAATCTTGAAAAATTTACCCTTTTTCCATTATAACAGCTAAGCCCCCTTTGTCAATATACCTAATACTACGAGGTATAAGCAGTACTAAAATCCCAGACATGGCCATGACAAAAATCCCTTGCCCTTCCTAGAACAAAAGTGCTAATCTATAGGCAGGATGGCTCCGGTAATGTGGCAAAGCAATTTGGATATTCCTCCCTCCCTTGGTGGGGGGAAGGTAGAGTAAAATAATAAGCACGAAATACGAAATGCTAAACAATATCCAAGCACTAATGAGCAAAACTCAAAACGAACAGGCATTTTGGCATTTGTATTTAGGATTTTGAATTTGTTTAGGGTTTGGAGCTTGGGATTTAGGATTTCCGAAACGGGGTTGTGGTAGTGGGAGTGGAAAAGGGCTTGCCGAAAAGGAACACTGCATTTTTGCCAGGCCACTCCCGTAGTGCGACCCTTCAGGGTCGTGTCCTGAACTTCGGTTGGCCGCATATGTCATCTCACTGCTCCCTCCCCAGGGAGGGAGTAAGAGGTAGGGAAGTTCTCCCTCGCCCTTCAAGGTAGGGATTATGTGTGAGGATTTTTGGGGAGGCTGCCGTTTCTGAGTGAGCGCCGGGATTCCGGCCGGGAGCAAATGATGGAAGGCAAATTGACGTGGGATTTATTGCCCGAGGAATTTCCCTACGAGGACAGGGGCTGTGAGCTGTTTCCCTCATGCCTTAATTGCCCCTTTCCTAATTGCATTGAGGAAGAACCTTGGGGAAAGGAGAGGTTTTTAAAGCGCAGGCGGGCTGAGAGGATGAAGGAGTTGAGAGAGGAGGGAAAGAGCATCGGGGAGATTGCCCGAATATTCGAGTTGAGCCCCAGAACGGTGCAGAGGTGGTTGAGAGTCCTGGAAACTGGCCAGGACTCAGCGGTAAGGACCGATAAAGAGAGATGACCAGAAATGCTAGAAGCTAGAAATACTAAATTCAAAATCCTAAATTCTAAACAATGTCAAAGCGCTAATAACCAAAATTCAAAACGGATGGTTTTGGTATTCGAATCTGGGATTTTGGATTTGTTTAGAGCTTAGAGTTTAGATATTAGGATTTGGTTTTGAGAGATGACTGACTTCACCCCATCCCAGCTTTCCCGCATGGACAGCGACCGCCTGGCCGCCTACACCACCAATCTCGACTTCTACAAAGGGAGCCACTGGCCCCAGACTTCGCGCCACCGCCAGCTCGTCTTCAACTACGCCAGGGTCTCCATCGATAAAGTGACCAGCTTTTTGATGCAGGGGCTCAATTTTGCCGCCTACCCCACCGAGGAGAGCGACGAGCTCAAGGGCCGGGCCCGCCGGGCCGAGGGGCTCCTCCGCCAGGTATATGAGGACAACAACCTCCAGCAGCTCGATTATGAGACCGAGGTCGACGCCGCCGTCCTGGGCGACGGCTGCTACAAGGTCACCTGGGACGGGGACGAGAAGCGCATCCGCATCACCGCCCCCGATATAGCCGGCATCTTCGCCTGGTGGCTGGGAGACGATACATCCAGAGTGTGGAGAGTAGCTTCACGCTATACCCTGACCCAGGACGAGGCCCAGCTTCTCTATGGTCGGGCCATCGAAAAGAAGACGGCTACCATAACCGAACTATGGACCGCCAAGACATTCGACCTCTTCCTGGACAGCGACCCCATTGAAAGCAAGCCCAACCCCTACGGCTTTATCCCCTTCGTCATCTTTCCCAACCTCAGAGAGCCCAAGAAGTTCTGGGGCAGCTCCGATATCCCCACCCTGGTCCAGCCCCAGAGGGAGCTAAACAGGGCCCTGTCCCAGCTATCCCGTATCCTGGAGCTCTCCGGCAACCCCATCGCCGTCCTGGAGAACATCGCCTCGGCCGAGGACATCAAGGTCCAGCCCGGCGCCCTGTGGACCATACCCGAGGACGCCAAGGCCTACTTGCTGGACCTCTTACAGGGCGGAGGCGTCAGGCTCCATGTGGACTATATCGATTTGCTCTACCGTGCCCTGCACGATATTTCCGAGACACCACGCGCCGCCTGGGGAGGCATCGAGAAGGAGCTGTCAGGGGCCGCCCTGCAGATCGAACTCGGCTCCCTCATTCAGAAGGTCACCCGCAAGCGCACCATCCGCACCAACGCCTATCACGGGCGCAACGACATGATCTTGAAGTTGGCCACAGCATATATGAACGAGAGCTTCGAAGGCATACAGCATCGTGTGGTCTGGGGGCCGATACTGCCCGAGGACGCAGACCGCCAGGCCCAGAACGAGCAGTTGCTGGTCCAGGCCGGCGTCCACTCCAGACGGACAGCCATGGACGAAATGGGGGTCCAGGACCCCGACGAGGAGTTCAACCGCTGGTTGGAGGAGAGGACAAAGATTTTGGAGATGAATAAGGAGTTCAGGGCACAGTCGACACGCGGCGGATCGAGAGAGAGGGCTTTAGCCGCTGAGATGGAAGTGCCTGAATAATAACTCACATGAGGAAGAAAATCCTAAGCACTAAATACGAAATGCTGAACAATATCAAAGCTCAAAATGCCAATGACCGAAACAAAAAGGGTTTGAATTTTGGAATTAGGGTTTTGAATTTGTTTGGGATTTAGATATTAGGATTTAGGATTTCCTTGCCAAAGAGGAGCACTTTATGGAAGACGAAATTCAAGAAGCAGGGAACACTGCCCCCTCACCCGAGGACCTGGAGGCCATCAGGGCCCAGCTTCAGGAGGAGCAGGAAGCCCGGTCCGCCGCCGAGGCCGCACTGGCAGAGAAGGACGCTCGCATCGCCGAGCTCGAATCGGCGATAAGCGAAGCGAAGCAGGCAAGCGAAGCGGCTGCCGCCGAGCATGTCCAGCTCAGGGAATCCAGGGACCAGGCCGTCTCCAAATACCTCAATATGGCTAAAGCCCTTAACCCCGCCGTCCCCGAGGGCATCATCGCCGGGGAGACTATCGACGAGATAGACGCCTCCGTCGAGAAGGGCCAGGCCATCGTCGAGGCCGTTAAGGCGGCCATGGAGGCCGAGGCCAAAGAGACCAAGGTCCCGGCCGGGGCGCCCACCAGGGGCAGCATCAACCTCGAGGGCCTGTCCCCCAGGGAGAAGATCGCCCTTGGAGTTCAGCAAAATAAAATCCAGCACTCAGCGCCCTGAGTGCTGGGAAGGAGGAACCCTATAGTAAATCCTAAGCACTAAATACGAAATGCTAAACAAAATGAAAGCTCAAAATGCCAATGGCCGAAACAAAAGGGGTTTGAATTTGTTTAGGATTTAGAGCTTGGATATTAGGATTTCTCCAAAGGAGGAAATATGAGCATATCCCTGGACGAAGCAAGTAAACTCTCTACCGATATCCTCTTGAAGGGCATCATCGAGACCATGGTCAAGGACAGCCCTATCTTGCAGGAGCTGCCCTTCATTCAGATTGTGGGCAACAGCCTGAAGTACAACCGGGAGAAAACATTGCCCACCGTGGGCTGGCACGCCCCCGTCACCGGCACCTGGACCACCTCCGAGCCCGAGTTCGAGCAGTGCTCGGCCAGCCTCTGCGTCCTCGGCGGAGACGCCGACGTCGATAACTTCCTCAAGGCCACCCGCTCCAACATCC
>CAZXAJ010000005.1:0-121356 GCA_964638975.1 uncultured Dehalococcoidales bacterium
CGGGCGCTTGCTATCTTCATTCATAATGTTTCCTCCTTCCTCGGACTTTATTTATTATTTGAATAACACAGCTTCCATCTGTTTCACATAGGCACCACCCCCTAGCATGGTCAGACGAAAGAGGTAAACGGATATTTGTATGGAGCATCATCAGCTCATCTTTTCTAGGCGAAGGCCACAGTTTAGCCATATTCCCTCTTCATTAGGGGGTACAAGGACCATCACCCAGAGATCGCCAGTGGGATTCTTCACTACATGCCACCAGTGAATTTGCAACGGCGGTATGCCCCGTGTCCTGAATACTGCCTCTTCGCCCCCGATAGTCTGTACCATTAACCCCGGCCACTCGGTCAATTTTGCCCCGGATGCCGGTATGCGGATTGTAAATTCTTTCTTCTCCCAGTCAGCGACCATTTCCACGTCCCACACCTTGGGAGCTCCAGGCAGATGACCGCTACCACGAAATGTTTCCATTTTTCCCTCCTTTCCTTCTCTAGTATCTCGGTTTTCACGTCAACTTCAAATCTTCACATGTAAATCAACCCCCTAACCCATTGTTACCCGACGTTTTGTCTTTTTGCGTTCTACCATACTCACTCGGGTTACTCTGTTTCTGAGGTAGCTATTTCACATTTATCAACTCCAGCATTTTGTTTATATCTGTTGTTGGCAGCCTGCAGTTATGATTCATACAGACGTAAGCTGTGGCCCTGCCCTCGATACTCGATTGATTTTTGGTAAATTCGGCAAGCTGAGCTAGTTCGGGCGATTCTCCTTCACTGGGATTGAGAAGCACGACCTTGCTGGGCAAGAAATTTGCTCTTAACGCTTTGAACATAGCCTTGGTATCCTCTGCCTCTGAATTGCCGGCGATAACCACTTCATAACAGGGTCCTACTCCAAAGTCTAGGGCAACCATGAGTTGAGTATGGGCCAATGGTGATTGTTTGACGCTTCTGGAAAAAGCGCGCCCGATTTTTGCTGCTTTCTCTTCCAGATCGGAAGTGGCAGTCATACGCCCGAGACGAAGCAAGTTCAGCATCGCTACAGAATTCCCCGATGGGATAGCACCATCGCGAATCTCCTTGTTTCTGACAAACAGGCTTTCGCCATCGTCAGACGTGAGATAAAGGCCACCACCGTCTTCGTCCCAGAAATGCCTCAACATATCGTTAGTCAACTCCAGAGCAACCTTGAGATATCTCAGGTCAAAAACGGCCTCATACAATTCTATTAAACCCCAAACCAGAAAAGCGTAGTCATCCAAATTGGCTTCTATGCCAGCCTGACCATCTCGATAGCGGTGCAACAGCCGCCCGTCCGATTTGCGCATATTTTCAAGGATGAAATCTGCAGCATGGCGGGCCCCTTCAGCATACTTGGACTCATCAAAGGCTTGGGCCCCTTTCGCCAATGCAGCAATCATAAGACCGTTCCAATCAGTTAGAATTTTATCGTCCTTCATGGGATGAATGCGTTTCTCGCGGTAAGCAAACAATTTCTGCCGTATCCCTTCCAGATGCTTATGAAGGTCGTGTTGAGACAGATTCAGGTCGGAGGCGAGTTCTCCAAACGACCTGCTTAGATGCAAAATGTTAACCCCGTTGCTCCTTCCAGTTGCTTGCTCCACGAAATTGCCGTCTTTTTCAATGTTGAATACTTTAGCGATGAGATCTGTTTCTTCATTACCAAGCGCTTGTCGAACTTCCTCCTGCTTCCAAAGGTAAAACTTTCCCTCTTCTCCCTCGCTATCAGCATCTTCAGCTGAGTAGAACCCACCTTCTGGTGCCCTCATATCCCGCAAAACATAGGTAACAATCTCCCGTGCTGTCTTTCCATAATCTTCTTTCCCAGTGGCTTGATAAGCCTCGGTGTAAGCCATGGCTAACATAGCTTGATCGTAAAGCATCTTTTCAAAATGAGGCACCAGCCATTGAGAATCCGTAGAATAGCGGTGGAAGCCAAATCCGACATGGTCATAGATGCCGCCACGCTGCATTGCCTGGAGGGTTTTTCCCACCATCTCCAATGCTCTCTCGTTACCGCTGCGTTTCCAGTAACGGAGCAAGAAAAGGAGGTTGTGTGGGGTGGGGAACTTCGGGGCGCTGCCGAAGCCAGCGTACTGCTCATCAAAGCGTTGGGCAAGCTGCTCGTACGTGAGTTCCAGTGTCGCTTCACCTAGTTCTTCACCGGGTGCGTTCTGAGAGGTCTGTTGGAGTGCGGTAGCGATTCTATGGGACAAAGTTAGCGCTTCGCCTCTCTGTGTTGTCCAAAGCTCTCTGATGCGTGGAATTAGCTCCAGCATCCCAATGAGTCCAAACCGGTCCTCCCTTGGGATATAAGTGGCAGCAAAGAAAGGTTTTTTGTCCGGCGTCATAATGATACTGAGAGGCCAACCCCCACCGCCTGTCATAATCTGACAGGAGCTCATGTATACATTGTCTATATCAGGACGTTCCTCACGGTCTACCTTAATGGAAACGAAGACCTCGTTCATCAGCCTGGCTACTTCAGGATGCTCAAAGGACTCATGTGCCATTACGTGGCACCAATGACATGTGGAGTACCCTATAGACAGAAAGATAGGCTTATTTTCCCTTTGAGCTTTCTCAAATGCCTCTGGGCCCCATGGGTACCAGTCGACTGGGTTATGGGCATGTTGAAGCAAATAGGGAGAAGTCTCGTTTATCAAACGGTTAGGCATAGAACCCGCCACTCCTCAACAGCGAAGCTATATTCTATATTCCTGAGTTAGTGTTTTTCCTTGTCTTTTTCAACCGGGTGGCAGCATCCACACTCACATGGCCCACTACCGGTGGCGCAGGGCTCACAACAGTATTTAACGCCCTCTTTCTCATAGCCTTCCCCTGTAATGGTACAACCACAGACCGGACATAATTGCTCAACCATCTTTTCCTCCTCTCTCAACTCTTGTTGTTTATCGATGCCAAGAATTACCTTATATATTCTTCTATTCTAAATATCACCACGCTTGTTGTATGTGACTTTTGTATCAACAATTGACTATTCGGCCTTAACGTTGATCTTCAAACTGTCTATTTTATCCACTCCCTTTAATGAGGAGACCAAGCCGATTATAATGTTGGTGATAATGTCCTTAGGGAAAGGGGTAAGGTGTAGTTCACTGCCGTTTACGCTGAGCTTGACATCTCCCTGCTCCAAATGAAGTTCCAGATTCTGTATGCTCTCAGCGCCTTTCAGGGAAGAGACTGCACCGACCACAGTTCGAGCCAGGACCTCCGCGACGAAGGGGTTGAGTTCCATGGATTTGTTGTTGACCTCGAGCTGTGTCCCAAGGTTTTTCTCCATTTTTATACCTCCTAATCTATAATTTGGCACTATTCTAAGTTAGAATAGCTGTCCTCTCATCTGCCTCTGAGCAATTGTCGCGTTATCTCAGCTACCCTCTGTCCCAAAGCCTCTGCCACCGCAAGGTCATCGGCTGTGGGGTGACGCTCCCCGGCTGTGCCACAGGTAGCTGTGGCACCATAATACGAGCCGGCAGTGGCCGTCTGTGCTACGTTTTGAGGCACGCCAACTACTATCATGCCATGATGAAACAGGGGTATCATCATGGAAATAAGCGTTGACTCTTTACCACTATGCGCTGTGCTGTTGGTACAGAATACTGCGGCCACCTTACCAATGAGCTTGCCCTGTGCCCATAGCGGGCCGGTGGTATCTATAAACAACTTGAGTTCAGCGCTCATATTGCCATAGCGGGTAGGACTGCCAAAGATTATGGCATCAGCCTCCTCCAGTTCAGCCAAGTTTGGTGGCTGGTATTTCTGCGCCATCTCATCGTGGGCTTTCTGCCACCTCACATCCCGGGAAATTATCTGAGCTGGAGCGGTCTCATTGACTTTACGCATCATCACTTTGGCTACTTCCACCTTGCGCGCTCCATTGGCGATGCCTTCAGCCAGCCGGGCAGTGTTACCGTACCTGCTGTAAAATACGATCAAGATTTTCATTGGCCTCTCTTCCACCTTCCCTACAGGAATTCACCCAGCAGCTTTTCTGCCTGCATCGGGTCAAGCTCACGCCGTATTAAAGGTCCCCTCTTTAAGGCAGGGAGCCGCTCTTCGTAAGTTGGCTTCTCTTCTCTATAGATTACCCCGATAGGTATCTTGTCGCCCCATTCTTGAGCCTTTTCGAATGCAGCCATCTTGTTGCCTGAGTCGTAACCATTCTCCTCCAGTTTGTAGACCCTTTCCCGATACCAGGCATGGGTGTTCTTTTGGTTAAACGAGACACAAGGTTGGAGCACATCGATCAAAGCGAATCCATGATGTTGGATCCCCAGGACAATGAGGTGGGTTAAGTGCTCTATATCTCCGGCGAAACTCCTGCCTACAAAGCTGGCTCCAGCGGCTATTGCCAGAGCGATTGGGTTTAGTGGTATGTCTGCCCCTTGAGGTGTGGTCTTGGTGACGAAGCCAGAGTCGCTGGTGGGTGAGGCCTGGCCTTTGGTGAGGCCGTAGACCTGATTATTATGCACTAGATATGTAATGTCGTGGTTTCGTCGCACAGCATTGATAAAGTGGTTCCCCCCCTCGCCATATCCGTCGCCATCGCCACCTACAGCAATAACGATAAGCTCGGGATTAGCTATCTTGGCACCGCTGGCTGCTGGCAGTGTCCGTCCGTGAAGGACATTGATTACATTGCCCTTGGTGTAGTGAGGCAGTTTGCCAGCTTGGCCGATACCAGATACCATCAATACGCGATACGGCTCGATCTCAAGGGTAACCAAGGCATTCTTAAGCGCAGTCAGGATGCCGAAGTTGCCACATCCAGGGCACCACGCTGGTTTGCTACCAGCATAATCAGCCATCTCTACCATAGTCAAGTCACCTCCTTCTTCAGCTCACTGGCGATGAGAGTAGGAGTAAAGGGACGTCCGTCAAACTTGAGAATGCCGCCCGTGACCTTGTTCCCGCTCTCCGACCGAATGAGACGGGCCAATTGCCCAGTGGCGTTATTCTCCACCACGAAGCTTTGATGGGCTCCATCAAGGGCAGTGGTTACAGCTTCAGAGGGGAAGGGCCAGAGTTCATTCAGGTGTAGGAGGTTGACATCCAAGCCATCACCTCGCAAAATATCCACGGCCTCCTTCAGCGCTCCATAGGTGCTGCCCCAACCGATAAGTGCAATCTCTGCCTTTTGAGACCCGTAAATTCGTGGCCCTTGGATCTCACTCCTCAGACCATCGAGTTTACGTAGCCGCTTGAGCATCATCTGGGTTCTGGTGTCAGCATCTTCAATGAGATGTCCTTCCTCATCATGCTCGTCGGCATCGGTCGCCACCAAGGCATTTTCTTCAAAAGGTAAGGCCCTGGGGGATATGCCCGATGGAGTTATCTGGTGCCTCTTATACTCCCCCAGCCTAGCCATTTCCTCCTTGGTAAGCAGTAACCCCCGATCTATGCTCACCTTCGAGAGGTCAAACTTGTCTATCGTGGAATAAGAGCTGGCCAAGTGTTGGTCAGTGAGTAATATGACGGGCAACTGATACTTCTCGGCCAGATTGAAGGCTTTAACAGTCAACCAGAAGGCGTCTTCAATGGTGGCTGGGGCCAGGACAGCCCGGGGAAACTCACCGTGGGAGGCGTGAAGGGCGAACTGCAGATCACCTTGCTCCGTTCTCGTAGGTAGGCCAATAGCAGGGCCTGCCCGCTGCCCAATCACCACAACTATAGGTGTCTCTGTTATTCCTGCCAGCCCCAATCCCTCCACCATGAGACAGAAGCCACCTCCTGAGGTAGCGGTCATAGCTCTTGCCCCAGTGAAGGCAGCCCCGATTATCATGTTTGCGGCTGAAATCTCATCCTCGGGTTGTACCACCACTAGGCCAAGCTCATCGGACTTGCTTGCCAGGTACTCCATTATAGATGTGGCAGGCGTCATGGGATAAGAAGCCATGAAGGTACAGCCAGCGGCTATAGCCCCCAGGGCTATGGCTTCGTTGCCGTTTATAAGCATCCTCTTCTTATCACTTAGTGGGTTCAGGCTCTGTTTGAACTTTTCTTTGAAATTGTTTGCGGCGTACTCATAACCTGCTGCCGCCGCCTTAACATTGCCTTCACCCTTCTCACCGGTTCCAAAGTGCTCGCGAAGAACCCCGGCTAATATTTCCGGGTCATAATGCACCAGACCCAAAGCTACTCCCAAGGCTACTGTGTTGGCCATCAGCTTGGCACCCGCCTTCTCCTCAGCCAACTTCCCCAATGGCACACTGAAGAGGGCACCATCGTTCTTGACGTTCTTGAGCTCCTCTCCATCGAAGACCGTGACTCCCTCATGGACCAGTTCCCCGCGATGGAGTTCTATTGTTTCCTGGTTCAGGGCGAGCAGAATGTCCACTTTCTCGGATATGGCCTCCACTTTGCTGTCGCTAATCCTGACCCTGAGGAAATTATGGCCACCCCTCACCCTGGATTCATAATCTTGGTCGGCGAAGACGTGGTACCCCCCTCGGGCAAAGGCCTTGGCTAGGATAAAGCCCATGGATTGTACCCCTTGTCCTGCCTCTCCGCCAACCATGAAATTAATATCTGGCGACATTTTACTCCTTCCTTCTCTGTTCTCCTTTGAGTTCTTGATAAGCCTTGACTATCTCCTCGACGGAGCTTTCATCTTCCAGAGTTGTAAGGTCACCTATGCTGGTGTTATTAGCAACAGACTTCAAAATCCGCCGCATCACCTTGCCGCTCCTTGTCTTGGGTAGTTTGGCAGCAAAATAAATCTCATCAGGAACTGCTATAGGACCTACCACCTTGCCCAAGTGTTTGGCTAACTCTTCTTTCAAGCTTGCGGAAGGGCTACTCCCCTCTCTAAGTCTGACGAAGATGACGATGCTCTCGCCTCTCACCGGGTCATGTTTGCTCACAACTGCTGCCTCAGCCACTTGTGGATGGGAGACGGCAGCGTCCTCTAATTCGGCAGTACCTATTCTATGCCCAGCTACTTTAAGCACCTCATCAGCCCTGCCCAAGATCCAGAAGTATCCATCCTTGTCCCTTACTGCATAGTCACCGGTGTAGTAAATGCCGGGAAACCGTGACCAATAGGCTTGCTTGTAACGTTCCGGGGCTTCATGTATGCCAAGGAGCATCCCAGGCCATGGTCTCTTTATTACCAAAAACCCCCTCTGCTCAGGTGGCACTGGCTTGCCATCCTCACCAACTACGTCGGCCTCTACCCCCGGCAGTGGTAACGTTGCTGAGCCAGGCTTCAGGGGCACACATTCGATTCCAGGGCTAGGCGAAATCATGATGCCACCGGTTTCAGTCTGCCACCAGGTATCAACGATGGGACATCTTTCACCACCCACGTGGCGGTAAAACCAGAGCCAGGCCTCGGGATTAATGGGCTCCCCCACGCTCCCCAAGAGCTCCAGAGTGCCAAGGTCATGCTTATTTAGCATTTCTTCTCCATGTCCCATGAACATCCTGATGGCTGTAGGCGAGGTGTAAAATATGGTAACCCCGTATTTCTCGATAATATCCCACCACCTCTCAATTGTGGGATAGTCTGGAGCCCCTTCATAAAGGACTATGGCTGCTCCATGTGCTAAAGGGGCATACACTATCTCGCTATGCCCTGTAACCCAGCCGACATCAGCAGTGCACCAATAGACCGATTCTTCCCGAAGGTCAAAGACCCACTTATAAGCAGAATAATTGTGGACCAGATAACCACCAGTACTGTGGACAATGCCTTTAGGCTTGCCTGTAGTACCTGAGGTATACAGTATATAGAGGGGGTGGTTCGACTCTACTGGCTCTGGTTCCACGAAGTGTGCTGCCTTACCAAGCAGGTCATGGAGCCATGATTCTTTTGGCGACTTCATGGTGACCGGAGCATCAGTTCTTTTGACCACAATAGCCCTCTCCACAGAAGGGCACATAGTTAAAGTCTCATCGGCTATACTCTTCAGCGGCACTACCTTCCCCCTCCTGAATCCTCCGTCAGCAGTTATTAACAATTTGGCTTGTACATCGTTGACCCTGTCAGCTAATGCTTGAGCACTGAAACCCGAAAAAATCACTGTATGGATGGCACCAATCCTGGCGCATGCCAGCATGAAAATAGGCAGTTCCGGAATCATCGGCAGATATAAGGCAACCTTGTCTCCCTTACCCACACCACAATTCTTCAAAACGGAGGCGAATCTATTGACTTCACGATATAGCGTGGAATAGCTTAGGACTCTAATATCTCCTGGCTCACCTTCCCAATATATGGCTACCTTACTCCTTCGCCAAGTCTGAGCATGACGATCAACGCATATATGTGATGCATTCAGTTTGCCACCTACAAACCATCTAGCAAAGGGCGGCTCCCATTCTAGTACCTTGTCCCAGGTCCTAAACCAATCTAGCTGACGCGCCTGTTCAGCCCAGAACTCCTCTGGTTCCTCCACGGACTCCCGGTACATATTGAGAAATTTTTTCAGAGGAAAATATCTGGACTCAAACGGCAAAGATAATTCAGCCACAGCTTGACCTCCTCCAATTATTTTTTGCAGGCCTCTCTATCTGCATCCTGAAGCTCCCATCACACTATCCAAAGCTTTCTTTCCCTGTGAGCAGCTAGTCGGTGGATATAGGATAGCCAGCAGCATTCCAGGCGGTCATGCTGCCCAAGACGTTGTATACATCTCGGCAGCCTTCCCGAAGCAAGATACTGGCGCCAAGACCAGCGCGATGTCCCACATTACAGAACATGGCCACTGGTTTATCCTGGGGGATATCTGCCATCCTCTCCTGAATATGACCCACATATATATGTTGGGCACCCTTAATGTGGCCCTTGCCCCATTCATCCTCTCCCCTATCATCTAATATAGTTAATTCTTCCCCGCGGTCTATCTTGGCTTTAAGCTCGTGCACCGTCAAGACTTGCAGATGCTCCACAGGAAATCCCGCATTATACCAGCCCTCGATGCCACCTTTGAGATAGCCGACAATCTGGTCATAGCCAGCACGTATCAGATATCTAACTGCCTGCTCTAGATGATGCTGGTCATCTAATACCAACAAGATAGGCTTATCATAAGATAATACCCAGCCAGCAAAAACTGGTAATCCTTCAAGCCAGATGCTGTAGGAGCCGTTGATATGTGCGCCACCAAAGGCAGCAGGATAGCTCGTGTCAACGACCACTGCCCCTCGCTCTATCTCTTCCTTAAACTCGGCTGGAGTAAGCGGAGCTGGCAAAGGCAGACATCCCAATAGAGGAGGCCCTTCCAAATTATACTTCTCCATCTGGCGGAAATAATGAGGCCTCTCCAGCTTCTCAGCTACTTTGTACTTCACGAATTCATCTCTGGTCTTTTGAAGCATCGGGTTTTGGTCTCTTTCTATGCCGATGGTACTCTCATCCCGGTCAGCAATATTCATGCCACAGACCGAACCGGCACCATGGGCCGGGCATAGAATGGCTCCATCCCCAAGGGGAAGGATTTTCTTGAAGATGCTGTCATAGAGATTTGAGGCTAGCCTTGGAGCCTCTTCAGTACCGTACAGGTCAGTTCGGCCGACATCGTCCACGAATAGTGCGTCCCCCGTAAATACCATCACCGTAGCTTCGCCAGTGGAGAGGTCAGCCACAGTATAGGACATGCTCTCGTCAGTGTGCCCGGGAGTGTGGATGGCAGTTAACCTGAGCTTGCCAATTTGAAGCTGCTGCCCGTCTCCCAAAGTATTGCCATATTTCCAGTCCAGCTCGGGTCCATGGTAAATCTCAGCTCCTGTGAAATGATGCAGCTCTAAAGAGCCAATTGCATAGTCTTCGTTACGGTGGGTCTCAAAAATGTATCTAATCTTTAGACCCTTCTGCTGAGCCAGGTCAATATAAACTTGGCAGTCACGTCGAGGGTCGATCACGGCAGCATCGTTTTCCGAGCCAATCAGGTAAGAGTTGTGGGCTATCCCTTCCGACTTTATGCGCTCAAAAATCATCTAGTTTATCCCCTCCCAATTATTGTTATCGAACGATTTCTGATACCCGCTTGAGTAGAATGTCAGCGTGATTCCGTTCTTCCAGGGCTAATTCGTGAAGGAGTGTTTTGGCATCTGGGTCCTCCACCAATGCCGAAGTCCGCTTATAGAAATCGTATGACATATACTCCTTTTCCAACGCTATTTCCAATGCCTCCATCTCATCAGAGAATTTCTCATCTACTTTGGCCAGAGCAGGACTGATCTCGATACCACCTTCCATGTGTTCCACCTTAAGTTCTTGCTTGAGCTTCTCCAAAGGCGGAAGTGTCCCTTTCCCGAGCAGGCTAATTGCGCGCTCCCATAGCCTCTGCATATGTCTATCCTCGGCGTCGGCTAGCATCTGGAATTTCTCCTTCGCCTGAGATGATGCAGCCTTTGCCTTAGCCGCTGCATAAAAATCCCAGGAGCCCTTCTCCAGTTTAATAGCTAGCATTAAGATGTTTTTAACATCAGCCGCTTCGGTTACCAAATCGGGCCTCGCTTCGGGTATTCCAATTATAGTTTCATAATGCCAGTTGAGAATACCACCTTCCAGGTTGTGAACATCTTCAAATCCCAGTCCACAAAGCGCTATGGCTGCTGCCATGCTCCTGCGCCCTGAGCGACAATAGGTGATGATTTTCTTATCTCGCTCCAGATATTCCTGCCTGGCTTCCAGTTCTCCTAATGGGATAAGCATGGCCCCAGGAATGTGCCCAGCTTCGTACTCCTCAGGCTGCCTGACATCCAGAAGGAGAAAGTCACCCTTCTTGTCCTTGTCTAATACTGCTTTGACATCGCCGGGTGCTAGCGTTTTTATTTCATCTACAGCACAAGCTAATTTCGTCACGATATTGCTACTCCGCAGGCGCCCTTCGCCGAGCTGACTAAATTTCTACCAGGACCTTGCTACCCTCCACCTTGACATTGTACACCGTAAGATCTTTGGAAAGCTTGAGTGCTTTACCCAACTTCGACATTAGCTCTCCTCTTAGCCAACGGACCACTTGGCCATCACTGATATCAAATTGAGAGCCATGCATAGGACAAGTTACTACAGTTCCTCGCAATTCGCCCTGCGATAAATCCCCCTTCAAATGAGGGCAGAGATTGTCAACGGCATAATAGTTATTTCCAACCCTGGCCAAAAGAATTTGGTGCCCTGCTGCATTTACTGCCTTCATTGTCCCATCTTTCAACTCATCTATTTTAGAAAGCTGTGTAAACTCACCCATGAGACACCTCCTTTCACAGCTCCGAGCTATCAAGTAAATTTTTGCCCAAGCAGCTAGACCACCTTCCTGAATTTCTCTTTTGGAGCGCCGCAAATAGGGCATTCATCAGGGAGAACGCCATCGGAGACATGGCCGCAAACTTGGCAAACGTAGTACTCAGTCTCCTCTTCAGCCATCATATGCGCCAGCGCCTTCTTGTAAAGCTTGGCATGCCCCTTTTCCACATCGCGGGAATAACTCAAGACTGTTGCCACGCTTGTATTGCCTTCTTCGTTTGCCGCTCTGATGAATTGAGGATAGGTGCTGCTAGCTAGATTCTCCCTCTCAAAGGCGCTCTCAAGGTTCTCCTGGGTGACGGACACAGCGTCTAGAAGGCGAAAGTGGTTAAAGGCGTGGACTGCCTCGGCCTCGGCGATAGCGCGGAACAACCTCGCTACCTCGGCATAGCCCTCTTGCTCAGCTTTCATGGCAAAAGCCAGGTTCCTCAAATGTGCCTGGGACTCGGCCACGAAACCCGCTTTAAGGTTCTTCAGGGTCTTGGTTCCTTTTATACCTGGAACCTCATGCGGGATGAGCTTTTCCGCCTCGGCACCACAGACCGGGCACTTCTGAGGTTTGTCAGTGCTAAGTTCCACGTGATGACAATTAGTACACTTCCACATACTATTCACTTCCTTTAAATTTAATTCTTCCCCTCAGCGAGGTATTTCTCAGGGTTCTGGTCGAAAGCCTTCTTGCAACCAACAGCGCAGAAGTAGTATTTTTCCCCTTTATACTCGGAAGTAGCTGCTGCCTTAGCTTCCTCTACCTCCATCTTGCAAACCGGATCTATGGCCATTGGATAGCTCCTTTCATTAGTCGCCAAGCCTGACTGGCTTAAACCTTCTTAAGCGCAGTGAGTTGGATACCACAGTGATGGAGCTGACTGCCATGGCTGCTGCGGCCAGGATTGGATTCAGGAACCCATACTCACCCAGAATGAAGTGAAGTCCCGAGGGTACGCCTATATTCCCGAAAACAAGATACAATACACCGGCTGCTACAGGAATAAGCGCAGTATTGTAAGCGAAGGCCCAGAATAGGTTCTGCTTGATAGTCCTCATGGTACGCTTGCTCAGGGATATAGCGGTTACCACTCCCATCAAGTCACCGCTAATCAGGGTAATGTCTCCAGTTTCCATGGCGACATCAGTACCTGTACCAATAGCAATACCAACATCTGCCTGAGCTAATGCTGGAGCATCGTTGATTCCATCGCCCACCATTGCTACCACCTTTCTCTCATCCTGGAATTTCTTCACCTCACTGGCTTTATGCTCAGGGAACACCTCAGCCAGAACTTGGTCAATACCTGCCTCTCGGGCAATAGCCTCAGCCGTGCGTCGGTTGTCTCCGGTGAGCATTGCTGTCTCAATACCTATTTTGCGTAGCGATTGGAGCGCTTCTTTGGCATTTGGCTTTAGGGTGTCAGCCAGGGCAACAATTCCTGCTACTTGACTATCCAGTCCCAAAAACATTACTGTCTTGCCTTCTTCGAGGAGTTTGGCGGATTTTTCCACCAGCCCATTTAGGGAAAACCCCCGTTCTTTCATTAACCCGAGGTTGCCCAACAGAAGTTTCTTGCCCTCCACCAGAGCCTCTACACCCTGCCCCGGGAGGGCGTTAAAATCTGAGGAAGGGGATAATTCCAGCTTCTTCTCTAGAGCAGCCTTTACCACGGCCTCGCCAAGTGGATGCTCTGAGTTATGCTCGGCGGAGGCAGCCAACTGGAGAATCTCTTCCTGGGAGAAAGAGTGAGCAGCGATTATGTCGGTCACCACAGGCTCGCCACGGGTCAGAGTGCCTGTCTTATCCAGGAATACGGTCTTTATCTGGTGAGCTCTTTCCAGGGCTTCGCCATTTCTGATAAGGATCCCGTGTTCCGCTCCCTTGCCCGTGCCGACCATGATTGCAGTTGGAGTGGCCAGTCCCAAGGCGCAGGGACAGGCTATAATGAGCACAGCGACAAAGTTGAGGAAGGCAAAAGTGAGGGTTGGAGCTGGCCCCACGAAATACCAGATTACGAAGGTCACGATGGCAATGCCAATCACTGCCGGCACAAAGTAGCTGGCGATGACATCGGCAAGGCGCTGGATAGGAGCTTTGCTCCCTTGAGCTTCTTCGACCATTCTGACGATATGAGCCAACGTTGTCTCTTTCCCAACCCTGCTTGCTTCCACTTCAATGCTGCCCGTCTTGTTGATGGTGGCGCCGATAATTTCGTCACCCACCTTTTTCTCCACAGGGATACTCTCTCCAGTAACCATGGACTCATCAACACTGGAATAGCCCTGGCGCACTATGCCATCCACGGGCACCCTCTCGCCAGGACGTACTAGAATAAGATCACCAACCTGAACCTCTTCAATGGGAATCTCCCTCTCTTCGCCTTCACGGATAACTAGGGCGGTCTTCGGTTGCATGCCGATAAGCTTCTTTATTGCTTCCGAGGTCTGTCCTCTGGCTCTAGCTTCCAGAAAACGGCCAAGGAGAACCAAGGCAATGATTGTGGCTGAGGTATCGAAGTATAGGTGGGGTTCCAGTACCGCAGTGGCAAAAAGGCTCGGGAAAATAACAGCTATCATGCTGTAAAAGTACGCCACCGAGGTGCCTACCGCAATCAGGGTATTCATATCGGAGGTTCTATGTCTCAGCGCACCCAATGCTCCTCGGTAAAATCGCAGGCCTGCCCAGAACTGAACTGGAGTAGCCAAAGCCCACAATAGATAGGACTTCCCAACAAAGGAAGGTCCCCAACCTAGGGCCATGATTGATGAGGCGAGGATGGCAGCGATGATAAATCTATTCCTTAAAACTCGAATCTCACGCTGGGCAGCAGTTGTCACGTCCTCTAAGGCCTGTACCTCGGGGCCAAGTTCATAGCCGGCGTCTTTTACTGCCTGTCTCAGGTCAGCCAGCCCCGTTCCTTCCAGGTACTCTACAGTAGCCTTCTCCGAGGCCAGGTTCACGCTGGCCGAGATTACCCCCGGCACACTAGATAGAGCCTCCTCTACTCTGGCAACACAGGAAGCACATGTCATTCCGCCCACCGGGAATATGGACTTTTTGGTGGCGACCCCATAACCCAGTTGCGAGACGGCATTCTTAATTTTGACAAGGTCTACCTTGGAGGGGTCGTATTCTATGGAAGCCTTCTCCGAAGCGAAGTTAACATCAGCTTGTTCTACACCAGGAGTTTTGGAAAGGCCCTTCTCGATGGTAGCCGCACAGGTAGTGCAGGTCATCCCAGTTATATGGATTGAAGCTCTGTCAGCCTTCTTGGAATTAGTTTTGTCGACCACTGTTCTTTCCCCACCCCATGTCTTTATAGTTTGGATTTTTCGGATTCGCAGTTTATGGTGAAGCAACCTAGATTTCTACCAAGACGTTGTCTCTTTCCAGCTTTACAGCATATTTAGTCAACGGCTGGGCTGTCTGTTCTCCTCTCCCATTGCCGAGACTAGAGCTGGCATTCCGCTGCCATCTCAACATAGCAATTAGCCTTGCCTTTCCTCTTCCTTCAGCAGGTCATCAAATATATCAGCATGGTATATTTCGTGGTCCCTTATTCGGGTGAGAAGCTTTTTTAGGTCGGGCTCTTCAATTTCTTTGGCAGCTCGGTCGTATTCAGCCGCAACCTCTTTCTCGATCTTGATATCTGCACGAAGCATGTCGGCGGTCTTGGTGGACTTATCAACCTCGATATGCTCAATTCTGGGACTGCCTTTTTCGCCAACCAGCTCCTCGGACAACCATCCAAGGTGCTGCATCTCGTTTATAGCCTGGTCCTCCATTTCTTTCTGGACATCCTTGTTGGGCGTCATATAGGAATGGAGAAGGTACTGCAAAATCACGGTATACTCATGCTCGATGCCCCAGTTGAGAACTTGGGCAACCTTGTCTTGCCGAGGGCCTCTTAAATCCTCGGCACCTTCCTTTTGGGCCTTGTTCACAAAATGTTCGAAGTTGCCCTGGTGGGACTTTTCATCGGAGAGGATTCTCTGCAACAGCCGTTTGATCTTAGGGTCGCCGATGGCCTTGATGTGTTTCTCATATGAGGTGACGGCATCTTTCTCTTGAAGCACATCGTTTCTCATCCAATCAGGAACTGACTCCCCGCTTGTGCGCATGTCTCCTCTTTCAAGGCTGGGAGTACCACCAAGGCTGACTATCGTCTCAGCCAGCCAATCAAAATGGCGCATTTCCTCTCGGGCAATGGCTTCGATTTCACAGGCCATCTCGCCCTCACCCATAGCATAGGCGTGGACCAAATATTGAATGATGGCTGCGTGTTCGCCCTCAAGGTCCTGATTTAGTAAAGCAATAATTTTATCTTTGTCCATTCGTTCCTCCCTAATTATTCTTTTTCATGCCTAGTCTCTTGGTCACAAAGACTATCCATCTCCAGTGAAGTACTAGATGTATCACCACCATAATCACCAGGGCGACGGCAACCCATATGTGAAGGTAAAGCCAAGCATCTCTTGACCACAATAAGGTAGCTTCTGAAGCTAATCCTCTGCCTCCCATATAGCCACTGCCTCTAGGCAGAACAACCCATAGGACGAAGCCAGATGCTACCTCGAACAGGCCTAGCAAAAACATAACAACTGCTAGAAAATAGTTTCTTGTCGCCTTCCTCAAAGGCTATCTCCCACTCGGCTGTTAAGTAGACTAGGTACCCAGCGCCTCAACCCCCTTGGGTGATAGTTCATAATTGTCACCCTTCTGGCTGGCTAAGCCGGCCTGGGTAAGTTCACGGAGCCCGCTTCTCACCCTGAACAGGGGAAGCCCTGCCTCTCTGGCAATTTCTTCGGGAGTCCCCAGCCCTGCTTGCAGCGCACGGAGCATCTTGGTACCTGACTCAGTAGGTTTACCATCAGGGCTAATACACGCCATGTTATCCTCCTATCAAGATATGCTCAGAGTTTTTTCTTGCATAGATACCAATCCGTACACTCATACCCCTGCTTGAGCCTCTCCTCAGCCATTTCCTGGGTGTTCGGAGGCGGCACCACTACCATATCACCCGGCCTCCAGTTAGCTGGAGTAGCTACTGCGTTTTTATCCGTCGTTTGTAAGGCGTCTATTATTCTCAGTATCTCATCCATATTCCTGCCGGTGGTCAGTGGGTAGTAGAGTATCGTCCTGATAACCTGGTTGGGGTCTATTATGAACACACATCGGACAGTCTCGGTCTTGCTCTGGCCCGGGTGAATCATACCATAGGCTAGGGACACTTCCTTACTGAGGTCGGCGATTATAGGGAATGGTATCTTTACCCCTGTTTTCTCCTCTACATTGCGCACCCAAGCGATATGTGAAGAAGTGCTGTCCACACTAAGCCCCAGAAGTTCTACACCGCGCTTCTGTAGTTCGGGGAAGATTTCGGCAAAAGCTATGAACTCAGTGGTGCACACCGGGGTAAAATCCGCCGGGTGGGAAAAGAGAATTAGCCAGCCTCCTGTGAAATCTTCCAGCTTGAGTACCCCATGAGTGGTTACCGCCTCAAAAGCTGGTGCCGGCTCACCTATGTGGGGCATATGACTTGTTTGTTCTTTTATTTCTTCCATGTTTAACACCTCCTCTATTTTTAATCTTTCGTGTAGTGTTAACTTTTTTTCCGCTCTACATATCGACCGTCATTCCATTAAATTTCTATGCAGTTTTCCCAGACGCCATGTATATTGCAGTAAGAGACAGCGCAGAAGGCTTTAAATTGCTCCACTGGTACCTGAAACCTGACATTGGCATTGGTATAGGACGGCGCAAAGGCAGACCTGCCTAGGTCTATTACCTGTCCATCTTTTTTCACTCCATAGAGCTCTATCCAGGCAATATGATGTTCCACAGTATTGGGGTGAGGCACTTCTTTGCCTACTACTACGTGGACAATGTCTGCGCCTGTCTCACCCTTTCCTTTGCCGGCCTCGATTGTTGGGACGTGTTTTTCCTTCCCTTCAGCTTCCTTTCCTCTCAAAATGTCTCCAAATTTCATTGCTCTCCCTCCTTAGTTTTTAAGATCAGGCACCTTCCTTTTTTGGTTCTGCCGAGTTTGGCATAGCTTCAACCTTTATTTCATATTCCATCACCCCCAGACTAAGTAGCCAAAAAGCCTCTTTTCGATATTAGCTTTGTAATCCATAATGATATCAGGTGCCAGGCTCAGAACCACGAGGTCTAATCAGTAGCACTGGGACAAAGGAGGAGCGCACTAGTTTGTCCGCCACGCTGCCAAATACCCAACGACTTATGCCAGAACGACCATGCGTGGCAATGGCTATAAGGTCTACTGCGTTCTGTTGTGTAAATTCGGTGATAACCTCAGCAGGTCTGCCTGTTAATATTTCGGACCTGACATTAAATCCCTCTGAGCTAAGCTGAGCTTGTATTTTCGCAAGATAGGCTTCCGCCGCTCTCGTGTTGGCATTTTGCACTGCATCAAAATCGATGCCTTCTGCCGCCCAGGTGGGAGGGGGCTCTATGACTTCTAAGAGCACCACTTCTCCTGTACCACATCCTCTGGCTATTGCTTTTACATGGGGCAAGACGCATTCCGCTAGCGCCGATTCATCAAGAGGGACTAGTATCTTTTGATACATTTCACTGCATCCTTTCTCTATTATTCTCTTTCTTCCCTTTCCTTAGGTGTTCACCTGGTCTACGTCCTAAGTACCTCCCTGCTTCATTAGATTGTTTCTTTTATTTTTTCAACAATCGTTCTTCCCCAGTTCCGACACTGCTCTAACCCGCTTTCAGTCGGTCTGCGTAGTATTTTCAACCCTGGCTCTAGCACGTTCATTCCATAGATGTGCTTCATAGTGTCAGTCATCATCTGGACGGACTCGCCGCTCCACCCATAGGACCCAAAAGCTGCCCCAACCTTTCCCTTTAAGTCTGCCTTCTCCATTTCGAAGAGGAATGTTTTCATTGATTGAATCAAGTCCTTATGGTAAGTTGGGGCACCAAGGACCACGGCATCAACATCTGAAAGGTCCTCTGCGTTTGCGTTTATAGCCCTTCTTGATAGGACTTCGATTCCAGCTTCTTTCATTCCCTCTTCAATCGCCTTGGCCATCATCTCTGTATTGCCACTTCTAGAATCATAAATTATTATCGCTTTGGACATCATGACTCTCTTTCCAATAAAACATTGTCAAACGAAGCCATGCTCTTTATGCTTCTCTGCGATAGTGCTGGCTAGGTTGTCAACGGCTTTGAAATCCTCTTCTCTAGGGAATCCCTTGCTGATTACAGGGTCCAGCACCTCTGCCTTAAGGTTGGGAATCATTCCCTTGAGCTGTTCCACAGCCCTGCTGCCCCAGCCATAGGAGCCAATAATGGAGATAAACTGGAGTCTGGGTCTTAAGGCGTTGGCGAGAAATGCAGCATAGGCAACATTGGGATGGGGGCCAACGTGAACAGTAGGCGTGCCGATGACCAAAGTTGCTGCATCTACCAATGCCATGGCCAGTTTGCCTAAATCTACTACTGAGAGGTTGAATTGTCTTACTGTGACACCTCTATCAACCAAGGCTCCGACAAAATGTACCACCATCTTCTGGGTGCTGCCGTGCATGGAGATATAGGGCAAGACTACCGTGTTTTTTGGTGGGCCAAATACCCAGCTTCGATATGCTTCCAAGATGAACGAAGGTTTGTCATACATAGGGCCATGGCTGGGGGCGATGGTGCCAATCTTATACCCCTTTAATTTCTCTAGGTGTTTCTCAATACTGGTGTGGAAGGGCATCATGATTTCAGCATAGTATCTCTTAGCTGCTTCATAGACTTGCCCTTCATCACTTACATACAAGTCGGTGGTAGCTAAGTGGGAGCCAAAAAGGTCACAGGGAAAGAGCACCTTATCTTCCCGTAGATATGTAAGCATAGTCTCGGGCCAGTGTACCCAGGGGGCATGGATAAACTCTAAGGTCTTATCCCCGAGGGATAGAGTTTCACCATCACTTACGGTGATAAATTTGTCTTCTGGGATAAGCAAGAGAGCCACCAGCATATCCTTGCCTTTGGGCGTAGTGACCACTTTGGCATCGGGATACTTCGCTAGAACCTGGGGGATAGAGCCTGAGTGGTCTTGCTCGGCATGGTTGGCAATGACGTAGTCAACAGCGGGAACATCATCTAGATAAGCCATGAGGACATCCGTCATGGAAGGATCCACGGTATCTATCAAAGCAACTTTCTGACTGCCCTGCACCAGGTAGGCGTTATAGCTCGTCCCGTCGGGAAGGGGTATCAGAGCGTCAAAGAGACGTCTATCCCAGTCAATAGCGCCCACCCAGTAAATATTTGGTTGTATCTGTCTTGCTTCCATTTATTCCTCCATTTTTTTGAACTGGTCCTTGCTTGCTCCACAGACAGGACACACCCAATCATCGGGTATTTCCTCGAAAGGCGTTCCCGGCTTTATGCCGCCGTCGGGATCGCCTAAGTCGGGGTCATAGATATATCCGCAAACAGTGCACTCGTATTTTGCCATCTTGGGTACTGCCTCCTTTCTCTCTTCGATGTAGCTGGGAGCTGTCTTGGGAGTGGTGCCTCTCTTAACCTGGTGGTAGTAAGCATAAGTCATTGGTTCACCTTCTCTGAGGACATCCGCTCCCACAAGCTCCCCTATAAATATAGTGTGAGTCCTGACATCTACTTGGTTGATTACCTTGGCTTCGAGGTAAGCCAGAGTGTGGTCAAGTACTATGGGAGCCTTAGTTTCACCAAGCTTATAATTGACATCTTTGAGTTTGTCTACATCCCTGCCCGATTTGAAGCCAAAATGACCGATAAAAGAGAGGGGTGTATCTCGGGATAGTATAGAAGCGGCGAAGGCCTTGCTTTCGGTGATAAACTCGTGTGTGAGGTTCTGCTTGTTGATACACACGGAGATAGTGGGCGGCTCGGAGGTGACTTGAACCACGGTATTGGCGATTTGCCCATTGAGTCTATCCCCTTTTCTGGAGCTTATAACATATAAACCATAGCTGCAGCTGTGTAGAGCTTTGAGATTCATGATTAACCTCCTGTTAGTCTTATTTACATAAGGTCCTTTTCACTGGCTTCAATAGCCCGCTGTAATTCGGCGCCGAGCAAGGGTGGCAATCCCTCTATATCCACCCTGAGAAAACCTCTGACTATAGTGGCTGTAGCCTCAGTTCGAGTTAGCCCTCGTGCCATCAGATACTCTACTTCTTCTTCAGCTATCTTGCCTACTGCGGCCTCATGGGATAGGTCGATGCCGGCTAATGTACCCTTAAGCTCAGGTATGGCATGGATTGTGCCCTGCTCCCCTAGAATCAGCCCACGGCACTCAAGATGCCCTTTGACATCAGGGGCGTTGCCTTCTATATAACCTCGGGCAACGATATTACCTCCTGTAGTTATGGCTCGTGATATGATTTCTGTCTTTGCCCCCTTCGCATTCAGGATGGCCCGAGAACCAATGTCCAGCGATGACCCAGGGGCTGCCATTAGGATACTGTTGAATCTGACAACTGCATTTTCACCCACACACCTAGCTGTAGGGTACATCTGCAGTGAACGCACCGGCTTCATAAGCACATAATTACTGAGAAATAAGCCACTCTCTTCGATAATTGCCGCGGTGCGAGGACGAACAGCTACCTCTGGATTCCAATTATGTATCATGGTAAAGGTAACCTTAGCCCCTCTCTTTATGTAGAATTCAGAGACGCCCAAATGTAGGCCGGCTTCTTCCTCGGAAGCAGTGGCACAACCGGTAATAATATGTAGCTCCGAGTTCTCTTCGGCAATGATGATATTGTGCACATTCTGGGCAAGCCGCGCTTTTGTCAGATAGAGACAAGCCTGAACCGGGTAGATGGTCTTGTAGCCAGGCAGTGCCCTGATGAAGTAGCCATTATGCTGGCTCAGTTCTACATTAGCTGTGTACTTATCGGTGTCTACAGCTACTGCCTGCCACCAGTAGTCTGACAGCCAGTCATACTTTTCCATAGCCTGGCTGACTGCCATCACTTCTACACCTTCCTGTCTGACCGAGCTATGAACAGGAGCGTTATCCATCTGGATAAAGGTTCCTGCTCTCTGGCTTGGGTCATCCAGGATGACTCCTGCCCCCAGCATCTGCTCTTTGGCTTTGGCAGGTAGCTTCGATGGGTCAGACTGATATGGTTGGTTCTCGGCTGAGCTAACATAAATGCCCAAGTCTATATCCTCGCCGAGGGCCGCTGCTTTGTTTGCTGCCGCTTTGGCTTTATCCTTGTGCGTCTTAGATGATTTCGTCTCAACCACGTGGTGTCCTCCTCAGGAAGCATTTGATACATTCTTCGTAGCCTTTCTCTCTAATGGTAGCTAGAATCTCGTGCGGGTCTCCCTCGCATCCGATTACGCCATCACACATGACATAGCCCGTGCGAGCATTAACGTAGTCAAGAATATGACCTGTATGAGTAATGATCAGCCCCATGCATCTGCGTTCAAGTATGGGACAATCCTTTTCCAGCAGTCCATTTATAAGTTCACCTATACGGGCTATATTTACCAGGTCAACGCCTGACTCAGGCTCGTCTATCAGGGTCAATTTTGGTCTCTGCGCCAGTAGTTGCATCAGCTCAGAACGCTTTATCTCCCCTCCGGAAAATCCATAGTTTATCTCCCTATCAAGAAAATCAGCCAGGTCAGCCTTTTCTGCAAGTTGACTCATGCTTTCCTCCTGTTTTCGCCCCTTGAGGCAAGCAGCAATCATGTCACGCGTTTTTACCCCCCGAACCACCGGTGGCCGCTGGAAGGACATGCCAATCCCCAAACGGGCTCTTTCATCCAGCGGCAGCATGGTTATGTCCTGGCCTTCAAAAATGATCTTGCCCTTGGTTATCCGATACCTGGGAAAACCCATTACTGCCATGAGCAATGTGGTTTTGCCACTCCCATTGGGACCGAAAAGGACATGAGTCTCGCCCGGTTTCATCTCCAAATTTATGTTATGCAAAATCTCCCGGCCCTCTACCTCTACAGCTAGCTGCTCAATGCTTAAGGCAATGTCACCCATATGAATCCTCCTATTGGTCTATCTAAACTCCATCCAATGACCAATGCTCTTTCTTGGTAAACCAACCCTCAGGATCGCTAAGATATTCATACGAATCGAGGAGGGCGAGGTGGTGCTCCCGCTCCTCGCCCGCTAGGGCCTCATAGAACCGCTTTTCCACAGGTAGGCTGCTTTGTTCGCTTCGGGAGTGATAAAAATTGTAAGACTTTATCTCCATATCCATGGCTACCTTGATAGCCTCGAGTTCAGACTCAGCCACTTTAATCTTGCTACCCAGTGCTTTAGTGGCTTCGGCGAACAGAGACTTGAGCCTTTTCCCTTGCTCGGAAGGTGGCTTCACATCAGGCCAATTCCGCCCTCTCTTGAGGGCTCCATGTATTTCCTCAAACTTCTTACGGTGGACGTCTTCTTCGCTAGCGAGATGCTGAAATAGCTCCATGGCGAGCTTATTTTTACTTTTCTGGCTTGCCTTCTGGTAGAAATCCTTGCCCTCCACCTCCATCTGAATAGCAAGCTGAAGCGCCTCTAAGGTTTTGACTTGTTCACTTTCCATAAATCTATCCCCCAGTCCAATGTTCATTGACCTGGCCAGCCACCATCAACTCGCAAAGCGATACCCGTGACGAATGATGACTGGTCTGAAGCCATGTCTAGCGGCTGCCCGAATCTGCCTTGTAAGCTAGGAGCTAACTAGCTCCATATCCTGGCCACAACAGACCAGAGTACCGCCACCAACCTTAGTCACCGTCACCTCATTGCCACAGACATTGCAGCGATATTTTTCGCCAACTTTCTTTACAACCATTTCAATGCTCCTTCCTAATTTATGCTTATTCGCTGAGTCTCTGCAGGTAGCGGTGAGCTTTAAGAGCAGCTTTTGCTCCCTCCCCGGCCGCCACCACTATTTGTTTTTCAGGAACATTAGTGACATCCCCAGCGGCAAAGAGTCCAGGTACGCCAGTTTCATTAGCACAACTAACTTCGATTTCCCCAAAGCTATTTAGATGGACTATTCCCTTGAATGGCTCTGAATTAGGGATAAGCCCGATCTCAATAAAGATGCCACCAACTTCTAATTCCCTTTCCTGTTTACTTTTCAAATCCCTTACTTTTATCCCCTTAACGAGGCTTTCCCCCTTTATCTCCAGGACTTCGTGCTCCAGGAACATTGTCAAGTTGTGGGCAGCCTTCACTTTGTCGATTAGGATTTGGTCACCGGTAAGAGGAGTTAGCGATACTAAATAAACATGTTCGGCTATTTTGATCATATCCTCGGCGGCCTCTAGGGCTGAGTTGCCACCTCCAATGACGGCAACATTTTCACCGGCAAAGAGGGGACCGTCACAGATAGCGCAGTAGGTAACTCCTCTGCCCTTCAACTTTTCTTCACCTGGAACATTGAGTTGGCGAGGGCGCTTGCCCGTGGCAATTATAGCTGCCTTACCCTGGTGACTTTCACCCTTATCTGTTCTCACCTCGAATCCTCCCTTTGTTTGAGACAAGCTGCTGACCCTATCGCCAGTTTTCTTATCAAGGGGGAACTGCTTTACCTGCTCCTCAAATTTCTGCATTAACTCGGGGCCTTCGATGAATTGGTATCCCATATAGTTTTCGACGCCAGCAGTCCACAGAACTTGCCCTCCTATGTCGTAGCTGATAAGCAACGTACTCAGCTTTTTCCTCGCTGCATACACTGTTGCCGTCATACCGGCAGGGCCGGCACCAACAATAATCAGTTCGTACATATTTCCCTTAATGAACTAAAGACCTAATTTCTCCCTTAGCTGCGCCTCATTGAACCCGACCAGCACTTCGCCATCGAAGCAAATTGTGGGCACTCCTAGTGAATCACACTTATTCTTCATTTCCTCCCGGGCCGCCTTATCTTCAACTATATTAAATTCTTGATACTTGACGCCATTATCATCCAGGAACTTCTTAGCCATCTTGCAATAAGGGCAGGTGGGGGTGGTATAGACTTTAACCTCACGTGTCATTTTTTCCCTCCTGAGTTTGTGCGGGGGGGCAGGGCGAAATTGATTCATTTGGCCTTGATTTCCTTAGTTTTGACCGTGATCTTCTTGGGTTTAGCCGCCTCCACCTTGGGCAAGGTAATCTCCAAGATGCCATTTTCGTAACTGGCATCCACCTTGGCAGCATTTACCGCTGCGGGCAAGCCCACAGAACGAGAGAATTTGCCGTAGCACAGTTCGCAGCGGTAGTAGTCCTCGTTCTTGACCTCGGTTTCAGCTTTCCGCTCTCCACTTATGGTCAAGGTGTCCCCGACAACCGAGACATCGATTTCCTCCTTCTTCATCCCCGGAAGCTCGGCTCGCACTATAAATTTATCTGCTTTTTCATACATCTCCACCCCCGGCACCCAGCCCACTGCCTCGGTGGGCACTCTCCACCAGGTCTGCGGACGCCTCCATGTTGCCAATGGTCGCCTCATCATCTCGTCCATCCACCTCTCCATTTCTCTGAATTCATCCCAGGGACGCCATCTTTCAATCGCCATGTCCATTCACCTCCTTCTCAATTTGGCTTAATTAGTGTACCCTGCTCCCTGCCCTAATTAACATAAAAAGCTGCTAAAGCAATGCTTAGCAGCAAATACATACACAACTATCTGCGACCTAGCTTTGCCTGTACCTTGTATTTCAGCAGATCCGGCCACATCGTCCCACACCCTAAGGTAAGATAAACGAGGGGATTGCTTATTTAATAGCATAAGCAGGTGCAGCTTATTTGTCAAGTAGCCCAAAGTTAGGACAATGTTCAAAATATGCATTCTAGGATTCATTGTAACCTTGCTCACTTCCTCGATTAGCTCTTTTCTGGCCCCCCTGACCTTTTTAAGACACTATTTTCTCAACTTCTCTATGCCACAGCGAGTATCTTGTGTTGCCCTCACCTTAGCTCTTATCTCAGCCAAGAGTTCCCAAGCCCCTTTTTCGTCCCGGTCGATGAGGATTTGCTCCAACTTGGTTACTTGCTGTTCATCTAAAGTTATCACGGCTTTCGCCATCGATTACCTACTGCAGCATCTATTTCGTGTTCACTTCAGCCTTTCTGGCACTCTTTACATAACGCACGAAACTCAAGCCGACGGTGTGAAATGTTTCCCCTCTCTATTTGTCAATGCTATCCTCTCAGAGCCTCAATTATTGCTTTATTGAATTTCGGCAGGTCAAATGGCTTTCGCGAGGTGATGATATTTCCATCTTGAACTAGGGGGTTATCAACCCAGCGTGCGCCGGCCTTTCTAATGTCTACTGCTAACGAGGGCCAGGAGGTAAGGCGACGCCCTCTAACGATGTCTGCCGAGATCAAGAGCTGGGGGCCGTGGCAAATGGCTGCCACCACTTTACCCAAGCTGTTTGCCTTCCTTACCAACTCGATCATGGGTTGGTGGAGGCGCATCTTGTCGGGGGCATAGCCACCAGGCACGATAATGGCATCAAAGTCCTCAGCTTTAACCTTGTCGGCACTTGTGTCTACTCTAATTGTTGTCGTACCCCTCTTACCCTTATAGCTTTCCTTCGAGCCGCTGCCCACAACCACTACCCTGGCACCGGCGTCCTTCATCGCCCTCAGGGATTCGATAAGTTCGGAATCTTCAAAACCCTCTTCAGCCAGAATGGCAATGCGCTTCCCTTCAAGCATGCTACCAGTCTCTTTACTTGTTTCAGTCGTGTCCCAAATCTAGCATCCCCCAGCGTGCTCCTCTTCTTCGGCCAGAACCCCCTTGAGTTTTGAATAGGACGAGGCTTCACTAAAAACATGCGTTTCGCATCCATCTCTAGTCGGCAGTAATTGCACACCTTCGGTCATTTTTCCCACCGAGGCAAGGGCCTGTACGGTTCGCTCTGCCAGCTTCTTTTGCTCGGGCGCTTCGACCACCATGATAACGTTGGGCGAACCCTCCAGCAGGTCGACCTCCACCACGCCAGGCTTGCCGCGCAGGGTTTGGACTACCAGCTCAAGTTTCCCCTCAATGATATCCAGTAGTATGTATACCTTAGTGCCCATCACTTATACTTTCCTCCCCTGTTATACTTGCTACCACGTCCTACTGAACTTCTTTTTTGGCTTCCAACTCTTGCTGATGCGCTATCATGTCGACGCAAGCATCATATGAAATGGCCTTACATAAAAACATTATAGGAAGCTCGGTATGAAGAAGTCATAAAATAAGGAGGAAAAAGATTAAAAAGTTATGACATTTTAGGGAGTTGTTTTCCACCAAGGCTTGAAGCCCCATTGGCGGTTTCAATGAGGGGATTTCTCGAAGCCGTTCAGGATGAGGGCTGCTTGATTATGTAGCCTGCTTTTGGGATAGTGCGAATTAGCTGGGGGTTATCAGGGTCTTCCTCCAACTTGTTCCTTAGCCGGCTGATCCATGTCCTCAATATTTGAACATCGTCGCGATATTCAGGTCCCCATACCCTGCTGAGGAGCTCCTCATAGGTCATGAGGCGACCAGCATTATGAGCAAGCTCGCTGAGCAAAAGCCATTCAATTCGGGTCAGGTATCTTTCTTCGCTCTTAACAGCGACGCTGCGCTTCGCAAAATCAATGGTCACGTCACCCAGGGAAAGCTGCTCGTAGGCTTTCCGCTTTTCAGACGGCGCTAGACGTCGCCTCATCGCCTCGATGCGGGCAATTAGTTCGTCAGGGCTGAAAGGCTTGGCCAGATAGTCATCGGCACCTAATTCAAGACCCTTTATCTTGTCCGCATTGGTTTCCTTAGCGCTGAGGATGATGACTGGCACCGAGGAAAAGGTGCGGAGTTCTTTAAGAGTCTCAAAGCCGTCCATTCTGGGCATAAGCACGTCAAGCACGACTAGGTTCGGCTCCTGCGCCTGAATCTGTTCTAAAGCCTCTACTCCATTGCTGGCAGTGATAACCTCGTAACCTGAGACTCTTAGCTTGGAGCTGAGGAAGTTAAGAATGCGCTGCTCATCATCGACTACGAGGACACGAAACTGTCTCATGACATTGTCCTCTACATGCTCATCCGCTTAAGATAATATCTGTCAATGCAAGCTATGTCAAATATCTCTCCTGTTCTTGTTGACTGGCAAGCAAGGCAGAACTAGAATATGACCAATTAGCTGATTACTAGAGCGATGCAAGGAGGATGCCAATGGAAGATGAACTTAGAAACAGCGGCATTGATGTGATTGGCGGCGTGCCCTGGGGTACTCACTTCTGCCAGTTTTATAAGACCAAACAGGATTTGATTGATATACTCGTTCCCTACTTCAAAGCTGGTCTTGAGAGTAACGAATTCTGCATGTGGGTTACTTCCGAGCCCCTCATGGTAGCCGAGGCAGCGGAGGCCATGAGAGGAGCAGTTGTGAATTTCGACGAATACCTGCGCAGGGGGCAGATAGAGATAATTCCATATAACGAATGGTATCTGCTGGTAGGCACTTTCGATGATGACCGTGTGCTGAAGGGTTGGGTCAGCAAGCTGGAGCAGGCCCTGGCCGGGCGTTATTCCGGGCTGCGGCTGACGGGCAACACGTTCTGGCTGGAAAGGAACCACTGGCAGGCTTTCACGGAATATGAGGCAGAGGTGAACAACATCATCGGGAAATACAAAATGTTGGCAATTTGCACATACTGCTTGGACAAATGCGATGGCACTGCCGTAATTGATGTCATCAAGAACCACCAGTTTGCCCTGATTAAGCAGGAGGGAAAATGGGATATTATTGAGAGCTCTATCTACAAGCAGGCTAAACAAGCACTGTTAGAGAGCGAACACGACCTGAACCGTGCTCAAGCGGTAGCTCGTACCGGAAGCTGGCGTCTGGATGTTCGGCATAACCAGCTTTTATGGTCTGACGAGACCTATCGTATCTTCGGTATCCCCAAAGGAACGCCCATGACATATGAGACATTCCTCTCCTGCGTGCACCTGGAAGATCGGGAATATGCGGATAACAAGTGGAATGCTGCTCTTCAAGGTGAGGAGTATGATATCGAGCACCGCATTATTGTAGGCGATGAAGTCAAGTGGGTTCATGAGAGGGCTGAGCTGGAGTTCGATTCAAAGGGTGAGCTTAAGGGTGGATTCGGCACTGTTCAGGATATTACCGAGAGAAAGCAGGTGGAGGAAGCCCTCCGCGAAACCAAGGAATATCTCGAAAATTTGATTGATTATGCCAATGCCCCTATCATCGTCTGGAATCCTAATTCGGAGATTACCCGGTTTAACCATGCCTTCGAGTGGCTCACTGGACGCTCTGCAGGCGAAGTGCTGGGAAATAAAGTGGACATATTGTTCCCGGCTGATACCCGTGACGAATCTATGAAGCGCATTCGTGAAGCTACTTCTGGTGAACGATGGGAGGTTGTAGAGATTCCCATCAAGCACAAAGATGGGACTGTGCACATCCTGCTGTGGAATTCAGCTACCATCTATGCGCTGGATGGCGAGACGCCTTTAGCCACGATTGCTCAGGGCCAGGATATTACCGAACGCAAGAAGGTAGAACAGCTTAAAGATGAGTTCATTGGACTCGTATCCCATGAATTGCGTACCCCATTGACTGTGATTATTGGCTCTCTGAATACGGTTTTAAGCGAGGGAGAACGTCTATCTCCAGACGAGACACGCCAACTCCTTCAAGATGCAGCTCAGGAGACCGAATCACTCTCTCATCTATTGGGAAATCTGCTTGAACTTTCTCGGGCTCAGGCCAAGCGGTTGTTTCTTTACACTGAACCAGTCAGCATCCAAAAGGTGGTTAAAGAAACCGTTAACAAAATAAGGCGCCAATCTTCGACACATCAGTTTTTAATAGATGTCCGCCGGGGACTCCCCCCGGTCAACGCTGACTCATTGAGGCTGGAACGCATCCTGTACAATCTCTTGGAAAATGCAGTTAAGTATTCCCCCTCTGGGAGTCAGGTAAGAGTCTCAGCTAAAAAGGAGAAGGAGCATCTGGTTACCGGAGTTAGTGACCAAGGCAGCGGTATATCTCCCCGTGATCAAGTCAGGCTTTTTGAGCCATTCGAGAGACTAGAGAACTCAAGACCCAGTGGAGTCAGAGGGATTGGACTGGGACTATTGGTATGCAGAAGATTGGTGGAGGCCCATGGTGGCCGGATCTGGGTGGAAACAGAACCCGACTGGGGTTCCACCTTCTTCTTTACACTGCCTCTTAGTGGCAAAGAAAAGGAGACCCGCACTCTTTCTTGATTTATTCCAGACTCCGATGTCTACGCCTTACACAGCGTTTATCTCCCTAGTTCAATCCAACCTTATGAGATTAACTTCCAACACCGCCTAAGTCTTTGCTTAGTTGGTCCAAGCTGCTTCGCTTAATAATTTACCGAATGGAAAAGGAGCTCCTTGTCTATGTATGGTAGGTAGAGAGCAGCCATATACTCACTGGCAAAAGGGGAAAGCTCTGCGTTGGTTATGCTCAAGGTCAACCCAATAAAATCACGTGAAATCAAACTATCCCTACCGGATCGACATCTATAGTCCAGCCCTTTGGCAAAATGACCTGGGATAAAATCCGAGCTGGGTCGGAGCTGCGAAGGAAGAGTTGCCAGCGATACTTACCTCGGACTCGGGAGGCAAAGGCAGGCACAGGACCAATTACACTGAAGTCAATCATTCCCTCTCTTGCCCTTTCATCAAGAATTCGACGATATACCTTATCTGCCTCACGGCGGCATAAATCCTCGCTGGTGTGGCTATAAACCAAGCGGATTAATTCGCTAAATGGGGGATAATTGTATCGGCGTCGATAGTCTATCTCTTTATGATAAAAACCCGGATAATCATGTCTGGCAGCAGCTTGAACAGTGTAGTTGTTGGGAGAGTAAGTTTGAATGATAACCCTTCCTGCTTTAACCCCACGACCAGCCCTACCAGCAACCTGGCACAGGAGTTGAAAAGTGCGCTCGCCACTTCGGAAATCGGGAAAATTAAGGCCAGTATCGGCACTGATTATCCCCGCCAAGGTCACTTGAGGCAGATCTAATCCTTTAGCTATCATCTGGGTGCCAATGAGTACATCTGCCTTATAGTCACGAAAATTCTTTAGTAGCTCCTCATGAGTATGTCTCTTGGTAATCACGTCCCTGTCCCAGCGAAGCAATCGCGCTTCAGGGAAGAAATATCTTGTCTCCTCTTCGACCCTTTGCGTGCCAGTGCCGAGAAACCTGAGATAGCGTCTAAAACACTGAGGACAACTTTGAGGTGTTGGAATAGAATAGCGGCACCGGTGGCAAATCAGTCTTTTCTCCATCGAATGGTAGGTAAGAGCTATTGAGCAGCGAGGGCAGCGAAAGACAAAGCCACAGTTACGACATCGAATAAAGGTAGCGGTACCGCGACGGTTGAGAAAAATAATTATCTGCTCACCCTGCGCCAAGGTTTCCTTCATGGCAGCCAACAATGAGCGACTAAACAAGCTTGTGTTTCCAGCTTTAAGTTCCTCCCCTAAATCTACTACCCTCACTTCAGGGAGAGGGAAATAACCAAGAGGTGTAATTCTCTCTTTTAGCTCCTCAAGATGATATTCGCCTAGCTGTGCCTTATGGAAACTACCAATATCGGGTGTAGCACTGCCTAGGATGACAAGAGCATCGCTGAGTTGAGCCAGTTTAATGGCCGCGTCCCGGGCATGATAGCGAGGCGATTTATCTTCTTGTTTATATGTCCACTCATGTTCTTCATCGATAATGATAAGACCGAGGTCGGGCAAAGGGGCAAATAAAGCGCTCCTCGGCCCAATAACAACATCGCAATTTCCTTCCTTTATCCATTGCCACTCGTCGTACTGTTCTCCCAGGGAAAGGCCGCTATGCAGTAGTGCCACACGCCCTGGGAAACGATTAGCGAATCTCTCCACTGTTTGTTGGGTCAAAGCGATTTCAGGGATAAGGCAGATACCTCGCTTACCTGCGGCAACGACTTGGGCTAAGGCCCGCAGGTAAATCTCGGTTTTGCCGCTGCCTGTAACGCCGAAGAGGAGAAAAACCAATGGCTTGCCGGTTTGCTTCGCTTCTCTCACAAGGGCGTTATGGATTGATTCCCAGACAGTTTGCTGAGATGTGGTGAGAGCTGGGGGTGGAGAAGTTGTGAGGCTAAGGTGAGATAAGGGGTCACGTCTTATCCTGATTCTTTCCACAGAGACCAAATGGCGGTTTTCCAGGGCTCTAATAATGGTCAGAGAACAATTTAGGCTTTTCCTTAATTCGCTAACTGAAACGGGTTGGGTCTGCTCGGCTAGAAATTCTAAGAACTCTGCCTGTTTATAGGCTCTGGACTTTTCCAGGCGGGCCTTTTCCGCTTCAATTTCCTCTCTGTCAGCTATTAACTTAACATAAAGGACAGTTTTGGGCTTTATCTTTACTCTCTCCGATTCCAGAGTTTTTGTGATTAACTGGCGGTCTAGCAACTGGTCGGTGATTTGCCTGGCTTTCTTTTTGCCAATTGCTTTCTCCATCTCAGGCAAGCTCGTCTTCTTTTTCCCTCTCATAAAATGGAGGATTTGCCTCTGTTCTGGTGTCAGTGATGACAAATCCACCTGGGTGTCTACCAATTGAAGGTAAGTAATGGTCTGCCTCTCAAATCCTGGAGGAAGCATTAAGGCCATGGCATCGAAAAGAGGGGAAAGATAGTGTTCGCTAATCCATTGGGCAAGCTTTATTTGTATGGAGGAAAGCACAGGGTAATCAGTAATGAAGTCAGCTATTTTCTTGGTTGCCTTGACTGACGGCTGCTCCGACAATTCGACAACAATCCCCTGAATAACCCTGGAGCCAAAGGGTACCCATACTGCTTGCCCGACATTAATATTTAGCCGTGCCGGGATGGCATAGCAAAAGGTTGACCGGCTCCCCGGTGAATTGACTGCCACCTCGGCGTAGCTCATTCAGAGGTCTGGTCTTCTTCTTGAGGCATGGCTTGCTCTGCTGCTTTTTCTCGTCTTTCCTTAAGTCGAGCCCGCTTAGCGCTGAGCCTGCGCATATAATAGAGTTTAGCTCGGCGCACTTGGCCATGCCTGAGCACCTCTACGTTTTGCACCGAAGTGGATTGGAAGGGGAAAGTACGTTCCACTCCAATGCCATAAGATACCCGCCTTACCGTAAAGCTTCCACCATCAACACTCTTCCTCATTTTAATCACCACGCCTTGGAAGTGCTGTAGTCGTTCTTTATCCCCCTCCATAGTCTTCAGACTAACCTTGACCGTATCGCCAGGGGAAATTTGAGGGAGGTCGGGATTTATTTTTGGTTTAACAAATTCTCTAACATTCATTTCTTGTCCTCGTCATAGAGATTGGCTGTATTCAGGAGGTCAGGGCGCCGTTTTGCCGTCCGCAGGATAGCCTGATGGCGTCGCCACTGAGCAATTTCGCCGTGATTTCCTGAAAGTAAAACCGAAGGTACTGACCAACCCCGATATACCTGGGGTCTGGTGTATTGGGGGTATTCTAAGAGCCCGTTACTGTGAGAATCACTGCCGGCTGAATCATGTGAACCAAGCACGCCCGGTATGAGTCTAATGATAGCGTCCACCAGGACCATGGCAGCTAATTCACCACCGCTAAGTACATAATCCCCAATACTAATTTCATCAGTAGCCAAATGTTCACACACTCTCTCATCTAAGCCTTCGTAATGGCCGCAAATTAACACAAGATGAGGGTGGAGGGCTAGTTCCTGAGCGATGGATTGAGAAAAAAGCCTGCCTTGGGGGCTGAGTAATACGATAGGCATGTAACTTACACCAAGTTGCTGTTTTATCGCCTCTGCTGCCTCGAAGATAGGCTCGGGCTTGAGCACCATGCCAGGTCCACCGCCGTAGGGATAGTCATCCACAATATGATGTTTGTCATGTGCATAGTCTCGAATATTATGGACCACAATGTTCACCAATCCGCGCTCACTAGCACGCTTGGCGATGCTTTGGTTGAGTGGTGAGGCAAACATTTCAGGGAAGAGACACAAAATATCGATTCGCATAGACTCCCTCAACAAAAACTTCTAAAGTGCATATCTTAACATGCTGACGGCGGCAAAAGAAAGTCGCTGTGTTCCCCATGGCTTTGAATCGCAGGGTGCAATTTATCCCTTGGGCTGTATTGAGCACCGCTTTGTTTTCTTAATCGCTAAAGCCAAAATCGTTCGAAAATTCAAAAAAAGGACGAAAGGTATTGACAAAATGTAACCCGAGGGTTTATATTGGAATAGTGGGGAAAAGTGGGGAAAAAGGGCAAAAAGGAGCACACTATGACAAAAGGTGTGGACTCAGAAGTATTGTGTGGAGTGTGGGAGAATTACAGTCCCAGCCTGACCAGATTGCGCGTGCTCCTCTTTTGCATGAAGTATCCCAAGCTGAAGTTCACCGCTGAATGCGTTGCAGTGAATCAAGGAGTGGACATGGTTGGGTTGGAGAAAGAGATACAAGGTCTAATTAGCCAAGGAATACTGGGCGAAAAAAGCGACGCAGGTATTACCTACTATTGTCTGAATAGGACGCAACAAGAATTGACGGAATTAACTGAGGGATTTCTGAGAGATTGGCACTTGCACGAGACTGGAGTAAGAGCTGAGAGGGCCTGATATGTTTTTTGGAGAATATTCATATAAGGTTGACGAGAAGGGAAGAGTGCCTCTGCCGCCAAAATTCAGGCGGGAATTGAGGGAGGGCGTGATATTAACTAAAGGGATCGAGAAATGCATTGTTGTTTATTCTGTAGCTGAGTGGAAAAGGCTGTCTGATAGCCTATCTACCAAAGCAGTAACTCCAGCTGGCTTGAGAAGGTTGAATCGCGCCATCTTCGGCTCCGCCTTCACCGCCTCCTTTGATGGTCAAGGCAGGATGACATTGCCATTTGCCTTGCGCGAATATGCAGGGATTGGTGATACGGCGACCGTTGTCGGTGCCAATAACTGCGTGGAACTTTGGAGTGAATATGAGTGGGAGGAAGAGAAAAAATCAGCCGAAACGCAATCGTCGAAGATAATCGAGAGTTTTGGAGAATAGTTAATGAGTCTCACTATGTCTTTACCCGTACATATTCCTGTTCTGCTTGATGAAACTATAGAAGGGCTACAGGCTCGGCGAGGAAGGTACTTCGTCGACTGCACTGTAGGTCTGGGAGGACACGCAGCAGCCATACTGGAAAAAATCTCACCCTCAGGAAGGTTTTTGGGCATTGATGCTGATCCTGAGGCTATTCATGCAAGCCAAGATAAACTTAGGGACTATGGCGAAGCAGTTACTTTGGTTAATGACAACTTTGTCAACCTTGAGGCTATCTGCAGAAGATACCATTTTCATCCAGTTGATGGTATCCTGTTCGACCTCGGTGTTTCTTCTCTGCAACTGGATACGGCCGAACGTGGCTTCAGTTTCCGCCTGGATGCCCCTCTGGATATGAGGTTTGATCTCAAGCAGGGGTTAACTGCATCTGACATCGTTAATACTTTCTCTGAGCAAGAGTTGGCACATCTTATAGAAAAATACGGTGAAGAGCGTCACAGTCGGCAGATAGCGCGAAACATTGTACGAAATCGCCCTATAGCTAGCACCCTAGGGCTTGCCCGGTTGGTAGAGCAAGTTTTGGGCAGTAAGCGTGCCAAAATTCACCCTGCCACAAGAACGTTTATGGCACTTCGCATTGCGGTCAATAGTGAGCTACAGAATCTGGAGTCGGCTCTTGAACAAACTATTAACCTTCTCTGCTCTGGGGGGAGATTAGTGGTTATTAGTTATCATTCCTTGGAAGACCGCATAGCTAAGCAATTTATGCGGCGCGCAGCCAGCAGCTGCCTATGTCCCCCCGGAACAGTAATATGTCGCTGTGGGCATGTGCCCACCTTGAAGCTCATTTCACGGAAGGTCATTAAACCATCCTCGTTGGAGATGGAATCCAACCCACGCAGCCGTAGCGCCAAATTGAGGATAGCCGAGCGACTCAACTAGGCAGTATTCTCAGCAAAAAGGAGGTGAAAATGGCAAGAAAAATCATTTCAGCTATTGATGTCGGCACAACCAAAGTAGCCACTATCGTGGCCAATGTCAAAGAAGAAAACGACATTGAAGTTTTAGGAGTGGGAGTCGTTCCTTCTCGTGGCCTACACAAGGGCATCGTAGTCAACATGGATGAAGCCAAACAGTCTATTGCCGCATCTTTGAGGGAAGCTCAAAGAATCAGCGGTGTACGTATAGATTCTGCCTACGTTGGGGTTACCGGTAGACACATAAGCAGTCTGAACAATCGGGGAGTAGTGGCTATCCCCCGAGATGATCGATTAGTGCGTACTGAAGACCTTAAACGGGTGCTATCTGCGGCTCGTAATATCACCGTCTCTGAAGGAAAGAGGGTGCTCCATGCCATTCCTCGATATTATGCACTAGATGGACAGGAGGGAGTGAAACAACCAGTAGGCATGCATGGGTCCAGATTGGATGTAGAAACCCATATCATAACTGCTTCGGTGACTTCGATACAAAACTTGGCTAAATGTGTCCGCAACATCGGGGTTGATGTTGAAGACCTGATCCTCGAGCCTCTGGCTAGTGGAGAGGCAGTATTGACTCCGGAGGAAAGAGACACAGGGGTTATTATGGCTGATATCGGGGGTGGTACCACGGATATAGCGGTATTTAAGAACGGTAGCATCTATCACACCGCTATCCTTCCAGTGGCCGGTTACCAGGTAACCAGCGATATCTCCATTGGCTTGGGCCTGCCTTTTAATATTGCGGAGAAGATGAAGAAGAGATATGGCACCGTCGTACCCAATCCAGAGGTTGACAACTTGGTTCAAGTGGGTATGGAGAATGGTCATCACGCCTCTTATAAAGACCTATGCAACATTATCCGAGCTCGAATGGAGGAGTTGTTGCAGCTCATATTGCTGGAGATGCCCACCAGCGATTACCAAAATTTGGTGCCTTGTGGCTTAGTGCTCACCGGTGGCACATCCAATCTGTCTGGGCTTGACGAGTTAGGACAGACAACGTTACAAATTCCGGTGCGCCAAGGCCGACCTTTGAGCATGGGTGTCTATGGCATTTCCGATATCCTCCATGATCCATCTTATGCTACTACCTTGGGACTGATTCTATGGCAGGTGCGTGGCAAAGAGGGATCAGCGTTCCGAGAAAAAAAGGCTGGTGCCTGGGGCAGCTTTATGAGTTTCGTTAGAAAGCTGTTTCGTGCCTAATTTGTGAAAGGAGGTTAGAATGGCAAAGCAGATTTATACTCCAACTCCAGCAAGAATCAAGGCTATAGGAATTGGTGGTGGTGGTTCTAACGCCATTACCCGCATGGTCCGGGAGGAGATAAAGGGCGTTGACTTCATAGTCATGAATACCGATGGCCAAGCGCTGGCTTTGGCTGAAGCTCCTACTAGAATTCAGCTGGGTGAGAAATTGACCAGGGGTTTGGGCGCCGGTGGCGATCATAAGGTTGGAAGCAAAGCAGCTGAAGAGAGCCGTGACACAGTCGAAGAACTCATTCGGGGTGCTGATATGGTGTTTGTTGCCGCCGGCATGGGTGGTGGCACAGGCACTGGTGGCATTCCTGTAGTGGCTGAAGCAGCTAAGCAGAGCGGCGCACTCACTATTGCAGTGGTGACCAAGCCCTTCTCATTCGAGGGGTCGCATAGATCTCAGGTGGCTGAGGAAGGCCTTCTTGATCTCTCGAACAAGGTCGATACGCTCATCATCATACCTAATGACCGCCTTCTTCAACTTTGTGATGCCAAGACGAGTGTGGACAACGCTTTTAGGCTGGCTGACGACGCTCTTCTTCTAGGGGTTCAAGCTATCTCCGAAGTAGTTACCATTCCAGGGCTGATCAACCTAGACTTCGCCGATATTAAATCCGTGATGAAAGATGCTGGCCCAGCCTGGATGTCTGTGGGTAAAGCTAGCGGGCAGAGTCGCGCTGCTGAAGCGGCCAAGGCAGCCTTGGCCAGTCCCTTGCTCGATGTATCTGTTACCGGAGCATCAGGGGTACTGTTTAACATTACCGGTGGCCCCAGTCTCACCCTATTCGAGTGCAATGAGGCTGCCCAAGTAATTAGCGAAGCAGTGTCCCCCAACGCCAATATAGTCTTTGGTGTGGTGTTTGACCCCAAAATGGATAGCGAAGTTCGAATTACTGTTATCGCTACCGGCTTTGGTAAGCAATGGGGCAAGGGAATATCCAGTGCCGATGAGCTTCGTCGCCTGATAAGAGGCAGCAGCGAGGTCCTTGATGTGCCCTCTTTCTTGCGTCGCGGACAGCATTTCGCTGGTTCTCAACTTGATGGTAGCATGAAAACTCCCCAAAAGGTAAGTCCAGAGCCAGCCAAAATCTCTCGACAGTAAACCTGAGCCTCATTAGAGAAAAGGGGTAGCCCTGGGCTACCCCTTTTCTCTACCCTTAAGGTTTTGTGGAGGCTGAGATACATGGTTGACACTCATGGTATGGTTAATGGTGATATTGACTTGCAGTGAGGAGTTACCAGGATGAGAAAGCCAGCCAGCTTCTATTTCTTTAAAACCAAGCCTATTACCCCGGAGAATAGATATGAGCGGTGGAGAAGGGTGGCAGAGCTTTCAGGCTTTACAACTCAAATCTATCTCTAGACTCCAGGGGCTCAATCCTGGGCTAACTGAATGGCTTATCGAATATAATTTTGGCCGTCAATACCAATCCTTGGGCTATCTTACGCCCAAAGAGTTTCTTGAGCGCTATAAGCAAAATGATAGAAAAGAGATTTTGTGTCACTAAGGTAGTGGCCCCCCCCCTTGACAAAGGCTTATGAATGTGTTAGTATAATTTTGTCCCAAGTAATCAAACAGGAACTTGGCGAGTGCGGAGCCAGCTGCCAAGTAGGTGGAAACTGAAAAGTGTTGGGAGGTAAAAGGCCCAGCACAAGGTAGGTGGAAGCAGAAAGGACGGAGGGTGGAGAGCCAAAAAAAGGGAGGTTACTTGGGGCAATTTTTTGTCCCAGGGCTTTTTCATTTATGCCAGCCATAAGTATCGCTATGGAAAAAGGTGCTAAGCTGGAGTTGTTTATTGTGGCCCCTCGCCTTTGGTTAGCTCGGGGTGTAGGATGCCAATAAAGGGTAAATTACGGTATTCCCCATTGTAATCTAGTCCATAACCCACTACAAATTCATCTGGAACTTCGAAGCCTACGTAGTCAAGATGGACATCTATCAATCGACGTGCTCTCTTATCAAGCAGGGCACAAACGCGAAGACTAGCGGGATTGTGAGCAGAGAGATGACCGAGAATGTAATTTAGTGTCATGCCAGTATCTACAATATCTTCAACCATCAGTACATGCTGTCCTGTTATGCTGCTATCGAGGTCTCTGGTTATTTTGACTACCTGGTCATCACCACCATAGTATGAGATAGCCATAAGGTCCAGGGTGACTGGAAGGGAAAGGTGTTGCATCAAATCAGCCATAAAGCAGACGACGCCCTTCAAGATGCCTATTAGTACTAATCGCTGGCCCTTGTAATCGGTGGAAATGCGCCTAGCTAGGGTTCTTACCCTGCGTTGAACTTGGGCGTGGCTGTACAAAACGCGATCGATTCCTGCCACTTTAGCTTCGCCTAGTGGACCATAACCATATTTGGCCAGCAGCTTGAGAAAATCATTTTTGGTCAGAAGCTTGATATTGACTTCGGGGTAAAGTTCCTTTAGCTGGCGCAACTTTCGATTCTTCTCGGTTATCAGATTTTGTTTTAATGTCGTGAGTTCGATATAAAGGTCTAACTCGGGCAAATAAAAATCAGGAGTGAACATCTCCGCTATCTTGCCACCTTCCCACCTAAGGGGAAATGAACGAGGCTCATAAAGCCACTCGATACAGTAAAAGTCCAGAAGCTTGGCAAAATCCTCCTCGCTTGGATGAGCGAAACTAGTCGACCTCAGCTTATTAGTAGATGACGGAGCCACTCGGGACAATTTCTTTCTTCGCTCGCCTGCCTTGTAGCCTTGTTCTAACAATTGTTGAAGCTCTGCCCTCTCAGAGATGACAGCGCACATATCCGCAACGCTTAGAAGGAAGCTTTTGTCGGCCTCAGAGAATTGGCGAGGCTCACGAGTATAAATTCTAATCTCCCCGTTAGCTTCTCCCTTCCCAAATATAGGAACCCCAAGTATGGAAGATATTCCCTGTGCCTGCGCAGCTTGGCGATATTGGACTCTTTTGTCCTTGGTAGCATCGACAATAGATACTACTTTGCCTTCAAGGATATCCGGAAGGCTTCTGTGGGCGGCAAGGGGGCCCTTCTTTAGATAAAGGTCACTCAAACCATACGCGCCTACAGTGATTAAATATTCCTTTTGGGGGTCGAGGGCCAAGATATGGCAACTATTTGCCTGCATTGCTTTGGCGGCGCTTTTAGCTATTGAATTACAAATCCTCCTTAAACTAAAGGCTGAATTGGCAACTTTAGTTATCCGCTTGAGAGCTGAATAATAACTATTTCTCGAGCTACCCACTTTTCCCATACCCTATCCGCATTTAGTGAAGCCACAGTTGAGGCAAATATTGCAGCCTTCCTGATAGATCAAAGGGCCACCGCAATCGGGGCATTGCCCTGCCCAACTTTTAACGCTCTCAGTATTTTTAGGTTGGGACGTCTCAGGATTGCCGGCTATCTCTTCTCTAATATATTTTTCGAGCACGCTAGCGATAGCATCGGCACAGGACAGAATAGCATGTCCCTGCTCCCAGGCAATAGAAGGGCACCTGATGCCACGCAGATGCTTTACAATAGAATCTACATCTATTCCGGACCTTAAAGCCAACGATGTAAGGCGGCTAATGGCCTCAAGCTGCGCTGCAGCACAACCCCCAGCTTTTCCTAAGGCGGAGAAAACCTCCGATATTCCCCAGCTATCAAAATTTACTGTCACATAGATGTAGCCACATCCCGTGTTCACCCTCTCAGTGACACCTCTAGTAACTTTAGGCCTCTTCCTAGGAGCTAGTTTACCTTCAGCCTTTTCTATCCCCTTACCCACAGTGAGAACCTGGCTTTCTCGACTCCTATCTCGGTAAATGGTTATCCCTTTCAAGCCCTCCTGATAAGCCAGCATATAAACTTTGGCTACATCCTCAGGCATCGCCTCGGAGGGAAAATTGACCGTCTTGGATACAGCGCTATCGGTAAACTTTTGAAATGCCGCTTGCATCCTAACGTGCCACTCAGGAGATATATCATGAGCGGTAACAAAGCGCCCTTTTATCTCTTCAGGAACTTCTTCTACATCTTTTAACCTCTTTCCTTCAGCTAGCTGCTTCATTAGATCAGAGGAATAGAACCCTCCTGTTTGGGCTGTCTCCTCAAAATAAGGATTTACCTCTACAAATTCCTCGCCTTCCAGGATATGGCGCACGTAGCTTAAAGCGAATAATGGTTCAATGCCACTGGAACAATTAGCGATTATGCTCAAGCTACCAGTAGGAGCAATGGTAGTCCGAGAGGCATTTCGAAAACGAGGACCATCAGGCATGTCATAAACGCTCCCCTGGAAAGCGGGAAAAACACCCCTCTCCTGGGCTAACTCTATCGAGGCTTTATCCGCCTCTTCTGATATGAAATGGGCAATTTCCTCGGCCATAGCAAGGCCTTGTTCACTATCATAAGGAATACCAAGCTGAATCAGCATGTCGGCAAAACCCATTACCCCCAAGCCTATTTTCCTGGTAGTTTTTGTCATCTCAGCAATCTCCGGCAGGGGAAATTGGTTAACTTCGATAACGTCATCGAGAAAGCGGGCCGCTAGCTTGACTGTTTGAGACAACTTGTCATAGTCGATGTATGGTTGACCATCTTTATGCATCACCATCTTGGATAAATTTATGGAGCCTAGATTACAGGACTCGAAGGGAAGCAGAGGTTGCTCGCCACAGGGATTGGTGCTCTCTATTTTGCCCAATTTCGGCGTGGGGTTATGCCTGTTTATCTCGTCAATAAACACAACACCCGGGTCACCGGTGCGCCAGGCCATATCAACTATTTTGTCAAATACCTCCTTGGCGTTAGGCTTATCCGTCAGCTCTCCAGTTCGCGGGTTCACCAAATTGTAATCAGTGCCTTTTTCCACCGCTTTCATAAACTTGTCGGTCACAGCCACAGAAAGGTTAAAATTAGTAAGAACTTGGGGATCGTCCTTAGCCGTGATGAATCTCAAGATGTCGGGATGCTCAACGCTGAGTATTGCCATATTGGCTCCGCGACGCATGCCACCTTGCTTTATAACATCGGTGGTGACATCAAAGGCTCGCATGAAAGAGACAGGGCCACTAGCAACGCCACCTGTAGAACCAACTCTATCCCTTTCCGGTCTAAGCCGGGAAAAGGAAAATCCAGTGCCTCCGCCACTTTTGTGAATCAGGGCGGTGTATTTAACCGCATTAAAAATAGACTCCATAGAATCCTCAATAGGTATAACAAAGCAAGCTGATAGTTGTCCTAGCTCGCGGCCGGCGTTCATTAGTGTAGGCGAATTAGGCAGAAATTCCAGGCTTTCCATTAGCTGATAAAAGGCCTCTTCCCAGATGGAGGCGTCCGCCTCGGGATTGTAGATAAGCTCGGCTGAGGCAATGTGCCTAGCGACACGGCGAAATAACTCTTGTGGAGTTTCAATAACCCCCCCCTCCCCATCCTTTATCAAATATCTCCTTTCCAGAACCCTCAAGGCGTTATCGCTAAGTTTAATTCCAGAAATGACTTGGCTTCTGGCTTGGGGAGAAAATTCATCTGCGGTTAGAACATCCTTGACTATTGCCCGAATTTGGGAGGGGGACATAGGCTGCTTAGTTTGCCGAGGAACGAATTCCTCCATGCCTGGGAGGGGTTGAGCCACCTCCAGGCGCTGGCTCACCTGTTCTGTAAATCTCTCCAACAATTTCCTATCACTTATACCCATGGACTCAGCAGCAGCGAAAACAGCTCGAGCTACTTTATCTCGACCAATAGTTTTCTGGTTCTCTTTCCTTCGGGTTTTGGGCATTTCTATCTTACCTTACGACCAATTAGAGAATTCACCGCCTCAGAAGAGAGCAGCGGTAACTGGTTTACTGGAGTTAGCTCTCTTCGTGCCGCCAAGCTATCCACTTCTTGTTTCAAATCGCCAATGTCAGCGAATTCTCGGTAAACACTGGCGAAGCGAATGTAAGCAATATGGTCTAGTTTCTTTAATCCCTCCATGACCAAATCACCAATATAAGAGCTGGTGATCTCGTTTTTGCCCACCTTGTAAAGCTCAGCCTCGATGCTATCCATAAATTTGTCAATGGCGCCTGTAGGAAGGGGGCGTTTCTCACAAGCTTTGCGAATACCCGAGGAGAGTTTATCCCGGCTGAATTCCTCACGTCGCCCATCCTTCTTAATAACGAAGATATCGTGTGGCTGTATACGCTCATAAGTAGTAAAGCGAGCACCACACGAGAAGCATTTTCTTCGCCGCCTCACCACTTTGTCTAAACTCCGAGAGTCTATTACTCTTGATTCTTGCCCACCACAGTAAGGACAGTTCACAGATTCCCCCTAAGGATTGTGGTTTTTAAGCATTATACCACTAAATATAGTAAAATGTAAAGTCCGCGATTTGAATTATCTAAAATCTAACCCGAGGGAAATCGTTAAATCAAAAAAATTTAACGGAAGATATTTAAGATGTGGCTTGGTTATTACTACTCTAAAGGAGGTTAAACCGGGCTGTGGATAGGATGTGCTTTAATGAATGAATATCCAAAGGTGTTGAGGGAAAGGTACTTAAAAGCCAGAAACAAGAAGGCGAAATCTCATGTCCTTGATTAATATTGTCTGAATACCAGTCAAGCAAGAAAGCATGTCTTTCGAAAAATCCAGCTCGGGATAGATCTGAGACCAAAGCAGAGGAAGAAGCGGAAGGGAATTTATGATGTCGAAGTCAGGGCAGCTCTGGCTAAGGTCTGAGAACTCTTCGATCACCTTACCTTTGTGAGGAGAGAGACTCAAGCCTCTTTGGGACGGATGAATAAATAGATTAAGGGAGCTTGTAGAGATTGAGATATCGGACGAGGTGAGCTTGAAATTGAAGATGGGGACCAGGAAAGTCGACCAAATTTAAAAAAGTAGAAGCAATGGCTTTCTTTACAAACCGGGATATTACTCCGAATTCGGAGGTTTGAGGAAAAATTGCCCCAAAAGGAAAGCCTTAATCCACCTCAAACTTATGGAATGCTGCCCCAAACCAATTGTAAGCTTTGCGGTTACATGACCTGTTATGCCTTTCTCTGGTTGCATATTAGGCGGCTTAAATGGCGGACTTGACAAACTCCTTCGGCGATTAAATAATAAGGGGTTGCGGTGTTGGGAAGTTGTCAGGGTATGTATTAATAAGAGAAAGGAGCTAGTTAACAATGGGAGATTGGCAAGAAGAATTTCAAAAGAGGATGGTTCCTGCGGAGGAAGCAGCAAAAGCTGTCAAGTCTGGAGATCGCGTTGCCTTTACTACGGGTAGAGAGTCTCATGCTATAGGACTGGCACTCGCTGCCAGGAAAGAAGAGTTGAGAGACGTTAAGGTTTTCGTTCCCACCCCGGGCTATGATTTTGGTTGGTATGACCCCGGCTGGGAAGACTCATTCACCATAGTGACAGCGTTTCCCTTGGGGATAAATAGGGAGATGGTAGAGGAGGGGAGGTGTGACCTCTATACTGGGGGGATCACTCCATTTGAGATGGAATACTTTGAAGATGGGGTAGATGTTCTTCTTACGGAGGTTTCTTCCCCTGATGACAGAGGTTTTTGTAGCTTTGGCCAATCGCTATGGAATAAGAGAAAGCAGGTTGCGGAGGCAGGACTGGTTATAGCTGAGGTGAACAACAATTTGATTAGGACCCACGGTGATAATTATGTCCATGTTTCGGAAATAGACTATTTTGTAGAGCATGTCTCCTCAGGGGAGACTCCGGGTGGGACCAGCCTGTTAGGCAAAAAGGTCAAAAAGGAGCCTGACGCTGCTATGAAGCAAATTGCCAAGAACATCTCGGAGTTGATGAGGGATGGTGATACGTTTCAGGTCGGTGTTGGTAGAACCACGGAGCCCCTAGTAAGCCTGGGAATACTCGATGGCAAGAATGATATAGGTTATCACTCAGAGGCGACGGTGCAGGGGGTAATCAGGTTAGTGAGGGAAGGGGTTATCAATGGGAAATACAAGAATGTGCGTCCAGGAAAAGCTGTCGTAACTTCCATAGGTGGGGACACGAGGGAGGAAATGCAATGGGTTCATATGAACCCGCTCTTCGAACTCGTTGATGTTGATTATGTAGAGGATGTAAGAGTTATTGCTGCCAACGATAATTATGTGGCTATAAATCAGGCTGTGGCCGTAGATTTGTTTGGGCAGATAACAGCGGAAAGCTTAGGACTCCAAGTGTTCAGTAATGCCGGAGGTCAAATACCCTTTCAGATTGGTGCTTTGTTATCTAAAGGTGGGCGCGCCATCACGGTGCTTCCTTCCACCGCACAGAATGGGACGGTCTCCCGCATCAGGCCCTTATTACCAGAGGGGACAACCGTTACTATACATAAGAATTTAGCTGACCATGTGGTAACCGAATATGGTGTAGCTCGGTTGCGTGGCAAGAGCAGGAGGCAGAAGGCTGAAGAGCTAATCAACGTAGCTCATCCGGACTTCCGTGCCGAGCTTGAAAAAGAGGCCAAGAAGTTATTCTGGCCTTAGAAAATGGCGGCCATTCCTTTTTGATGGAGCCATAGAGACAAGCGAAGGTCACCCCAGACTTTATTTTCTTCTCAACGGGGCGTCACTGTAAAAATCTTCTCTTTCCTGAATAGCGCCCTTTACCCCCTTTGTCTTCAGCGCCTTCAACATGTTGAGCTCGCCCGGTTGAAACTGTATGTTGGTCTGCCATGTCTGCTCGGCCATTGCAGCGGTTATGCCGGTCCCCACTCCACAGATATCGAGTGCCCCCTCGAAGCAGGCTTTGCCGGATAGTATGGCATCATAGGGCTGGCGGCATATCTCTGCGGCCACCCTGGCCACCTCTGCGTCCAGCTTATTCAAGGGCACTACCCGATTGACAAGACCATATTCCTTAGCCTCCTTGGCCCCGATAGGCTGGCCAGTAAGCATCATCTCTTTCACTCTCTTCACGCCAATGGTGTGGAAGAGAAGTACCATATCAATCGGGGACGCCCCGATGTATCGGTAGGTGGGGTCGGTGAACTCGGCGTCTTCACTAGCCACGGTGATATCGCAAAGGCAGGCTATCTGGAAGCCGGTACCGTAGCATTTTCCGTGGACCTGGGCGATGGTAGCCTTAAGGCAGGTGCCTATTACTTGGTAGAAACCCCAATAACCGTAAAGTTTCTCCTCTCGGTGATGTCTGTATCTCTGGCTGGGCCTCCGCTCCTTACCCTTATCGTGGTAAGCCTGCCGTATATAATCCAGGTCCATGCCGGTAGAGAAACAATCGCCGGCCCCTTTGAAAATGACGGCCTTTACGTTGAGGTCTTCTTCGGCGTCGATAACGCGGTCCCTGAGTTCCATAAGGTCGCCGGGGGTGGCCGCATTAAGCTTTTCCGGCCGGTTGAACGTGATAGTGGCTATGTGCCTGTCTTCGTCCACTTCGTATAGGCAGTACGGTTTATCCGAAGGCCCGAAAAATTTCTCATCGGCTATCTCATAGCTTGGTCGCTGACTATTGGACATTGAATCTGCTCCTTTATTCTTTAATTAAGTCCCTCTGGCACTCTGCCTGTCAACTTATGTCTTTCGCACATTCAAAGGACTCGACTTCCAGCGTTCTTTGTTGGCATCGAGGGCAGCTTTCGTCCCACCCTTTCTCCCGGCAGCAATCAGGTTGAACTCGTCCGGCTCACTACGCATCATATGTGCCAAGACATGTGTGTTTGTTCCCATTGTTGCCATTGTCTGCTTGCCCATGATACTTAACGCTATGTTGAAGTTCTGCTTGCCGATGTATAGAGAATCAGCAGCCTGTAGTGCTACGAGTTCGGCCAGCTTGTTGGTCTCTTCCTCTAGCTTATCCAAGGGCACCACTTTATTTACCAGCCCACACTCCAGGGCTTCCTGTGCATCGAGACCGCGCCCTGTAAACATTATCTCCTTAGTCATGGTGAGGCCAATCTTGAGGATTAGCATGACCATGTCCTCGCCCATGGGGCCGATGTACCGGTAGCCAGGGTGCGTGAACATAGCATTATCAGCGGCGACGATGAAGTCGCAGCCCGAGGCAAGTTGAAAATGGCCTCCATAGCAGTAGCCCTGGACCTGGGCGATGGTAATCTTGGGACAATTATGCATTGTCTGGTTGTATCCTCTCCTGCCATAAGCATTTTGCCTGAGCTCAACAATCCGGAATCCCTGGCTTCGCGGCCGCTCCATCTCTCCGGGCTTGAGTGTATCATCTTGTATAATCATACTCACATCTGCTCCAGCAGAGAAATGCTTTCCGGCCCCTTTGAAGATAACAACCTTGACGTCCGGGTCGTCTCCCGCCCTTTGTATAGCCCGCACTATCTGCATATTTTCTTCAGCATCAGCTGTATTGAGTTTGTCCGGTTTGTTCCAGGTAATCCGGGCTATCTTCTTCTCTTTATCTACCTCGTATAAACAATAGGGGGGGCGTCCTGGAACCACCCGCTTGTAGTTATAGTCTACCATGGTATTCTCCTTTCTTGTCCTTCGACATAAGATTTTGGCTTATTAATATCGCCTTGTTGCCTGAAATCATGCCTTAAAGCATCTCATCTGGTCTTTAGTTTACAAGAAAGATGTTTGTATCCACCCACCGTGTCCGATACCCTTTGCCTACCGATTACTTCGTGGATGGTGATGTTCTTGGGCCGACTGCGTAGGTGAAGCACGATTCGTTCCAACATAAGATCACTCTAAGGCTGAATCCCTTATCTTTGCGATAGCCTTTCCTCCTTAAAGTATGCCAGTTCTGGCAAAAGTCACGACCAGTTGAATTTATTAGCGACTTGTTTTTTCAGAATCTTGGTCTGTATTATATCACCTCCCCAACTGTCTGCCAAATCTCTGTGCTGGCTGACCACATGGATAACACTGGGCTATGGATTTTAGCAAGTTCCTTGTAAACATACTCTATCGGGGGAAGATAGATAACGATGGTATCTAGCTGGAAGAGGAAGTAAATCAGATAGCTGAGATTATAGCTCGACTCCCCTTGGATAGCATTGTCATGGGGAAGAAAGAATTCTTATTAGCTATGGATATAATGGGGCTTTCGGACGGCTATGATTTGGCTAGCCTTCATCATACCCTTATGAGTAACATGGAGTTTGGACCCGGGGAGTTTAATCTTATGAAGGAGCTGAGGGATAAAGGCCGGAAAGGCATGTATGCGGCTAGAGACGAGCAATACAAAGCTGCACAGCTGCGGAAAAAGTGAGGTTTATCTCTTATACTGCCATTTCAGCTTTGTTATCTGAGTTGAGAGAGCTTCTGACTCCACTAATCTTGCATTTATTCTTTTCTCTGAGCGATGAAGGGGGGCTTGGGAAGAAGATGCGATGTAGTTCTTTTGACAGGTTTTGTAGCCTTTTTTATAATATCTTAGCTAGGGTCGCTATATATTCAAATGCTTAGTGGAGGCATATTATTAATCCTAAAAGCAGGTAGCGCGAGGTGGGTCGAATAGAAAGGAGAAAAATGTTTGATAAGAGATGGATAATCTTGGCGTTGGCTTTGGTGTTGATACTGAGTTTGCTACTATCTTGCACACCTGTGGCGCCTACGCCCACTCCCACTCCCACGCCAACACCTACATTCCCCGAAATAAAGCTGAAGTTTGCCACCTGGCTAGCCATGGACCACCCCAGTGCACTGTCGTCATACATTCGCCAGGCTGACCTGATTACTGAGCGCACAGAGGGCGCGGTCACTTTCGAGTGGTATCCGCAAGCGCAACTGTTCAAGCCCACGGAGGCGATTGCCAGCGTCGGAGCCGGTGTTGCCGATCTCTCGGTTCTTGTTTTTGCCTATGAGGCAGGCAGGGTACCGCTGGGTTCTGTGGAAGGTCTCCCCTTCGCTTTCGAGACCCCAAATGAGGTTCTTGAAGTTTATAGACGGGGGTGGGATATGTTGCAAGCGGAAGTTGCTCCCTTCAACGTAAAATTGCTAAGTTATAACGCGGCACAGGCTCATGTTCTCTGCACCAAGGATAAGCCAGTCAGGACCCTAGATGACGTGAAGGGGCTCAAAATAAGGGGGGCTGGTGGGCTCGAAGACATGATGCTAGAGGCGATCGGCGCCATCCCTGTCACCATGTCTACTGTCGATGTCTACCTAGCTATACAAACGGGTGTTCTTGACGGAGGTTGCAGTCTACCGACCAGCCCGGATGCTCATCTCTGGGGCGACCTTGTCCAATATATGATGCTCACTAACCATATGTATGTTGCCGGGGCGACAATGATAAATCTGGACACCTGGAATAACCTGTCTCCAGAGGTACAGGAGATAATGCTGGACGCTTCCCGGGATATGGAGGACTATAATGTCGCCTACCTGGATCAGATGTTTGAAGAGTCAGTAGGAGAGTGGAGTTCACTTCCCGGGAAGGAGGTTATCCAATTCTCCGAGGTGGAGAGAATGAAATGGAAAGAACTTAGTATGCCTATATGGGATGATTGGGTGTCTATTTGCGAAGAGGCAGGCAAGGGCGACGAAGCGCGTCAGTTCCTGACAATAATAGAGGATGTAACTGGATAGAAGCTAGAGGTTTCCGACATGGCACAGCGGTGTTCAAATCCTCACTGGCCTACGTCGGGAGCCAGGTGAGCCTTAGGTCTATCAGGCGGTTTTCCAGGTATGAAGCAAGCGGCAAAAGTCGCTGCAGTAGTGGTACGTTGTATTGACCGCTTAAGCGAGGCATTAGGCCTGGCAGCGGGCGTAGTTGTCTTGTCGTTCACGTTATTGATCGTTTATGAGGTGGTAGCGAGGAAGGTATTTGACGCGCCTCTAGGGTTCGTCTTTGAGCTGTCCACCTATGCTGTGATAGCCATTGTATTATTGCCTCTGGCTTTCATTCAGGCCCAGAAAAGACACGTCAGTATTGACCTGATAACTTCGCGCCTATCTCCAAGGAAACAGATTATCCTTGACATATTCGCCTCCGTTCTCTGTTTTGTTTTCTGCGCTCTTCTCGCCTGGAAAAGCGCGGAGGTAGCGTGGAAGTCCTATCAAATGGGCTTAGTATCTGCCACCACCCTAAGAGTGCCCCTTTTCATACCGCAGGCAATAGTTCCCATAGGAAGTATTCTGGTTTGTCTCCAATTTCTGCTTGCCATTCCCCGTGCTATTCGCTCTCTGGTAAGCCTAGGCTCGATGGCTGGTGAGCCGGGAGAGGAACTAGAGGCATAGTAGTTTTCCCTGCAGCAGGGAGTGTGTGCATGGAATGGTATGTTGTTACTATCCTGGCCTTCGCGGCGATGTTTGCCATTGTATTTGCCAAAGTGCCCATAGCCTTCGGCTTGGGTTTGCTGGGGCTGGTTGGGCTTTGGGCTTTTCTCGATGGGAGAGCGGCTCTACTTTTCTTGGGCAATCATCCATTCAGTGTGCTACAGAATTTTACATTGGTCGCGGTGCCGATGTTCATTTTAATGGCCGAAGTCATTCTGTTTACTGGCATCAGCGGCGATCTTTTTGACCTTTTTAACAAATGGCTGAATAGGCTTCCTGGTGGTCTAGCTATAAGTGGAATAATGGCTTGTGCTGGCTTCGGCGCCATGTCTGGCAGCAGCACAGCCACTGCTGCTGGCATCGGCTCCGTTGCTATCCCGGAAATGCAGAGGCGAGGTTATGACAACAGACTGACAGCAGGTAGTGTAGCCGCTGGTGGTGGGCTGGGCATTCTTATCCCTCCCAGCCTTCCCCTGATCTTTTATGGCGTTATCACCGAGGTTTCTGTGGGCAAGCTATTTATGGCTACCCTGATTCCCGGCGTTATCATGGCATTGCTGGAGTCGACTTACGTGACAATACACTGTAAAAGAAATCCTCGCCTGGCTCCACGGATGCCAGGGGTATCCTGGAAAGACAGAGCCGTTGCATTGAGAGAGGTATGGCCTGTTTTGGTGCTTGTCTTTCTCGTGTTAGGGAGCATCTATCTGGGCTGGGCCACTGTTAGCGAGGCAGCGGCTATGGGGGCATTCGGCGCTCTATGTCTCGCCCTGGTTTTTAGAAGACTTACTTGGAGTAATCTGCGAGGGTCACTGTTGGCCACGGTCAGGGCCACTTCGGCAGTCCTTATTATTTTGGTGGGGGCTTTGTTCTTCGGCTATTTTCTGACTGTGGCTCAGGTTCCGCAGGGGCTCAGCAACGTTCTGGTCAATTTGCCCGTAAATCGCTGGGTAATCATGGTAGGTATAAACGTCCTGCTGCTCGTTCTAGGCTGTGTTATGGACATGGCAACACTCATGCTGGTCGTATTGCCCGTTCTATTTCCGCCAGTTGTAGCCCTAGGATTTGACCCGGTATGGTTTGGGGCAGTATTTATTATCAACGTGCAGATAGGACTTATAACTCCACCGATAGGTATGGACTTATTCGTAATCAAAGGTATCTGTGATGTCTCCATGGGTGATATTATCAAAGGTGCCGTTCCCTTTGTCATTGCCATGGCTATTACACTAGCCTTGACAATGGCCTTTCCCCAGCTTGCCTTGTTGGTACCAAATTTGATGGGGTGAAATTTTTTGACAGGCTACCCCGACTTTGTTTAGCATTGACTTGAAGTAGGTCTGAGGTATATGGCTGAGAGTGCTTTGGCAGGGATAAAGGTTCTGGAGTTTTGCCAGATGGTAGCTGGTCCCTACTGCACCAAGCTGATGGCTGACCTAGGTGCCGAGGTGGTGAAGATTGAAAAGCCGGGCTGGGGTGATGAAGCTAGGAGCAGGCCACCTTTCTTTCATGATGTTCCTGATCCTGAAACGAGCGGCCTTTTCTTGTATCTCAACACCAATAAGCTGGGGGTCACTCTTAATGTGGAGAGTGAAACCGGGAGGAAGATATTCAAGGAGCTGGTGAAGGAAATAGACATCCTGGTGGAGGATAATCCTCCTGGTGTGATGAAGAAGCAAGGCCTGGACTACGAGGTTCTCAAGGAACTTAATAGCGGCTTGATTATGACCTCCATTACCCCCTTCGGGCAGACAGGACCCTATCGGAATTACAAGGCTTATCCACTCAATGCATTTCAGAGTGGGGGAGAGGGCTATCTCACGCCTAGCGGTGTGGAGAACATTGGTCGCCCCCCACTAAAAGCAGGCAGCTTCCTCGAGGAATATGACAGCGGCTTGAGTGCAGCCATAGCTACAATGGGTGCACTTTACTGGAAGAAAAGCTCTGGGTTGGGACAGTTCATAGACATCTCAAAACAGGAATCGGCAATGTCCCTTAATAGAATGGATGTTATAGTCAGGTATGCTAACGAAAGAAAGCTTCTCACCAGGGCCCAGCAAGGGGTCCCATATGGGGGAATCTTGCCCTGTAAAGACAATGATTACACCGTATTTGTAACATGGCAGGAGCGGCAGTGGGAGAGAGTGGTATCCATGATGGACAACCCTGCTTGGGCGGAAGATGAGAGGTTTAAGGACCACGGTGGTCGGTTTAAACACGGCGAGCTGCTCAATGCCTTTCTAGTAGAATGGTTGGTAAATTATACTAAAGAGGAGCTTTATCATATGGGGCAGGCCAATGGCGTTCCTTTTGGTATGGTTAATACCGCTAAGGATTTACTTGATTCAGAGCACCTGAAGGAAAGGGGATTCTTCGTAGAGATTGACCATCCCAGGATGGGGAAGGTCAAGTACCCCTCAGCGCCCCACAAATTTTCTGAGACACCCTGGAGAGTGAATCGCCCTGCACCCTTGCTTGGCGAGCACAACGGTGAAATTTACTGCGGACGCCTGGGTTATAGCAAGGAAGAGCTGGTTAAGCTCAGAGAGGCGGGGGTGATTTAGGAGGTATCTTAGTGCCATGGATATCCTGGCTGGAATAAGAGTACTGGATTTTACAGCGCATGTGGCGGGACCACAGGCGACGATATTATTGGCATATATGGGGGCAGAAGTTATCAAGGTTGAGGGTAGAGCGTATTTAGATGTACTAAGAACTACTGCCACCGCAATAGGCACAGGGAAAACGGCTGTCGGCATGTTTAACAGCATGAATGTCGGCAAGTTAGGCATAACTCTCAATCTCACCCACCCCAATGGAGCAGAACTGGCGAAGAGGCTGGTCAAGATAAGTGATGTAGTGGTGGATAACTTCAGGGCGGGGGTGATGGACAAGCTTGGCTTGGGTTATTCAGTTCTCAAGGAAATCAAACCCGATATCATAATGGTCTCTGCTTCAAGCCATGGGGCAACCGGCCCTGAGAGCAGATATAGCGGTTTTGCAGTGACCATGGGTCCCCTCAGTGGGCTATCTCATATAACGGGTTATCCTGGCGGTCCTCCGGCGATTTTGAGGAATAGCGTTGATTCCAGAATGGGCAATGCTGCAGCCTTTGCTATACTCGTCGCCCTTAATTATCGGCAGGAGACTGGAAAGGGCCAGTTTGTGGACCTCTCCGGCAGGGAGGCGCTTACTTGCAGTATGGGTGAGATCATCATGGACTACACCATGAATGGCAGGGTCAGCTCTCGCAATGGCAATCGAGATGCTATTATGGCTCCCCACAATTGCTACCGCTGCAGGGGTGAAGACAAATGGGTTAGCATAGCTATCTCTGGTGATGAGGAGTGGGGTTCTTTTTGCGAGACCATAGGGAATCCAAAGTGGACCAAAGAAGAAAGATTCTCCGCTCAACTCAGCCGGTGGCAGAATCAGGATGAGCTGGATAGGCTAATTGAGGAGTGGACTATTACCCATACCCACTACGAGGTGATGGAAATGCTTCAGAGAGCAGGGGTGGCAGCGATACCCTCCTTCAGCAACGAGGACCTTTTCAATGATGCACATTGCCAGGAGCGTGAATATCTTGTTCCCGTTCAACATCAGGAGGCGGGACAACTGTTTGCGCTTGCCCCGCCCTGGAAATTCTCAGTTACCCCTGCAAGGGTTACTAGACCAGCACCCGTGCTCGGTGAACACAATGATTATGTTTTTGGAGAGCTCCTGGGAATGTCCCGGGATGAAATTGCCAGACTGGCTGATGAGGGCGTCTTTGACTAATCTAGACCCCACAAAATTCAAATTTCGCTATTGTTAAGGTAGTAGGAACAGAATCACCTTCTGTTCCCAGACTATTGTTCTATAGAGCCAATCGCCAGGTCAGTCAAAATTGAAAAGCCCCAGTTCTATCTCCTTTTCTATGGTGTTTTCTCCTCTAGGCCCGTACTGGGGTCCCCGAGCTTCCATGAGCACCTTCATTATTTCCCCGGCAGTGATATAGGTTTTTACGGCCTCAATCATAGGTGGCATCATATTAACCTTTTCTTTGAATGCCTCATATAGCATCTTCTTCGCCTGTTCCACCTTTGCGTTGTCCCTTTCCCTTCGGACTTTGTCCAAGCGCTCCACCTGCTTCCGGTACATGGCCTGGTAATCGAAATCAAGTACCTCTGGGACGAAAGTTGATAACATATCCTTTTCGTCCATCACATATTCATTTACACCGACAACTATTCTCTGCTTACTATCAATCTCCTTTTGACGTTTGTAGGCAGCTTCCCTTTTCTGTGGCAAAAACCAGGAACAAGCCTTAATTTTGCACGCACCTCCCAATTCCTCAAGTTTGTCTATGATTTTCTGGGCCTCCTCCTCCATTTTGTTTGTTAGCCACTCCACATAGTACGAGCCCCCTAGAGGGTCAGCGACGTTTACAATCCCCGACTCGTGCTCTACAATCTGCTGCGTTCTCAAGGAGAGCACCTTGCCAACATCAGATGGCGTTGATAGGGCTTCATCATAGGTATCCACAGCCAATGACTGAACCCCTGCCAGAGATGCTGCCAAGGTATGAATAGTACCCCTAACAAGGTTATTCAAAGGCTGTTGTGCCGTGAAGGTGGGGCCAAGGCTTTGGACGTGGACTCTCATCCTCAATGAGCGCGGGTCTTTAGCGCCAAATTCCTCTTTCATCATTCTGGCCCACATCCTTCTCAGTGCTCTGAACTTGGCTACCTCCTCAAACAAGTCATTGCCAACTCTGAAATAGGAGTGTATTCTCGGAGCGAAGCGGTCAATCTCTATACCTCGCTTCATTACCTCCCTAATCCCATCCTTGCCCACAGCTATGCCCCAAGCTAGCTCCTGGACTGCTGTTAAGCCTCCGTCCCTGATGTTCGCAGCATCAATATAAAAGGCATTCCAGTTAGGCATTTCATCGGCACAGAATTCAACCATATCAATAAAGGGATTGCCTTTGTTCTCTGGATAGAGAATCAGCCTTACTTGGGCGGAAGAACTGCCCTGGAGTGTTTTTCTGTCATAGCCTCTCTTTTCGGCTGCCACGACAAACATAGCGAGGTCAATAGGAAAGAGCCCGGCCATAACGTGGAACTTTTCCAGGTCTATTCCATCGTACAAGTCTTCGAAATCAGCCAGCGTGTCCATCTTGGTGTTGTGTCTGAAGGCATGTCCTAGATATAGCGGGTCGTCGGTATCCCAGGATGTCTTCTTCCCTGCGAAAGTGCCGGCATGGAGGGCAAACGCCGTTTGGCCCTGAGATATGAGATACTTGGCCAGTTTGTTACACTCGTCGGCTGTGCCGCGCGCGGCCACTTGCCGCCTATTCCATGCCCTTGTTCGGTAGCCACTGGGGAATACGCCGCGAGTATAGGGATACTGCCCGGGAAAGCCGATTTCACTCAGATAGTCTATCCCCTCAACATCGGCTGGGGTATAGACCCGGTCAACGGGTATCCAAGAGTCAGTTGCGTATTCACTCTTCTGCTCGGGAACCTTTTCCAGACTGCGAGCTGCCCGCTCGTCATACTCTTTCCTTGCTTCCTTGATCTTTTCCAGCTCTTTCTCGTTCATTAGCTTGCCTCCTGTTTCCTTTCCGGTCACTTCTTACGAATTACTAGTTTGATTACTCTCGGTGGTGTCCCTTCATAAGACTAGCGATGGAGTCTATCGAGGTACCAGGACCGAATACCTCAATAACCCCCATCTCTTTCAATTTAGTAACTTCTCGCGGACGAATTATGCCCCCCGCAATAATAGGTATGTCAGCACCTTTCTCCTTCAGCTTTTGTAACAAGGTCTCAACCAGGTAAATAGGGTCTCCAGCCATATTACGGAAGCCAATAAAATCCACGTCCTCCTGAATGGCAGTCTCCGCAGCTTCTTCAGGCAATTGCGCGCCTCCGAGGATCACCTCAATCCCACGCTCTCTAAGTCCTGTAGCAAGAATGTTGTATCCTGCCTCGTGACCATCCATGGGGTGTCGGGTAAGCAGCATTCGTATTTTCTTCTCCATATTGAAATCTCCCTTTCGCTAAAATCTGCTGACTAGAATGTGGTATTTTATACTATTGCGAGCTCTCTGGCAAACTCTAATCGCAGAGCTGATGGGCGACGAACGAGGTCTCTACTCTTGGATTGGGTTGTCCCCGAAACTAGAGACAAGGTCATGTCTTTTCTTATGTGAAAATAGACGGAGTTAATAACACATCAAATAGCGTATGGTAAAAAGCCTGGGCAAAAGCAGACATTGCCTATGGGGGCTGACAAGAGATGTCGAAAGCCTGTCGATATATCAGTGGTAAGTGAAAAGTGCTAACTCTAACTCGTTCTCTAGTTTATCTCCTCCCCTGGGTCCATATTGCTTCCCCCGGGCTTCCATGAGCACCTTGATTACTTCTCCGCCACTTATGTATGTTTTTGCAGCCTCGATAAGCGGTGGCATAATGTTCTCCCTGGCTTTAAACACCTCATATAGCCTTTTCTTAGCCGTCTCTACTGCTGAATTGTCTCTTTCCTTTCGGATCTTGTTAAGGCGGTCTATCTGCTTCTGGAGAAGGACAGGATCGTACTTTCTCAAATGGGGGGCAAAGGTTGCTAGCGTGTCCTCCTCGTCCATCACGTATTCATTAACTCCGACGAGTATTCTTTCTTTGTTATCGATCTCTCTTTGATATTTTGCTGCGGAGGCCTTCATTTGTTCGTAAAACCAAGAGCAAGCCTTGACTCTACAGGCTCCTCCCAAATCCTCAAGCTTGTCTATTATTTTCTGGGCCTCTTCCTCCAGTTTATTGGTTAACCACTCCACGTAGTACGAGCCCCCTAGAGGGTCCACGACATCTGTCACGCCGGTCTCGTGCTCTATAATCTGTGCTGTCCTCAGGGATAGTATCTGGGCAAACTCTGATGGAGTTGCCAGAGGTTCATCAAAAGTCTGTATGGACAAAGATTGAGCTCCTCCCAGAATTGCTGCCAGACCATGGAAAGCACTCCTAACAAGGTTATTCAAAGGCTGTTGCGCCGCCATGGCGGGGCCATAAGTCTGTACACCAGCTCTCAACCTCCATGACCGCGGGTCCTTGGCACCAAACTTCTCTTTCATCACCCTGGCCCACATTCGCCTCATTGCCCTGAACTTGGCTATCTCTTCAAAGAAATCGCTGCCGGCATTGACGTAGAACTGTATCCTTGGGCCAAAACGGTCGATGCCTATGCCTCTCTCCATTACTGTCCTGACTCCATCCATTCCCACCGCTATACCCCAGGCTATCTCCTGGACCGCAGTCAAGCCTCCTTCCCTGATATTCCTGGCATCAACATAGAAGGCATTCCAGTTGGGCATTTCATTGGCACAGAATTCAACCATATCGATATAGGGGTTGCCCCTATTTTCGGGGTACAGGAGCATTCTGACTTTACTGGACACGCTACCTGAGAGCTTTCTCCGATCATAGCCCTTTTTTTCCGCTGCGGCAACGAAGAAGGCAAAGTTAACCCAATTATCTACGGGTAAAAGGAAGTTGATCTTATCTATGTCAATCCCTTCGAGTACTTCTTCCCAATCAGCTACTGTGTCCCCTTTCGCGTTCGTCTTCATCCCGTATCCTATCATTAACTCCTCGTCTGAATCCCAGGGTACCTTAGTCCCTCCACCAGAGATTGCGAAAGCTGCGGTCAGTGCCGTTTGGCCTTGCGCTATAAGGTTTTTCCATAGCTGATTGCATTCTCCTGGTGTGCCATAACCAACCACTTGCCTCTTGCTCCATGTCCTTGTCCGATGGCCGCTAGGGAATAACCCTCGGGTATAGGGATATTGGCCGGGGAAGCCGATGTCCCTCAAATAGTCCGTCCCCTTGATGTCGGCCGGAGTGTAGAGCCGGTCAACAGGTAACCAAGAATCGGTTTCGTATTTAGTCTTTTGCTCCGGAGTCTTCTGTACGGTACGAGCTACCAACTCATCATACTCTTTTCTTGCTTCTTTGATCTTTTCTATTTCTTTCTTATCCATTAGCTTTCCTCCTTACTTCCCTAATTACCTCGATGATAGTTCTTCATGAAGTTGGCGATGGAGTCCAGTGAACTACCAGGGCCAAATATCTCGATAACTCCCATACTTTTCAATCGGGGGATATCCTTCGAGGTAACTATGCCCCCCACAATGACAGGTATGTCAGCACCCTTTTCCTTTAACTTCTGTAGCAAGATTTCGACCAGAATAGTAGGTTCTCCAGACGTAATGCGGTAGCCGATAAAATCCACGTCCTCTTGAATAGCGGTTTCTGCAATTTCCCCAGCTAATTGCGTTCCCCCCAAGATCACCTCGATCCCACGCTCTCTAAGTCCTGTGGCCACTACATTGTAACCTCTCTCGTGTCCATCGTAAGGGTGCCTAGTCAGCAGCATTCTTATTTTTTTCTCCATGCCGAAACCTCTCTCAAAACGTATTCAGTAGACAGGTTATTTTATTTCGCTAGGGTCTCGCTGTCAATCAGCATAAAACCATAAACGTCTTGTCAGATCACAGACTTGACAATTTTGAATTTGAGTTTCTATAATAAAAAGAAACCTAGATTTGTCTCGCATTGTAGGCCCAGTCTTTAGATTTGGTTTTCTCTATACTCTTGTATAAGCGGTGAGCAAGTATATTTTCATTAGTGGTGGCGTAGTTAGTTCTGTAGGCAAGGGGATTTCGGTAGCCTCTATTGGCAGAATACTCAAAAGCCGTGGTATATCTATTGTTGTGCAGAAGCTTGACCCTTATTTGAATGTTGACCCGGGGACGATGTCCCCTTACCAGCACGGTGAAGTTTTTGTTACTCAAGATGGTGCCGAGACTGATTTGGATTTAGGACATTATGAGAGATTTATTGGAGTGGAATTGACCCAAGCCTCCAACGTCACTTCCGGTCAAGTGTATTCTTCGGTCATTGCTCAGGAGAGGCGAGGGGATTTTTTGGGGGGCACAATTCAGGTGGTTCCCCATGTAACCAATGAAATAAAAAGGCGGATAAGGGAAGTAGCCGAAATATCCCAGGCTGAGGTAATCCTTGTTGAAGTTGGCGGCACTGTGGGAGATATTGAGGGACAACCCTTCCTTGAAGCTATAAGGCAGATGAGAAAGGACGAAGGCAGGGATAATGTGCTATACATTCACGTCACTTTTTTACCACACATCGCTGCCACCGATGAACTGAAGACCAAGCCCACTCAACACAGCGTCAACGAGCTAAGGAGAATTGGTATTCAGCCCGATGTTATACTGTGTCGCAGCGATAAGGAGATATCTGAAGGGATAAAGGACAAAATATCGCTATTTTGCGATGTAGATAAAGGTGCGGTTATCCCCTTGGTTACTAGCGAGACCATTTATGAGGTGCCCCTGTTGCTTGAGGATGCTGGATTAGGAGAATTTATAGTTAGCCGATTGAGATTGAAAGCTGAGGAAAGCAATCTAGAAGAATGGCGAGACATGGTAGCCAAGCTGAAAGCTCCTAAGGAGCCTGTAATCATTGGATTGGTAGGCAAGTACGTGGAGCTCCGAGATGCTTATTACTCCGTGCGCGAAGCATTATGCCACGCAGCATTAGCTCACAATCGTGAGGTGAAGATAGAGTGGCTGGATTCAGAGGAATTGGACAGGATGGGCGATGATAAGCTTGGGCAAGTTCAGGGTGTAATCGTTCCTGGTGGCTTTGGCTACCGGGGAATTGAAGGCATGATAAAAGCCGCCAAATTTGCTAGGGAAAGAGAAGTCCCATACTTGGGCCTATGCTTGGGGATGCAAACTATGGTCATCGAATTCGGTCGTCACGTTTTCCATACCGAAAAGGTAAATTCTACTGAGTTTGATGCGAACAGTGCTTATCCTGTTATCGACCTCCTCCCTGAGCAGCGTGGCATAGAGCAAAAGGGAGGGACCATGAGACTCGGGACTTATCCCTGTCATCTGGTAGCAGGAACAACAGCAGCTTGTGCCTACGGCAGCGAAGTAGCCTATGAAAGGCATCGCCACCGTTACGAATTTAACAATGAATTCCGTCAGTCATTAGAGGAAGCCGGGCTTGTACCCTCTGGGCTGTCACCGGATGGGAGATTGGTGGAAATTAGCGAGTTACGAAATCATCCCTGGATGCTTGCGTGCCAATTTCATCCTGAATTCAAATCTCGCCCCGATTCTCCCCACCCGTTATTCCTCGGGTTTGTTGGGGCAGCCAAGGAGACACTTGTTGAAGGTGCTCAGACAAGCCTGCCTTTAAATTAAGAAGATGAGGATATTTTTAGATACTGCCAATATAGAGCATATCCGTCATGGTGTGCGACTAGGGGTGGTTACAGGGGTGACTACCAATCCTAGCCTTGTATCGAGAGAGGGCAAGGTTGATTATCAAAAGGTGGTCAAGGAAATTTGCTCCGTTGTCCATGGCCCGGTATCAACTGAGGTATTGGGCGAGGATGTCCAAACAATGGTGGCTGAAGCCAGAGAGATAGCTAAATGGGCGGAGAACATTGTTGTTAAAATACCTGCTAGCCTTGAAGGAGTGGAAGCTACCTCGGTGCTGGCTAGTGAGAACATAAAGGTGAATTTAACTTTATGCTTCACCTTGAACCAGGCTTTGCTGGGGGCAGCCGCGGGAGCAACTTTTGTAAGCCCTTTTGTGGGCAGATTAGATGATATTGGCGAGGATGGTATGAAGGTGGTGACTGACATTGTGGAATACCTGGACTATTATCAACTACCTACCCAAGTTATCGCTGCCAGTATCAGACATCCTCAACATTGTTCAACGGCAGCTAAGATTGGTGCCCATATCGCCACAGTGCCATATGAAGTGTTGTTACAAATGATACGGCACCCGCTAACGGATATCGGCATCGGGCGTTTTAGAGATGACTGGAAAAGGGTGATGGGCGAGAGGGGAATTTTATCGTAAAAGCCCTCAAGAAACATATATACAAAAGGGAAAGGTGTTTAGAAAGAGGCTGCTATGTTAACCATGGTGCAACTGGAAAGCAAAAATAGGGATGAGTTGGAGGCACTAGCTAAGGAGTGCGGCATCACCGGCTACTCTGCCTTAAAGAAGCCTGAGCTTATCCACCGCATCTTGCAGGCGGAAGCACAACAACAGGGAAATGTGTTTATAACAGGCATCTTGGAAATCATCAGCGAGGGCTATGGCTTCCTACGACAAGATAGCTTCCTGCGCGGTGCCAATGATGTCTATGTGTCAAATTCCCAGATCCGCCGTTTCAACTTGAGAGACGGCGATATTATTTCTGGTCAAGCCAGACCTCCTAAAGAAAGCGAAAAATATTATGGCTTGCTTCGAGTAGAAAGTATCAATGGACTTGACCCTGAAGCGGCAAGAACGCGGCGCAATTTCGGTTCGTTGACACCCACCTTCCCTAACAAGCTCATCAATCTGGAAACAACATCAAACGAGTTATCCACCCGTCTAATTAATCTGGTGGCACCTATAGGACGGGGACAAAGAGGGCTTATTGTGTCACCACCTAAAGCAGGCAAGACCATGCTTCTTAAGAAAATCGCTAATGCCGTGGCTACTAACTACAATGACATTCATCTTATGGTGTGTCTTATTGGAGAAAGGCCCGAAGAGGTCACTGATATGAAGAGGTCAGTTAGGACGGAGGTTATAGCTGCTACCTTCGATGAACCGGTGGAGAACCAGACTCGGGTAGCGGAATTAGCATTAGAGAGAGCCAAAAGGCTAGTAGAAATGGGCAAAGATGTGTTCATACTCCTTGATGGCATTACCAGGCTTACAAGGGCCTACAACTTAGCCATGCCCACTAGCGGGCGTACTCTGTCTGGCGGTGTTGATTCAACGGCCTTGCATCCTCCCAAGCGCTTCTTTGGTACGGCTCGCAATAGCGATGAGGGCGGCAGCCTGACCATCATCGCTACCTGCCTCGTGGATACCGGCAGCCGCATGGATGACCTCATATATGAGGAGTTTAAGGGAACGGGTAATATGGAACTCCACTTAGATAGAAAATTATCCGAGAGGAGAATCTTCCCGGCGATAGATATTATGCCTAGCAGCACAAGGAGGGAAGAGCTTTTACTGGATGAAAATACCTTAAAACAGGTATGGCTGCTCAGGCGCGTAATTAATATGATAGATAGCGATTCCCCTAACCATGGCGAGGCGACACAGAGGATCTTGGAAAGATTGGCTAAGACAAGGAATAACGCTGAATTCTTAGCCACTCTATCTAAGGATATGTAGGGAATAAAATATTATTGTCTCGGGCTGCAGCTCTGAACGAAGTGAAGAAGCGAAGCAATCCCAGCTGGATAGACAGATTCAAACTAAGGGTCAAAAAAGGGCTTGGCATGAATGTTTTCCTCTGTGATAGCTGTAAATGGAACTGGAGAACTGCTTGTCATCGTCCTGAGCGCCCCAACGCCACCTGGTGCCCTGATTATGCGAAGAAGGGCAAATAACTAAATTCTTGGTGTATGTGGGTAGAGTGGGACCCCATAATGGCAAAAACAATCCTCTTCTGGGCCCCCACCTGGATTGCACTAATAGTAAAAGGCATCCTCTGTTCCGGCTTGTCCAGGCACCGGGTGGCAGTGCTCGGTGCAGGGGCCAATAACTTGACAATACCTCAAAATACAATGTACCATGACCCAAGGATGTGGTCCTCGAGGCGGATAATTTCAGTGAAAAATTGTCAGCTTTGCTAGGGGCCATTATTTTTTTGGAAAGGAGAACGAAATGGATTTAGGTCTAGCGGGCAAAACGGTCATTGTTACGGGAGGCGGTTCAAACATTGGGCGTGCTATTTCCCTGACTTTTGCCAGGGAAGGGGCAAATTTGGCAGTCGCGGAGCTGAAAGCGGAGTTCGGTGAGAAAACAGTCCAAGAGGCCAATGCTCTCAAGGCGGGGGGGCGCAGTTTGGTGATTGAGGCAGACGTGACCAAGTTTGATGCGGTGGAGGCTATGGTAAATAAGGCCATAGGAGAGTTTGGTAAGGTAGATATACTGGTTAACAACGTAGGCTGGGACGAAGTCATGCTGTTTATTGATACTACTCCTGATTTGTGGGATAAGATAATCAGCATAAACTACAAGGGTGTGCTCAATTGTACCAAGGCGGTACTCCCACACATGATAGAGCAAAAGAGTGGGGCGATTGTAAGCATAGGCTCGGATGCCGGGCGCATAGGAGAATTCAGAGAATCAGTTTATGGGGGCTGCAAAGGCGCCGTAATTGCCTTTACCAAGGCAGTAGCCAGGGAGACAGGACGCTATGGGATAAGGTTAAATGTCGTCTGTCCAGGGATGACCGTCCCTGGGGATGAGGAGATAGGGAGTGGAAGCATGTGGCAAGTGACGAAGGCTCAATACCCTCCTGAACTTGTGGAAAAAATAGGAAAGAGCTATCCATTGCGCCGGGTTGGGAAGGCCCAAGAGGTAGCCAATGCCGTGGCATTCCTGGCCTCGGATGCTGCCAGCTTCATAACCGGACAAACCCTCAGTGCCAGTGGCGGCTACACCATGATGTAACTTGGCGGTGGATGACTTCTCTAAGAGGCAAGGAGTTTTTTTGAGGCACCATAATTTAAGGAGGTGAAAATGGCTATTCCTGAAAAAGTTGCAGAGCTGATTGGCAGGCCGCTAGGAGAGCCGCTAGTTTGGGAGGTTGAAGGGGGGGCGATAAGAAGATTTGCTGATGCCGTAGGTGACTCTAATCTCTTGTACCATGATGTAGAATACGCCAGAAACAGCAAGTACGGCGAGATTATCGCTCCTTTAGGTTTTCATGGTTGGCCAATGAAGGGTGGCCTTATGGAGATGATGGGTTCGCTAATGGGCCCTATGATGAATGCTGGCTACCCTGTATTACTCGATGCTGGCATAGAGTTCGAATCATTTGTCCCTATCAGAGCTGGTGATGTTCTAAGTTCCTATTCAACGGTGACAAATATTGCAGAGAAAACTACAAAGAGCGGCAAGGGGATGCTCATACTCACGACAGAGATGAACTTCATAAATCAAAATGGAGACAAGGCATTGATAGAGCGTTCCTCTCTTATCTGCCGAGAGTTGTAGGATAGGAGGTAGAGATGGCAAAACAAATTTATTGGGAGGATGTGGATGTTGGTACTGAAGTGACTCCTATTTCCAAGATAGCTACTACACAGATGTTGGCCATGTGGGCGGGAGCCTCAGGTGACTTTAACCCCTTACACTACCAGGAGTCTTTCGCTCAGTCGCGGGGAATGCCATCTGTTCTGGTTCATGGCCGCCTTAAGGGGCAATGGCTAGTACACTTAGTAGAGAACTGGATCGGGGAAGAAGGAAAGATTAAGAAGCTCTCTTGTCAGTACAGGGCTGAAGACTATCCTAGAAAAATGAATTCGGAGCTAACTTATGAGGAGGGTGAGACCTGGTGGTGTAAGGGCATAGTTACGCAGAAATACGCCCAGGATGGTGAACACATGGTGGACTGTGACATCTGGGTGGAGAATGGGAAAGGGGAGAAGACGACACCTGGCAAGGCTACTGTAGTCTTGCCTTTGAAGGGAGCAAAATAAGAGGAAAGGAGCTGAAAATGGCAAAGTTATTAGATGGCAAAGTAGCAATCGTTACTGGGGCAGGCAGAGGTATCGGAAGGGAGCACGCCTTGGCAATGGCGAAAGAGGGGGCTAAGGTAGTGGTAAATGATTATGGGGGAGGTTATGATGGGGCAGGTAAGGCTACCGGCCCAGCCCAGGAAGTGGTTGAGGAGATAGCGGCTTTCGGCGGAGAGGCAGTCCCTAATTTCGCTGATGTTTCCAGCTTTGCTGCAACAAAGGAGCTTATTGATCTCGCTATAGATAAGTTCGGCAAACTGAATATTCTGGTAAATAATGCTGGTATCGTCAGAGACAGGATGATATTCAACATGGGTGAGGATGATTGGGATAGAGTAATCGCTATTCACCTTAAAGGCCACTTCAATTGCACACAGCATGCTTGTGCTTACTGGAGGGAACAGCATAAGGCGGGAAATATCCTGAATGGGTCAATTATAAATACCAGTTCAGATGCCGGGCTTCTGGGAAATATCGGACAAGTGAACTATGGTTCGGCTAAAGCAGGAATTGCCCTTATGACAGTTGTTGTGGCTATAGAAATGGCAAAGTACGGGGTGCGTTGTAATTGTATAGCCCCATCAGCAAGGACGAGAATGACCACAGAGGCTACCCCTTCCTTGGGAGCTATAATGGGAGGTGAAGTAGCTCCAGGTGAATTCGACATGTTCGCACCAGAAAACATGTCTCCGCTAATAGTCTATCTGGCTTCCGATGATGCCAAGGACATTACTGGCGAGGTAGTAAGGGTTATGGGAAATAGGATTTGGCTTGTCCGTGGCTGGCATACCGCAGGCACTGTTGCTAAGCAAGAGAAGGCGAAATGGGAACCTATGGAGCTTGGCCAAGCGCTCAAGAACCTGGTAAAAGAGGCTCCGCCTAAGGAAGACATGATGTCAATTTCTAAAGACTTATGAACCCTGTAGTCGTGTGCTTTAAGCTGGGGGAGGTTCATATTTCTATTGAGCTTCCCCAGCGTGCTTTTGTGGAAGGCGATAAAATTGTTTACGCATGGAATTGGGGACTGAAGTCTTAGGTAGTTTTTCGGTGACTTATTTTTTGTAATGAGGACAGCCATATGGAGGATAAAGAGCAATTTGCCTCGGGATCAGGAATTCCTATAAAGGGAATATATGGTCCTGATGATGTGAAAGATATTAACTATGATAGAGATATCGGGCTTGCGGGGGAGCCTCCGTTCACTCGGGGAGTTTACTCCACCATGTATCGAGGCAGGTTGTGGACTATAAGACGGTATTCTGGAGTTAATACCCCGGAGGAGACTAACAAGCTTTATCGGCGCGAATACGAATTGGGCCAGACAGGTTTTTCTGTGGCTACTGATGTTCCTACAGGATATGGGGTGGACTGTGACGATTCCGCAGCTTTCGCTGATGTTGGCGATGCTGGAGTTCCCATAAGTTCTCTTAAGGATATGGAAACAACGTTTGAAGGTTTGCCCATAGATAAGATAGCGACAGCGCTCGAGGTCTCCACTGAAAGTGGCTGTCCCCTCACAGCTATGTATATGGCTATAGCTGAAAATAGGGGCTTCGATATGGAGCAGCTCAGAGGCACTACTTTGAACGATTTCACTGCCTCATCATCATGTGCTTATCATAAAGACCAAATGCCACCTCAAGCATTGTTAAGATTGAGTGTGGATCTTATCGAATGGTGCTGTGAGTGTGCTCCCAAGTGGCACCCGATGTGTCTCGATTCCTATCCTTATCGAGAGCAAGGAATCGACGCAGTGCAGGAGCTAGGTTTGATTCTAGCGACGGCCATTCAGTATATCGAGGAAGAGAAACGACGGGGCAGGGTGCCTCTAGATAAGTTTGTACGGCGCTTCTCCTTTAACATGGGCGTCCATAATGACTTCTTTGAGGAAATTGCCAAACTGCGGGCGGGACGGCGTATGTGGTATAGGATTGCCAGAGAGAGATATGGCATCGAGAATCCAAGTTGCTGGCAGTTTCGTCTTCATGTTCAATCTTCGGGTTGCACTCATACTACTCAGGAACCTCTAAATAACCTTGTTCGCATTGCCTACCAGATGCTTGCCGCCGCTCTGGGCGGAGCTCAATCTATGCATGCCAATGGATATGATGAAGGGGTTTGTTTACCCACGGAACAATCGATGCTGCTCTCTATCAGGACGGGGCAGGTACTGCAGTATGAGACCAATGTAATAAACACAGTAGACCCCCTAGGCGGGTCCTGGTATGTTGAAAGGCTTACCAGTGAAATCGAACGGCGCACCTGGGATTATATCCAGAAGATTGAAGAAATGGGGGGGATGATTCAAGCCCTTACCACGGGATGGGTTCACAGGGAATATAGAGATGCCATGCTCGAGCATGAGCGCAGGGTAACCTCTGGTGAGACCGTAGTGGTTGGGGTGAACAAGTTTCGTCTTGGAAAGGAGCCTTATGAGGTGCCTATATTCAGGCCGAATCCTAAATCACCTGAGATTCAAATTGAGAAGCTTAAGAAGTTCAAGAAGGAGCGGGACAATGACAAGGTTGCTCAGGCGCTGCGAAATCTAGAGGAAGTTAGCAGCAGTGAAGAGAATGTTATGCCTGCGGTTATGGAAGCAGTCAAGGCTTATGCTACTATAGGGGAGATAAGCAATGTCTGGCGTACAGTCTACGGGGTATGGTCTCCTCCAATGATACTTTAAGAGGTGAAAGCGTTATGGGTGAGAAGAAAGTCAAGGTTCTAATGGCTAAGCCGGGGTTAGAGGGTCATTGGCGTGGGATGGTTGTAGTAAGTAGTGCTCTGCGTGATGCCGGGTTCGAGGTTATCTATGGGGGAAATATGATGCCCACGGAAATCGCGACCACGGTTGTTCAGGAGGATGTGGATGTTGTGGGGTTGAGTATTTTGTCCGCAAATTATATGCTGCTGGTTTCCCAGACCATCAAGGAGCTAAAAAATCATGGAAAAGGTGATGTATTGGTGTTGTTGGGTGGAATTATCTATGAGGAGGATTTCCCTGCTCTTAAGGAAATGGGCGTGGCTGAAATTTTTATTCCCGGAACACCTCTACCAGATATAGTAGAATCCGTCCGCAAGCTAACTTCTGCCATGGTATGACCAATATGCCGAAAAAGTAAGAATCTGGACAGTGAAGCAAAGGCCAGGGTGAAATTAAGCGGTCTGAATGAAGTTGTAAAAAGGGGAAATAGAATGGCAAAAGTGGAAAGACTTTTGATTGTCTTGGCAATAGGATTGACAGCCCTGCTTTTGGTTACCGCTTGTGCCCCTTCACCATCATCGGGTGAGGGAAAAGTGCTGGAGCTTGGGTTGATGGCCGGTCTTACGGGGCCTGCCTCTGCGGCTTCCCAATATGCACTGAAGGGGGTGGAGGAGTACATCTGGTACTATAACGAGAAGGAGGGCATTCCGGGGGTGACGGTCAAGCTTGTCTGGGCAGATACAGGACACTTTTTGGCTGAGGGGCTGAGCACCTAGCACAAGTGGATCGAGCGTGGCATACCGCTCTGGATCTGTGTACTGTTGGATGAGACAGTGGTGATTGAGCCATTGGCGGAACGCGACAAGACCCCCTTTCTTACGTTTGCCATATCGGAAAAGGCGATGTATCCTCCCGGTTGGGTTTATAGCATATATTCTACTGATGCGGAGAGATTTGCTGTTTGGTGCGACTGGATCATGGCAAACTGGAAGGAGGACAGGCCTCCCAGGGTAGTCATGATTGGACCAGATGTGGCATATGGAAGAAGCGCGGAAGCGCAGGGCACAAAGTATGCTGAGGACATAGGCGTAGAGATGCTGCCCATGGAAATTGTTCCTTTCGTTCCCTTAGATACCACCACTCAGCTGCTGAGAATCAATGAGCGAGGGGCGGATTTTGTCTATATCACCTCCGTGTGGACAACTGCGATTCCGATCCTTAAGGATGCCGAGAGGCTGGGGCTGCTAGGCGAGATGCAGTTCGGTGGCTATGAGAATACCCAGTCCATAGCGATACTGGCACTGGGGTCTTCCGTTGAAGAGTATACTGCTCCAAGGGTGAGTTACTTCTCTCTGGACGAGACAAATCCGGGCGTGAAGCTTATACGAGACCTGCAGATGAAGTATCGCGGAAGGCTAGATATGGCGGGCGATGAGTGCAATCAACTACGGATGTCTTCTGTAGCATGTGAGGCCTTGAGGAGGGCTGTGGAAGAGGTGGGCTTTGAAAACGTTGACGGTATTGCTGTGAAAAGGGCGCTGGACAACATCAAAGATTTTGACCCCTACGGAATAGGGCCCGTTACCTACACCCAGGAGGACCACAGGGGCTCTAGTCGGGTAATGGTCGCCCAGGTCCAGAATGGACAGGTGGTTTATCTGACCGACTGGCGAGATGCTCCCATGCTTGTGCCTTAGGTTTACCTTGATAGGGCCAAAGCCCGTGTATTGGCATTCAAGAAATTATAGTAGGAAAGAGTGAAAACCAAGATGGTCTTAGATGGTGGAATGAGGAGTGGGGTATTCCTGGATTTACTCCCGAACACATATGGCGGGACAATGTACGTGACACAGCCAATATTCTCAGCACCTGCCAAAACTTTGTGGGGTGGGGCGTACCAGCTTTCATAAACTATTCCCCGCCCGGTGCCATTAAGGCGAAAATTGGTAAGGACCAGATACTCCTGCTCTGCGAAGCCATAACAGGGGAAGCAATGTATCTCCTGCCTTGGGTTTATACCGCCTATCCCACTGGGGCAGAGAGATTCGCAGTTATGGCTGGCCGGATTATGGAAAACTGGCAGGAGGATAGACCTTCCAAAATAGCCTTTATTGGACCATATGTGGAGTACTTTCAGGGGCCACTGGGGGAAAGTAAGAAGTATGCTGAAAGCATAGGTATGGAGTGGCTGCCCCCAGAATTTGTTCTTTATGTTCCCTTTCAAGGTCTGATTTTAGTTCCTGTTTCCGATTGGCAGGAAGCTCCTGTACTATGGCCCGGTGAGTGATAGGGCAGCGTGGCATATACCATTAGGCTTGGTCTTTGGGCGGTCCAGGTAGGTTAGGTGTTCGCCCTCCCTATCTATTTCTCCTGGAACCAAATAGTACGGCTTTGAGTTTTTTGGCCTCGTCGCCTATCGGCGAATTCTAGCATCTCTTCTCAATGAAGGCTTTGCTCTGGATTCGTCCAGAAATCCCCGTGGACTTTGCTAATCTTCCAAAATACCGAGAGAAGCAAGGCGTTTCCCGATAGCCTTAGCTTCAGTCACAATGCCTTCAATGAACTCTTTCACAGTAGGAATATCATCTATCAGCCCTACGACCTGCCCACAATGAGCTATGCCAGCGTCGAGGTCACCCTCCGTAAGCAACTTCCTACTTCCTTCGCCGCCTATCAAGGGCAGCAGTTCCTCCAAGGATGTTCCTCTGGCTTCCATTTCCAACACTTCCTCTGCTACTTTGTTCTTCAGGGCTCTGTGAGTCAGGCGTATGGACCGCTCCGTGACTACAGTATCGTTCTCCCTGGCTCGAAGCAGCCAGTCCTTAAACTTGGGATGGGCGGGGCATTCCTTGGTGGCCATAAAGCGTGTACCTATGACCACACCTTCAGCTCCCAATGCTAGTGCAGCGACGAAGCCCCGGGCATCGCCAATCCCCCCTCCGGCAACAACCGGAACCTTCAGGGCATTAACTGCTGCGGGTACGATGACCATGGTGGTAACTTCATCCATACCCGCCGCTCCCCCTTGCTCAAAACCAATTATACCCACTAGGTCTACGCCTGCTCGCTCCGCGCTAAGCGCGTGTCTTACTGTAGTTACCTTATGCATGACCTTTACATTGCCTTCTTTGAGGCGCGGAACGTATTCCGCTGGATTGCGGATACCTGAGGTCTCAACAGCTTTGATTCCCTCCTCAATCACAACCTCGATGAATTCATCATTAGGCCAAGGGGCTCCCTCTCTCATAAAAAGATTGATGTTTACCCCTAGCGGTTTGTCTGTTAGACCTTTCGCTTTCCGAATCTCCTCCCGCAGCCCCGATGCAGTTGTGAAGTTCGCAGAAGTGATGATGCCTAATCCACCAGCATTGGAAACAGCCGCGGCAAATTCCGCCGTCGACAACCCCATCATTCCCCCAGCAATTATGGGGTGCTTGATATCCAGCATTTTGGTAACCCTTGTCTTGAACATGGTTTGACCTCCTTCTGCTACACCGTATTCAATAAAGATACGCTAAACTAATAAAGGTTAAGCACTGGCGCTAATGCTGTCCTTCATTCGGGTAGGGTTGATATCTGGTCAGATAGCTCGGGTCATATATTGGAATATATTAAAGAAGGCCTATCTCACTAGCCACCAAGTCCCTATGGAAATCGGTGCCACCAAAAGCCACGGCAGCAGCTTTAGCCCTCCTATAATAAAGCCCGGGTTTGAATTCTCTATTGGTGCCATTGCCACCATATAACCTTATCATCAGCCTGCTGAACTCACCATAAGCCTGGTTGACATAAGCCTTGGCCATGGCAACCTCTTTAGCGCAGGGAAGGCCTTCCGATTTCATCCACACTGCCTCATAAACCAAATATCTGCCCGCGGTCATCGTAATGAACATATCGGCCAGTATATGCTGAAGAGCCTGAAATTGGGCCAGGGGCTGGTCATATTGAACCCTTTGCTTCAGATATTCCACGGTCAAGGGAATAATCGCCTCCATGGCACCTAGGGATTCACTGGCTTTGGCAATAGCTGCTCGTTCCAGAATCTTCTTTGCAATAGGCCATCCTTTATCCAGTTCTCCTAGCATATTCTTCTGAGGCACGGCAACATCTTTGAGATTCACCTGACAAAGCTTTTCCATTCCAATGGTGGGCATCACCTCCACGCTAATTCCGGGGATCTTGGTATCCACGATAAACAATGTTATCCCGTCCTCAGGCGAAGCCCCTTCCCTTGTTCTGGTAACGCAGATTAAATAGTCGGCATTATTGGCTTGTTCCACGAAGAGCTTCGTGCCATTGATTGTAAAGCTACCATTCTTTTGTATTGCTTTGGTCTTTACATCGGAAGCTTCATATATGCCTTCCGCCTCAAGAAGAGCCAAAGTGCAAATCAGGTCTCCATTAGCTATCTTAGGCAGGAATTCCTTCTTCTGCTCCTCTGTTCCGGCATCTAGAATAGGATAGGCGCCTCCAAGCATAGCACAAAGGAAAGGCCCAGGCGTTACATTCTTTCCCATCTCCTCTAGGATGATGCTTAAATCCTGAAACGTCATCCCCATCCCCCCATATTCTTCAGGAATGGCTAAGCCCATCCAGCCCAAATCAGCCATTCCCTTCCAAAGCTCAGGGGCAAGACCCGACTCGCTATCTTCTATCTCCCTTACCTTGCTCTCGGGGACTTCTTTGGCCAGAAAATCTGCTGCTGCCTTCCTCAAAATCTCCTGCTCTTCGGTAAAAGTAGTATCCATAATATTCCTCCTTATAGATTACTCATTCCTTTATATTATGCCCTGGGCATGCCCAATCCAAACCAGGCAATAACGTTTTTCTGTATCTCGTTAGTACCCGCCGCAATAGAGGATATGAAACAGCTATTAAGATTGCTTTCCCAGGCACCTCCCATAGGAGCCCACTGGGAGGTCTTGACCTGACCGTAAGCGCCCAATGTATCAGCCGCAAGAGCAGCTACACGCTCCCATAACTCAGAGCTGTATACCTTTATGGCCGAGGCATCGAATGGTGCCATCTGGTTCCTATCCTGCAGGTCAGCTATATGGTACGCCAGGGTGCGAGTTGCTTCGACTTCACATGCCACCTCGGCAAGCCTGTTGCGAATGACTTTGTCCTGTGCCAGGAGCTTGCCTCCTACCTTCGTCTCATTACAATATTTGACTAAATCTTCCACCTGGCGTTGGATGGTCATGACAGCGCCCACGTTGGACCTCTCAAAGCCCGACAAAGTCTGGCCAACCTTCCAACCCTCATTCTCTTCGCCTACAATGTTCTCCGCGGGAACATGAACGTCGTCAAAGAAAACTTCATTATAGAAGTGTTTCCCATCAAAGAAGTAAAGAGGGTTTATGGTAACCCCGGGAGTCTTCATGTCCAGCAAGAGAAAGCTGAGGTTGTGACGTTTGCGACCTTGGAGGTCACTTTTAAACATTCCAAATCCCCAGTGAGCGCGGTGACCAAACGAGGTCCAGGTCTTCTGTCCATTTATTATATACTCATTGCCTTTTCTTATAGCCGTAGTACTGAGGCTTGCCAGGTCGGAGCCGGCATTGGGCTCGCTCCATAATTGACACCATAAGGCTTCCCCAGTCCCAATGGGAGGGAGGAATCTTTTCTTTATCTCCTCGCTCGCTTCGTGGATAAGCATGGGTGCGAGCATGCCTATACCTATAGCATCAACGCCGGGAACGCCATGATATCCGGTAGCTTCGCCGAAGAAAACCTTGTCCATCGTAGTTCCCACACCACCATACTCAGATGGCCAGCCAAGCCGAAGCCAGCCCCTCCTGGCAAATTCCTTACGACAATACCCCTCATAAGCTATGCCTTCTTCGGTATCAGCCTCGAAGGCATCCATCAATGTATGTATACCTTCAGGCCTTTTCTTTTCCAGATCCTTGCATACATCGAAAAACTCCTTCCTTCTTTTCTCCTGTTCCTCCGTTAATCTAAAATCCATCTTGTAACCTCCAAATTTGCAGTTTGTTTATAGTTTACATTCATAAATGGATTTAAACAAGTAACGCGAGAGTTCCTCAAAGCACCGTCACAATCGTAATTAGCAAACCAAAGCCCTAACTATCGCTGGCCAAGGCCATAGACCCATGGACTTGACGCCACGCATTGGCTATCTCTCGAAAATATTTGCACCCAGCGTGAGTAGTGCTGGGTGCCATCGCTTTGCTACCCGGTCAAAGCCCTTCTAGCCATAATGGCCTTGATTACTTGGGTTGAATGCCCCACTTAGCCTTAAATCTCTCCTTTACCTGTGGGTTGACCAAGCCGTGGGGCCACTCCCCTTGCAATACCCTGGCTATCTCTTCCCAGGGGCGCCTAAACAGTTCTTCAGTTGACTCCTCTGAATAGTAGGCGAAATGACCGGTGATGAGAACATTATTTAGCTTGAGCAAAGGATTATCGGGGCTGGGAGGCTCTGCCTCCAAAACGTCTAACCCAGCACCTGCGATTAGTCCATCTGAAAGGGCGGTATAAAGAGCTTCTTCATCCACGAGTTCCCCCCGTGCCGTATTGATGAGATAAGCGTTGGGCTTCATCTTCTTAAATTGCTGAAGTCCCATCATGTGCTTGGTTTCTGGAGTGAGAAGGGCATGCAGGGAAACAAAGTCTGATTCTTCAAGCAGTTGGTCCAGCCCAACCGATTCTACTCTGAATCTCTTGAATATTGTGTTAGGCAAATTGGGATCATAGGCAATAGTTCTGAGGCCAAAAGCTTTGGCTTTAGGGACAATGGTACGAGGAATCCTGCCAAAGCCAATAAGCCCTAAGGTTTGTCTGGACAGCCGATGTAACGGCTTCAAAGCGCTCAAGTACTCTGCCTGGGTACTCCATGCGCCGCTCCTAATCACGGGAAGTACTTGATAAAACTTTCTGGCACAGGCGAGAATAAGTGCCATAGCATGGTCTGAGACCTCGTCTAGACAATAATCGGGAGCATTGGCAACGCAAATACCTTTTTCTGTAGCTGCGGCTGTGTCTACATTATCATAACCGATACTCATAAGGGTGATTATTCGGCATTTATTCAGATTCTCAATTACTTTGGGACTAAAAACATAACCGGGCGTTATCCTTGTCCCTGCTGCAATCACGGCATCGGCTTCAGAACAAGCCGAGATAAGTTCCTCCTCAGTCGTGCAGAAAGTCTTTTCCACTTCTGCCCCTAGCTTGTGCAGGAGCTCATCGTAGATAGGGATTGCCCCGGGTACAAAGAAGGTAATAACTACTTTTAAGCTCATGATTCATGCCTCCTTGCTTATTTTTGCCAGCTTTCTGCTACGCTTATTCCCATCAAAGGGGATAAGTTGTAGTGGACATTAATTCATTAGATAACTGGCCCAATGGCAGCGCAATAGCAATCGCCCCGAACCGGTATAATTATAGCATCGTCATGCGGGTTGTGGCTCAAAACTGTAGCTATTGCTGGAGCTAATCAATAACCTGGAACCTGCCTTGGAGCCAACAAAAAAGTTGACAAACAAACAGGAATATCATACAATCATGTTGGTACTTTAACAATTGAATAGTGGAAGGAAGCTTTTGAGTGGAGAGCTTGATCCTGGCTCAGAATAAACGTTGGCGGTGCGCCTTATGCATGCAAGTCGAACGGGGTTATGGTCTTCGGATTGTAACCTAGTGGCGAACGGCTGAGTAGCGCGTAAGTAACCTGCCTTGGAGTGGGAAATAACTTGCCGAAAGGCAAGCTAATGTCGCATGTGATAACGAAGCGGATGCTTGGTTATTAAAGCTTTAGGGCGCTCCAAGAGGGGCTTGCGTCTGATTAGCTAGTTGGTGGGGTAATGGCCTACCAAGGCGATGATCGGTAGCTGGTCTGAGAGGATGGTCAGCCAGATGGGGACTGGGACACGGCCCCAACTCCTACGGGAGGCAGCAGCAAGGAATCTTGGGCAATGGGCGAAAGCCTGACCCAGCGACACCGCGTGAGGGAAGAAGGCCTTCGGGTTGTAAACCTCTTTTCTTGGGGAAGAATTCTGACGGTACCCGAGGAATAAGCCTCGGCCAACTACGTGCCAGCAGCCGCGGTAATACGTAGGAGGCGAACGTTATTCGGATTTACTGGGCGTAAAGAGAGCGTAGGCGGTTCCTTAAGTCAGGTGTGAAATCTTCTGACTCAATCAGAAGTGGTCATTTGATACTGAGGGGCTTGAGAGCAACAGAGGGAAATGGAATCCCCAGTGTAGCGGTGATATGCGTAGATATTGGGGAGAACACCAGTGGCGAAGGCGATTTTCCAGGTTGTTTCTGACGCTGAGGCTCGAAAGCGTGGGGAGCGAAGCGGATTAGATACCCGCGTAGTCCACGCCCTAAACGGTGGACACTAGATATAGGAGGTATCGACCCTTTCTGTGTCGAAGCTAACGCTTTAAGTGTCCCGCCTGGGGAGTACGGCCGCAAGGCTAAAACTCAAAGGAATTGACGGGGGCCCGCACAAGCAGCGGAGCGTGTGGTTTAATTCGATGCTACACGAAGAACCTTACCAGGGCTTGACATGTCAGAAGTAGGAATCCGAAAGGAGGACGACCTGTATCCAGTCAGGAGCTGTCACAGGTGCTGCATGGCTGTCGTCAGCTCGTGCCGTGAGGTGTTGGGTTAAGTCCCGCAACGAGCGCAACCCTTGTCCTATGTTAAATTCTCATAGGAGACTGCCTTGTACAGCAAGGAGGAAGGAAAGGATGACGTCAAGTCAGCATGGCCTTTATGCCCTGGGCTACACACACGCTACAATGGGTGATACAGAGGGTTGCCAAGGAGCAATCCGGAGCTAATCCCCGAAAATCATCCTCAGTTCGGATTGCAGGCTGAAATCGCCTGCATGAAGTTGGAGCTGCTAGTAACCGCAGGTCAGCTAAACTGCGGTGAATACGTTCTCGGGCCTTGTACACACCGCCCGTCACGCCGTGGGAGCTGGCAACACCTGAAGTCGATAGGCTAACTTGTGAATAACAAGAGGCAGTCGCCTAAGGTGGGGTTGGTGACTGTGACGAAGTCGTAACAAGGCAGCCGTACGGGAACGTGCGGCTGAATCACCTCCTTTCTAAGGAGTCTTAAGTAAACAGCTTAGTGATTCCCAGGTCGGTCAATAGACGTAAACAGTCTGTTGTTGATTGTTCAGAAATTTTGCTTCCTTCCACTGTCCAGTTGTTAAAGTGCTGTTCCCACCGCAAATTGTTGCAAATCTTCGTTAGCTCTCTGGCATTAAGATTATTACATTTCTAGTTCAACGAAACTGTGTCTTTTTAGTTGCAGTTGACGCTAACCCGACAAAAGGTTATTATTAATGTGTAATGTTTTGTTTTTATTATAACAACGAAATAAAGAGGGAAAATGGACTATGCATTAGTGATGAGCGGTCTCGCTCTTGTCCTGGGAGGCGTTGTTGGGTATTTTGCCAGGCAGATAATAGCCAATCAACAGATTCGAAACACGAGAAAAGAAGCGGAGAGGTTATTAGATGAGGCAACAACCAAGCATAATGAGGTACTCCATGCAGCTAGAGAAGAAGCTATCAAGGTTAGCAACGCCGCTGAGGCAGAGAATAAGGAACGTCGCCTTGAAATACAACGGATAGAAAAGCGCGTTGGCCAGAAAGAAGAGGCGCTAGAACGGAAGATAGAGTCTATAGAGCGGCGTGACCATGATTTAGAGAACGCGAAAAAAGATGTTGAGAAGATAACAGCTGAACTCAAGGTAGTAAGAGAAAAGCAGCTGGCAAAGTTAGAATCTATTTCTGGCACATCTAGTCAAGAAGCAAAAGAGCTTCTGTTTCAAGCCCTAAAACAAGAGGTTGAAGAGGAGGCCTCACAAAAGGTCAGGGTGTGGGAGGCTCAGATAAAGGAAGAGGCTGATGAGAAGGTTCGGGAAATTTTAGCTACTGCTATTCAAAGGTGTGCTACTGATGTTGTTTCGGAAACCACAATATCCGCTGTTCCCCTACCTAGTGACGAGATGAAGGGGCGACTTATCGGGCGTGAGGGGCGCAATATCCGAGCCTTGGAGCAAGCTACTGGCGTTGATCTTATCATTGATGATACTCCCGAAGCAGTCACTATCTCCAGCTTTGACCCCGTGAGGCGTGAAGTAGCTCGCCTTGCCTTAAGCAAACTTATCCTTGATGGGCGCATTCATCCAGCTCGGATTAAGGAGATAGTGGACAAAACTAAAACAGAGGTTGAAGCCACTGTCCGTAGTGAAGGTGAGCGGGCTGCTTACGAAGCTGGGGTGCCAGGATTACATCCTGAACTGATCAAGTTACTCGGTCAGCTTAAATTTCGTAGCAGTTATGGTCAGAATGTTTTACTTCACAGTCTTGAAGTTTCTCATCTGGCGGGAATGTTGGCTGGCGAGATTGGGGTTAATGTCAACGTGGCCCGGAAGGCCGGGCTGCTCCATGATATTGGAAAGGCGGTAGATTATCAAACGGAGGGTCCTCATGCCTTTATAGGCGCTGACCTGGTCAAGCAGTGGGATAAAAATCAGACCGTGGTTCAAGCCATTGCTGAACATCATGGCGAGGCCGCGACTAGTAGTGTTATGGGCTTTATTGTTGCTGCTGCCGATGCTATAAGCGGTTCGCGGCCTGGTGCAAGACGTGAATCTCTGGAGCAATATATAAAGCGCGTTAAGGAGTTAGAGGACATAGCTGGCGGTTTTTCCGGCGTAGAAAAGTCCTTTGCTATTCAAGCTGGGCGTGAAGTACGCGTCTTGGTAAAACCAGATAAGGTGGATGATTTAGGAGCGGTAAGATTAGCTCGGGATATTTCTAAGAGAATAGAAGAGAGCATGACCTATCCTGGCCAGATAAAAGTAGTAGTGATAAGGGAGACCACAGCGATAGATTACGCCAAGTAGAATTGAAGTTATTAGGTATTGGCGATATCATCGGCAAGCCTGGTAGGAAGGCGGTTGGAGAAATCCTACCAAGCTTGTGTCATGAATATGATATTGACCTGGTAGTGGGGAATGGCGAGAATGCTGCTGGTGGGATAGGGCTGACGCTAAGTACGGCACGGGAGCTTTTCGATGCTGGTATTGACGTCATAACCTCAGGTAATCATATTTGGGCTCACAAGGAGATCATTCCCTATTTAGATAGTGAACTCGCTCTGCTCCGCCCGTTGAACTACCCTCCGACAAATCCTGGTCGGGGCTATTTGTTTAATAATAATGTCCTGATAGTTAACCTCATTGGGCGTGTTTTCATAAATCATTTTGATTGCCCCTTTCGAGCCATGGACCAGCTATTGGCAGAGTTTGCAGGTAAATCAATCCCTATTATTGTTGACTTTCATGCTGAGGCAACTTCAGAAAAAGTGGCAATGGGTAGATACCTTGATGGACGAGTCAGCGCTGTGTTGGGTACCCATACCCATGTGGGTACTATTGATGCTCACATACTGCCCGGTGGCACAGCTTATGTCACAGACATAGGCATGGTTGGTCCTGTAGAATCGGTTATCGGGGATGACCCAGATTCTGTAATCAACCGCTTCCTTACTCAGATACCTAGTCGTTTATCGGTGGGAAAGGGAAAAGTCCAGTTCGATGCGATTCTGCTCGAGGTGGATGAAAGCACTGGCAAGGCATTAGATATCAAGCGTATCCAAAAAATAGTGAGCTAGGCAGAAGAAAGGAGCATTCAGCCGCTGGTTTGGCTGAAACCTGATAACTAGGAAAGCCTTACCCTTTCCACCACCTTGGACATTATTTCGCCAGCCTTGCCCTGGATGAGCACCGTGGCATGACGGTCGAGTGGGGTTGGAGTCAGATTGACGATAGCTAATTTAGCACCAGCACTTATAGCGTATGTCGGCACATAAGCGGCAGGATAGACGATAAGTGTGGAACCAATAACGATAAAGAGGTCACATTTCTGCGAGCGGTAAGTAGCTTCTGTTAACTTATCCTGTGGTAATGCTTCACCGAAGAACACTCCATCTGGCTTCAGGATGCCATGACAATCAGGGCAGTCGGGAACTTCGACTCCCTCATTTATTTTTTGGAGTACTTCTGGCAGGGGGAGGCGTTTACGGCAGCTTAGGCACACCACCCAACGCATATTACCGTGAAGCTCAAATACCCTATCTTCGGGGACTCCTGCCTTTTGATGAAGGTTATCGACATTTTGAGTAACGACGCAATCTAATTTGCCCAATTGGTAGAGTTCGGCGATGGCATAATGGGCGGGATTTGGCTCGGCTTCGGTGAGAAGTCCGCTTTCGGCGGACATCTTCCAAAGATCCCTACGAGCCGACGGGCTGCTGAGGAACTTCTGAATGGTGAAGTTCTCAGGGTCATATTTGCTCCAGATTCCTCCCGGGCTGCGGAAGTCGGGTATACCGGACTCAGTGCTTATGCCGGCTCCTGTAAACACGACGATATTTTTGGATTCTATGATAAGCTTGGCTAACCTTTCTATCTCTTCTATCATCTCATACCTTCCTATAATATGACCTTCACCACTCTGTCGATACCGCCTAGGTCGGAAATCAGCTCGATACTGGCCTGTGGGAAGTAGCTATTTACTAGAGAAGTCGCTATTTTGCCTTGTCCTTGCCCTATTTCCAAAAGGAAACAGGCTCCATAGTCAAGTTTTCCAGGCATTTGTTCCAACATTTGTCGTATTTTGCCCAGGCCATTTTTACCACCGGCCAGGGCTATCGTTGGCTCAAAATTTATTATCTCTGGGCTCAAATCCTTAAATTCACAAATTTTGATATAAGGCAAGTTGGCTACTATCATATCTATGGGTTGTGGCAATGGCTCAAGCAAATTCCCCTGTAGAAGTTTGACCCGATCGGTAACTGCGTGGCGCCGGCAGTTCATCTCGGCTACCTGTAGAGCTGAAGCTGAAATATCCGTGGCATAGATTTTGGCTTGTGGCAATGCCAGGGCAAGGCTGATGGCAATAGCTCCGCAGCCCGTGCCGATGTCGGCTATGGTAATTTGCTTTTCCAGGTGGGAAATGTGGTGGGCAAGTTCCACAGTTTTTTCCACTAGAAGTTCTGTTTCCGGCCGGGGAATGAAAGTATGATAATTAATATAGAAGTCGATTCCGTAAAATTCGCAGTGCCCTAAAAGATAAGCACTAGGCTCGTGATTAAGGCGGCGCTGGACAAGATGCCTTAGATGCTCCGTTTCTGCTGAACTTAAGCCCCTCTCTGGCTTCGTGTGAAGCTGTGTTTTAGACATTCTCAGGACATGGCCCAGCAAAAGCTCAGCCTCAACGAAGGCGTCAGCAATTCTTGCCCCGAGCAATGTTTGGGTAGCCGATTGTAAGGCTTCGCTTAAAATCATGTAAAGGCCGCTTCTAATTGTTCGACCTGCTCTTTGCTGAACAGGGCGTCAATGATTTCGTCCAGCTCTCCATCTAAAACCTGCTGAAGGTTGTGAAAACTTGAGCTGATTCTGTGGTCGGTAACCCGGTTCTGGGGGAAATTGTAGGTGCGAATCTTTTCCGCCCGTTGGCCGCTGCCCACTTGCATCCGCCGATCTTTGTCTATACTTTCAGATTGTTTCCGTTGTTCCAGGTCAAGCAGCCTGGCCCGAAGCACCGCCATGGCCTTCATCCTGTTTCTTAGTTGGGACCTTTCATCTTGGCAGACGGCCATGATGCCTGTAGGTAAGTGCGTAAGTCGGACCGCCGTAGTCACCTTATTTACATTTTGCCCTCCAGCCCCCCCGCTATGGAAGAATTCCATTTTGAGGTCATCAGGATTGATGTTGAGCTCAATCTCTTCTGCCTCAGGCAGGACCGCTACCGTAGCTGTCGAGGTATGAAGTCGTCCCGAGGCTTCGGTGATTGGTACCCTTTGCACTCGATGGACACCCCGCTCGTGCTTAAGGCGGTTAAAAGCGCCTTTACCCTTGATTTCGAATATTAGCTCCTTGAAACCTCCGCGTTCACTTTGACTGCTATCGATGATTCCTGCCTGCCAGCCCTTGGCCTGGGCATATCGGCTGTACATGCGGAATAAGTCTGCGGCAAAGAGGCTTGCCTCCTCACCACCTGTACCAGCTCTTATCTCAACAATGACATCTCTGTCCTTGGTTGGGTCTTTGGGTATCAGAGAGAGCTTGAGTCGGCCAAGGAGGTCATCTTGCTGCTGTTTGAGTTTGCTTACCTCCTCATTGATTAAAGCTGTCATTTCTGCTTCGGCATGGGAATTAAGTAGAGCTTCAAGCTCGGTTAGCTCTTTTCCCTTGGCTTTATATTCCTGGTATTTGTCAACAATATCTTCGAGCTCAGCCTTCTCCTTGCCCAGCTCTTGAAGCTGCCTGGGATCACTAACTATCTCTGCTTGAGCCAGGAGTTGGCTTAGCTCGTCATAGCGCTTTTGTATTAGTTCCAGTTTCTCAAACATAGCTAATACTATTATAATACAGCAATAGAAGCTGCTCAAATTTGAGGCTCTAGTTGTTATCCTGGCCCTGAACGAAGTGAGGAGGGAAGGCTTCAGGGTGACGGAGGGTGAAGGGCTCGGAATGACTCGAGGGTGTTAAGCTGTTCAAATTTGAGTCAAGGGAGCTGGAATGAAACTGGCACCGGATTGTTATGAATGCCTGCGAAGATTGCTTTGTCAAGCTGCTGACCTGGCTACGGATGATGCTTCACTGAAGCAGAGGGCAACAGAGGAAGCGACGAAGATATTGGATAGTGCGTTCTCTTATAGCCAATTATCTATTGTGATTGCCACCAGGATTCACAAGGTGGTAAGAGAGGTGACCCACAATCCTGACCCTTACAGGACAATGAAGGAGAGGGAGATGACGCTCGCCAGGGAATTATATCCTGAGCTGAGGCCCCGATATGGAGATGATTTTTGGAGTTGCCTTAAGCTGGCCGCAGCGGCGAATGCTATCGATTTCTTCAGGGAGCCTGGTTCTATTAAAGAGGACATCAGGAATTCTGTAAGTTTTGCTGTAGATGACTCGGAGCAATTTGAGGCAAGGCTAAAATGTGCCGGCAAGGTTCTATATCTGGCTGACAATGCCGGCGAGGTCTACTTCGACCTGCCTCTGGTTAACTGGATGAAACAATTTACCTCTGTTATCTATGTGGTCAAGCCCTCACCTGTTCAGAACGACGTTACTCTGCAAGATATCAGGGGGGCTGGCCTGGAAGGCGAGTTTGGGAAAGTAATGACTACGGGTGTAGCCTCGCCAGGAGTGGTTTTTTCCCTGGCTTCAGCCCGGTTCAAACGAGAATTTGAGTCAGCTGACCTTATATTCGCCAAAGGAATGGGGCACTATGAGGCTTTATCCGAGCTTCCCTCTGCAGGGAGGGTTTTCTATTGCCTTAAGGCTAAATGCAAACCTGTGGCGGAGTCCCTAGGCGTGACCCTGGACAGCTATGTAGCTATGCTGCGGTGATGCCGGTTAACCGCAAAACGCTTTCTAATTCTTCTCCCGGTGAAAGGGAGCGCATCTGTTCGATGGATTTCTAACCCTTCATGTTCCTGTTGAACTTTCTTGCTCTTCGTCTACCTGAATTTATCCTCTCAGCTTCAGCTTTATTTGATTTTAGCTCTCATTCTTCTTTATAATTGATTCCTTGCGGCAGAAATGGTGCCTTTTTTTATGCCTTCAAGGGCAGTTTCCTTCACATGTCAAAGGCAAATTAAGCATCCCAAGTAAAGCAATTTTTGAGGAGGTAATCGAATGGCGAATAGTGATGGTTTTGACCGATTTAGTGGCTCGCCTGATTATGTTATTTCTGAGCCGTTGAAGAATGCTGTTAATGTAACCATAGCTCTAGAAAGGCCTTTATTGATCAGGGGCGAGCCGGGAACAGGGAAAACTCTGCTTGCCCACAGCATTGCTCATGGGCTGGAGAAAAAGCTGGTTATATGGAACATAAAATCAACAACCAAGGCTCAAGAGGGGCTATATGTTTATGATACCGTACAGAGGCTCAATGACAGTCGCTTCGGCGATAGGGATGTCTCTGACATCAAACAATATATCAAGCTAGGCAAATTAGGGCAGGCCTTCATTTCTCCAGAGCAGGTGGTGCTCCTCATTGACGAGGTAGATAAAGCTGACATTGAGTTTCCCAATGACCTCCTCAATGAACTGGATGAAATGAGCTTCTACATTCCAGAGACCAATGAGACCGTCACTGCCATCCACCGACCTATAGTAGTTATCACCAGCAATGCCGAAAAGGAACTTCCTGACGCTTTCCTGCGGCGTTGCATATTCCACTATATTGAATTCCCCAATTCAGAACTGATGGAAGAAATCACCAGGGTGCACTTCCCGGATATTAAGGATACCCTTCTCCGTGAAGCCCTAAAGACCTTTTACAAGCTCAGAGAGATTGACGATTTAAGAAAGAAGCCATCGACAAGCGAGCTCATAGACTGGATTCATGCTCTAATTGCTGGAGGCATACCCCATGACAGGATTTCAAGCGAGATACCTTTTGTTGGCACCCTGCTGAAGAAAGAAACAGACTATGATTATTTCATGGCACGCATGGGCAGGAAATCTTATGGCAAGAACATTGATGTCTATAGAATGTCACATTGATAACAAGTAAGAGGCTTGTATGTTCACTGATTTCTTCTATACCCTAAAAAGTAGGAAGGTGCCTGTCTCGATTACCGAGTGGATGACACTGCTGGAAGCCCTTTCCAGAGGTTACATCTCCGATCTGGACGAATTTTATTATCTGGCGAGAGCAATATTGGTCAAGAGTGAAGCTTACTACGACCACTATGATGTCGCTTTCCAGGAGTATTTCAAGGGGATAGAAACTCCGGCGGAGATTTCAGAGCAAATTATGGAATGGCTCAAAGACCCTATTAACCGGATGACACTTACTGAAGAAGAACGAGCTCTATTTGACAGTATGGATTTCGATGAGCTGTTAAAGGAGTTTGAAAAGAGACTCAAGGAGCAAACAGAGCAGCATGATGGAGGTAGTCACTGGATTGGCAGAGGGGGCACGTCTCCCTTTGGACATTCGGGATACCATCCCTCTGGCATCAGAGTCGGTGGCGAATCAGGAGGTAGGCACGCCATACAAATTGCTCAGGAGAGAAGGTTCCAAAACTATCGTAGTGACCTGATTCTCGATGTTCGCCAGATTAAGGTGGCGCTCAGAGGGCTACGGCAGTTGACACGAATCGGTCCTGAGGATGAGCTGGATTTAGAAAGAACGATTGACGTTACCTGTAAAAATGCCGGCGAGATTGAGATGGTATGGACAAGAAGCAGGAAGAACGCTGTGAAAGTGCTTCTATTGATGGATGTTGGCGGCTCTATGTTTCCTTTTGCCGACCTGTGCAGCCAGCTATTCTCTGCCGCTCATTCCAGTACTCATTTCAAGGATTTCCAATACTTCTATTTTCACAACTGCATATACGATTACCTTTTTCAGGATATTGAGAGGCAGGAATGGGTGAGCACTGACCATCTATTGCATATTCTGGAGCCAGACTATAAAGTGATATTGGTCGGGGACGCCAGAATGGCGATGCAAGAACTAACGGAGAAGTATGGAGCCATTCGTTACTATGAGCGTAATGATACTCCGGGGGTGATACGGCTGAAGCAGATTGCGGAACATTTTACCCACTGTGTTTGGCTAAATCCAGAGGAGCCATATTACTGGAATCATCCCACTGTTCACCTGGTTGGGAAGCTCTTTCCCATGTTTGAGCTTACACTCGATGGCCTCGGACAGGCAGTAAGAAAACTGGTTGTTAAAAGGTAACTCCTTGCCTTCGAGGGAAGTTATTCAGGAACCATGTTGGTGGAGCGGAGGTGACAATAGATACAACTTTTGAGCTTGCCTTTACCTTAACCCTCTAGCAATTATAGCCAGAGATTGCTCAGAGGCCGAAATAGTTGAGATACTTAGCTTAAAACCCGAAGGTGAAGGAAGGCTTAATTCCCATGCACCAAAGCGCTTCAATGATTGGCAGGATCAGTCATGAACAGATTGAAGGAACGTGAGTCGAGAGTAGAGTGGCGAAAGGGGCTCTGTGGCATATGTCCGGCTGGGTGCTGGGTGGAGGTTGGGTTTGCCAACGGTAAGCTAGTTGATATCAGGGCTGATAGTTCTCATACACTAGGTATGATTTGTCGGCGTGCTAAGCACGCGCCAGAGATAGTCTATTCCAGACACCGACTCAGATATCCCTTGAAGCGCGCAGGGGACAAGGGTTCATACGGTTTCAAACGTGTTAGCTGGGAAGAAGCATATGAACTCATTGCCAGGAGTCTTTTAAAAATCAAGCAAGAATCTGGGCCCGAGGCAGTATCTATATATACGGGGCGTGGAGCTCAAGAGTTGTCATTGTGTGATCTTTACCAACCGAAAGGCGTAGTTGTATCTTCGGCATCCAACATTTTATTTCCGTTTGGATCTCCGAACACGATGGGAGTGGGTGCTTTATGTTACGTATCTCTTCATATGATTGCTCCCCATGTGACCATGGGACGAATGCAAATGAATATGTTCACCGATATAGAGAATGCGGAGATAGTTGTGGTATGGGGCACGAATCCTGCCACAGATTCACCACCCGCAGACATGCAAAGGCTGGAGGCAGCAGCCGAGCGTGGCGCAAAGATTGTTGTAATTGACCCCCGCCGTACCGAAACAGCAATACGTGCCAATGCTCAATGGATCCCCATTCGGCCTGGTACCGATGGTGCCTTAGCCTTAAGCATGATAGAAGTGATGATAGAAGAAGATTTGTATGATGAGGATTTCGCCGATAACTGGTGTTACGGTTTTGATGAGCTGAAGACCTACGTTCAGCACTTTCAGCCGGAAGTAGTGCAGAATATCACATGGGTTCCGGCAGGTACGATTCGAGACCTTGCCCGAGGCATCTGCAAGGCCCGTGGCGCTTCACTACTCATGTATACTGGATTGGAATACTCCAACAGCGGTGTTCAGTCGGCCAGAGCAGTGCTAACCCTGTTTGCCCTCGCCAATCAACTCGATGTACCTGGCGGTATCGGCCTTACCATGCTTAACAGTGAATTCCCCATCAATCGTTCATGCAACCTGGATAGCCCAAACCTGGATCTGGCTATTGGTCGCAGCGAGTTCCCAGTTTACACCAGCTACCGTGGTGAAGCACATGCAATCGCACTGGTTGACTCTGCTCTCAAAAGCCAACCGTACCGGACACGCGCCATCATCATTCACGGCGCCTCTTTACTGACATCATGGCCACAAACTCCGATTTGGAGAGAAACCCTGTCCAAACTTGACTTCGTAGTCTGTATTGATCGCCAGCTTACGGCTGATGCGGCGTACGCTGATATAGTCCTGCCAGCTACGACAATGTTCGAAAATTATTCATATATGACGTACGGTCCAATTTTCCGCCTGCGGGAAAGAATAATTGAGCCCCTGGGAGAGGCACGCAATGATTACCTCATAATGGCTGAACTGGCCAGACATCTCGGATATGGGCAGCTATTTCCTCAGACTGAAGAAGAAATGCTCCGATTTGTCTTGGAAGGTTCGGGATATACCTTGGAGGATGTTAAGGCAGCTGGCGGGTGGGTAAGAATTCCGACACCCATTATGGAGTATAAGAAATGGCAGAAGGGTGGTTTAAGAAGGGATGGGAAATCCGGGTTTGACACTCCAACAGGAAAGTTCGAAATATGGTCGACGATACTAGAGGAATACGGTTATGAGCCGTTACCGCAATACATCGAGCCGACTGAGGGGCCGCAGGGAAGTCCTAAATTAGTGAGAAGCTTTCCTTTGGTTTTTAACTCCGGTGCAAGGCCCCAAACTGATTTTAGATCTCAACACCACGGCATCGAAGGGCTTGTAACTGACACCCCGGAGCCCATAGTGGAGATTAACATTGAAGATGCTGAGAAAAGGGATATTAGAAGCGGCGATCTGGTACGAGTAATCACGCCGAGAGGGAGTGTGCCTTTTAGGGCTAAAGTTACAGATGACATTGCTAAAGGATGTATTGAATGTATGTTCGGTGGCGGAACCCCTGTCGGCCCCAAAGCATGGCAGGAATGGAATGTTAATGAACTTACAGATATTAACAACTATGACGGCATCTCTGGTTTTCCCGTATACAAGGCGCTCCTGTGCGATGTACAAAAGGTTGAGTCTGGTACTGATGAGACTCGCTGCTCAGTAAATAGACAGGTATTCGACTATCAAAGGGATTTAGCAGACGCCCAGGAAGCACGAATAAAGCTCAAAGGTCGCATATACCTTGACAACAATGCCACAACGCAGGTTGATGATGCAGTACGAGAGGCCATGATGCCATACCTGAGTGCGGATGCTGGTAACCCTTCCAGCATACATCAGACGGGCAAGATTGCCCGAGAAGCTTTAGAGAATGCACGTCGCCAGGTGGCTATGCTAATAAATGCTCAGCCGCGGCGTATCGTCTTCACCGGTGGTGGCTCTGAGGCTGGCAATCTTGCCATCAAGGGAGCGGCATTTGCTATGCGTGATAATGGTAATCACATCATAACGACCACCGTCGAACATCCAGCTGTACTTGGAGCCTGTGAGTTTTTGGAGAGATATGGCTATAGAGTTACATATCTCGATGTAGATGTAGATGCTTGGCTGGATCCCGAAAAACTACGCATTGCTGTAGACAATGATACCATCCTCGTCTCCATCATGACGGCTAATAATGAAGTGGGCACTATTCTTCCCATCAAGGAGTTAAGTTCGATTTGCCGTGAAAAAGGCATACTGTTCCACACGGATGCAGTTCAAGCGGTAGGTAAGGTCAAGGTGGATATACAGGAACTGGGCGTGGATATGCTCAGTTTGTCCGGTCACAAGTTTCATGCCCCAAAGGGCGTAGGGGCTTTATATGTTAGGAAGGGAATCGAACTGGAGCCACTTATTCACGGGGGCAAACAGGAGAGCGGAATACGGGCTGGTACCGAGAACGTTCCGGCCGTCGTAGGCTTGGGCAAAGCGGCGGAGCTGGTCACATACACTCTTCGGGACTCTGAGCGGATACGTGGCCTCCGAGACAAATTGGAGGAAGGCATCAGGAATTTGGTGCCAAATGCTATTTTGAACGGTCACCAAGGGAATAGGCTGCCAAATACGCTTAATCTGACTCTCCCCGGCCTACGTGGTGAATCTATTGTCATCGCCTTGGACCAGCATGGCATCTCACTCTCTTCGGGCTCGGCCTGCAAGTCAGGCTCTCCTGAACCCACGCATGTTCTTATTGCCATGGGGAGAACTGAAGAGGAGGCTCACTGCTCGGTGAGGTTCTCTTTGAGCCGTTATACGACGGAGGAAGATATCGACTACGCGGTGTCGGCTCTTGAGCAGGTACTTAAGGAAAAAGACATGGTGCGGCTCATGCCTTGTAAGTAATCCGTGATTCGCTTATGCTACTGAGCTAGACTTACCTTGTTACAAGGTACTGGACACTGAACCACTGCCGCTCATCCATCCAGACACGCTCTACTCTAAATCCGGCCGCTGCAGCCATCTGCTCGAACTCATCAAGGTTGTATTTGTATGAATTTTCCGTCCAGATGCTTTCGCCTCTGGCAAAGGAAATGGTTTCCCTATTTATATGAACCACTTGGTCTCTCTGACTGACAAGATGCATCTCAATCCTGCTTTCTCGGGGATTGTAGAAAGCATAGTGCTGAAAACCATCCAGCTGGAAATCACAGTCGAGCTCCCGATTGATTCGTTCGAGTAGATTGAGGTTGAAAGCAGCGGTTATCCCCTCGCTATCGTTATAGGCACTATGAAGCACAGCAGGGTCTTTCTTCAGGTCTACGCCGATAAGTAGAGCACCATCCGGCTCACATGTATTAGCAACGTGCTCTAAAAAATGTTTCGCAGGAATGGGATCAAAGTTACTAATGGATGAGCCAGGAAAGTAAACGACTATGCGTTTGCTCGATTGCTTTGGAATCGGCAATTCAAAACTGCTCGTATAGTCAGCACAGACCGGAAGAACCTGTAATCGGGGATAAATTGAGGCGAGTTCCTTTGCCACATGTAGCAACTGCTCCTGGGAGATGTCAATTGGTATGAAGGCTGCTGGATCGTGCAGGCGGTCTATCAAAAAGCGCACCTTCTCACAATTCCCACAACCATATTCAATCACGAGAACCTGAGGGCCGATAAGTTCGGCCATTTCCCTGATATGAGCCTGCATAATGGATGCCTCTATGCGAGGGATATAGTATTCTCTCAGTTCGCAGATACGCTCGAACAAATGCGAACCACGTTCATCGTAGAAATATTTGGGGGGTAATTCCTTTTGTGGCTTGTGGAGTCCAATCAGCACTTCAGCGAGGAAGCTCTCAAGCCCTGGTTTGAAGTCGTAGTGGATTATCCTATCGACACTTTCATCCTGAAATTGCAATCCCTGCTACCCCCTGTGTAGTCTTCTTATTTGGCCAATATAGAACAAGTTTCACCTTCATTATCCACATCTATTATGTATTGTTTTGATTATACCAAGATATCATTGGCTGCATACAGGAGCACATCAGGCAAGTAGAAAAAGAAGTCCGGAATATGTAATATCTTGATATGATGCTACAAAGGGATGTGATTTGTGCCACTGATATCAATGAAGTGGAGGTGTTAATATCGTGCAATAATTATGGTCTTTCCTGCTGAAAGGTCAGGCATGGAAAGATATTGAGTTCAAGAATGAGGAGGGTGCACAGATGGCTAAAGCAATCTGGAATGGGACTGTACTTGCTGAAAGTGATGACTATGAAACGGTCGAAGGAAATGTCTATTTCCCACCGGAGTCGGTAAAAAAGGAATATCTCCAGGATAGTGGGAAAGACTACGAATGCCCGTGGAAGGGCCATGCTGACTACTATAATATTATAGTAGGAGATAAGGTTAATGTTGACGCTGCCTGGTCTTATACCGATCCTAAGCCAGCAGCCAAGCAGATTAAGGAACACCTGGCATTTGACCGAGGTAAGGGAGTTTTAATAGAAATGTAGCCGGTTTTCAGAGCATGGCCTCGGACACGCAGTGAGAAAACTGGTTGTTAAGAGATAACTCCCCCGACTTTCAAGACAGCCCAATTTGTACAATAGCTTCAGTCCGGTTCAAACGAGAATTTGAATCAGCTGACCTTATTTTTGCCATTGGTTTGGTTTAGCATTGACATGCCTTGCCTACTCTCTTATACTTTTCTAGACAGTCTAATTTGTCAAACTGCAAAGTTTTAGGTTGAGTTGAGGTTTTCTAATGTCTTTAGGTGTAGTGATAAAAGGCCCAGAGGGCATTGTATTAGCCGCAGATAGCAGGGTAACACTGGAAGCTCAGCGGGCAGGTGGCGAGCGTTTACCTGTTAACTTTGACAATGCGACTAAGCTTTTGAGCTTTTCCCGCCCCTTTAATCAGGTGGGTCCTCATAACTTTGTGGGTGCAGTAACGTATGGGATGGCCGTGGTCGGCCTTCGTACTGCCCATAGTTATATTCCAGAATTCGAGCAAAAGGTGCTCGCACAACAGGGAAAACGGCTCACCGTCAAGGATTATGCACATAAGTTGAGAAAGTTTTACAATGAAAGATGGGAAGAGTCAGTGCCGAAGGACTATGCTGGGCCACCTATGGCTTTTGTGGTCGGGGGATATGATGAGGATGCTGCTTACGGTAGGGTCTTCCTTTTTCAGGTTCCCGGAGAATCTGAACCAGAGGAGCAACAGCCGGGTGAAACGAACTTTGGCATGACATGGGGTGGTCAACTGGAGATTGCGAGTCGTTTGGTACACGGTTTCGACCCTCAGTTAACCAGCATAGTTGGCAAAGAGTTGAATATCAACGACAAAGAAATAGAGAAGTTGCATGCAACTTTAAGGAAGCATTTACATTATCCAATACCATATCAAGTATTACCACTACAAGATTGTGTGGACTTGGCATTGTTTCTAATACGTACAACAATGGTGGCCCAGCGATTAGCTATCGGTGTTCGAGGTGTTGGTGGGCCAATAGATGTAGCGGTGGTGACACGTACAGAAGGACTCCGTTACGTACAACAGAAGGTCATCCACGGGGAGGAATATGCGTACAGGGAGGCAGAGCAATGAAGATGCCACAGACAGAAAGTGCCGATATCACAACATTCGTAGAATCTGGGTGGACTGTTATACCATTGAACGTCCCTGTATTGGCGCTCGAGCCTCCGAGTGTTCTAGTTGAACTCCACGAGATTAAAGAGGAACAAATTGTACCCGGTGATATCAATTTTGTTCCAGTTACCGGAGGACGTCATATAGATATGTTGACTCACCGCGCCCTCCTTGATGAGAGCGTAGTGAAACATAGAGAGATATGGAAGATTATGGCAAAGAGATAGCGTATCCAACCATAGAGCAGATTTGCGAAGTAAACCGCCGAATGGTCAAAGAGGAAGAGTTCGGCGGTTTGTTTATTGAACCAGATAATCTACTCAATCTAAATGCATTAGAGTATATTCTGGACGCTATTCAATCTTCTATGCATGGAATCATCATCTATCCGACCTTGAAAGAAAAGGCCGCTGCAATTGCTCACCACATTATTTCGAGACATGTATTCCATGATGGCAATAAGAGAACCGGGACTCATATTGCATGGGCGTTCCTTCGTGCCAATGGGAGAGAAGTATTTCTCGATGGATCTATTGTTGAACTAACTGTTGCGATTGCAGAAAGTGAAGCATCACCCGAAGTTCTCTTACAGTGGCTTCATGAACACCAGGTTAGTTAATTCTTGCCAAACTGTCCGGAGCAGCCGCTAGCAAATGGAATTCCAACGAGAGAAGATTGATTACAATTCGGATGAGGCTACACCATATATTGAACAAAATGACACTTTGTGCGGTCTGGTGCAAGGCAGAGTCCAGGAGATTTCGGATATCCCTGCCCTTTTCAGGCCTCGGGCTTACCTGTCACCTCTTGAAAGGCGGGGCGTTGACATTGCGGACGGGGCAAAGTCCTCCCCCATTGTCGTTACAGCTTATCGAGAATTGCTCGTTAGTGGCAATAAGCTCTTTGTACCAGTATGCGGAATCCTTGAGCGTCCTCTTCTGTGTCGGGTAATCTACATAGACGAGTCCGAAACGCTCCTTGTAGCCTTGCGTCCATTCGAAGTTATCCAGGATCGACCGCATCCAGAGGTCATGCAAATCACTGCCAGGAACGGGTTGCAGCGGATAGGACAACGGATTGTTGTTTCTATTCTATCTTAGCAATGCTTCCGTCAAGTTTCCTAGCTGCATGTATGAAGTGTTGACAACTTTGTTACCAAGGCCTAAGATTATTCTAAGAATAGATATTTAGGGGGCGCACATGACAAGCAAAAAGCACTTCACTACTGAAGAAGCAAAACGAATTGGTGAGGCCCTGGGTATCGATTGGAGCAAGTTCGATGTTGAGCAATACAGGATGGGCCTTGACGTCGAGCTCGAGCACGGTCTGGTTGATCCACATACCAATGTTACTAACGATGATGCTATGATGACCGGGAAAATCGCTTTAGCTCATCTCAATGAATTTCCAGATTACTACACGAGGCTTGAAAAGATGGAAAGGGAAGCCGAAGGCAGGTGAAGTAATTCTCAGATATGATAGGCCAAAGTGCAGAGAATAAACGACTGACTTAGTCAGTTGGAGACCCATATTCTGAATGAAAGGGCATTTTCAAATACAATAGTGGAAGGGGGGTATCATGAAAAAAAGACATCTCACGACAAATCAAGGTGTTCCGATAACTGACAACCAGAACTCTTTGACCGTCGGAGAACGCGGTCCTGTACTGTTACAGGACGTCCAGTTTATTGAGAAGATGGCTCATTTTGACAGGGAACGTATCCCGGAGAGGGTTGTCCATGCCAAAGGAGCAGGAGCGCATGGCTACTTTCAGGTCTACAAAAGTATGAAGCCCTATACCAAGGCTAAATTCCTTCAGAACCCGGGTAAAAAGACCCCCGTGTTCGTGCGGTTTTCGACTGTGACTGGAGGGCGGGGCTCGTCGGATACGGTTCGGGACCCCCGCGGCTTTGCCGTCAAGTTCTACACCGAGGATGGCAACTACGATTTGGTTGGCAACAATCTCCCCGTATTTTTCATCAGGGACGCCATTAAGTTCCCCGATATGGTTCATGCCTTCAAGGGCGCGCCAGATACTAATATTCCTTCAGCATCTTCGGCACATAACCGCTTTTGGGATTTCATATCCCTGACACCGGAATCAACCCACATGATTATTTGGCTGTTTTCTGACCGTGGTACTCCGAAAAGTTACCGCATGCAAGAGGGTTTTGGTGTCAATACATATGTGTGGGTGAACGGTGAGGGTAAAGCGGTGTATGTGAAATACCATTGGAAACCAAAACTGGGTGTGCACAACCTAGACCGTCATGAAGCAACCCGCCTGGCCGGTGTTGACCCTGACTATCTTACCCGTGATCTTCACGATGCTATTGCCAGAGGGGAAGAAGTTGAGTACGAGCTCAATGTCCAGTTGATGGATATCGCTGACGAATTGAAACAGGATTTCGACCCGCTGGACCCCACGAAGACCTGGCCGGAGGACAAGTTTCCTCTGATGCCGGTGGGTAAAATGGTGCTCAACCGTAACCCGGACAACTTCTTCGTAGAAGTGGAACAGGCGGCTTTCTGTCCCGCCAGCATTGTTCCCGGAATCGAGTTTTCCGCTGACAAGCTTCTCCAGGGCCGAACATTCTCATACGCTGATACGCAGCGCCATCGGCTGGGGCCGAACTACCTGGAACTTCCCATTAACCGACCACTTGTAGAGGTTAACAACAATCAACGCGACGGCGCCATGCAGATTGGTAAATTCAGCGGTCCGGTTAACTACGATCCGAGTAGTCTGGGTGGTGGTATGCCAGGGGAGGCTCTCGAGGAGGGTACCCCGCGTGAATACCGGATTGAGGGAGTAGTTATTCGCCAGAAGATAAGCAAAACGAATGATTTCGAACAGGCTGGGAAGAGATATCTTTCCTTGAGTAAGATGGACCAGGAGCATCTGGTGGATAACCTCATCGCAGATCTTATGCACATTGACAAACCGATCCAGCAACGGGTTATCGAGAACTTGACTAAAGCTAACAAAGAGCTGGGAAGAGCTGTAGCTGAAGGTCTGAAACTTTAGCATGTGGTGAGGAGATGGAACTGCCACTGTGCCTAAGACGGGCTTGGCGGTTCCGTTCGAGTTAAGCACTCTATCCAAGTGTCCCGTCGAGAGGTTTCTCCAACCCTTGGCATGTGCCGGAGAAGTCATGGCAAAAGCCTAAACGGTAGGGCTTTTTAGGCAATCACAAGCGGGGGAAATTCCAGGGGGTTTTAGGTAGCCCTGCCGCTTTCAGGTCTTGGGCTTACCTGTCGCCTCTTGGGAGGCGGAAGGTTGACATCGCGGATCAGGCGAGGTTCGCCCTGATTTTTGCTACAGCTTATCGAGAATTGCTCCGTTAGTGGCAATAAGCTCTTTGTACCAGTATGCGGAATCCTTGAGCGTCCTCTTCTGTGTCGGGTAATCTACATAGACCAGTCCGAAACGCTCCTTGTAGCCTTGCGTCCATTCGAAGTTATCAAGGATTGACCACTGGAAGTAACCGCCAAGCTCTATGCCATCTTTACACGCCTTTTCTAACTCCAGGAGGTAGCGGTGGAGAAAGTCAATCCGCTGAGGGTCATGAACCCTGCCGTCTAGAGAAGGCCAATCAACGTTGGACATGCCGTTTTCCGTGATGGTAATGGGGAGCTTGTATCTCTCCCAGAAGAACCGCGGTCCCCAGTAAAGCGCCTCCGGTGATACCGGAAATCCGAACGCCGTCGCAGGATGACCGACGGGGAGTGGCACAAGCTCCGGCTGGCCTTCTTTGCCGGCGCGGGTCTTCTGGCCAAAGTAAATGTTCACTCCGAAGAAATCCAGGGGCTGGGAAATGGTCTTCATGTCCTCATCCTTAATTGGAGGAAGGTCGGTGCCGAAAAGCTTCAAGCCATCTTCGGGATATCGGCCAAAGAACACAGGGTCGGCCCACCATGTATTGTTCCAGCAAGTCTTGTCGGTCACGGAGAACATGGCTTGCCTGGCGGCTTCGACATCCCTGGAGCTTTCTGTCGCCGGTATGTTGATAATCCCTACAGGTGCCAGACCTATCTGGGATTCAAGCCTGGAATATGCGCGAATCGTCTGTACGGCCTTACCGTGAGCCAGCAGTGCGTTGTGAGCTGCCCTCAAAACCTGGGCAAATTCTAGCTTGTCTCCCGGCGCGTGGAATCCGAACTGGTGTCCCAGACCGATGAAACACTGCGGCTCATTGAGTGTTATCCAGTATTTGACCCTTTCCGAGAGCTTATCGACTACTACCCTGGCATATTCTGCAAACCAGTCAGAGCTGTCCCGGTTCAGCCAGCCACCGCGGCAATAAAGTTCATAGGGGTAGTCCCAGTGAAAAAGTGTGATGTAAGGGATAATGTCCGCAGCCAGGAGTTTATCAGTCAGCTTATCGTAGAAATCAAGTCCTTTGGGATTCAGAGCCCCAGTCCCCTCCGGGATGACGCGGGGCCAGGAGACGGACAGCCTATATGCATGTAGACCGACCTGTTTCATCAAGTTTACATCCTCTCCATATCTGTGGTAATGGTCACATGCGATATCGCCGGACTGATTGTTCCAGATGCTTCCAGCCTTCTGGCAAAAAGTGTCCCATACGGAAGGCCCCTTTCCATCTTCATGGGCAGCGCCTTCTATCTGATATGAGCTTGCCCCTGCGCCCCAAACAAAACCTTTTGGCAATGTCACTTCAGCCTCCTTTCCGCCGACAGTTCGCAATCAATGGCCCTGAGCTGTGTCAGGGACCCCGCCTCACACATCCTTCCCGGCTATATTGCTCCCGCGCAGGAAATACCACAAACTTATTTGTGGCGGTTATTCCTTAGAAGTACTTGTGTGCCTGGTTTTGCTGCCAAGACCGATGTCGATACAATCTAATTATAGCATCAAGGGTCATGTTGCAGAGGGATAAGTCCGCAATCTAAACTACGGTTCGCGTCGACGAAATGACGTGTGTATAATCCCGTGCCAGGCAAATTCCGAGGGCTTTTTAGAGGTCACTGCCCTTTTCAGCCCTTAGCCTTACCCGTCGCTTCTTGAAAGGCAGAGCAATAGTTTTCGAAGGTTCTGGAATCAAAGAGAACAAACACTATTTCTTTATTTAAGGGATGTGGCTTGCTCCTTGAGAAATGAAGGCACGGTGCTTGCCGCTATCCTTGCTGCCTCAGATACGGGATAGCCATAGTCACCTGTACTTATGGAAGGAAAAGCGAAGTGATCGGCGTACTATGGCAGAAAGAAATAACCCGATTGAGTCACATGAACTAAGAGTTTGAGGTGATGTCGGGGCAGCTTCATTTCCGTTTTGCTTTGGGTCACCTTGTCTCTCATTTCAGAGGGGTTCAACCCTGTATATGTTTAAATCTCTAATGTTCCTGTCAGTAATCCCTATTTGATATTCTATTCCTCGTCTATGTTGATGATTTAAATACCTAAAGCCTATTATCCCATTATGCAAATTGAAGTTTTGGGTGGCGTGGAAATTAAGGGTATCAATTTGAGCCTTAAGACATCTTGACAATAAGCCATAGCCTATTGCTTCATGCTCCGCTGGGCAGAGGCGATGTCCCTCAGCCGTTGTGATTGGGCGAGCAATTTCTTCCTCAACCTGATATTCTTAGGAGTCACCTCAACCAGTTCGTCCCTGCTGATAAAATCAATAGCTTGCTCTAAACTCAGTTGCACAGGAGGAGTCAGCTTTATGCCGATGTCGGATGTAGACGAACGCATATTGGTCTTCTTCTTTTCTTTGCACACGTTGATAGCTATGTCCTGTGGCCGTGAATTCATCCCTACTATCATACCTTCATAGACCAGTGTACCAGGTTCAATAAAGGTGAGTCCCCGCCCCTGGGCATTATTTAGACCATAAGTGACAGCTATGCCTTGCTCCGATGCTACCAGTGTTCCATTGCGAGTCGAAGTTATAGCTCCATGCCAAGCCTCATAGCCAAGAAAAGTAGTATTCATGATTCCTTGGCCACGGGTGGCAGTAAGAAAAGCATTGCGGAAACCAATGAGTCCTTTTGTAGGTATATGGAATTCCAGACGTATGTTATCATGGCCATCGTTGCGCATATCAGTGAGCTGAGCTTGGCGTTTGCTCAGCATCTCGGTTAGAACTCCCACGTATTCATCTTTGGTATCAATAGTAAGGGTCTCCACGGGTTCCAAAAGGTTGCCGTCAACCAACTTGGTGATAGCTTCTGGCCTGGAGACCTCAAATTCGTAGCCCTCCCGGCGCAGGGTCTCGATCAGAATAGCCAGATGCAGTTCTCCTCTCCCTTTTAACAGGAAGGTGTCTGTGCTATCTGTATCTTGGACCCTGAGGCTGAGATTAGTCTCCAGTTCTTTGTAGAGTCGCTCCCGCAGCTGGCGTGTAGTACTAAAGTACCCCTCGCGGCCAGCGAACGGTGCGGTGTTTACTCCGAGGGTCATCTCCACCGTTGGTTCGCCAACTTCTATGCGTGGCAGAGCTTCAGGGCGCTCCGGGCTGGCAATGGTATCTCCAATGCTGACTTCTTCGAGGCCGGTCACAGCTACTATGTCACCCGCCTCGGCCTCTGCTACCTCCAGGCGCTTGAGACCGAGATATGTAAATACCTCACCTATCTCGTAATGAGTTATGCTCCCATCGGCACTTATACGGACTACTGGGTCGTGGGTGGCAACCTTGCCTCTCCAGATTCTACCAATAGTTATTTTACCTTTGTGGCTGTCATAGTCTAGGTTAGAAACCATCATTTGAAATGGCCCAGTTTCAATTTGCGGTGGTGGTGTCTTTTCTAAGATGCATTCGAAGAGGGGAGTGATGTCCTTGCCTTTCACCCCCAGCTCAGTTACGGCTGTACCTCCAGTGGCACTGACATATAGTGCCGGGAAATCAAGCTGGTCAGCACTGCTGGCTAATTCCAAGAATAGGTTCTCGGTGAATCTAAGCACCTCCGCTATCCGCGAATTTTTCCTGTCTATTTTGTTAATAACTACAATTGGCTTTAGACCCCTTTCCAGAGCTTTGCGAAGCACAAACTTAGTCTGGGGCATGGGACCTTCAATAGAGTCCACTAAAAGTAGGCAGCCGTCCGCCATACTTATGACGCGCTCTACCTCCCCGCTGAAATCGGCATGGCCTGGAGTATCGATGATATTGATTTTTACTCCCCGGTAGACTACGGCTGTATTCTTAGCCATGATGGTAATGCCTTTTTCTCGTTCCAGGACGCCCTGGTCCATTATTAACACGCCCACTTTCTGGTTATCCCGGAACACCCTGCTTTGTTTAAGCATGGCGTCTACCAGAGTAGTCTTACCATGGTCAATGTGGGCGATGATAGCTATATTTCTTATGTCACTGCGATAATTCATATGTGTAGCAAAATTTCTCCTCTTTCCATTCTCGTCTGAAGTCTAGCCTCTCCAGATCTACTCAGTTTCATCGATTCATATTAACTACCACAATAGGAAGTTCAAATGGTGATTCATAGGCTTAACGAAGAGGACGTAGACAACTCGCCTACTTGGCTTCACTGCTGATAGCTACTTCAACATGCGACTGCGACTACGTTGTCTCTATAGTCGACGGCGACTTAGGCAGCCTCTTTGCCTCATTAGTGAAGTCTGTGTATGTAAGGAATTCCTGTTCGAAATCGGTGGTGGTGAAAGTAGTTCTAAAGACAACACATCTAATTCTCTTGTCCTGAAAACTTGCTGCATGGCTTTATCTTTTACACAACTGGATCTAAGATCACCCTAAGCCTAATTAGTTTCGAACAGTCCGAATCATAATACGAGATTCTGAATAGAAACTGTAGTTACAATGTACTCCATATAGAGCTTCTTGTCAAAACGGTTACTAACTTTAGGGAATAGAAAGTTGCCACAACCAAATCTCCGGGGCAGACACTGCCTCTTGGAGTATGAACCTATCTTTTATCGGCCTATTATTTAAACTTTCTGACGTTTTGTACACTCTTATACGGAGTTAATTCCAGGGAGTCTTCAGTAGCCCCAGTTTTCAGGTTTTAGAACTGCCTATCGCTCCTTGGAAAGCCGAGAGGTAGCTTTCGAAGGTTCTGGAATCGAACAGAACGAATACCACTTCTTTGAGGGATGTAGCCTGCTCCTTGAGAAATGAAGACACGGTGCTCGCTGCTATTCTGGCTGCTTCATCTACGGGATAGCCATAGGCACCGGTGCTTATGGAGGGAAAAGAGACGCTGGCCAATTTATTCTCGGTTGCCACCTTTAAACACTCGTAATAGGCGCCCTTCAGAAGCCCGGATTCGTTTCCGCCGCCGCCATGCCATATTGGGCCAACAGTATGTATCACATACTGGGCCTTGAGATTTCCTCCTGTGGTGATTACAGCTTTGCCCGTGGGCAGCCTCCCCTGCTTGGCCACGATTTTCTTGCATTCCTCTAATATAGCTGGCCCTCCGGCCCGGTGTATTGCCCCATCTACCCCACCACCTCCCATTAAGCTGGCGTTGGCGGCGTTAACGATGGCATCGGTAGCCTGTTTTGTGATATCCCCCTGAATAATAGATACTTTCGTTTTATTAATCATCACCTCCATCTTCCATCCTTGCTTTAGTAACGGAAAAGTAACACAGCAAGGGAGTTAAAGCAAACCCAGGCTGGCTAGCTGGATTATGGGGATAAAAGCCAAGAACCGTGTCGGGGGATTGACGTAAATGCTTAGCGTAAGGTAAATTTAGTTGAGATGAAGGCTGTTATTCTGGCCGGGGGGGAAGCGACAAGGCTGCGTCCTCTAACCTGCAATACCCCCAAAATAATGGTCCCTGTATTGAATCGCCCTTTCCTAGAGCACCTCGTCGGCTATCTCAAGAAGCACAATATTGTTGACATAATTCTTGCTGTGGGTAAGTCAACCGAGCAGATTGAGGATCATTTCGGCGATGGCAGCAAGCTCGGTGTGAGAATAGTCTACTCAATAGAGAATTTTCCCATGGGGACGGCAGGAGCAGTGAAAAATACCGAAGGGTTCTTGGACGATTCCTTCATCGTTTTCAACGGGGATATTTTTACTGATATCGATCTAAGCGGGATGATGCGATTACACCGCGAAAGGAAGGCCATAGCCAGCTTAGCTTTGACACCTGTAGAAGACCCTACTATTTATGGGGTAGTGGAGACAGATAGCCAGGGCAGGGTGAGGCGTTTTACTGAAAAGCCAAGTTGGGACAAGGTAACTACTAACATGATTAACGCTGGCATTTATATCTTGGAACATGATATTTTGAGTTATATCACTCCCAACAGCTTCTCCATGTTTGAGCGCGATGTTTTTCCACCTCTTTTGGAGAAGGGACAGGCTATATACAGCTATCCGTCCCAGGACTACTGGATTGACATAGGCACTCCAGATAAATATTTGGGATTACAGCGCGATTTGCTTCATCGCTGTGTGGGCCATGAAGGTACCGAATTTGAAGGCGAAAGTTCTGTTCATCCTTCGGCTCAAATTACGGGGCCAGTAATAATCGGCGGAGCTTGCTTTATTGATAGGGATTCTATAATAAGAGGGCCGGCTGTCTTGGGGACAGGATGTCGTGTGGAAGAAGGCGCTGTAGTAGAAGGGGTGGTATTATGGCAAGATTGTAAAGTGGGCAAGGGGGCCAAGCTTAGAAACTGCCTGGTTGCCTCTCGGTGTTATATTGGTGAGGAAAGCGAGGTTCTGGATGACTGTGTTTTGGGAGATGATGTGCTAATCGGGAAAGGAAATAAGCTATCCAAGGGAATCAAGATTTGGCCAGGTAAATCTATCGAGCCTGATACGATTTCATTCTAAAATTTGGATTTAATGTAACACGCGGTATTTATCGAAATCGCTTCGTATGGCAGCTACAAACTTACTGGTTTTCGCCTTCTTCAGCGGAGCATTAATATGAACGGGAGGCGGTTCTTCCCCCTCCTTTAGAATCCCCTGATTGACTAACTCAGCCAAAATCGCCTGCTTTACCTCTTCATCACAGAGAGGTGAATGGTAAACAGTGCTCATTGAAGATAATAGCATCCCATTAAGATGCTCATCCCCTTTTTCTTCGTGCAGATGGGGGTTTCTGGTCTCAATTTGGAATATGTCTATCCCTTGCTCCATCACCTTGATGTCCTTTGTGGGCAGGATACCGCCAAAATTTTCAAATATAGATACCAACTCCTGGGGTTCCACAGCATATCCCGAAGCAAAGGGCAAGATCTCCGCCAGCTTTATACTCATGGCATGTTCACCGGCATTGCCCGTTCTTACGACCTCGGTTTCAAATCCTGTTTTGGTGGATATCAGGCTATTTAAGTATTTGTTGGTGACTTCCGATATCCTTCCCCATTTTCTAAAGTATACCCCTCCCGAGATTTTGGGTTTATACTGCCATAATATCCTCACCATGCTGTAGGGAGACTGCGCCAGGCTGAACCCGGCAGCATAGTTTCTCACATACTCCAGTACCGCGCCTGGGAAATAGTTATCAGCATCAATGAAGCCGATATACTCCTTCTCTGCTGCCATGGCCGCAAGTAATCCTATTATCATGGCTTCGCTTTTGCCATTACGCACCAGTCCCTCTTCGTCTAAGAGGTCGTCATAGCCGGCGTCCATTGCAGCTTTGGCAATAGCGGGGTCTTTTTGATGAAGAATTAAGGCCTGGCGGAGGGTAAAACGACAAAGCTGGTCCAGAGCATCGCCTTCCATTCTAAATCTGTCAACTTTTTCCCGTTGGCTATTCGAAACTACTATTACCAGGCAATCATGGGGTACGCCGCTAACCACTCCTTCAAAAAGCTTGAGCTTCTCGTCTTTGGTTGGGATGACGATCGCCATCCTGTCCTCAAAGTACTTGATTGTTTCCTCATCTATTTTTGTCACCCCCATGGCGCCATAAGGAGGCAGCTCGCTTTTCAAGCCGGAGTCTAAAGATATCACCTTCTGTACATGGTTCATTCTGACCGAACCAAGTCTCTCTGTATATCTTGGGCTCTCAATAAACATCTTCCTATCCCCCTAGAGGCATAATAGCAAACTCGTAGTTATTGTCAAGAATCGATATCACATTATTAGAAGCGGATGCTCCCCAACTACCCTTGCTGTGCAGCATACCTCCATTAGGGTACACTAGGTGTTCAATGCGGGCAGCGCCGGTCGAATCATCAGGACCGGCCTTGAGGCTCTCTCTATAATCTTGGCGGCAATGCTGCCGTAGGCCCACTTGGTGATGCCGGAAAAGCCGTGAGTGGATAGAACTATAAGGCTAACGGAGTTGTCCTCGGCATATTGGAGTATGGTCTGGGTTGGCTGTCCCCAAAGCGATGTTGAACTAACATTCACACCTTTATCTCGCAGGGCACTTTCCTTTTTACTTAGATAGCGCTTTGCTTGCTTCTCCATCCTAACTGTGAGTTCCTCGTATTTTTCCCCATCAAATCCTGCCGTATGCCTTACAATGTCAGGAACTTGCAACGGCTCGTTGGCCGTTATTAGAATGACTTCACTGTCCATCCCTTTGGCCAAGCCTTCTACATATGGAATGACGCCCTCGGCAAACTGTGAACCGTCTAAAGGCACGAGAATCTTCCGCAGCCCCTTTTCGCGAAGTACTGTTTCTAGGTCGCTTGACCTTATCAAGAGTAAGGGAATATGTGACTTTTGCAATATCTTGTTGGCGATACTTCCCAGGGGCCAGATGCTGAGGCCAGTGCGTCCGTGGGTGGAGATGATGATAAGGTTAATGTCATTTCTCTCAGCAAACTCTAGAATTTCATTGGCAGCATTGCCCTGGACGACCAACGGACTTGCTTTTATCCCTAAAGATGACAGTTCCCCTGCCCTCTTTTCCAAATATGCTCGCAGGGGGCGTTCCAAACAATCGCTTGGTGTACATGCGGTGAGCAAAATGACTTCGCTATGCAATCTTGTAGCTATTCCTTCAGCGTAAGGGAGCGCTCCCTCGGCTAGTTCTGAACCATCCAATGGAACGAGTATTCTTTCGTACATTTTATTGCCTCCTGTTTCAGATATTCATCATTACTCTTCGAGGGCTGAAATACCACCTTGGATGTCAGTTGGATTTCCTCTCGAAATCTTAGCACAGGAAGGTTTTGTAGGCATTTTCATAGCTCCCTAAGCCTTGCTAGTGGGTCCTTATTTGGGCGTGATATCCTTTGCTCTTGAGTTCGTCCAGGATTTGGCTGGCGTCTTCGGTATCTAGGTGGATTATGCAATCCTCCCTTCCGATGCCCGGGGGAGTAACATGGAACAGGGAAAGGATTTTTACTCCGCGTTTGCTAATCATAGCCACCACTTCCTGGCAGCTTCCAACCTTAGCTGGTTCAAAGACATGAAGCCGTGCACCCGGCTGGCCAAATCCCAAGATCCCAGTTGTGAGCTTGTATATGTCAGTAGTGGTAACTATGCCTAATAATTTGTTAGGCTTATCCTTATCGACCACAAGCAGCGCTCCGATCCCACGCTTCTGTGCCTCGCTAACAGCTTGCTCCACAGTGGTGTCAGGAGTAACAGTAAAGAGTTCCTTCTCCATGGCATCTTCTACCTTCATTCTCGCCAGCAGATAGTTTATTTCCCAGATGCTGAGAGACGATGTGGAGGAAGGTTTTGCCTCTCTCAACTTGCGCCTGGTTAGCAGACCCACCAGTTTACCATTGTCCACTACAGGCAAGCGACGTATTTTGTTATCCCGCATAATCTTCTCCGCATCATGGATCAGGGTATTACTGTTCACGGTAATAACATCGGTGTTCATGTACTCCTTAACATACATAGCCTCTTCTCCTTCCAGGATTTGTTACGAAAGATTATAGCATCACCCAAGCCAACTCTCTAAAGTTTAAGTTTTAAACTTACTATTTCGAATGGCTTCACTTCCATTCTTAGGCTATTGCCATCCGTTTTCAGTTCGTATTCCTCTCGTTCCAGCAAATCGGCCACTGCTGCCTTTTTGATTCTACGGAATAGTATGACCTCAGCCGCCGTTTCCTCTCCTTTAGCCTCAAAGAACCTCAATATCACCTCATCACTGTCCTCAGCTTTTTTAAGAGCTGATAGTATGAGATTGTTTGGCTTCAGTTCAAGGAAAGAAAACTCCTGGGGCAAATTTCCTCTAGAAGTGCTTTGAACTGTAAGTGGTAGGTGGTGATACTCCTGGCCATGCTTATACGCTTTAGATTCCTTCCAATCACCGTCGTGATGCTGTAAAGCATATTCGAAGGTGTAGTCTTTGTTGAGCTCCAGGGCATCTGGAGTCGGGATTAGAGCTCCGGCTTCCGCATCCGCAGAAAGAATACCGACGCTTCGCAAAAGCGTCAGGTAAACCTTGCTGTCTCTTATCTCGGTTGCTGGGATGCCCCTGTTCATGAAGGTTATTCCTCTTGTTGCATCGCCGTAGCAGAACCAGGACAGGAAGCTGGGAATTCCAGCCGGTGTCCCTGTTCTTTCCAGGGAGGCAAATAGCTCTGTAGGCTCTGAGACGACGCCGAACTGGGTCTCGCGAAAATATGTCATCCGCGCCTTAAAGGTGTCAAACGCAACCCTGAGTCTTATGTTTGGATACCTGCTATTCACCTTGGTTATAAAGTCGATCCTGGGAAGGTCTCGATAGATGATGACCTCTTTTGTGGCATCCAGGACCTTGTGCTTGTAGAGCTTGGTTTCGAACTTCTCAAACAGTCGGTAAGGCCATCTAAAACAGTAATATCCGTCGCTGAAGATTATTTTCGATTTCAGGGGGCCTTTTTCTATCTTGAAGCTCTGGGGCTTAAAGGTCCCGAAAAAAACACCCTCTCCGCTTTCATTTTTTATCAGTTCGAAGAACATATGCGCATGATGATACAGGTCGCCAATCTCGTTCTCTATGTTCAGTTCATTGCCTTTAACTAAAAGTTTCCCTGTTTTATCGAAAACCTCGATTATTCCGGTTTTGGGGTCAACCCTTAACCTGAAGAAGGGGTTTTCTACTTCATTGCCCCTGACTTCGATAGCTTTTTCTGATTCCTTGGTTCGCTTGATAATCCGGTAAACCTTATAGCCCAGGGGAGGAAGGTCGGCACGAAATCCCAGCTTTACATGCCTGATTTTTCCTTCCTCATCCCTTTCCGACTCTAGAATTTGAGTTTCTATCTCCTCTTCGGCAAATCTGAGTCCGGGTTCTTTGTCCCAGCCTTCCAGTCTTAAATCAACTTCACACCAGGTGGTCATAGCCCAGGAGAGGGGATTAAAGACTATTACTGCTTCTCCTTGAGTATCGACCTTGGAGGCGATGAATTTCAAATCGTCATACAAAATCCTGGAGAGATGCTCCTCGAGGAAGGAAAATATCTCTCTAACCTCATCATAAATCTCGTCTATGCCGCAGCCCGCGATGATGTCATGGAAGGCGATGAAAAGCATCTTTTCCCAGCATTCGTTCAATTCGGTGCTGGGATATTCCTTTCCTAATAGCCAGGCTAGAGTGGCAAAGTACTCAGTCGTGATAAGCAATCCCTCGCCTCTCTTCGCTCCGAGATTTATCCACATCCGGCTTGAGCATACCTGTGGGAAAACGTCGACCAGGTCCTCGTCGTATAACTCCCCCATATGGAGTTCAAATTTTTCCTCCTCCCCCTCTAGAGCTCGGAAGAATTCGCGTGGGGTGGCTATCTTCATCTGGGAGCCACCCTTGTGATCTTCATTCCATTTCCTCACCACTTCAACAATTTCTTCTTGAAGAGGAGTTGAGCCGCTTCCCGAGGGCATGAGAATGTGGGAGGTAGTGGCATATTTATTAAGCTCTATATAGCTTTCATCCAGTTTATCGAGATAGAATCCAGCCCTATATCCCAAGGGCATCCAATGGGCAAGCATAGTGCTTCCGTCAAGCCCCCTCCAGAGAAACTCGCTCTGCATCTCCTGTGCCCCACGTCTAAAGGCAACCCATTTGTATCCCGATTTCCTGTAAATCTGAGGAAGCTGGGCATTCATCCCAAAGCTGTCAGCACACCAGGCAGTGGGAACATCCACGCCAAACTTTTCTCTGCAATACCTCTTGCCGAAGAATATCTCCCTTATCACTACCTCTCCATGTGGAAGCATGGTATCGGCCATCAAATATTGGCCATCCACTATCTCCAGCTTCCCCTTCTGTATCATCTCCTTTATTTCCCGCCAGAGCTTGGGATTCCGTTCCTCCAGCACTTTCAAGGGAAAAATTTGTTCCCAGCAGAACTTATATTCCTCATACCTCTTCATTAATTCAATAGCTTGTTGCAGAATACCCTCATTTATCTCGAGATATTCTTCTTTAGTGAGTGCCCAAGCCACATCATAATGAGAGAGTGGTACAATATATATTGTCTGCATTTCAACCTCCAAATATCTCTACGCTTGCTCTATGTTTTGCGATACAAGCCACCTGAAAGCTCCACTGCTTTCCCTTTGTCATTCCCTCCCATAAATGTTGATAAAACCGTCCTCCATAAGCCCAGTTAAGGCCAGCTTCTCCATCTTCCTAGCGCCAGCTCGTCGCTTCCCTTGGAAGGAATTTCCCCTGCACTGGTGATATGAATCTAGACATTAAATAAGAAAGTAACTATATCTCCATCCTGGATGATGTAATTTTTGCCTTCTGTTCTCAGCAGACCTCTTTTTCGCGCTTCAGCTAGATTGCCACAGCTTTCCAAGTCACTATAACTGATTACTTCAGCTCGGATAAATCCCCTTTCCATGTCGGAATGGATCTTTCCTGCCGCTTTTGGTGCTGGAGTCCCACCGGGTATAGTCCAGGCCTTTAGCTCAGCGGAAGCTGTGGTAAAGAAAGAAATCAATCCCAGAAGGCGATAGGAAAGGTCGATAACCCGGTCAAGCGCCGGTGTGCTTAATCCCATAGCTTCGCGGAATTCCTTGGCCTCGGCGTCACTGAGCTGACCTAGCTCCATCTCCAGCTTGCCGCAGAGAGCTACCACGGCAAAATGCGGGTAAAGAGAACGCAGCTCAGCTTCCGATTGCGGGGCCTGTGATATTTGTTCCTCTCCTATATTAAGGACCACCAGCATGGGTTTGGCGGTAAGAAATTGATAATCGGATAGTGTTTTAAGTTCGTCTTCAGCCAAGCCCTGCTGCCTTATTGGTATATCTTTCTCCAAGCCTGCCTTAACCTTCTGAAGCAAAAGTTGCTCCCTTAAATGGAGTTCCCGCTCTGCTGCTTTAGCCCCTTTTAAGCTCGTCTCCAGCTTGTCAAGTCTTCTCTCGATAATAGCTGAATCGGAAATAGCGAGTTCTAAATCTAAGGAGGCGATATCTCGTTTAGGGTCTATGCTTCCTTCGGGATGAGGAACCTTTGCATCTTCAAAAGTACGGACTACCTGGAGCAAGGCATCGGCGGTAGTTAAATAATTCAAGAATTCTCCCCCCACTCCTTCCCTACCGAAGCCCTTGAAAGCCCCTGCAATATCCGTGTAATTCACCTCTGCGGGAACAATCTTTTTGGGCTGGAATATGCCTTCCAGCATTGATAGCCGGGAATCGGGCACTTTAGCCACACCGGTGTTTGGAGCCAGTGTCGGGGAATAAGCGGCAACTTCAGCCTTGCCTCTGGTTAAAGCATTAAAGATAGTCGTTTTGCCACTCTTGGGCATCCCGATAATGGCAATCTCCATGATTATATCCTATCATATTTTGTTTTTGAGCTTCTGCCAGGGCAAGTTAGTGCTGTGGTAGAATACTGGGTAAATGCTCTACATTCTTTATGGTCAGGACGATTTCTCCCTTAATCAAGCTGTGGAGAAAATTAAAGCTGGCTTGGGCGATTGGGAAATGGTGGCAGTTAACACCACCAGCTTGGAGGGGCAACGTCTAGCTTTAAGTGAACTTAGAAATAAATGTGGTGCTGCCCCTTTCTTATCCTCATATCGCCTGGTTATAGTCGATGGCTTATTAGGACGCTTTGAAGGAAAAAAAGGCAGGCCACGGTCTGGCAAAGGCGCCGCCAAGTCTGAAGACGGGCTGGGAGATTGGGAAGGCCTTGCTTCCTACATCGCGCAAATGCCGGCAACTACTGTGCTGATGCTGGTAGACGGGGAGATAAAGGGCCATAATCCTCTATTAAAGAAGCTTTCACAATCAGCTGAAGTAGGGACCTTTCCCTTGCTGCGGGGCAGGGATTTAAAGGCCTGGATACAACGACGGGTAAAGGCAGAGGGCGGCGATATCACTCCCCAGGCCGTGAATTTGCTAGCTGAGTTCATAGGCGGCGATTTATGGGCGATGAACAGTGAAATCCAGAAACTGCTTCTTTATAGCCAGGACCGCCCTATCAGCGAAGATGATGTTAGACAACTGGTGAGTTATGTTCAGGAGGCCAACATCTTTGCCCTGGTGGATGCCGTGGCTGAAGGTCGAACTGAGCTGGCCCAGCGGATACTTCACCGGCTGTATCATGATGGTGTGGCTCCAACCTATATCCTGACCATGATTACCAGGCAATTCCGTTTAATAGCCCAGGCCAAAGACCTGGGACCAGGGCTGTCCCGCCCACAGATTCAGGATAGATTGGGGCTGAAATCAAGCTATAGCCTGGATAAAACGCTTGCCCAAGCCAAATTGTATGATTTTGAGGGCGTAAAACGGGCTTATGATAAGCTCTTAGAGACCGACTTGGCCATCAAAACTGGCAAATACAACGACCAGCTGGCCCTTGAACTCCTGGTAACGGAACTTAGCTAGCGCTGGTTTTAAAGTCCCGTTGACAAAAGGTTCTGGGGGAGTAAAATAGAACAAAAGGGCTTCTGCCCGGTTTGAGGAGAGAATGATGTGTGGGGTCGAGTTCAGTCAATTATCCCTTCTTATAATCTGCGGTGCGATAATACAAGTCTGTGGAGCAGTCTTGTATGTGGGGAGGTGAGGGATGCTTCATGTATACGGTAGGAGATGGTTGTTTGTAGTATTGGCAGGGATTTTAGTGTTGAGTCTCTTGCCGGGTTGTGCGGATGAGAAAGCATCGTCCACAGAGTCCCCGGCGGTAACACCGATTCCTGAGATTCCTGCAAAAGTGGTCATGGTACCAGTACAGGAAGTATCACTGGAGGAAGCGGAGGAGATGGTTGGCGTACCCATTGTACCTATGTATCTCCCTGCAGGGTATGAGTTTCAGCGGGGTTATAGCACAGAGATACGTTCTCCCCGTGCGAGTCTGACTCTCTACTTTTCTGATGTGGAGACAACTGGTGAAGCAGAGACAACAACGGATGTTGTTCTGCTTCCGCATAGAAAAATTATACTTGGCGTAGACGAATTATCGGAGACGCCTCCTGATGATATGGCCCAAAGGATGGTAAGGCAGGCAGAGGGGTGGGGGAGCACAGTGATAGATGCGAGTGAAGTAAAAGGGGACTTGCCACCCAACAGAGTTAGCGTGGTAGATGTTAACGGGGTGAAAGCGTACCTAGCAACGGGGGAAACTCGTTATGATTTGCAATGGAATCGGTCAACCTTCATCTTCGTATTGGTGATGGTCAGGGAGCTACCGGTAGAAGAGCTGATAAAAATCGCCGAGTCTATAGGGTAGATTAGGGGAGTTATCTAATGAAGAAGAATCAGTTCTTAATCGGAGTGGTGGTTGCTCTTCTGGTTGGAGCGGGAGTAACAATCGCGTCTTGTGGCTCCGGGTCTCCTGAGCAATGGGATATCACCTGCGAGGATGACCTGCTCAGGAAATTGGAGACGAGCAACAAGGAGTTTGAGCAATATGAGATCGGTGATGTAATAGTCTATGGGCATCAAAGGATGATAGATGAGGCATTTGTTGAATTTGACTATATACGGTATGTCTTTGACAAGAATACTAAAGAGCTTATAGAGAAAGACGTTCACTGGCGAGATGACCTGCCGGAGCATCTACCCCCGATAATCTCCAGGGAAGAGGCGGAGGCTATGGTTGAAGGGGAAATTGACTCTGCCGCTTTATACTACATATCTCCGGAATCAGATGTTTTCCCAATCCAGCCGACGCCGCAGAATCCCTGCTGGTCTGTGAGAATCCTTGATGACAGAGGTTATGTCAAAGACGTAATAGTCATTGACGCCGTGGAGGGAAAAATAGTGGGGCATGGTATTCCGCCGCCGTAGGAAGGAAGTGAAGAGGAGATTTTTCGGCCACGGGGTTTACACTGAGCGAGGCCGAAGTGCTCCCTCGGAATGACAGGGAGCGAAGGGCCCACAGTGACATTTGCCCTTGCCTTCACTCAGCGGGTTTTGGTAAACAACCCCTGGGGGTCGAAGGTCCTCAATAGGACCAATTCTTCGAGAGAGGGAGGGGGAATCTCCGTAACCTGAGGCGATATTTTAAGCTCCCAGCCACAATTCTGCCGAATTCGGCTTATGGCTTCTTGCGCAGAAGAAATGTTTGGGTCGGGGAGATAACTGGTTAATACGAATTCGCCGTCCACCTTCTGGAAAATCCCCATATCGGTTACCAAAACTTTTACATTATCTCCCGGGCAGGTAATGTAATATACATTTTCCACCAGGCGGCGGGAAGACTGTGGCACTACCAGGAGGACCTCTTTAGCATTAACAGCATCGTTACTTCCCCCGGAACCAATAAGATATGAATCTGGCGATGTTTTGGTGGAATTAATATTCCCGTATTTATCTACCTCTGCGGCGGAAAGAACGCTTATGCTATTTCCCTGTTTACCGCCAATAAATATACCGTAGGTATTTGTGACGTCGCTTACCATTTTGGAGGTTAGCATTGTGGCAGCGTCACCATATGGAGGATATATAGAATTGCTGGGACGCGGCGAGAATCCATAGTAGCCTGCACCCCCAAGCCAGAGTTCAACGTTACAGCCCTTTTGTTTCAAATTATAATAAGCAAGGTATCCTGCCAGGCAGGAGATGCCAATGCCAAATAGAATACCCTGGTAGCCGTTATTCAGCACCGATTCTTCCAGCCTTCTTGCTGATGCAATAATCATCATTTCCCGCGAGTTATACTCGGAACTATGAGAAATAGCAACCAGGGCCGTGTTATCTCTCCAGGAGTCCCTGCCCGCACTTTTTTTGAGGGATAGGACCCTGTCATCACCGAGCTTAGCTAAATAATCATTTTGGTCAGGACAGTCCAGGACCCAAGTCTTGATCCAGGCATCCAGGTTCTCGTCGCTGCGTGATGCCTGACGGCGCTCGACAATAAATTCAAAATCAGTCTCATAAGGCTCAAGTTCGGAAATGCCGAAATTTGTGGTCATACCCAGAGGATGTGCTCCTAGAGTTACTGGAGAAACGGAATTTACCATATAGCCGGGGATGGAAACTAAAGCTGAGTGCTCTCTGATGAATTGACTGGATACCATATGTTCCACGGTAGCTACTACACCATGGTTGCTCGCTTTGGCTCCCCAGGCATCTTCTCCGGTAAGCAGGTAAGGGGCCGTAATGATATTGCCCTCGGGATCAGCCGCCCAGCCGTGGACTAAGGAGATATCAGGATTGAGAGCTTTTACCAGTCCAACCCTGGTTCCGCTTCCGAAAGGGTCCGAGGTCTCGTAAAAGGAATCCTGGTTTTCCTTTGCCATGCTGCTGCCCAGGATAGATTTGGTGGGCATGAACGGCAAGTCAAAGGCACCGGCCATTAATCTTTGAGCTAAGGACAAGAGTGTCCAGTCCTCGAGCTCGATGCTTTTATCCTTGAAGGCTTTTTGGACCACTCGGCTTGGCCCTGGGGTGGGGAGGGCCTCCGAACAGTTGCTCGTAATGACTCTCTTAGCTAACCCGCAGTAAACAAAGTTGGCAAGCTGCTCAGTTACAAGAATAGTGATCAAGGTGAAGTCAGGTTTGGTTTCGTAAAACTGCCGGATAAGTTCGCTAACTAAAGCATTGGCTCTATCGCTAATATGTAACTTCATGTTTGGCTTTACATAACGTTTTATAGCTTCTCCCAGACCCAGCACCTTGTTCTTGCCTTCGTATTCCTTCAGTGCAAAGATATCATCGCGAAAGTCACCGAATTTGCTAATCATTGCTAATATCCTCCTATTATTTGCTTGTCTGTGCTTATGCCTACAGTATATTACACAAATCGCTGCATAACGAGGACGCTGGTTCGGGAAGCGAATCCTAATTTTAAGGGTTTATTGCTTCTTTGTCATGCTCATGTGGCCTAGCGATGCCGGAGATGGCTCCACTATTATGGGGGAGAAGCCAGGGCATCGCTCAATTGCAGCAAACTCAGGGAGTTGCAAAAGGTCATGATTTTGTATAGGCTTATTTGGAAAAGTCTTTTTATTTATGGTGGAAAACCCCGTGAATTTCCTCGCCGACTCTTGAGAATCCAGGTATGTTTTGGTGAACTAAGTGACAGTGAAAAAGGGCAAAGGGGTTAATAAAGCTGCTGGTCCAGCTAGCTCTGATGTGAGCCTGTCTGATCAAGGCGACAAAGCTGAGAAACATTATCATGCCCTCGTGGCTTTAAGCAGGGTCTCGGCGGCAATCAGTGGCCTGCATGACTTGGATGCTATTCTCAGGATTGGTCTGGATAATGTACTTAACATCGTAAATGGAGCCGTTGGCGGAATAATGCTCCTGGATGAACCGAGTAAGACGCTGTCCTACCGTGTTTATCACGGTCTATCTGCCAAATATGCTGAAGAGATGCGTCTTAGGCTTGGCGAGGGGATTGCAGGAAAGGTGGCTCAAAGCGGCCGGTCGGTGCTGCTGGAGGACATCTCCTCGGAGCCGGATGCTGCCCGACTTGATTTAATAAGTTTAGAGGGTTTAAGGGCGTTCATCAGCGTTCCCCTCCGAGCGAAGGATAATGTTCTGGGAGTGATGAATGTTACCAGCTATGTGCCGCATCGTTTCACAAAAGAAGACGTGCATCTCTTACACTCGATTGGGGATCAACTTGGCATAGCCATTGAGCAGGCAGGTTTATATGAAAAACTGAGGAGGGGGAAAGAGCGATATCAAGAGTTAGCGCGACAGGTTTTAATGGCTCAGGAGGAAGAGCGGAGGAGAATTGCCAGGGAGCTCCATGATGAAACCAGCCAGACGCTTTCTGGCTTAGCCCTCAGCTTGCAAGCTTTAGTGGAGATGGCTGAGATGATTGGTGTTCGGGATGACGAGTTTAATGCGAGGCTGAAAAAGGCGCAATCGCTGGCAGTGCAAATAAGTTCTGAAGTAAGCCGCTTGATAGCCGACCTCCGTCCGACCCTTTTGAGCACCCTCGGTCTTGTCCCTGCTATTCGTCAATATGCTGAAACCAACCTTACCCCCTTGGGCATTAACTTTTCCCTGGAGGTTGAAGGAATAGGGAAATCTTTGCCATCAGAGGTGGAGGTGGAACTTTTCCGTTGGGCCCAGGGGGTTATAGGCAATATTATGCAGCACTCCCAGGCAAGAAACGCAACCATATCCCTGAAGAGGGAAGGTAATGAACTTGTGATACGCATCAAAGATGACGGCAAGGGATTCGATGTTTCACAGCTCACCGGAATAGAAGAGGGTGGGCGGGGCGCAGGGCTGTTTAGTATAAAAGAGAGGATACGACTGCTGGGTGGCAGTTGCTCGATTCAATCTCAGCCAGGGCAGGGGACTGCGGTTACTGGCAGGGTGCCCATGGCTTGGAGCACATCCAATGCAAAAGATAAGAGTATTAGTGGTAGATGACCATACCATTGTACGAGATGGCATCTGTGCCCTGCTAGGATTGGCAGGAGATATGGAGGTGGTGGGTGAGGCTGCTAACGGGAGGGAAGCGTTGGAGATGGTCAGGAAGCTTATGCCCGACGTAGTGCTCATGGATATGGCTATGCCTGTAATGGGTGGCTTGGAAGCGACACGCAGGGTACACAAGGAATTTCCCAAGGTAAAAGTATTGGCTCTCACGCAATACGATGACAAAGCGTATGTGTTCCCGGTTATCGAAGCTGGAGCCTCCGGCTTCATCAGTAAGACAGCAGCATCTTCAGAATTAGCCTCTGGTATACGCTCCGTTCACAGAGGAGATTCCTTCTTGTCTCCTTCTGTAGCCAGGTTTTTGGTTGAGGATTATCAGCAAGTAGCCAGTATGAAAGGGGGGCAGGATCCCTACGAGCAGTTGACGGACCGGGAGAGAGAGGTACTTAAATTAGCGGCGGAAGGATATACGACCCAGGAAATAGCGGACATGCTGGTACTTAGCCCAAAAACCGTGGAGGGGCATAAGACTAATCTTATGTCCAAGCTTGATATTCATAACCGTACTGAGTTAGTTAAATATGCCTTACGCAAAGGCATAATCACTGTTTAGAGCTTTTCGCATCCCATCCTTGCTGGCAACGGCCTTGCATTTTCCCCAGTCACCTGTCCCCGGGCAAGGTCTTTGAACCAGATAAACGGGGGATTAATCTGAGAAAATCAAGGGGAATACCCCTCCATATTCGGGGCAAAGACCTCTGTGCTCCGCGGCGCATATTGTCTATCATTATATTAATAGTTATTCAAAGAAGCTGCCCGGCAATAGGGAGCCAGGCAAAAGGAGGTAGAAATGGGGAGCAAAGTTAAAATATTGGTTGTAGATGATGAATTTGAATTCAGAGCGGATTTACAGAAGGCATTGGAAACCAGGGATTATGAGGTGGTCATTGCCAGCGATAAGGCGCAGGCAAAGGAAAAGGCGCAACTTGAACCATTTCAATTGGTTGTTTTGGGCACAATAGCGCCGCGAGGGGAAGCCTTCATATTGCACCAGTGGCTGAAACAGAGCCCAAAATTCCGTGACTTGCCTGTAATTATTGTGGACGCCTCGCCAGAGAAGCAATTGATTAAGGGGTGGAGAAGAGATGAAGGGCTGCGACTTGAAGCTGACGATTATTTTTGCAAGCCTGTTGAAGCAGCCTCGATAGTGTCCCAGATTGAGAAGCTTTTGGATAGGGTGACCAGGAAAATCAAAGTGCTGGTGGCAGATGACCATGCTGTGGTCCGAGAAGGAATTCGTACTTTAGTGAGCTTACAAAAGGACATGCAGGTGGTCGGAGAGGCGATGGATGGGAAGGATGCCATAGAGAAGACGTTCCAGCTCTTACCTGATGTGGTGTTAATGGATATAGTCATGCCGGGCCTGAATGGTCTGGAGGCAACCAAGCAGATATGTAAAGGCTGTGAGAGTGTCAGGGTCTTGATGTTGACCCAGTACGATGATGAAGAGAATGTCCTTGCCAGTGATCAGGCAGGAGCGTTTGGCTTTATTCCAAAGAAAAGCGCCAGTTCTCAGCTTTTAGCTGGTATCCGTTCGGCAAGCAGGGGAGAGCGCTTTAATCATCTTGTTGCTGCGTAAATGCCGCTCGCGAGGACACACCCGCAGCTAAAGCGGACTTTAGACAATCGGTTCTAAAGGAAAAAGAGATGTTGGGGATGTTAGTGTGCAGCCGATAACTATCACGCTTAACGGGCGAGAAGTGAGTGGTCATCCCGGGATGACTATTCTGGAGCTGGCACAGGAATCAGGCGTAGATATCCCCACACTCTGTCACGACCCTCAGCTCTCTTCGGTTGGTGCCTGCCGTGTTTGTCTGGTGGAAGACGAACGGAATGGTGCCTTGCTGGCATCTTGTGTCGCCCCTATAGCGCCGGGAATGGTAATCAATACCACTTCCGAACGGGTTATAGAGCGCCGCAAAACCATAGTTAAGCTAATGCTTGCCAGTCATCCTGATTCTTGCTTGGTATGTGACAAGGGCAACCGCTGTCGGTTACGCCAGATCGCCTCGGACTTGGACATCGGGCTAGTGGACTTGCAGAGGATTCCCCAGATGGCTACCATCGAGGACGTCAATCCCTTCCTTGAGCGGGATTTAAGCAAGTGCATACTGTGTGCCAAATGTATTCGAGCCTGTCAAGAGCTAGTAGTTGAAGGTGCTATCGATTACTTTCGGCGAGGATTCGCTGCCATACCTGCGGCACTGAACAATTTGCCGCTGGAAAACTCTGAATGCACTTTCTGCGGAACTTGTGTGGCACTGTGTCCTACAGGTGCGCTAATGGAAAAAGAGGGGGCATATAGAGGAACAACCCAGACCACTGTCCAGACAACCTGTCCTTTTTGTGGCTGTGGCTGCAGCATTGGCCTGGAAACTAAGGATGGGCATGTAGTGAGGGTCGTGCCGGGCAAAGAAAGTCCGGTGAATAATAAAGGCACACTTTGCGTGAAAGGGAGCCAGGGCTGTGATTTTGTCTATAGCCCGGATAGGTTGCTCAAACCTCTGGTCAAGAGTGATGGTAGTTTTGAGGAGCTGTCTTGGGAAGAAGCTTTGGAACTGGTAGGCACTCAATTCAAGCGAATAAAGGATGAATATGGCAGTGGCAGCCTGGCCATCTTGGGTTCCTCCAAGTGCACTAACGAAGAGAACTACCTTTTGCAGAGATTTGCCAGATCTGTGCTGGGCACCAACAATATTGATAATGGCGGTCGCTTGTACAACTCCGCCAGTCGTGTAGGCCTGGGGTCTTCCATTGGCTTCTCCGGCACTACGAATTATCTTAGCGACCTGGAGCAATCGGAGCTTATATTAGTCATCGGGGCTGATCCCAGCTCCTCAGCCCCTGCCGTCGGTTATGCTGTAAAGCGTGCCATCAAACAACAAGGTGCCAAGTTATTGCTGATAGATCCTCGCCAGACGAAGCTCTCTTTGTTTGCGCATCTTTGGTTACGACCTAAGGTCGGCACTGATGTGGCTCTTATAAATGGCCTGGTCAGGGTGATTATTGACGAAGGCCTGCTGGACGAGGAATTCGTCGGCAGGAGAACGGATAACTTTGAAGCTTTTGCCGAAAGCTTGAAAAAATATACCCTGGAGTATGTCGAGGGCGCTACTGGTGTTCCCGGTGAAGAAGTCCGTGCCGCCGCTCTACTATATGCCAAGGCAAGTCGGGCAGCGATTGTCTATGGCACGGGAATCACGCAGCATAGCAGAGGAACGGATGGTGTGAAGGCTCTGGCAAATTTGGCATTGGTGACGGGAAATATTGGGCGTAGGGGAGGTGGCATCTATGCGCTGCAAAGAGAAAACAATGTGCAAGGCGCCTGCGACATGGGAACACTGCCCAATTTGCTCCCTGGATATCAGTGTGTGGTGGATGCCCGGGCCAGAGGGAAGTTCGAAGAATGTTGGGGGGCAAGTTTGCCGGCTGAGGCTGGGCTAACGGCCTTGGAGATTATGGAACAGGCAAAAGAGGGAAAGATTAAGGGCATGTACATCGTAGGGGAAAACCCCGTCTTGAGCTTTCCGAATTCAAAGCTCATCACAGAGATTCTGACTTCCCTCGATTTCCTTGTAGTGCAGGAGATGTTCCTTACGGAGACGGCTGAGCTGGCAAATGTTATTCTGCCGGCAGCAAGCTTCGCCGAAAAGGATGGGACATTCACCAACTTCGAGGGTAGGGTAGGAAGGGTGCAAAAAGCAATCGACCCTCTGGGCGAAAGCTTGCCTGACTGGGAGATAATCCTACGGATGGCTGAGAAGATGGGGGCTCCGATGCCTTATTCATCTCCCCAAGAAGTTATAGACGAGATAGTGAACAGGTGTCCGCTATCTGGCTACAGCTTGTATGAAGGGGTTGGTTATGTGGGGTCAGAGGCGAAGAGCCTGTATCAGGTCGAGTCTAGTAGCTACTGGGGAGTTGGGCGTATACATGGGGGTCAGTTCCCGGAGGGTTTTGCTCGCTTTTCCGCGGTTGAATATGTTCCACCCGCAAAAGCGAAGAGGATTTATCCCTTTACCTTGCTGACCGGGACTATTTTCAATCATTTCGGCACCGGCTCCAGAAGCTCCAGGTCCTCCCGATTGAAAAATTTTTCCCCAGAGGCTTTTGTGGAAATTTGTGATTCCGATGCCGAAAAGCTTGCCCTAACTAATGGTGAGAAGGTCAAGGTAATCTCACCTATAGGCGAGGTGGCTACCGTGGTCAAGTTTACGGATACACTGCGTGAGGGGATGCTCTTTATGCCAGCTTCGTTCCCAGGAACTCCGGTTAATGAGCTATTCGACATCGTCCTCAATCCAGAATCAAAAGTGCCTTCACTAAAAGCCTGCAGTGTAAGAATAGAGAAAATTCCTCTCCCTTGACGGGAGGGGATTGAGGCTTGCCCAGAGTGAAACGAAGGATTAGGTGAAGATGCATAAAGAAGAGATAGCTGGAAAGGTTGACCTGGCACGGGTAAATGAGCTTGTGGCTGAATACAGCCAGCAGAAGTGGGCGCTAATACCGCTGCTGCAAAAAGTCCAAGATGAGTTCGGGTATATCCCTCCCCAATCCATACCAATAATAGCCAGAGCTTTTGGGCTATTCCCCAGTCAGGTACAGGGGGTGATTAGCTTCTATACCCAACTCTATACTCAGCCACGGGGTAGAAAAGTTGTCAGAGTATGTCGGGGAACTGCCTGCCATGTGCGGGGAGGGAAGACGATATTGAAATTGGTTAAGCAGCATCTAGATTTAGATGAGGGGGAGACTAGCCCTGATTTGGAATACACTCTGGAAACCGTGGCCTGCATCGGCGTTTGTGCTCTTGCACCCAATATAGTCGTCGCTGACCACGTCCATGGTCATATGAATCCTAAGAAGGTCGAGCAGTTGTTTAAGAATCGGAAGGCTGGAGAATAGTATGCAAGACCATCATACTATCTTTGTTTGTCATGGAACAGGATGCCTGTCCAGCGGCTCTGATGCTGTCTACGAGGCGCTTAAGGAAGAAATAAGCCGGCAACGGATAAGACATGCCGAGGTGGATTTCACTGGTTGTCACGGTTTCTGCGAGCAGGGTCCCAATGTAGTCATTGAACCTGAAGGCATTTTCTATACGCATGTCCAGGCCGAGGATGCTCCAGAAATTGTAAGCTCTCATCTTCGAGATGGCAAGCCTGTGGAACGCCTTTTCTACCGGGACCCGGTAACTGGGGAAGCAAAACCACACTATTCGGAGATAACCTTCTATAAGAGACAGCAGCGTGTAATCCTGCGCAATTGCGGGCAGATCAACCCGGAAAAAATTGAGCATTATATTGCTCGTGGAGGTTATCGAGGGCTGAGAAGAGCTCTTTTGATGACTCCCGAGCAGGTTATTGATGAGGTTAAGAAATCTGGCCTCCGTGGTCGGGGTGGCGCTGGTTTTCCCACCGGCCTCAAGTGGGAATTTTGCCGCAACGCTCCCGGAGAAGAGAAATATGCTATCTGTAATGCTGATGAAGGCGACCCCGGTGCTTTTATGGACCGCTCCATCCTGGAAGCAGATCCTCAGGCTGTGGTTGAAGGGTTGACCATTGCTGGATATGCCATGGGTGCCAATGAAGGCTACATCTACGTGCGTGCCGAGTATCCCTTAGCAGTAAAGCGGGTTCACACTGCTTTAGAGCAGGCCCAGGAAAGGGGCTTCCTGGGTAAAGATATTCTCGGCTCAGGCTTTGATTTTGTAGTGCACGTTAAAGAAGGCGCCGGGGCATTTGTTTGTGGGGAAGAAACAGCTCTAATAGCTTCTATTGAGAGCCGGCGGGGCATGCCTCGTCCACGGCCTCCGTTTCCCGCCCAATCGGGTTTGGAAGGGAAGCCCACTACTATCAATAATGTGAAAAGTCTGGCTTGCATTCCCATCATCATTGACCGAGGGGCTGATTGGTTTGCCAGCATAGGTACGGAAAAGAGCAAGGGTACGGCTGTTTTTGCACTTAGTGGCAAGATTGCCAACAGTGGATTGGTGGAGGTGCCTATGGGCACGCCTCTGTCCACCATTATCTTTGATATCGGGGGAGGTATCCCCCGGGGCAAGCGGTTTAAGGCCGTGCAGACAGGTGGTCCCTCAGGTGGCTGTATCCCTGCTCGGTTTCTCGACTCCCCTGTGGATTATGAAACACTGGCTCAACTAGGGTCGATTATGGGTTCTGGCGGCATGGTTGTGCTGGACGAGACCACGTGCATGGTGGAGATAGCCAGGTATTTCTTGAGCTTCACTCAAGCAGAATCCTGTGGGAAGTGTGTCCCTTGCCGCCTGGGAACCAGACAAATGCTGGAGCTACTGACCAGAATTACTCAAGGCAAAGGACGTGAAGAGGATATGGATATCCTGTTTACCATAGCCAAGACAGTTAAGGAAAGTTCGCTCTGTGGTCTGGGGCAGACTTGCCCCAACCCCGTGCTCACCACCCTCAACTATTTCAGAGATGAATATGAAAGTCACATACGAGAAAAGAAGTGTCAGGCTGCTGTCTGCGATGCCCTTATGATATCACCATGTCAGCATACCTGCCCGGTGGGCATCAATATTCCCAAATATGTAGCCCAAATTGCAGATGGTGAGTACCTGGAAGCTGTCGACACCATCAGAGAGCGTAATCCCTTCCCTGCTATTTGCGGCCGTATCTGTCATCATCCCTGCGAGGGAAGATGTCGCCGCGGGGAACTCGATGACCCCGTAGCTATTAGGGCGCTCAAGCGTTTTGCCGCTGACTGGTATTTTGACCACGTTGGAGAATTACCTGCCCCGGAACCATTCCCGCAAACTCACAGCCAGAAAGTAGCAGTGGTGGGAGCGGGGCCTACAGGGCTGGCTTGCGCCTACTTTTTGGCTCAGATGGGCTATCCTGTCACGGTCTTTGAAGCCCTCCCCGTGGGTGGAGGCATGCTCTCGGTAGCGATACCCGAGTTCCGCCTGCCTCGGGCGGTTATTGAAAAGGAGATAGCTTATATCGCCAAGCGCGGAGTGGAGATAAAATATAATACGCCAATCAACGCGAATTTCACCATAGAAGATATCAGAGATAGTGGTTTTGAAGCTGTCTTTATCGCTGCTGGAGCTCAAAGGAGCCAGAACATTGGAATACCCGGAGAATTGGAGGACGTCGATGGCTTCTACTATGGTTTGAGATTTTTAAGGGATGTAAAGGTCGGCAAGCCTGTCAAAATTGGACGCAGTGTAGCTGTCATCGGTGGTGGCAATGTTGCCCTGGACTCCTCTCGCACAGCTCTTCGCCTTGGTGCTGACGAGGTGAGCATTTTTTACCGTCGGTCGCGGGAGGAGATGCCGGTAACCGAGGTGGAATACGATGAGG
>CAZXAJ010000006.1:0-113322 GCA_964638975.1 uncultured Dehalococcoidales bacterium
AACGCCGGTTTCCGCTACAGCTCGAACATTATCCAGTGTAATTCCACCCGAGGCTTCGATTAAAGCACGGCCATGAACAGACTTTACTGCCTTACGCATATCCTCGATATTCATATTGTCAAGCATGATGATATCCGCCCCAGCCTCAGCAGCTTCCAAAGCTTCCGGCACAGTCCTGACTTCCACCTCGACTTTCAGCCGTTGTGGAGCACTCTGCCTTGCTCTGGCTACAATCTCCTTAATACTCAATCCCTGTCTACGGAGCACCGCCAGATGATTGTCCTTAATAAGTATGCCATCACCTAAATTCATGCGGTGATTTTCACCACCACCTACCCTGACTGCATACTTTTCCAGGCCCCTCAAGCTTGGTGTAGTTTTTCTGGTATCCATGATACGCACCGGCAATCCTTCAACCCCTTCTACGTAACGACCTGTCTCTGAAGCAATGCCACTCAGGCGCTGAAGAAAATTAAGAGCTGTCCTCTCTGCCTTGAGAATGCTGGCGACATTGCCTGCCACCCTGGCCACTTTGTTGCCCGGCTTAACTCTAGACCCATCTTCTAAAAGAATTTCCACCTTCAAATTTGGGTCAACCCGATGGAAAACCTGTTTGGCTACTCCTATACCAGCCAGGATGCCCTCCCTCTTGACTACAATAAGGCCAGTCCCTCGCCGCTCGCCGTGTATTAAAGCCTCGGTTGTAATATCACCTCTGCCAAGATCCTCGGCCAAAGCACGGTCGATAATCTCCTCAATCTGAGCTTCGTTTAGCGGCATCTTTCTTAAAAACGATGTGTCGCTGCCATTCCAGCAAAGTCTGGGGGAAATCAGTGCGGAAGTGAGCTCCACGGCTTTCTTTGCGAAACAAAGCAGCCTCGGTCATGAGCCGGGCACATAATACCAGATTATTTATTTCATAAGAGGGGCGATCACTGGGTTGAGGTAGGCAGTTTTGCCAGGTGGCCAAGATGTTTGCGGCCTCTTCGAGGCCTTCGCCAGAACGAATGATACCCACTTTGTCCCACATAAGAGACTGCAGGTTGGGTAAATTAAGCAGCGGTGCATTGGACAATGGCTCTCGACTCGGAAGAGAGCAAGATATTGTGGAGCTCGTTCCAGCAGCAAGCGAGGAATCTCGCTTGGGATTCTTCGCTTGCTCCTCTCCTTCAGAATGATAAGAAGAGGAGGCTGTCTCAGTTCTTTGCATTACCCTCTTGCCAAAAACGACTGATTCAAGCAGGGAATTTGATGCCAGCCTGTTAGCGCCATGCACTCCGGTACAGGCAGTCTCGCCAGCAGCAAATAACCCCGGGATATTTGTCTCTCCCCAATTATTGACCTTCACTCCTCCCATAAGGTAGTGCGCGGCTGGGGCTACGGGAACAAGCCCTTTGGTGATATCCAAGCCATGGTCCCGACAAAAGCGATATATTTGGGGGAAGCGGGTGGTAATCAACCGAGGTGGCAGATGGGTAACATCCAAAAAAACTCTATCGCTGTGAGTTTTCTGCATCTCGTAGACTATGCTGCGAGCTACTATATCCCTCGGCGCCAGCTCAGCCTCAGCAACATAATCTGGCATAAAGCGACGGCCTTCCACATTTTTAAGTATGCCACCCTCCCCCCTGACCGCTTCAGAAATAAGGAAAGGGGCTACCCCCGGCAGGCGAAGAACGCTGGGATGAAACTGGAAGAATTCTATATCGCTTATTTCGGCACCAGCTTCAAAAGCCAAAGCTATTCCATCGCCAGCGACCACATCGGAGTTAGTAGTATATTTAAACAAGCGCCCGGCGCCACCAGTAGCTAAGATGAGAAATTGGCAACCATACTCTTCCACAGAGCCAGTCCGGCAATCGAGAGACCTCACGCCCTTAACCTTGCCATTCTGGACCAAAATTTCGCTAGCCAGACAGTTTTCTAAAACCTCAATAGGAGTGGAGCGCACACGGCGACTTAGGGTAACCTCAATATGCTCCCCTGTGGCATCTCCGCCAGCATGCATAATACGCGGGACGCTATGAGCTGCCTCTCTAGTTAAAGTAATTTCTCCATTCAAGGTATCAAAGGGCACTCCAGATTTGATTAGGTCAGCAATGCAATCAGCAGCCTCATCAGTCAAAATGCGCACTGCCTCGGCGTCACACAAGCCATCTCCAGCAGCCATGGTATCCTTGAAATGAAGCTCAGGAGAATCATCCTTAGCCATGGCAGCAGCAATGCCGCCTTGAGCATATCTGGTGTTGCAGTCATCTATGCTCCCTTTGGTCAAGATAAGAACGCTGCCCTGTTCTATAGCAAGCAAGGCAATATAAAGCCCAGCAATGCCACTGCCAACTATAATATAGTCGTAGTGATTCATTCTCCCTCACCTTGTCCCTCTTCCATCAAGGAGGAAGATTTTCCATTCCAGGTTACGGCTAACATCTTATCAATAGCCTGCTTGGCTCTTATCCTTATTTCTTCGGGCACGGTAACCACATTTCTCCTTGTCTCCATGGTCTCAACAACTACCTCCAAGGTAGTTTTCTTCATATCGGGACAGAACAGCTTATCAGAAAGGAGATGAAACTCTTTTTCTGGATTTTGCTTTCGTAAAGGATACAATATCCCTTCTTCCGTGCCAATAAGAAAAGCCCTGTGCGTGCTTTGTTTAGCAAAGCGGAGTATTTGCGAAGTGCTGAGAGCAGCATCAGCTAAGTTTACGACCTCTGGACGGCACTCCGGATGGACCAGAACTTCAGCCTGAGGATAGCGTATCTTAGCCAACTTAAGCTCCTCGGCAGTAATCTCATCATGAACATGGCAAAAGCCAGGATATAGAATCATCTTCTTGCTGGTCTTGGTAGAGATATAATGTCCCAGATTTCGGTCGGGGATAAAAAGAACTTCTTCGTTGGGCACCGCCTCCACTACCTCAACACCATTAGCCGAAGTGCAGCAAATATCGCTTTCTGCTTTGATTGCTGCCGTAGTGTTGACGTAAGACACCACAGCAGCTTGCGGGTATTTCTCTTTCCACTGTCTCAGCGCCTTCACATCAATCCTATCTGCCAAAGGGCAGCCAGCCTCATGGTGGGATAGAAGCACCAGGGAAGAGGGATTAAGTATAGCAGCCGTCTCTGCCATAAAGAGAACGCCACAGAAGACAATCACTTCCGCTTCAGCCCCCACGCACTTTCGTGCTAGCTCGAGAGAATCACCAGTAAAGTCAGCAATATCCTGAATCTCAGGCCGCTGGTAGTTATGAGCTAGGATAACAGCGTTAAGCTCCTTTTTTAACTCCAGGACTTTTTGTTGAAGCTTGGTTAATTTAAGTTTGGGTGTGATTATCACCATTATCTATAACCTCGCCCTGCAGTGCCCAGGGGCTGGTTTTGCCAATTTTAACCTCAACTAACTGCCCAAGGCGATTGGCATTGTCTTCAAAGAATACCAGTTTATCACTTCGGGTGCGTCCAAACCATTTTCCTTTCTTAATGCCTTCTACCAGCACCTCCACCCGCTTGCCTTGAAGCTGTGCATTTATCTTGCTAGCTATACCCGCCTGAAGCGCTTCAATCTTATTGAGCCTTTCTTTCTTAACCTCTGAAGGAACGTTATCTTCATATTCCTGCCAGGCAATGGTACCAGGGCGAGGGGAATAAGCTGCTATGTGAACAACATCAAACTTCATTTCCTTAAGCAGAGAAAAGGTATGCTCAAATTGCTCCTCTTTTTCTCCGGGAAAGCCAACTATTATATCAGTACTCAGAGATATTTGAGGGACCTTGTGGCGAACGGTTTGCACAAGCTTTCTATATCGCTCCACTGTATACCCTCGCCTCATAGCCCTCAATATATCATCATCACCAGCTTGAACAGGCAGCTCCAGATGCTCACAGACCTTGTTCAAAGAAGCTACAGTCTCAATAAGCTTCAGGCTTATATCTTTGGGATGATTTGTCAGAAAGCGAATCCTGGCAAGTTCATCAACACCGTCTAACTCGTTCAGTAAATCAGCCAGGTCAGGATGGCCGGGCAAATCGTGCCCGTAAGAATCAACATTCTGCCCTAGCAAAGTTACCTCTTTTATACCTCGACTTGCTAATTCCTTAACTTCACATATTACCTCCCCCAGAGGGCGACTCACCTCTCTCCCCCTCCTATAGGGAACAATACAATATGAGCAAAAATTATCACAGCCCTTGATGATGAGGATAAAAGCGCGTGGTGAGAGAGTCATGGGGAGACTTGCTTCCTGCTCAACAGGTACGCCCCGCCTCTGACTCCAAGAGATCAACTCTGGGTAATCACCAGGCTTAAATAATAAGTCAACGTGAGGAAATCGTCTCTTCAATCCTTCAGTGTCGGAATTGACAAAACATCCGGTAACAAGTATCTCGAGATTGGGATATTTATTTTTTAGGCCTTTCAATAAACCCAGGGTGCCTAAAACCTTATTCTCAGCGCTTTGCCTTACCACGCAGGTGTTAAGAACCACTAAATCGGCATCGGAAAAAGAAGTCGCTGCCTGATAGCCAGCAGAATCTAAGTAGCCAGCTATTCGCTGCGATTCTGCCTTATTCATCTGGCAGCCGATGGTCCAAATAAAATAGCGCGGCATAATACCTATACTTCTCTCTGTCCCATATTGGTTGCCGCACCACCATCGATAACCAAGGTCTGGCCGGTTATGTAGGATGAGGCCTCGGACGCCAGATAGATAACAGCGCCAGCAATATCTCGTGCTTGGCCATGGCGCCCCAACGGAATAGAGGAAAGCCTTCTCTGCATCAGCTCTGGATCAGCTTTCTGTATTTGAATTGCTCCTTCAGTGGCTATGGATCCCGGAGCGATGGAATTAACCCGGATATTATATGGTGCCAAATCCATGGCCATTGTCATGGTGAGATTTATAACTCCAGCCTTGGCTGCTCCATAGGCAGCATTAGAGGAGTAGGGCCTGAACCCTGCTACCGAAGAGATATTAATAATGCTTCCTTTCTTCTGCTCTATCATCACTTTAGCCGCTGCTTTAGAGCACAAAAATACACTTTTCAGGTTTTCCCGAATAAGGGCATCCCACCCACCTTCGCTTAATTCCAAGGTTGGAGCAAAAAATGAACCCCCGGCATTGTTAACCAGGATGTCAATCTTGCCAAATTGAGCCGCTGTTTTCTCTATTAACTTGTTTACTTGGTCACTGAGGCGTACATCTGTAGGCAGGGCCAAAGCTCTTCTGCCTTTGGCCATAATTTCACTGGCAGTGGTCTCAATATCACTAGCAGTTCGCGCAGCAACGACCACATCAGCTCCAACCTCAGCTAAACTCAAGGCAATCGCCCTTCCGATTCCTCGGCCAGCTCCTGTTACAATTGCGACCTTACCCTCTAAGCTAAATAGAGATAAGCTCATTCTTCCTATTCAGTTTTTCCAATTATAATTTAAAATGCCTAATTTGGGAAAAATCAGCGTAGAAGCTAAAAGTTAGGATAGGATTTTAGTCTGCAGGTAATACTTCGCCCAACTGCACATTTATGTTCATAAACCATAAATACCAAGAGTGATTAAACGAGCATGATTCGAGCATCAACCACCACATAGCCGTTATTCCGCTCTAAGCTTTTTACTGGATTAAGGTCTAGTTCCGCTATCTGGGGCAGGTCTTCTACCATAGCTGAGATCCTCAGCAAGAGTTCCTCAAGGGCTTCTATATCAGATGGCTCAGACCCTCGCCAGCCTTTGAGAAGCTGATAAGTCTTGACTGAGCGTATCATCTCCCGAGCATCGACATCGGTCAAGGGATGGATTCGGAACAAGACGTCTTTAAATAACTCAGCATAAATCCCACCCATGCCAAACAAAATGAGTGGGCCAAAATAAGGATCCTGAGTTACACCAACGATTACCTCGATTCCCCGAGTTATCATCTCCTGAACGACAACCCCTTGCATCTCATCCTCCCTTCCCACACTGACCAGGCGCTCTTTAATCTGGATAAAGGCTTGCTCCACCTCCCTCTGAGAATGGAGATTAAGAATTACACCACCAAGCTCTGTCTTATGAGTTATAGTGTTAGAGAGAAGCTTTACGGCAACGGGGAAACCGATTTCCTGGGCTGCTTTCGCTGCTCCCTCGGCAGTCCTGGCCGATTTTGACCGCACTATGTGAATCCCATAGGAGTTGAGAAGCTCAGTGATAGCGGTGGCGCCGAGCCATAAAGGGCGAGCCGTGCTTCCCTCCAAAGCGGTCTTGATTATCTGGTCAGCCTTCTCCTTATCAATGCTTCCCAGCTCTGGAATTATGCCCTTGGGCCTTTGCAGCCAATCGCTGTACTCACAAGCTTTGGCAAGTGCAGTAGCGGTAGACTCTGGGAAAATAAATGATGGAACATATCCTTCTTCCCGGGATCCCAGTTCGATAGAGGCGCCACGCGAACCCATAAATGAAGCTACAAGTGTCTTACTTTGCTGGCGAAATCGCGGCGCTTTCTCTCGGATAGCCCTAGCTACTGCTTCAGGTTGTGTAACTATCGGAGGGATGAAAATAACGATCACGATGTCTATGTTGTTATCTTGCGCCAAAAACTCAAGTGCCTGACCATATTCTTCGGCAGTAGCTTCAGCAGTCATGTCGATGGGGTTGCTAAGGCTGGCTCCGGGTGGCAGGAAGCTCTTAAGCTCCGAAATGGTCTTGTCTGAAAGGGTTGGTACTTCAAGGCCTTGAGCAGCACAAGCATCGGCTGTCAGGATTCCGGGACCCCCACCATTAGTGAGAATAACTACTCTTCTTCCCGGTGGTAGAGGTTGATGAGACAGTAAGCTAGCCACATCGAAGAGCTCCTCTAGCATATCTACCCTGATTATCCCGGCCTGCCTGAACAAGGCTTCAGAAGCCAGTTCAGCAGTTGCCAGTGCCCCTGTATGGGACGCGGCAGCTCTAGACCCAGCCGGAGTGCGTCCACTTTTTACCGCTACTACCGGCTTCGTGGCTGTTATACTGCGGCCTATGCGCGCAAACTTCTTGGGATTGCCAAAAGATTCCAAATAAAGGAGGATGACATCAGTGGCGGGATCTTCCTCCCAGTACTGTAGCAAGTCATTACTCGATACGTCAGCTCTATTTCCTATGCTGACAAAAGTGGAAAGGCCAATATTTAAGTTTCGCGCGTATTCTAATATGGCAAGCCCAAGAGCACCACTCTGGGTACCAAAGGCAATACGGCCAGTGGGGGGGAAAACGGAGGAAAAGGTAGCATTCATATTCACTTGGGGATCGGTATTGATAATTCCCATACAGTTAGGACCTACGAGGCGCATTCCATAGTCGCGGGTTATCTCAAGTAGTCTATCTTGCCTATCCATCCCTTCCGGCCCGCCCTCTCCAAAACCTGCTGATATAACCACGATACCCTGTACCCCCTTCCGCCCACACTGCTCCACCACCTGCTCGACTGTTTTTGCTGGAACAATAACCACCGCCAGATCTACTTCCCCAGGTATATCCAGAACAGATGGATATGCTTTTACCGAGGCCACTACCTCAGCGCTAGGGTTCACAGGATAAATGACGCCATTAAAGCCTTGGTGGAGCAGGTTACGGAAGAGCTTATTACCAATGGTCCCTTCCCTGCGCGAGGCTCCAATGACAGCAATGGAGCGGGGCTTGAGGAAAGCCATCAAGGAAGCTACAGTGGCAACCTTTTCCCGTTCAGTAGACCTCTCCTCAACTACCAGGGTTGGGGCAAGATTTAAAGCGAAGCGATAAACACCTTGTTCCAGTTCTCGAGTTATCTGAAAACCGCTATCCTCCAGTACCTGCATCATTTCTTGGTTATCAGCGAGCACTTCACCTTCAAAAAGGCGGAGGCCCTTTTCCCTTGCTATTATAGCTAGTTGTTCCAGCAAGTGAGTTCCAATGCCTTTCCCTTGGTATGCATCCTCTACTACAAAAGCCACCTCAGCGGCGTCTCTTCTGGGAAGTCGATTATATCGGCCCACAGCAATAATTTTCTCCTCCCCGTCTTCGACAACAGTTGCCACCAAGGCGAAGTCATTATCATAATCAACAGTGCAAAAGCGTCGCACCTCTTCCTTCGACATTTGCCTAATGACGTGGTGGAACCTCAGATAAACAGTATGGGGACTCAGACGATAGAAAAGAGCAAGCAGCTTTTCTTCGTCCTCCAACTGAATAGGCCGGAGGTATAAAGTGGAGCCATCCTTCAGTATAACTCCTGTTTTGTATCTCTCTAATTCACTACTAGAGTGGCTTGCTGCCATGTCACTTCACCGGCTGCTCAATTCGGGAGGGTTAGCCCAACACAGGTCCCATCAACATAACAAAAGATTCCTCCTATTGTTTGCCTTGCGGAGATTGCACTTCATGCTTCCACCGCTTCAACTTAGACTGTGGGTTTGATGATACACCAGGTCCTGGGGGGAATCAAATCGTTCATTTCCATTCTATACCCCGCCTAGTTCTGGTTCTACCTTATATCTCACCATCCTTCTTGCACCTAGTCAATGATCAGGGCAGCCAAGGGTCGCTTTGGTACGTGATGTACCCCCTTACTATCACGCCAGTATTTGACGTCACCACTAGCCCCCAGCGTCTCTATCACTACCACTTCCCTAGGCTTGCCAAGAGCCAGGACAAGAAGTATCTCATATCGGGGTGCTATCTCTAAAGCTTCACGAAGTCCCTGCTTCTGTATTGAACCGATAATACAGCCACCTAAACCTTTCTCAGTCGCACCCAGCAGGATACTTTGAGCGGCTATTCCATAGTCACAACCAAAAGACTGACTTATCTCTGTATCCCCGAGAATAATTATGTATGCTGCTGGTCTTTCCCCTTCACAAGGACCGGGCCAGTCTTTGAGATACCCAGCCCAGGCAAGATGTTGAAATATCAATGAGTTCTTCTGGGAATCACGGGAAAGGATGTATTTGAGCGGCTGCATATTTCCCGCCGATGCCGAGAGCCGCGCAAGTTCCACAAGTTCTCTTAGGGCCTCAAGTTTTATGTCAACTTCTTGATAAAACCGCCGATAGCTCCTGTTCCTTACTATTAAATCTCGTATCACCCTGACCTCCTAAATAGTCACATCGCAGAGTCTCATAATAACATTTCGGAGCTTAGTCGAGTAGGTATTGACATAAGGCGAATTGACTGTTATTAATTAATTATCACCACTTGAGGAGGGGAAAAATGGACTTGAGTTTTTCAACAGAGCAACTGCAAATTCAGAGTCTAGCAAGAGAGCTAGCCCAGAAAGAGCTGGCCCCAAAGGCAGCGGAAATCGACCGCACCTCAGCCTTTCCTAGGGATAGCCTGAAGAAGCTTGCTGAGGCAGGGTTGATGGGGATGGGCATTCCCAAGGATTTTGGCGGAAGCAAAAGCGACAGCGTGTCCTACGTGTTGGCGGTTGAGGAGCTAGCCAAGGCGTGTCCTTCCACTGCTATGATTCTGACCGACCATATAGATATAAGCCATGCTACCGTTGTTGGGGGAAACGAGGATACCAAGAAGCAGTATTTACCTGCTCTTGCTAAAGGAGAAAGCTTGGGTACCCTCGCTGGTACTGAACCTGGTTCTGGCTCCAATGTATTCAATGTGGAGATGAGCGCCAGAGCCGATGGCGACCATTACTTGGTCAACGGCACCAAGTCATTTGTCACCAGTGGCGAGGAAGCCGATGTTTACGTGACTGTAGTCAGGACCAACCTCGAGCAGCCAGGCCCCATGGGAGAGTCTATACTGTTGATAGAAAAAGGGAGCCCTGGGTTTTCCTTCGGCACCGGGTATGAGAGGATGGGATTCCGTGGGACATCGCCACGGGAGCTTATCTTTGAGGACTGCCGTGTGCCCAAGGCTAACCTTTTGGGAGCCGAGGGGGGATTCATGATGATAATGAGCGCTATTAGCGGCGGGATGATGCTGGGTGCCGCAGCAATCTCATTGGGCATTGCTCAAATAGCTACCGAAGCCTCAATCAAATATGCCAAGGAGAGACTACAGCCGGCGCAGCCCCTTACCGCTTACCAAGCAGTCAAGTTTATGCTTGTGGACATGAGCATTGCAGTGGACGCTGCCCGTGCCATGCTCTATCAGGCAGCTGGTGCTCTGGATAGCGCAGCTCCAGGACCACCCCTTGGCTGCTTCAAGGCCAAGATCTTTACTACCGAGATGGCAGTCGAAGTCACCAACAAGGCACTACAGATTCACGGGGGCACAGGCTATTGCTGCGACCTTCCCATCGAGCGCTACTTTCGGGATGCCCGTGGTGTGCCCATTCACACACAACCCACCGAGATGCTCAAGGATTTCACCGCCATCTTTCTCCTAGCGTAGTTGAAGTAGACGGAAGAAAAGCGGAAAGATGTCATCCAGCGTCGAGATAACGGTCAAAAAGACAGAGCCCATGACGGTGGCTTTCATCTCAATGAAGGGGCCCTACACCCTGATAAGCGATGCCTTTGGCAAGCTCTATAGCTGGATCGGGGAGGGGAGCTATATTCCCGCTGGCCCTCCACTGGGGGTTTATTTCAACGCCCCAGAGCAGGTGCCCGCCGAGGAGCTTCTGTGGGAGATATGCTCTCCTATTGCAGGAGATGTTGCCCCAAACGGTCCAGATGAGAAGGGCTTCGGCGTCAAGAAGGTGGAAGGGGCAGAAGTAGCCTCCACCATGCATAAAGGGCCGTTTGCTCAGGTGGGAAACACTATTCATGCCCTGGAGGCTTGGATAGCGGAGAATGGCTACGAGATCGTGGGGCCCTATGAAGAAATCTACCTGACCGATCCAGGGAAGTCTACTCCCGAGGAGCTTCTCACAGAGGTCATGTTTCCGGTGAAGAAAAGATAGAGGGCTCCCTTTTCATAATCAAAGCGTCTGCAGTGATTTCTCCAACTCTTTTACCCACGACGCTTTCTTGCCTTTGCCAAGCTCGACGATATGCCCTTCTGCTCTTAAATGTGCTGCTTGCACCCCTACACCCTCTCCCCACATTCCTTAAATTATCTGTTTTCCTCTGAGTCGTTCTATCTCCTCAGCGCTATAACCACCAATTTCGCGTAAGACCTCCTCAGTGTGTTCACCTAATTCAGGCGCGGCACTCTGAGGACCTGCAGATGCCTCGCTGAAATGAACCGGGTAACCAGGCAATTGAACCTTCCCGAATATAGGGTGGTCGAAATCCACGACATATTTGTTCTCTGTTACCTGGCGGTCATCCTTAAGCTCGGAGCTTTCATTGACGGGAGCACAGAAAAAGCCATGCCGCTCCAGGATATCATCCCATTCATCTCTTGTTTTGTTAGCAAAGATACTATCAAGAATGGACACTAATTCTCCACAATTCTCCAGCCGTTTCTCAAAGGAAATAAACCTGGCATCATTTTCCAAATCGGGGCGCTCGATAGCCTCGCAAAATTCCTTCCAAAGTCCCGGCTTCAATGAAGGCAAGGTAAAACATATCCATTTCCCCCCTTTACACTGATAGTAATTTCTTAACGGGTCTGTATCAGTGCGCTTGGGGCGAGGCATTTCGTGACCCAACAAAGCAAGCAGCGTATTGAAATGCAATAAAGCTAAAGCTGAGCCAAGTATGGAAACCTCAACCTGCTGACCTATTCCGGAGCGCTCCCTCATTACTAGAGCGGATAGAATTGCATGACTTGCCATGAAGGCAGTGGTTTGGTCAACTACACCGAAATGGATTAGCAGAGGAGGCATATCTGGTTCCCCCATGCTGAACATCATCCCCGATCTAGCTTGTCCCTGGTAATCAAAGCCTCCTCGCAAGCTATCAGGGCCAGCTGAGCCGTATGCAGAAATAGAGGCATAAATGAGCCTTGGGTTGATTTCGTGGAGAATGGGATAGCTCATTTTCATTTTCGCTACCGTGGTACTCCTTAAATTTGTCAGAAAAACATCTGACTTGGCTGCCAAGCGATATGCTACCTCTCTACCTTCTTCCTTACTAAGGTCCAGAGTGATGCTTTTTTTGTTTCGGTTAGCACCCTCAAAAAAGAGGTTTCTTCCTTTGAACTCAAAATAAGCCCTCCCAAATTGTATCCTTGGCCTCAAGGGGTCTCCTTCTTTAGGCTGCTCTATCTTTATCACCTCCGCTCCAAGATCCCCCAAAATCGCAGGGCCCCCTGGCCCAGCATGATAAATTGCCCATTCCAAAATCCTAATACCCTGCAGTGGCTGAAGCATGTAAGAGAACCTCCTTGATAATATTATGTCAAATATAAGCTATTATGACATTCTCCATGCGGCCCTATATGTTAGCATACTCGGTTTTTTGAGGTAATGTTACCTTTGCAGCTGTGAGGTAATTTATACTCCCGTTCTTTTCAGACATTGTTGTAATCTTTAATATCTATCAGCGTCGTCAGTGCTTTAGCATAACGGCTTATCTTTTTATTCGGTCATTTTCAAGACTCCTGCCCCACGGATTTTCCCTTCCTTGAGTAGAATCAAGGCTTCGTTTGCTTCTTCCAAACCAAATTCTTGAGTTTCAGGCGCAATGGGAATTTCAGCGGCTAAGGGAAGAAATTCTTGAGCATCCCTTCTGGTTACATTAGCCACACTTTTCAGCTCCTTCTCATACCAGAGGTGCACAGTGTAGTCTAATTCTGGAATAGGCGTTGTCTTCCGAATTGCATTTATGACCACTCTTCCCCCCTTTTCTAAATTCCTTAGAGCTTCACGCACCGGTGTCCCCACAGGAGTAAAGTCAATGGCACAATTAAGCTTCTCTGGAGAGGTATCGCCCGTCGCTCCAATCCAGTCGGCTCCCAATTTTCTGGCTAAATTCTGGTGTTCTTTCTGGTTAGGTCTGGTAAAGACGAAAACCTTGCCGTTAGGATATTTATATTTAGCAGCCTGGATGACAATATGGGCAGAGGCTCCAAAGCCATAAAGGCCAAGGACTTTGCCATCTTCCATCCCTGAGAGCCTTAAGGCTCTATAGCCAACCACTCCGGCGCATAAAAGGGGGGCAGCCTCCGAATCAGTAAACCTTTCTGGAATGGGATAGGCAAAATCTTCTGATACTACGGTATATTGAGCATAGCCTCCATCGGCATCTTTCCCCGTCCATTTTGCTGTGTCACAGAGATTTTCCTCGCCTTTGAGGCAGAAGGAACACTGGCCACAGGCCCAATTAATCCAGGCAATCCCTACTCTGTCACCTTGCTTAAACCTCTTTGCCCCCTGCCCCGAGCTTTCCACCCTACCAACAATTTCATGACCCAAAATAATGGGAAATCTTGAAGGAGAAACCCTACCTTCAATTTCGTCAAGCTCGGTGTGACAAACTCCGCAGGCAGAAACTTTGACTAGGATTTGTCTGGAACTGGGAATGGGTTTTGGCAAATCCACCAGTTCCAGAGGCTTTCCCTCCACTGAAGAGATTTTCTTAAGCACCATCGCTTTCATTTTTAGCCTCCTTCCTTTCCCCTAAGCAGCGGATGTTCGTACAAGTATCCAAGCTATCCCTGTGTCGTACCCTACAGCGTGCATTGCGGCCCTGATAGCCTTCTCATACCCCAAAGATGCTTTCATAAAGATTTTCGGAGATTTCGGCGAAATTTTCCCTATAAAGCTTCATCGTCTCGGGGAGATAGTCCAGTATGTCCTGTGCCGTTATCCCATCCTCACCTTTATCTACGGCGGCTACGTCGCCGGAAAATCCATGGATAAACACGCCCATTCTTACCGCGTCCTCAAGGGGTAATCCCAGACCATATGTGGCGGCGATAGCTCCCGTCAGGACATCTCCACTCCCAGCCGTGGCCATGCCGGAATTGCCACTTACGTTGATGAAAACAGTTTCATCGGGATAGCCTATGAGCGAATGGGCTCCCTTTAAGACAACAACGGAGGCCAGTTCCCTTGCTGTTTTTTGCAAAACGTCTATTTTATTCTTGTTTATCTCGCTTATCTCCATTTTTGTAATTCTGGACATCTCACCTAGATGGGGTGTAAGTATCGTTGCTGCTCCTCTGTTTTTTATTTTTCCTAAGTCTTCAGCAATGGCCGTAATTCCATCGCCATCTATGAGTAGAGGCTTGTTAATTTTGGAGGCTAACTCCCGCACCATCTCTTGCGTCTCCTTGGCTAGAGAAAGACCGGGACCTATGACCACCATGTCCACCCCTTGGGAAAATTCCAGAAGCGCATCTTTGTTTTCCACCGCTATGCTTCCTGAAGGCGTCTCTTTTTGAGGGGCAAAGACAATTTCACTTCCCTTGCCTGCCAGGATTGACGAAATGGATTTTGGTGCTGCCAGGTAAGAAAGCCCCCCTCCTGCTTTGAGGAAAGATAACGCAGAGAAATACGGCGCACCCAGGTAACTTGAAGACCCTGCGATGAACAGGGCTCTCCCATAGCTGCCCTTGTGGGTATCTCTGGCTCTTTCAGGAAGCTCTACTGGATTATTGATTGCTACCTTTATTGCATCTGAGTTATAGAGCGCAGGGGGGAAGGATATATGCGAGACATACAGCTTTCCACAGTGGTCATAGCCGGGATAAAGCATATTCCCCAGCTTGGGAAGCCCAAATGTTACGGTATAATCCGCCTTTACTGCCCCTCCCATCACTTCCCCTGTATCGCCATTTATGCCTGAAGGAATGTCAACGCTGAACACCATCCGTTGGCTCTCGTTTATCACTTGAATCGCATCTTTGTATATCCCGCCAACTTCCCTGGCAAGACCAGTGCCAAATATGGCATCCACGATGGCATCGGAATCAAGAACTTCGGATATTATGGAGTCAATTGAATCAACCTTAGAGATTTCTATTGGCATCTTCGATGCTATTTCGAAGTTCTTTTTTGCCGCCCCTCTAAATTTAGCTTCGTCATCCAGAAGAAAGACCTTCGCCTCCCCACCATTGGAATGAATTTTTCGGGCAACAACAAGCCCATCTCCACCGTTATTGCCACCACCGCAGAGGACAACGAACTTATTGCCCTTTATCCCGAATTCCTGCAATATAACAAAGTACACCGCCTGACCGGCGTTCTCCATTAAGAGGTCTTCCGAGATGCCAAACTCCTCCGTAGCACGCCTGTCTAGTTCCCTCATTTCATTCACTCTGGCTACCTTCATTCTTACCTCCCTTTATCAGAGATTGATTCCAAGTTCACTTTTAAGTATGGCATAGAATATTCAAACAGAATGGTACCCCACCTTGCGAGAGAGCACAAGGGCATTACCCAACGCAATTATCCTGTTTACCCTCCAGGGGTAAATTGTGCTGTGAGTTTATAGCTAAAGTCCCTGCTATCAAAACCTTATCTTAGCTGCCCGTAAAATAGACATCAAACCTTCTCTGTTTTTGTGCATTGACAACCATGTACGCAAGAATTAGACTGAAGTACAGGCACATGAGACAAGTCTGGGAACAATCCACGGTATGTTGGAAGGGAGGATGGAGAAGGAGCACTGGGAAACGTTGCCCGATAGCAGTTGCTGGTGCCCTTCTAACTTAGCTTGGTGAAGCAATTTGTGGGGGTGATGCCTATGCTAAATTAAAGTCGGCTTCCTCGCTGTGGGTGGCGATGGGTTGGCTCATTTTGCTTCAAGAGCCCGATAGAGCTAATAAGAATATTAAGAAGGAGGGTAATATGAAGGTGATGGTTCGAACCATTATGAAAGCTGTTCCTGGCAAGATGGCAGAGCTGATGGAGCTTGAACAAAAGCACACAGCTATCGCGAATCGTGTGTTGGGGATATCTGGGAAGTGCTATCGCCCCCTTAGTGGTGGAGGCGATACCATGAATACCATTATTTCCGAGGGTGAGTTCGATAGCCTCGCTGCATTTGAAGCCCACCCCGAGAAGATGGGCGCAGACACGGAGATGCAGACGCTCATGCCCAGGTTTGATGGTGTCATCGCAAGTATGGATGTCGAATTCTATATACCGATGCCATAAGAGTACTGTCTAAGGCAGCTCAATCTCAGTTTTCACTTGCTGATACAATTCCTTGTAAGGTCCAACCAGGGGCTCATCAAGGGTTCGTCAGGCTGGGAGAAAGAATTCGTATAAAAGACGAATATGTACGGAGCGCGAGGGATTACCCGGCTTGATATTTACTTTGCCAGCAGCTTGGCAATAGTCTTGCTGGTTTTGGCAATCAACATCTTCGCTCAGTCCATACATTTAGTCTACATAGTTATTATTTCGGCTTTGGGCTTGCTCGGCTACGTCACCAGGAAGTATGAGGACGAAAGGAAATCTCTACGAGACCTATGGATTTTGGGCCTGCTCTCGTTAGTCATCTATCCTTTAGTAGACTATGTCTTTGAAGGCAGGCTTGGCTTGGTTACCTATTTCACCAGTGACCCCAGGATTGTTGTGACCCCTCCATATATACTTCTCTATTGGATACTCGGCGTTCTGTTATTTGGCTACTGTTACTATCGTGTACGTGGATTGACGAACAGAGTATGGGTGGCTGGACTTGTAGCTGGTTTTCTCGCTGCCGCCAGTACTACATTTGTGGAGAACCTGTTTAATGTTATGGGGTTTTACCGCAACAGCCCGAGTTACTGTATGCTCTGGCATATTCCAATTTACATTCCGCTTGGTTACATGCTAGTCTTTTCACTATTACCACTCTATCTACGTCACAAGTACATCTTTGGTCCATTGCTTTATGGCTTTACCGGGCTAGCTTGGTATCTTTTTTATCACGTTGTTTCACGGCTGGCCTTGCAAATCCAGCCGTGAGTTTCTCAGGGAGTTGCTAGCATGGGAAGAAAAATTCGTATAAAGGTGGGGTCGACTGAAGCAGCGGCTGAGTTAAATAATACCAGGACGGCTCAGGCAATCTGGGAAACGTTGCCTATAAAGGGCCGTGTCAATCTCTGGGGAGACGAAATATATTTCTCGATTCCCCTGAGCCTTGAGCTAGAGCTTGGGCAGGAACTGGTAGGCATGGGAGACTTAGGCTACTGGCCCCAGGGCAACGCTTTTTGCATCTTCTTCGGCCCGACTCTCATAAGCCAGGGAGACGAAATTCGCCCGGCAAGCCCGGTTACTGTGTTCGCTAAGGTCATCGGCGACTCCACCATATTCAAAAAGGCAGCCGCAGGAATGGAAATCACCGTCAGGAGGGAAAACAATGGGTAAAGTGATTAAAAGGCAGGTCTATTACTTCGACGAACCGGGAGAGGAAAACACACAGTTAGTAGTCGAAGCCGTTTCTCAGCGACTGGAAGCTGGCGGAATCAGAACGGTCATCGTCGCCAGCACTTCCGGTGAAACTGCTGTTGCATTTACTCGTAGCCTCAAAGGCAAGGCCGAGTTGATTTGTGTTTCGGAAGCACCATACCGGCGGGAATGGGGTGAGGAATGGCCCTGTCTGAAACAGGAATTCAGGCAAGAGTTGGAGAGCCTCGGAACCACTATTATTGACAAAGCGCCCTACATTTTCCACAACTCGGTATTGGAAGCCGCCAGGTGGCCAGGTGCTTTTCCCGAGCGACTGGTGAAGGAAACACTGTACAGCTTTGGCCAGGGGATGAAAGTAGCTGTGGAGGTTGCCCTGACTGGAGTTTCTTGCGGCTATGTGACTCCCTATGAAGATGTCATAGGTGTTGGCGGGTCGAGCAAAGGGGCAGACACAGCCATTGTACTTCGAGCTACCTATCCCGCTTCTCTGTTTGACAAGGACCCGGCGAAAAGGCTGGAGATAAGGGAAATAATCGCCATGCCTATTTCCAAAAAGTGGTGGGATTAGTCTTAAGCTTGTAGCCAGAGATGGGCGAGAAGACAAACCATGAAACAGTATCGCTGGAATTGTCTATTGGGGCTGGCCATGATTCTGCTGACCTCTTCTTGCGGCTGCACCCCACCGGCTAACACAGTGACGCCGACGCCGCCTCCAGAACCGAGAAGCGTTATTATAGAGTTACCCGAGCCGCGATATAACAGCGATGTGTCCATTGAGCAAAGCCTGCTTCGGAGAAGGTCAATCAGAAGCTACACGGATGAGTTGTTAACGCTGCAAGAGCTGTCCCAGCTTTTATGGGCGGCCCAGGGAGTTACCGATCCTAAGGGCTTCAGGACTGCTCCATCGGCAGGAGCTCTCTATCCGCTCGAGCTATACGTGGTGGCTGGTGATGTTCAAGATTTGAGTCCGGGGGGTTACAGGTATGACCCAGTTGAGCATGAGCTAATTAGGACTATGGAGGGTGATAAGAGACTTGAGTTAGCTGACGCTGCCGTGTGGCAGGATTTCGTCGGGGAAGGAGCTATTGTAATCGTCTTCACGGCGGTCTATGAGAGGACGACCGTTAAATATGGCGATAGGGGCATAAGATATGTCCATATGGAAGCAGGACATGCTGCTCAAAACCTGTGCCTCCAGGCCACGGCAATGGACCTGGGAGTAGTTACTATAGGAGCGTTCTACGACGAAGAGGTGGTTGAACTCCTGAATCTACCTGGGGATGAACAGCCCTTATATATCATTCCCGTGGGTCGGAAGCAATAAGGAACGCTATCAACTTTGAATCTTCGCCACAAGCGGCTTATTATCCCAATGGCAGATAAATTGAATCACGTTGCGGACTGACTAGCTACTGGGGGCAGACCACCACCAGGCTCAACCCACTGCCCACGCACATGTGCAAGTTCTTAAGTCCGGGCAAAGTTCGTTCGCGCCCGACCCATCGGGTTTGCCACGCCTATGGGCATTGCAATATACTTTAGAGAGAAGGTCTTAAGGAGGTGGAAATGGATGCCAGTCGCCCGAAGAAAGCTGTTAAGTTGTATCAGAAGTCAGATATCATCTTCGAGGAAGACAGTACAGGAGAAGAAATGTATATCCTGCGGTCCGGGAAGGTAAAGCTGGTCTTGAAGGACGAAAAAGGGGAGGCTGAGGTGAGCACAGTTGAGAAAGTTGGCGAGTTTTTCGGTGAAATGGCTTTGATAGATGGTTCTCCCCGTTCTGCCACAGCCATTGCCGATGAGGACAATACTGAGCTTGAGGTATTAGACCGAGGGGATTTTCTCAGAACGATAAGGGAGCATCCGGAGTTCGCGCTGAACATTATGCACGAGCTATCTCAGCGAGTACGCCGGGGAAACATACTATATCTGGAAGTAATCGAGCGGGCTATGGCACCATTTTGTCGCCGTAATTGTCTGGGGAAGACTATGGACGCCTTTACAAGACAGGCAATGTCCCGGTTAAGTCAAAAGCCCGGTGAGAAAGCCACGGCAATGGGAAACTGGAAATGCACCGCTTGCGACTACGTGTACGTCCCAGAATTTGGTGACCCCCAAGGCAGGGTTTCCCCAAGGACCATCTTCGAGAATCTGCCCGATAGCTGGACATGCCCAGAGTGTGGTGGACCAAAGAGCGTATTTGAAAGGATAGAGTCTTAGAAGGCACGCGCATTGAGCAAGATAAGGTAAACAAAAATTTTATATTCTGGCAATTGTTAAGATTCTTACCTAATCCCTCTCGCAGGTTAATCCTGACAGAAAATTGGCCCCCGCTCGGTAACATCCCGAATGGTTCAATGAGCGCAGTTGGATTACCTGCTCAAAAGACTTGACACAGCGAGTACAGATGCAGTATCTAGCTTGAATCCCGGCCCCATGCTGGTGGACAGGGATGCGCTTCTGATATATTGCCCTTTAGCCCCACTGGGCTTTGCTTTAACAATAGCTTCGACCGCCGCTGCCAGGTTCTCCAACAGCTTGTCCTTATCAAAACTGATTTTTCCAATAGGTAAATGGATAATAGCTGTTCTATCCAAACGAAATTCAGTTCTGCCCTTACGAGCTTCATTCACAACCCGAGCTAAGTCCTGAGGCGGTACTACAGTGCCAGACTTGGGATTGGGCATCAAACCCCGCCGCCCCAGAATACGCCCGAGCTTGGCCACCTTGGGCATCATATCAGGGGTGGCAACAGACACATCAAATTCAAGCCACCCACCTTCAATTTGCTTAATAACCTCGTCTGCTCCAGCATAGTCAGCACCTGCTTCTTCCGCCAACTTCATCCCCTCGCCTTGAGTAAAGACAAGCACTCTTGTCTTCTTACCCAGCCCGTTAGGCAATAGAACTACACCACGCACTTGTTGGTCAGCACTCCGCGGATTAACCCCCATCTTCAAATGGAGCTCAACGGTCTCATCAAATTTGGCGTAGGAAGCCTCCTTAGCCAATTCGATCGCCTCTTCAGGGGAATAGGTCTTTGCTCTATCTACGAGTTTACTAGACTCTTGGTACTTCTTGCCATGTTTTGCCACTTTCTTATACCCTCAAAATTCTACGAATTTTTAAAAAAACCGAACTTATTCCACCTCCACTCCCATGCTTCGAGCCGTGCCGGCAACGATGTTTACTGCCTTATCGATATCTGTAGTATTCAGGTCCTTCATTTTATTTCGAGCGATATCATAAACTGCATCTTTGCTTATCTTGCCTATTTTCTCACTTCCGGGATTACCACTACCCTTTTCTACTCCTAAAGTGCGCCGTAACAGGTCAGAAACAGGTGGCATCTTGGTAACAAAGCTAAAAGAGCGATCCTCATATACAGTTATCTCAGCAGGAATGATGAAACCTTCTTGAGAAGCAGTTCGCTCATTATATTCCTTGCAAAAAGCCATGATATTAATACCATGTTGCCCTAAAGCAGGCCCCACAGGCGGAGCTGGGGTAGCTTTACCCGCAGCTATCTGCAACTTGATGACCGTCTTAATCTTCTTAGCCATTAATAATTCTTCCTTTCACCGCGTTCAGGACAAAGTCATATCCTTTCTACTCCCAAGAGGTCTAATTCCACGGGCGTTTCCCTGCCAAAGAGCGATAGCAAAACTATTGCCTTACCTTTGTCCATGTTAACTTGCTCCACTTTGCCAATAAAGTCAATGAAAGGTCCACTCGTTACACGTATACTATCTCCTTCCTTAAAAGTCATTCTAACCTCGGAAGGAGCTTCGTCCATACGCTGCAAGATGGTGTTCGCCTCCTGGCTAGCTAAAGGAACAGGTTTGGCCCCAGTGCTCACAAAGCCAGCAACACCGGGGGTATTGCGCACTATATCCCAGCTATGCTCATCCAATTGCATATTTACCATGATATAGCCAGGGAAAGCCTTTTTACTTATCGTACGACGCTTTCCAGCTTTGATTTCAATCTCTTTAGTTGTGGGTATCACTACGTCAAATATCTTATCACCCACGTCCATATATTTGATACGTTGTTCTAAATTCCTCTTGGCCTGCTCCTCATGACCTGAAGAGACGTATAATAAGTACCATTCTCCATCAATCATTGACTACTAACCACCTAGAAGCAACCTAGCAAACAGTCTGTAAAAGGCGTAATCTAAACCACCTAAAATAGCTCCAAAAATAACACACACAATGAGAACTAAAATACTTAACCTTAAGGCTTCCTGCCTTGTTGGCCAGTGCGCTTTCCGCAGCTCAGCTACTACTTCAGTAAAGAAAGCGAATCTCGATTTTTTGGCTGGAGCAGACTTAGTACTTATAGATTTCTTGGCATGACTTGTCATAAGTTACTTTATTTCTCGGTGGATAGCGTAGCCACGACAATGAGGACAATACTTATTCAACTCCAGCCGTTGCGGATCATTCTTCTTGTTCTTCGTCGTAGTATATGTTCTCCGCAGGCACTGACTACAAGCTAAATGAATAATTATGCGTAAATCGCCTTTTTTCTTAGCCACATCTATCTACAAAAATTCACAAAATTTTAGAACCTACATTTATACGACAACCTTGCCAATCACACCAGCCCCTACCGTTCTACCACCCTCCCTGATGGCAAAGCGTAATCCCTCTTCCATAGCTACGGGGGAGATGGTTTTAATCTTCATATGAGCCAACTCGTCACCGGGCATAGCCATCTCTACGCCCTCAGGAAGGATTATTTCACCTGTAACATCCAGTGTTCTGATATAGAACTGAGGCTTATACCCAGTGAAGAAAGGCGTGTGTCTGCCACCTTCCTCCTTGGTCAAAATATATACCTCAGCTTCAGCTTCGGTGTGAGGCTTAACCGTGCCTGGTGCTGCCAGAACCTGCCCACGCTCTATTTCATCTCGATCCATGCCTCGCAATAGCACTCCAACAGCATCGCCAGGCTCTGCCTCGCTCATGATCTTATGGAACATCTCTAAGCTAATTGCCACCGTTTTTCGCGTGTCTCTTAAGCCCACTATCTCCACTTCGTCACCGGCTTTGATTGTCCCGCGTTCTACCCTGCCCGTGGGCACAGTCCCTCGCCCTTTTATACTGAACACATCTTCTACCGGCATCAAGAAAGGCTTATCCCTTTCTCTCTGCGGGAGAGGAATATACTCATCTATGGCATCCAACAAGTTCCATACTGGCCCACACCAAGGGCAATCCCTTTTACCACAGCCACATTCCAGAGCCTTAAGAGCACTTAATCGGACAACGGGGATTTCATCGCCAGGAAAGTTATACTTTTTGAGCAAGTCTCTAACTTCCACCTCTACCAAATCTAACAACTCTGGGTCATCTACCAAGTCCACCTTATTGAGGGCCACCATTATGCGAGGAACTTCCACCTGCCGAGCTAGGAGGATGTGTTCCCTAGTCTGTGGCATTGGACCATCATCGGCAGCAACTACCAAAATAGCCCCATCCATCTGAGCAGCTCCCGTTATCATATTCTTGATATAGTCAGCATGCCCGGGACAATCAACATGACAATAATGGCGCGTCTCAGTCTCATACTCGATATGGGCAATGGCAATCGTTAGCCCACGAGCTTTTTCCTCAGGAGCATTATCTATAGACTCAAAAGGACGGAATGGTGTAGCTCCCCCTTTAGACAATACCTGAGTCATGGCTGAGGTCAATGTGGTTTTCCCATGATCAACATGTCCTATAGTTCCCACATTTACATGTGGTTTAACACGCTCATAAACTTTCTTAGCCATTTTAACCTCCTTTTATTTCAAAGCCCACAACCAGATTCGAACTGGTGACCCCGTTCTTACCAAGAACGTGCTCTACCTACTGAGCTATGTGGGCCCGCTGCACTTTTTAATGGAGGGGGTAGGATTCGAACCCACGTAGCCCATACGGGCGGCAGATTTACAGTCTGCTCCGATTAACCACTCCGGCACCCCTCCGTCATATAAGCTTATCATAAAATATCTGGAAAACCTAGCCCGAGAGGGGATTCGAACCCACCAACCTACCGATTACAAGTCGGTTGCTCTACCATTGAGCTACTCGGGCGACCTTCAGTTGCAATTTCGGCTCAATAGTATAAATAAGAGTATATTTAATGTCAACCAAAAGATAATTGGAGGCAATGCCTTGTTGCACTACCCCAATGAATCATGGTACATTATACCAGTTTTGCTGTTCAACATCATCTGAAAGTGTAACTATGATAGATAATGCTTTATTAAAACAATTACTGGAATCAGGTGCTCACTTTGGTCATCACACCAGTTACTGGCATCCCAAGATGAAGAAATATATCTTCACCCAGCGCAATAGTATCCATATCATCGATTTGGAGCAGACAGTTACAATGTTAGGAAAGGCATGTACCTTCGCCCAGGACCTAGCAGCTCGAGGGCAAAGCATTCTTTTTGTCGGCACTAAGAAACAAGCTCAACAAACCATAGAAGAAGAGGCTACGAGGTGTGGTATGAGTTATGTTAATCAAAGGTGGCTAGGTGGCATGTTAACTAACTTCGCTATCATACAAGCCCGCATCGACCACTTAGTTCACTTAGAAAATAAAAGAGATAAAGGAGAGCTTGCTTTCTTGCCCAAGAAAGAACGGGTGAAGGTGGAAAAGGAAATTTTTCGCTTAAATACTCAAATGGGTGGTTTCAAGGAAATGACTACCCTCCCTGGAGCTCTTTTCATCGCTGATCCCATCAAAGACAAGATTGCTTTTACGGAAGCTAAAAAAATGGGTATACCCGTTATTGCTATCGTGGACACTAATTGTAATCCTGATGGCATTGATTATCCTATTCCCGCCAACGACGACGCTGTTAAGGCGATAAAACTAATTTCCAGCAAAATAGCTGATGCCGTGATTGAAGGTAAAGTTGAAGCATTTTCTGGAGAGGCAGGAGTTACTAAATTAGCTACTGAGGAAGAGCGAGAAGAAGCCATTGAAATTCTAGGTTCCTATACCTTTGAGCCAGAGGAGCCAGGGGAGCCAGGAGAACTGGGCGAGCCAGTGAAACCCGAGGAGTCGGAAGGAGAAAGTACATCCACATGAAAATCTCAATCGAGTCAGTAAAAGAATTAAGGAACAGAACTAGCGCAGGTGTACTTGAGTGTAATGATGCTCTATCGGAGTCAGGTGGCGATATAGACAAGGCCATAGAAATCTTGAAAAATCGTGGGTTAGCCATTGCTGAAAAGAAGAAAGACGCAGCTGTAGCCGAAGGAGTGATCGAAGCTTACATTCACCATACCAAGCACATAGGAGCGTTAGTGGAGTTAAACTGTGAAACAGATTTTGTGGCTCACACTGATGAATTCAAATGTCTTGCGCGCGACTTAGCTATGCAGGTAGCTGCTTTATCTCCGCAATTTATCACTGGTGAAGAGATACCACCAGAAACAGAAATAGACCCACAAACAGCTTGTCTTCTTAGTCAGCTCTTCGTTAAAGAACCTACCAAGACTGTACAGGAAATTATCGCCGAAACAGTTGCTAAAGTGGGTGAGAACATAAAAGTACGCAGATTTGCCAGATTTGAGCTTGGTGTTGACCACTGAGCCATGGTGGATGAATTACTTGCCGAACTGAACTCCAGAATGCAGCAGGCCATAGATGGTCTGGCTAGGGAACTAGCTACCATCCGCGTTGGGCGTGCCACTCCAGCTTTGCTTGACGACATCATGGTTGACTATCATGGCAAATCTACCTCACTTCGTCAGATTGCTAGCATGACCATACCTGAGGCTAATTTGATTGTTATTCAACCCTGGGATCGTACATCATTACGCGACATTGAAAAAGCCATTCTTACAGCCAACATCGGCCTTAACCCTGCAAATGATGGCAATGTAATTCGGGTAGTCATCCCGCCCCTCAGCGAGGAGCGGCGCAAGGACTTGGCCAAGCTAGTATCCAAGAGGGTGGAGGAGCGGCGGATTGCCATACGCAATATAAGGAGGGATGTCATCGAGAAACTAAGAGAGATGGAGAAAAACAAAGAAATATCGCAAGACGAACTCAGAAATAACGCCAAGAAAATTGACCAACTTACAGAGGCTTTTGTGGATAATGTGGGTGAGCTGGGACAGAGCAAGGAAAAGGAAATACAGGAAATATAGAAATATTTTGACTTTGGCGAGTCGGCAGACCACAGAAATGAGAGGCGCCGAGACAACTATAATATTGTATAACTTGGTTGCATAACCCAATTCTTTTGCTTTGAGACCAGCCGACACGTGACTGTTGGTACGAGTGGTACTGGAATTCCAAAACATTCCGTAATCCATCGCCAGTCCTGAGGCCATAGTTTTTGGCAACTGCTGATGGAACATCATGAGCTGGGCAAGCCTGTAGTGGCCCGAAAGCTGTTAAAATAGAACTATGCTCAAACAAAGGGTTATTACCGGCGCCGTGGGCGTGCCCCTCATTATCCTTGCCGTTTGGTTTGGTGACCCCTGGTTTAGTATTCTCATAGCCGCAGTGACATTGGCAGGCACCTACGAGTTTTACCACATGGCCAATTTTGACAGGAGAGAGCCTCTCCTCTATCTCGGCCTCCTATGGGCGCTGGCACTTGTCTTAAGTCCTCATTACAAAAACATCGATGTCCTACCCGTAGTTATTACCGCCACTATGTTGATTTCCTTAATTTGGTTATTATGCCGCTCACCGAGAGAAAAGGCATTCCGCAACTGGGCATGGATAATAGTTGGCGCCCTCTATGTGGGATGGATGCTTAGCTACTGGCTGAATTTGCGTGGTCTAGCGGATGGCCGAAGCTGGGTTTATCTAGCCATCCTCACTATATTTGCCAACGACACGGGCGCCTTTTTCGTTGGCAGGGCAAGAGGCAGGCATAAGCTGTTTCCTGCAATAAGCCCGGCCAAAACTTGGGAAGGGGCGATAGGAGGCTTAATAAGCGCTATCCTGGGCGCTATCGTAATAACGATAATCCTCAACCTTATTTCCCCCTTTACCTTTAAATATTGGCAAATCATACTCCTTGGCTTCCTCGTTAGCCTATTTGCTCAGCTTGGCGACTTGGTTGAATCCCTGCTCAAGCGTAATATGGGGGTTAAGGAATCAGGAAATTTGCTCCCGGGACATGGTGGTATCCTCGACCGCTTCGACAGCCTCATCTTCGTTGGGGCGGTGGTATACTATTACGTAGTATGGGTGGTGTGAAAAAAATAGCTATCCTGGGTTCAACAGGCTCCATAGGTCAGCAAGCCCTGGATGTAATCCGTGCCTCCCCTGACGAACTCCAGGTAGTAGCTTTGGCCGGAGGTAAAAATATCGAGCTTATTGAGAGACAAATCAGTGAATTTCAACCCAAAATGTTTTGCTCCTCATTTAAGCCTGACTTTAGTTACAGCGGGGAATTTCTGCCTATGGAGGAAATAGCCAGCCATCCCGAAGTTAACTTCGTTATTGTGGCCACTTCAGGTAAGGCAGGACTAAACCCCACCCTGGCGGCTCTGAAGGCAGGCAAGATAGTTGCCCTGGCTAGCAAGGAGGTGTTGGTGATGGCTGGTGAAATTGTTGTTCGTGAAGCCAGCCTCCATCAAGCTCAAATTATCCCTGTCGATAGTGAGCATAGTGCCATCTGGCAATGTCTGCAGGGGGAAAAAAATGGACCGCAGCGGCTTTTTCTAACTGCCTCAGGTGGGCCTTTCCACAACTATTCGCAGTCGCAGTTGGGGAAGATAACTCCGGGGCAAGCCCTTCGTCACCCCATATGGAAGATGGGAAAAAAGGTAACCATCGATTCAGCAACGCTTATGAATAAGGGATTGGAGGTCATTGAAGCTCATTGGCTTTTCTCTTTCCCTTTTGATAGTATTGAAATATTAATTCACCCTCAATCTATTGTTCATTCCATAGTGGAGTTTCGGGATGGCTCCCTGAAAGCTCAGCTTAGCCCGCCTGATATGAGGTTGCCCATTCAATATGCTCTATCTTATCCACAGAGGTGGCCTAATTCAGAATTACCCCGTCTTGATTGGAATAAAATCCACTCTCTGAACTTCGAGCCCGTGGACTATGATAAATTTCCCTGTCTTAAGCTGGCACTGGATGCCGGCAAATCAGGAGGCACTTACCCTGCAGTACTCTGCGCCGCAGATGAAGTGGCTGTGGAGCTTTTTCTCGACCGTATAATTAGCTTTACCGATATAGCTAAAATTGTGCAAAAAACGTTGGAGCAACATCAGAATGTCGTGCAGCCATCTTTAGAGGAAGTATTGGCTGCTGACAGGTGGGCGAGGGAATTCGCTATAAATTGGAGGCCAGAATAAAGACATGAGTGTCGCCCTAATCATCGTTATTTTCATCGTAGTTTTGATCGTGACGGTCTACCTTCACGAATTGGGACACTTCATTACTGCCAGGCGTGCCGGCGTGAAGGTGGAAGAGTTTGGCATAGGCCTTCCCCCACGACTTTTTGGTATTAAACGAGGCGAGACAATATACTCAGTTAACGCCGTACCTCTGGGAGCTTTTGTCAAGACTGCCGGAGAAAATGACCCCACAGTACCCCGAAGCCTGGCTGGCAAAGGACCATGGACAAGGTTAGGAGTCTACGCTGCAGGTCCACTGGTCAATATCTTTCTAGCCTTCATCCTTTTTAGTGCCTTCCTTCTGCTACCCATAAGCATGGTCACCGGCAATGGACTCATGGTGCATTCTGTTGCAGAGAATTCTCCTGCGGAAGAGGCAGGCATCGAGGCTGGGGATATAATTTTGGAGCTGGATGGGCAGCCTGTCCATACGTGGGAAGAGATGCAGGATACAGTAAATTCGGGCGAAGATGAGGCGGAAATAACTTTGCTTTTGCAAAAGGATGGGAGTCAAGAGGAAGCCAGGTTGAAGCCAAAATTCGACCCTACATTGCAGCGACGAATAATTGGCGTTCTGCTTTGCTGGAACATGGTGAGTCAGGTGAATGAAGGCTCGCCGGCTTATGAGGCTGGCATCAGACCCGGCGATACTATCCTGAGCATCAATGGACAGCCTGTATATAACACTGAAAGCATGTCGGGCGCCCTGAATTCTGCCAAGGAAGACGAAGAAATACCCCTGGTTTTGCTCCGGGGCCAGGAAACGGTTTCAAGCTCCTTTATTATTGCCAGCCACGAGACCCTGCCAGGTGTGGAGCTGCGTTGGGTAGATGGGACTCATCTGGAGCAGGAGCGACTTCCCGTGTGGAGGGCAGTCTACTTAGGAGCTAGCTATATAATTTATATGCCTGCACTCATAATAGAGGCCATCCCCCTGATCAGAGAATCTCCCGATATGGCACTCGTGGGGCCAATAGGTGCTGGTCAGTTAACGGTGGAGGCAGTACGCTCCTCTGGCTTTAGCAATATACTATTCATGGCCAGTATAATTAGCCTGGGTATCGGCATGTTTAACCTCCTCCCCATTCCTCCCTTAGATGGAGGAGGTATGCTGGTGGCATTCATTGAGGGGTGTAGGCGGGGAAAACGCCTTTCCCCCCGGGCAGTACGACTAGCACACACCATAGGCACTACCTTTTTAATCACAGTGGTGATATTAGTAACTTTTAGTGATATCCTGCGTCTAATTAGCGGTAGGGGTTTCGGATTATGACACGTCGGACTTCCACGCCCTTGAAAATTGGCAAGGTAACCGTTGGCGGCGATGCCCCCATCGTAGTACAGTCCATGACCAAGACCGATACACGTGATATTCCCGCCACTGTAAACCAGATTAAGGAGTTAGAGGACTGTGGCTGTGAAATTGTGCGATTGGCAGTCCCTGACAGGGACGCGGCTGAAAGCTTGGCGGCTATAAGACGGAGCGTTTCATCATCCCTTATCGCCGATATACATTTTGATTACCGCTTAGCTCTGGCTGCGCTACAGGCAGGCGTCGATGGTCTCCGCCTCAATCCCGGCAACATAGGAGATAGGGAACAGATTGCCAAAGTGGTAGCTGCTGCTAAGGAAAGAGAGGTGCCCATCCGTATTGGAGTGAATGCCGGCAGTTTACCTGCCAACTTCCAGCCTGATGCTCCACCTGTCGAGCGCATGGCCAATATGGCCCTGGAGCAGATAAGGCTTATGGAAAGCCTGGACTTTAATTTGATTAAGGTCTCCCTTAAAGCCTTTGATGTTCCCACTACCATTGAGGCCTACCAACTGATTGCCGACAAAATACCATACCCTCTGCATTTGGGCATCACTGAGGCCGGGCTTCCCCGGACGGGAGCCGTACGCAGCGCTATAGGCATTGGCATACTTCTCTATCAGGGGATTGGCGATACCATACGCGTTTCTCTCAGCGCTCATCCCTGTGAAGAGGCCTTCGTTGCTTACGAAATTCTAAAAAGCCTGGGACTTCGTCAACGAGGTCCAACCTTAGTAAGCTGCCCTTCCTGCGGCCGGGCTGAAGTTGATATTATTGCCCTGGCTGAAGCTGTAAGCAAGCGCCTGGAGAAGATGAATAAACCCGTTAAGGTGGCAGTAATGGGCTGCGTGGTCAACGGGCCCGGCGAGGCTAAGGATGCCGACGTGGGCATTGCCTGCGGCAAGGGAAAGGGTGCTATATTTAAGAAGGGGGAGGTGGTGGGCACAGTCTCCGAGGCAGCCTTGTTAGAGGCCTTAATGACAGAGATTGATAAGCTTCCATAAAACAGGTAAACAGTGTTTTGTAGAAACTGTGGCCAAGAATTGGTAGAGATGCGGGAAATTCGCCCCGAGTGTGGAGCTAAGCCCTCGGCTGGGTGTAACTTCTGTCCTGCCTGCGGTGCTCAGGCAGAGCCACAGGACGAGACATGTCTAAAATGTGGTGCTGAACTGGCGAATGCAGTAGCAGAAGAAATTTCATCAAAATCGAGGCTTACCACCACTTTACTTGCTTCCCTCGTCGGCGCATTCGGTGCCCACCGATTCTATCTGCGTAAGATGGGAACGGCCACTATAATGCTCCTCTTAGGTATCTTTGGCATCGTCAGCTATGTATTGTCCTTGGCCATTCTTGGCCACGCAACTTTTCCTCCCATGTGGGTTGTAATTGTTATACTTGCTGGTTTAATATCTCTTCTGGCGATGGCAATTTGGGCCCTCGTTGATTTTATTTTTGTTGTATCAGGCCGTATGAAAGATAGAGAAGGCGAACCTATTAAGAAGTGGAAATAGAGTAGACTAGACTTTTATCAAGGGAAATGCGTTTTTCTAAGCTTTTTGGCAAGACACTAAGACAGGCACCGGCAGAAGCTGAGAGCATAAGCCATCAGCTACTGCTTCGGGCGGGCATGATTGCTCAGGAGGCTGCGGGAATTTATTCTTACCTGCCCCTGGGCTGGCGGGTGCTCAAAAGGATAGAGAACATAATCAGAGAGGAAATGGATAAGGCTGGGGGACAGGAATTGATGCTGCCCGTGTTGCAGCCTTTTGAACTGTGGCAGCAATCAGGCAGGTATGTTTCTTTTGGCAAATCCCTGTTCACTTTGACCGACCGCAAAGAACACACACTGGCTCTGGGACCCACTCATGAAGAGGTTATTACCGACCTTGTCCACCGCTATGTGCAAAGCTACCGGGAGCTTCCCCTCCTCCTCTATCAAATACAGACCAAGCTTCGCGATGAGCCTCGACCTCGCGGTGGCTTATTGAGAGTCCGCGAGTTTATCATGAAGGACCTTTACAGCTTCGATGCCGACGAGGCCGGCCTCGACGAAAGCTACCAGAAGATGAGCCAGGCTTACAGAAATATCTATGCCCGCCTCGGCCTGCCCACATTGATGGTGGAGGCTGATAGCGGCGCCATAGGGGGCAAGGATTCCCATGAGTTCACGGTTATTACCGAAGGCGGTGAAGACGAAATTATTCATTGCCCCAGTTGTGGGTACGCCGCCAATGCGGAGAAAGCTCAATTTGTGAAAACCGGCGAAAAGGTCATTTCGAGCGAAGCAAAGAACCTCCTCCCTTTAGAGGAGATAGCCACGCCGGAGTCGAAAACCATAGAGGAAGTGGCTCATTTTGTGGGCGTGCCGACAAATCAGACGCTTAAGGCGGTGTTTTATTATGCAGATGGAGAATTTATCTTCGTCGTCATTCGGGGCGACCTGGAAGTCAACGAGACCAAGCTGAGAAACACCCTGAAGTGCTCTGAGCTCCGCCTGGCCACGGAAGCCGAGGTGAACGAAATCGGCCTGGTAGCTGGTTTCGCCTCGCCCATAGGCGTGAAGGGAGTTAAAGTCGTTGCCGATGATTCCATAAGCTCGGGCACCAACTTTATTGTCGGCGCCAATAAGACGGGATACCACCTCAGGAACGCCAATTACCCCCGGGATTTCCAGGTTGACCTTCTGGCTGATATCGCCCTGGCTCAGTATGGAGATAGCTGCCCCAGGTGCCAGGGTCAATTATCATCGGCTCGGGGCATCGAAGTGGGCCATGTATTTAAGTTGGGCACCTTCATCAGCGAAAAATTTGGGGCATCTTTCCTGGATAATGATGGCAGGTCTCGTCCTATTATAATGGGCTGCTACGGCATTGGATTGGGGCGCCTGCTGGCAGCCGTAGTGGAACAAAGCCACGATGACAAGGGCATTATCTGGCCGCTCTCCGTCGCCCCTTACCAGGTCTATCTTTGCCCGCTTCATCTAGATAAAGCTGATGTTGCCCCTACGGCAGAGAGAATTTACCAGGAACTGCGAGAGGAAGGCATCGAGGTTCTCTTCGATGACCGTGACGACTCCCCCGGCATTAAGTTCAACGATGCTGACCTCCTGGGAATACCACTGCGATTGACATTGTCCCCACGAACCTTGCAAAGCCAGAGCATAGAGGCAAAGTGGCGTACGGAGAAGGAAGCCCAGCTTCTGCCTTTGAAAAATCTGGCCCCCGAGGTCAACAGGCTGCTAAGGGAAAAGACAGCTCAGCAAACATGATATGAGCAACGTGGATAAATGAAGTATTTCGTTCGCAATGCCTCAAAATCATTCGGAGTAAGCGAATAAAAGATTCGCAAACAACAATTATATGAAATTCCTTCAGGTGGTAATTTAGTAAAAGTTAACATTTCAGAGGTCTTACGGGAATTTTATAATGGAAATAGACAAACTTAAATTGGAATATTTGGAAAAAGCAAAACTATTGGAAGAATTAAAGGATGTTGTAATATATAAAATTTACTCAGAAATAAAATCAAATTCCTCCACTCCCATAAAATATTTTAAAGCCAGGATCAAGAGCTTTAATAGTTTTTACGAGAAAATCAATAAAGAAGGTATCACAACAATTCCTGAGGCTTTTTCATCTATCAATGATATTTTGGGTATAAGGTTAATATGTTTATACAAAACAGAATTACAAGAGCTTTGTGATTGGGTAGAGGAAAATTTTGAGATTATTGATAAAAAGACATACCTATGGGATGGTATTGGGAATATGAAACCATCTCAGGAAGAATTACAGAAAACCTTAAAAACCGGATATACATCAATTCACTATGTAGTGGAAATTAAGGAATTACAGAAAAGGGAAGGCATAGATTTAAAAGAACTCAAATTTGAAATACAAAATAGAACAATCTTGGAGGAAGCATGGGGTGAGTTCACGCATGATGTTTACAAAGACAGTGATGCTCCAAAATACATCGTTACCTCACACCAAATTCTAAGTAAATACTTAAATATCCTTAATGAGCAAGTTGAATTTTTAAAGACTACATATAAAACCTTATCAAAAGACCAGATCAAGAGTGAATTGATAGAGAATATCAATTATAAAAACGAGGAACGTGATTTCCTAGATTTATCCCACTTTACTCTCAAGAATTTGAAACACGTTGATTGCAGATACTTTACATTTAATTTCACAAATAGCAATCTCTACAATATTGAGTTTAATAGATGCGATATGATGAATTTTGATTTTACTGATGCTGAATTGAAAAGAGTAAATTTTTTAAATTCTAAAGGAGTTAGTAGACACCTCATGAACTTTGAGTTTAAATCGTCTAAGATAGATATTTGTGAATTCAGAAATCTAGTTATGATGAATACTGATTTTGGCAATGTTACCTGTCGCAACACTACTTTTGAGGATGTAGAGCTTATGAATACGGATTTTTTTAATGCTAAGTTTATTAAATGTACATTTAATAAGATAGACTTCATAAATGCATTTAATATTGAACATCTAAATTTCATTGAGTGTGACTTTGCTCAAATAAATGTATTTGGCAAAAATGCTGAAAGTTTAAGTAAATTGCTGGGAGAATCCAAATCAAATTAACCGCCCGAACAAACTCTGCGACTGCTTGCAACCCTATCCTTTAGGGCATATAACAAAGGTAAAATATTCCGCTTTGCTCTGTCTAAACTCGACTTCGCCAAACTTATTTTATATCAGGACCGCTAAGCGGAATTTAGCACCGAGATTCAGTCCAGATTGCTGACTTTGGTTTCAGAGGGTCAGTCCCTCAGAGCAGCACCCAGCTCCTGATTCAGTCTGCCGAGCATCTGCTCTTGAGTTTGGTCAACTTCCTCATCAGTCAGGGTATGCCTGGGCGATTGATAGACAATCCTTATGGCAAAAGATTTCTTGCCCCCGGGTATCTGCTCACCTCTGTAAAGGTCAAAGAGAATTATCTGCGTTACCAGGGGGAAGCTTTCGATTATCTCCGCCACCCTTCGATAGCTCACTTGCTCATCCACTACTAAAGCGATGTCCCGGGCGACGCTGGGAAAGCGTAGAATAGACTGGTATTCCTTTATCCCGGTAATCCTGGCCAACAGCTTCTCCAGGTCAATTTCTATAAGGCTAGCAGCGTCAGCAAGCTCAAAAGCCTGCGCTACCATGGGATGCAGGTCACCGACAATGCCCACCCTGTCATTATCGATAATTATGTCAGCCCCTCTACCCGGAAATAGACCTTCATCATCGCTAAGCTCAAAACTCGCCTTCAGTCCCAACTGGGTCAGGACATTTTCCACTGCCCCCCTGGCGTCAAAGAAATCGAGCGGCTCTCCACCAGCCTGCCAGGACAATTCCGCCCTTGGGCCGCTGAGCACGGCGCAGAGCATCTCCCTCTCTTCAGGCAATTCCTTGCCCTGCGGCAAGAATGCCTTGCCAATTTCAAAGAGCCTTATACCTGATTGCTCAAACTTCTGGTTATGTGCCAACGTGGCCAGAAGACCGGCCCGTAAACTGGTACGCAGGTATTCTTGCTCCCTCGTCATAGGGTTGGCTACCTTTAAGGGCGAAATTTTCAACTCAAGCTTGGGGGAAAGCTTCTGCAGCTTTTCCAGGCTGACTAAAGAATAAGTTAGTATCTCTTGAAAGCCCAAGCCGGTCAGAATACCTCTTAATTTCCCCTTGAGGTCACTCTGCCGCGCCGACAGCGACAATCTTGATTCCTGTTGAGGCAAAGGAGAGCTGAGCCTGGTCATAGGAACTTTATCGTAGCCGATGATGCGGACTACCTCCTCCACGAGGTCGGCAGGGCATTTAATATCGCTGCGCCAGTAAGGCACTCCTACCGAAATTTGGGAACCTGAATCGCTCTCCTGGCACTCAAAGCCCAAGGACTTTAATACCCTGAGCATTTCATCAACAGCGACTTCCAAACCCGAAAGGCGCTGCACTTCCCGGGCGGTAAGCAATATGGGCTCTGGTTTTGATTTCCCGGGGTAAACGTCAATCACGCCCCTGGCTGCTCTGCCACCGGCTAGCTCCACCAGCAATTGAGTGGCCCGCTTCAGCGGCAGAAGAGGGAGGTCACTATTAAGCCCTTTGTCAAAGCGAATCGAGGCCTCGCTCTGGAATTGAAGATGGCCACAGCCCCGACGGATGGCAACCTGGTTGAAATTCGCCGACTCCAGGAGGATAGTGTCAGTTTTGTCCGTAACTTCGGAATCCAGGCCACCCATGACTCCAGCGACAGCGATGGCATCTTCCTTGTCGGCGATAACCAGTATATCCGGGTTAAGGGCACGCTCTGTCCCATCGAGGGTAGTCATGCTTTCGCCATTTCCGGCACTGCGAACGACAATTTGCCTGCCCTTAAGCTTATGATAATCAAAAGCGTGAAGGGGCTGACCATATTCCAGCATCACATAATTGGTAACATCAACAACATTGTTAATGGGACGCATACCGCAGCTATTCAGATACTGCTGTAGCCAGGGCGGAGAGGGGGCTATCTTTATTCCGGTAATCAGACTCGCACAGTACCTGGGGCATAATTCCGGCTCGACTATGTCAACGGAGGCAAAGGTGTCTATCGATTCTTCCCTTTCTTCATAGTCGATTTGAGGTAAGTGCAGTGCTTCACCAGTTAAGGCAGCGATTTCTCGGGCGATACCAATTACGGATAGGCAGTCTGGGCGGTTGGGTGTTATGTCTAAGTCAAAAACTACATCGCCCAGATAGGCAGCGAGAGGCGCGCCTATGGATGCCTCCTGCGGCAGTACCAAAATGCCCTCGTGACTCTCGGAAATCCCCAGCTCCTTCTCCGAGCAGACCATGCCCTCGGAGACGACGCCGCGAATTTTAGCCGGCTTTAGCGCTACAGCTTCTCCGCTGTGAGCATCTATAAGCCGGGCTCCTACTTGGGCAAAAGGCACCCTCTGACCAATGCCTATATTGGGAGCACCACAAACTACGGTGGACTGTTGGGTGCCGAGGTCAACTGTGGCTAGCTTAAGACGGTCCGCATTGGGATGAGGGCTTACAGCTATTACTTCCCCTATCACTACATTATCCCAGGCGCCACCTGTAGTCTGTATGCCCTTGACTTCCAGGCCAGCCATGCTCAGTCTCTCGGCTAGTTCTTTCGGGGCGAGTTTTATGTCAACATAATCCTTGAGCCATTTGAGAGAAACCTTCATGCTGTCACCTTAACATCTAGAACTGCTTTAGAAACCTGAGGTCATTGCCGTAAAAGAGACGAATGTCATCGATACCATGGCGGAGTATAGGTATGCGCTCAACTCCCAACCCGAAGGCAAAACCACTGTAGAGCTCAGGGTCAATATCGACGCGTGACAGGACCTCGGGATGCACCATGCCCGCACCTAATATTTCGATCCAGCCGCTGTAGCTGCAGAGCCGGCAGCCAGCCCCATCACAAGCTGAACATCTGATAGCTACTTCCACCCCGGGTTCCACAAAAGGAAAGTAATCGCAGCGGAAGCGCACTTTCCTTTCCTCACCGAAAAGGCAGCGGCAAAATTCAAACAAAGTGCCTTTTAAATCCGCCAGGGTGATGTTCTTATCCACAGCTAAACCTTCAACCTGATAAAACATAGATTCGTGAGTGGCATCAGTCGCTTCATATCTGTAGGTTCGCCCCGGCACTATGGCCCTTATTGGCGGGCGTTCCTTCTCCATCAACCTAATCTGCATTGGGGAAGTATGGGTGCGCAGAAGCCTGGCTTTGCCTCCCATACCAGCATCTATCCATAGGGTGGCAAACATATCTCGCGCAGGATGATGCTGAGGAATGTTTAGGGCCTCAAAGTTGTAGTAATCCCACTCCACATCAGGCCCCTCGATTACCTGGAAGCCCATATTTTTGAAAACATCGCAAATCTCGTTAAGTATCTGAGTAGTGGGATGAAGTCGCCCTGTTGGGAGAGGCCGACCAGGCAAGGTAACATCTAATCCTTGGGACTCCAAAGGAGAAGTCAAAAGGGCTTCCTGTAATAATTTTTCCTTCTCGCTCAGATTTGACTCTAAAGCCCTCTTAATTTCGTTAGCCTGGGCACCCATCTCTCGCCGTTCTTCCAAAGGCAGGGTAGCCAAGGAACGTAGAATTTGCGTTAGTCTGCTTTTCTTACCTAAGTAGCGAACTCGCCACGACTCTAGCTCCCGAGGATTATCAATTTTTTTTAGCTCATCGAGAGCTTGTGCATGAAGGCCTTTGAGTTGTTCCAGCATTAACTGCCAAGTAGTGTTATCTCTGTTCAAAGTTCTTGGAAGTTTCGGGGCATAATGTCATTGCAGGCCTGGTGAGTTAACCTCAGTTACCGAAGCTACCAATGTAGCAAAACCTTCAGGGTCTTTGACTGCCATCTCGGCCAACATCTTTCGATTGATTTCTATATTTGATTCTTTTAATCTCGCTATGAACTGACTGTAAGTAAGCCCTCCAGCTCGCGCAGCAGCATTAATGCGAGTAATCCATAGCCTTCTGAAGTCGCCTTTCCGCTCACGACGATGCCGATAGGAATAATCCAGGGCATGAAGCATGGACTCATGAGCATCACGATATAAAGCATGCCTACTCCCCCTATGCCCTTTAGTCAGCGCAAGTACCTTTTTATGTCGTCTGTGGGTAACTTTCCCACTTCTAGCTCGTGGCAAGATTCCTCCCTTTACTCCATAATTATTTATAAGGCAAAAGTCTCTTCAGTCGCTTCTCATCTGCAGAAGAAACTGGAATTCTTTCATCATAGAGGCGCTTAGTTCTAGGAGCCTTTTTCCGTCTCAAATGACTCTTGCCGCATTTAGTACGCATGAGCTTGCCGCTACCCGTTATATGAAAGCGGCTCCTTGCCCCCTTATGGGTTTTGAGTTTTGGCATCTGTTCCTCCCTCCTTAGATTTCTTGAGGGAAACCGGGGATAAAACCAAGGCTATACTTCTCGCCTCATTAACGGAGCTAGTTACTGCAGCTATCTCCTTCGAGGCTTCAGTTACCTTCTGCAGCACCTTCCAACCTAGTTCAGGATAAACAACTTCACGCCCTCTGAACCTTAGTACCAACCTTACTTTATTGCCCTCCTCTAATAATTTCTTCGTAGTCCTAATTTTGGCCTGTAAATCATGTTCCTCTATCTTCGGTCTTAAACGGACCTCCTTAAGTAAGCCAACTCTTTGACCCCTCTTCGCCTTGCGTTCCTTTTTAGTTTGCTCATATTTATACCTACCATAATCAAGAAGTCGACACACCGGCGGAGCCGCCGTTGATGCCACCTGCACCAAATCAAAGCCCTGCTCCCGAGCAATTTGTAATGCTTTTTGCAGAGGCACCACGCCAAGTTGTTCCCCCTCCCCTCCTATGAGGCGAACCTCCCGGGCTCTGATTCTCCTATTAGTTGGTAATTCTTTAACTATGCCCTTTCTACCCCCAGAACAGTATTCAAGACTTAGCCTCTATAGCTGCCCTTATTCTATTTTTAACTTGTACCAAACTCTCTAAGCCCAGGTCCTCGCCACTCCTTAAGCGAACTGACGCACTGGACGAAGCCATTTCCTTATCACCGACTATAAGCATATACGGGACTTTCTCCAATTGAGCTTCCCTTACCTTCAGATTCATTCTCTCCGAGCGGTCGTCCACTTGAACTCTGATACCCTCATTTTTAAAATCGCTCTCTATCTCATTAGCATAGCCGACATGCCTATCTGCTATGGGAATTACTATTGTTTGAATCGGCGATAACCATACTGGGAAGGCAGCACCGTAATGCTCTGTAAGGCAAGCTAAAAAACGCTCCATGCTACCTAAAACTGTGCGATGTATCATAACCGCATTATGCTCCAAGCCATCTTCACCAATATAACAGACATTAAAGCGTTGTGGCAAATTAAAATCGACCTGTATAGTCGGACCTTGCCAAACATGCCCTAAAGCGTCCTTGACCTTAATATCGATTTTAGGCCCGTAGAAAACCCCTTCGCCAGGGTCCACCTCGTAACGCAAGTCAAGCCCCTCTAAAACGCGTTTAAGGGATTCTGTGGCCTCCTCCCACATTAGAACCGTGCCAGAATATTTCTCAGGGCGCGTTGATAACAACAATTCATACTCATCAAAGCCAAAGGTAGTCATCATGAATTGTGCCAACTTCAGAACTTCCATTACCTCCTCTTCAACCTGGTCTGGTCGGCAGAAAATATGGGCATCGTCTTGAGTAAATCCCCTTACCCTGGCAAGACCATATAGTACGCCGGTTCGTTCATACCTGTATACTGTGCCCAACTCGGCATACCGCAAAGGCAAAATACGATAACTGCGCAATTTGCTTTTATAAATCAAAATATGCCCCAAGCAATTCATGGGCCTTAGCATATATTGTTGGCCTTCAATTTCCATCGGTGAGAATAGATAGTCCCGGTAGAATTCCCAATGCCCGCTAGTTTTCCATAAATCTAGCTTGGCAATATGGGGGGTGTAGACAATATCATAGCCGCGCTTGATGTGCTCTGCCCTCCAGAACTCCTCTATGGTCTGTCGGATTAAAGCACCTCTGGGATGCCAGCAAATTAAGCCAGGACCAATTTCTTCATGAGTACTGAAAAGGTCAAGCTCTTTGCCTAGCTTCCTATGGTCCCGTTTGGTAGCTTCAGCTTGACGCGACAAATAATCCTCAAGCTCCTCCCTGCTTCCAAAAGCTACACCGTAAATTCTTTGCAGCATGGGTTGCTTTTCATCACCTCGCCAATATGCTCCAGCTATATGAGTAAGCTTAAACGCTTTTACTCCACCTGTAGACGCTAGATGGGGGCCACGACACAAATCGGTGAAGGAACCTTGCTTGTAAGTAGTTACAGCAGTATCAGGGATCTCGTCGATAAGCTCCAATTTATAAGGCTGGGTGGCAAAGAGCTGTCGTGCTTCCTCTTTGCTTATCTCCTGTGTAACGAATGGCGAATTCTGACTGATGATCTCTCTCATCTTGTTTTCAATTACGGGCAAATCATCCGGTGTTAATGGGCGTGGCAGGTCAAAGTCGTAATAGAAGCCATTCTCTATAGTCGGTCCGATTCCAAATTTAGCCTCAGGAAAAAGATATTGTACGGCCTCAGCCATGATGTGAGCCGCAGAATGCCGCATCCGTTCCAGTTGCTCATCCTTTTTTTTCGAGCTCATCTCGAACTTCCCATTCTAAAAATGGCACCCAAATATCATTTCATCAAAAAGTGGGCGGTACTGGACTTGAACCAGTGACCTCTGCGATGTCAACGCAGCGCTCTAACCACTGAGCTAACCGCCCGTTGGGCGATTGTAGCAAACACAGCTAAACGGGTCAAACCTTCGATAGTACGACAGAAATAGAAGATTAGTTCTCATTAGGTGGCTTGGAAATTAAGCATTAATAAAGAGTACAGTGCCTACTGTGTTGATTATTCTTTACCTCGCAGCCTCACACCACTGGTGACATTGATCTGTATAGTTTGACCACAATTAGGGCAGGTTACTTCCAGAACAAGAGGTCTTCCCATCACCCTTTCTACAAGTGATGTCACTACAGAATCCATATTGTCTAGCCTATCATCTAACATATCGAGACGCTTAATTACCTGGCCTATGTCTAGGTCCCGTTTAGCATGTTTAACTGGATCATATTTATCTTGTGGAAGCAATTTATAGACCCTTCTCTACAACGCCCAATGATTCTAGCTCAGCTTTATCAGTTTTCATTAAATTGTCTATTTGCTCGGAGATGGTACGCTCCAAATACTTACGAAAAGCTTCCCGAGCTGCCGGTGATGACCTCACTGCTTCCTTTACCCTCTGCCATTCATCGGAGATTACTTCGTTCATCTGCTCAACGCTTATGGGCTGTTTTCCCTGCCATAAGTCTTCTATCCTATCCAAAACTCTGCTTGTCATAGCTCTCTTAATGCGATCAAAGGAGAGTATCTCCTCCGGAGTATATGGTTGCCCTGCTTTTCTCTCAGACACGGTTCATTCCCTCCAATCAGCTTTATTTAACGATATTATCATAAGTGGAGCAGCGCGACTTGTCAAGGCATGAAATAATTATTTATATTGATTTTTGATTGCAAAGGGTGTATTTTATCTAAGCAGAGGAGGAACCTGAAGATGGAAGAAGTAGAAATTGGGAATGTGTCAGATTTTTTTGCTAAGCCTGTGGTAGCTGGCATAGCGTTAAGCGGCACACTGAAAATAGGTGACAAAATTCATATCCGGGGCAGCACCACAGATATGGAACTGGCTGTAGAATCTATGCAGATCGAACGCACCAACATCACTGAGGCTAAGCCCGGCGACCTTGTGGGTATAAAAGTACCCGATAGAGTAAGGCGAGGTGACAAAGTCTATAAGGTCACTGAATAGCCTTAAGCAAATTTGCCATTTCAATAGCGCCTACCGCAGCATCAAAGCCCTTGTTGCCCTCTTTAGCCCCAGCCCTCTGGATAGCCTGCTCCAAAGTATCAGCAGTAATGATACCTTGTATTATCGGTAAGCCAGTATCCAAGCTCACCCTGCCAATTCCCCTGTTTACCTCAGAAGCAACATACTCGGAATGTGGGGTGCCGCCACGAATTACCGCGCCAAGGCATACTATAGCATTGTACTTATTACTCTGTGCCAAATTTTTGCTTACAAGCGGGATCTCTAAACAACCTGGGGTCCAGACAATGTCGATGTCCCCCTCATTGACACCGTGACGCAACAAAGCATCCTTTGCCCCCTCAACGAGCTTAGTGGTTATTAACTCATTAAAACGAGCAACAACCATGGCAAACTTAAGACCTTTCCCTATCAGGATACCTTCGTAATGCTTAGCCATCATTTACCTCCTGTATACCTAAAAGATGCCCTAATTTCTTTTGTTTGGTTTCCAGATAGCGGATATTGTAAGGAGTAGATGGAGCTATTAGCGGAACGGTCTCCACTATCTTAATTCCATAGCTCTCCAACCCAATCACCTTCTTCGGATTATTGGTAAGCAATCTAATATTATGTAAACCTAGGTCGGCCAAAATCTGGGCGCCCACTCCGTAATCTCTCAAATCAGGACCAAAACCTAAAGCTATATTAGCCTCCACAGTATCCATTCCTTGATCCTGAAGAGCATAGGCGCGGAGCTTATTGTGAAACCCGATTCCCCTCCCCTCCTGTCTCATATAAAGAAAAACACCTCGATCTTCTTTGGCTATGCGCTGCAAAGCCATGCCAACCTGAGCTCCGCAATCGCATCTCAAACTACCAAAGACATCTCCAGTCAGGCATTCGCTATGTACACGTACCAGCACTGGCTTATCATTCGATATGTCGCCTTTGATTAGAGCCATATGTTCAGCGGCATCGACAGCGCTCTTATAAGCTATAGCAGTGAATTCGCCATGCTTTGTGGGCAGCTTAGCCTCAGTTACTCTTTGTACCAGTTTTTCATGGCGAAGACGATAGGCAATCAAATCAGCGATGGTTACAAGCTTCAAGTCGAACTTAGAGGCCATAGCCTCAAGCTGAGGCAGATGGGCCATAGTGCCATCCTCGTCCATAATCTCACATATGACACCAGCAGGATAAAGTCCAGCCAGCCTAGCCAAATCAACAGAAGCTTCGGTATGTCCTGCTCGTACTAGCACCCCACCTTCCCTGGCTCGAATAGGAAATATATGTCCTGGCTGAGCCAAGTCACCCGAATTAGTATTAGGGTCGAGCACCGTTTTTACGGTCTGGGCCCGATCGAATGCAGAAATGCCGGTAGTAACTTCATCCTTCGCCTCGATGGAGACTGTGAAGGCGGTAGAATGCCGTGAGGTATTATTCGAAACCATGAGCGGTATTCCTAATTCATCGAGCCTTTGACCAATAATAGGAAGGCAAATCAGTCCCCGACCATACTTAGCCATAAAATTTATAGCTTCGGGAGTAACCTTCTCGGCAGCCATGACCAAGTCTCCTTCATTTTCACGAGACTCATCATCGATGAGAATAATAAACTTGCCTGCCTTTATATCTTTAATCGCCTCCGAAATGCTAGCTAGCATCTGTTCCCTCCACAAATCCATATTCCCTAAGGAACTCGAAGGTTAAGCCTTGCGTTCTTCGCTCTTTCAGCCTTTCCACATATTTAGCTATGATGTCCGCCTCTAAATTGACGATATCGCCAGGTTTCCTCCTCCCTAAGGTGGTATATTCTGTAGTGTAGGCTACTAGAGACACAGCAAAGGAAAAATCATCGAAGTCTACAATGGTGAGACTAACACCATCGACAGCGATAAAGCCTTTATCTACTATATAAGGCATTAGTTTAGCAGGTGCTGAGACCCTCATAATATGCGCGGTTTCTTCAGTAGTTACATCTATTACTTCTCCCGTATCATCGACATGCCCCAACACTAAATGACCGCCAAGGCGTTCCCCAAATGCCAGTGCCCTTTCCAAATTTACCTGATCGTTATAATGAAGTCCACCGAGATTAGTGCAGCGTAACGTCTCAGGCATAACATCGACTCTGAAGCCGCTATCTTCCAGGGAGACAACAGTTAGGCAAGCACCGTTAACTGCTATGCTAGCACCTACTTTCGTTCCATCCAGTACCTTATGGGCTTCGAAGGCCAAGCGATCCCGGCTTGTTTCCTTAACTACGCCAATTTCTTCAACTATTCCGGTGAACATGCTATGCCCCTGAAAATCTAGGCTCTTTTGGAAATTCCTTCTCCATGTATCCACTAACTAACACATCATCGCCGAAACATTTGATATTAACCCGGCTAAGGCGCAAAGCCTTAGCCATATTGTCAACGCCATTCCCCGCCACAATCGCAGCTTTACTGCCACCAATGATGACTGGTGAAATAAAAACCATCACTTTATCCACCAAGTGATGGTCAAAAAGTGAACCAAGGAGCTTGCCACCCCCCTCCACCAGGACATTGACAATTTCTCGCTTCCCCAACAACTTAAATAACTCCCTAACATCTACCGAGCCTTTCTCGGCAGGCAATTCCAGCACTTCGGCGCCCGCCTGCAACAATTTTTCCTTCTTTGCAGAGTCAAAAGGCTCTGCTACAGCAAGCAAGACCCCTCCCGGTCGCTCAAAAATATGAGCATTCAATGGTACCCTCCCCTTACTATCAACAACTAGTCGTATCGGTTGCATCTTCCCTATGCCAGCTCTACCACCAAAACCTCTAGCGGTAAGGCGAGGATTATCCGCCAAAATAGTATTCACCCCCACCATTATGGCGTCGGCAGTATAACGCAAGTCATGTGCATATTTCCTTGCCTCGTCTTTAGTTATCCATTTAGAGTCCCCAGATTTGGTAGCGATCTTACCATCGAGGCTCATGGCGAATTTGGCCATAACAAACGGTAAACCCGTAGTAATATGCTTGATATAAGCCTCATTTATTTCATGAGCTTCTTGCTCACAAGTACCTATGTGGGTCTTAATACCCCTCTCATTTAGCCTGCCTACCCCCCGCCCTGAAACCAGTGGGTTTGGGTCCAGCAAGGCTATATGGACCTCTGAAATGCCGGCATCAATTATGGCTTGCGTGCAGGGTGGAGTACGCCCATAATGGGAACAAGGCTCCAAGGTGACATACATGGCAGAACCTTGCGCCTTGTCACCAGCCTGACGAAGTGCCATTACTTCAGCGTGCTCCGAGCCAGCAGGCTGGGTATATCCCATGCCTACAATAAGTCCGTCTTTAATAACTACTGCCCCCACTGCTGGATTAGGACTGGTATGGCCCACAGCCAACCTGGCCAAAGATAGAGCACATTCCATATAATGTCGAGGAGGCACTAGCATCTGCCTCTCTTGGATAAATTCCCTATAAAATCTGGTAGCTGTCGCTTCACTTTGCCCTTCATAGTTACTTCTTTAACTATAGAAACATATAACCTCTCAGCATGGAGAAGTCAAGCTTGAGAAGGAGATATGACCAACTGCCATATTACAATACAAGATAGCTGCTAATTCACCACATTGGCCGCCTCAAGGCCAGGATGTTCGCCTTACCGTCCTTAATATTGATTGTAACACCAGCTTAAGTGAAGTGCAAAACAAGGAGGCGTAAATGGAGATGTTGTCCATCATTTTGTATAATTGGATATTGGGGGAATGAAAAGGGCTTTTGAAATAATTGATCATACGGCTGACGTTGGCATCGTCGCCTATGGGGCAGATATTGAAGAGCTCTTCTCCAACGCTGCTCTGGCTCTGTTCAGTCTGATTACTGCGCCTGAAAGCATTGAGGAGAAACTGCACTTCGATTTGAAGGTGAACAGCGAGGATAGAGATAGCTTGCTTGTAGAGTGGCTTAATGAGCTCATTTATCTCTTTGATGTCGAACACATTTTGTTCAACCGGTTTGATATTAAAAGTCTGACTCGCAATCAGCTCAAGGCTATCTGTTATGGGGAAACTTTTGACCCCATGAAACACAAGATAAAGGTAGGAGTAAAAGCAGCCACATATCATATGTTAAAGTTAGACAAAAATGGTGGTGGTTACAAGGCTCAGATAATTTTCGATATTTAGGAGCTAGAGACGTGGCACTGTGGCAAGAGCAGCTTATAAAAATAGATGATTATCGCTGGGAAATCCCCCAGAATTACAAAACTGGCATGAGGGTCCCCGGCCTAATCTATGCCAGCAGAGAAATGTTGGAATCCATGCGTGAGGAACAAACGCCTGAGCAAGTTGCCAATGTCGCCTTTCTCCCCGGCATAGTAGGTTACTCATTGGCCATGCCAGATATCCACTGGGGCTATGGCTTCCCTATAGGTGGAGTGGCAGCAATGGATATTAAGAATGGTGTAATTTCTCCGGGCGGAGTGGGTTATGATATTAATTGTGGCGTAAGGTTATTGCGTACCGATCTCAGCGAAGCTGAAGTGCGACCCAGAATTAACCAGCTCATTAATGAGTTATTTCTTAATGTACCATCAGGCCTGGGCTCTGAAGGAAAGATAAAGTTAGGGCAAAAGGAGATGAACCAATTGATGGTTGAAGGAGCTCGTTGGGCAGTGAGGCGCGGCCTGGGTTCTGAGGAAGATTTGGATGTTACTGAGGAAGGCGGATGTATCAGTGGTGCCGATCCCAGTAAGACAAGCGAAAAGGCGGCAAAGAGAGGTATGCCTCAGGCAGGCACATTAGGCTCGGGAAATCACTTTCTTGAGATTCAAGCAGTGAAAGAGATACTTGATCCCAACGCAGCTAGCATTATGGGCGTCACTGAGATAGGTCAGATATTAGTTTTAATCCATACTGGTTCTCGCGGCTTTGGTCATCAAGTATGTACCGACCATCTGCGTGTTATGGAGGGAGCTGTATCGAAGTACGGAATAAAGCTCCCAGACCGACAGCTTGCCTGCGCTCCCATAGAATCATCGGAAGGCCAAGATTATTTAGCTGCTATGGCTTGTGCCGCTAACTACGCCTGGGTTAATCGGCAGTGCATTGCCCACTGGGTTAGAGAAAGCTTTTCTAAAGTTTTCGGTAAGAGTCCAGGGGCACTTGGCATGAAGCAGATTTATGATGTTGCTCATAACATAGCCAAAATAGAAGAACATACGGTAAATGGCCACAAAATTAAGGTTTGTGTTCACCGCAAAGGAGCTACCAGAGCTTTTCCTGCAGGTCATAAAGATACTCCCAGACGCTATAAAGAGATAGGGCAACCTGTACTCGTTCCCGGAGATATGGGACGTTGTTCTTTCATTGCCGTGGGCACTCAAAAGGCCATGGATGAGAGCTTTGGCTCCACCTGTCATGGTGCCGGGAGAGTGCTAAGTCGCGGTGCTGCCAAGCGGAGTATAAGGGGTAGGGAGGTAGTTCGAGAACTAGAGAGCAGAGGTATTACCATCAAGGCAGGAAACATTCCTTCGCTAGCTGAGGAAGCGTCTCAAGCTTACAAAGACGTTACAGAAGTTATAGATGTGGTTCATCGAGCTGGCATTTCCAGAAAAGTGGCTATGGCTATACCTGTAGGCGTCATCAAAGGCTAACCTCCGTTATGAATCCCTCACCCCTAAAGAGGGTAAGGGTTAAGGTGAGTCAGGCAATGCCCAAGACTGAAATTAAGCTTCCCTCTCCTCAGTTGAACGGTAAGGTTTCATTAGAAGAGACAATAGCAAAGCGCAGGTCGGTTCGTAGATACCGTGCGGAGCCACTGGCCCTATCTCAGTTAAGTCAAATACTTTGGTCAGCTCAAGGCATAACTGGAAGGAGAATGAATAGGGCAGCGCCCAGTGCTGGAGCTACCTATCCTCTGGAGATTTTTGTGTTCGTTGGCAAACAAGGTGTCATTGTGAGCGAAACAAAGCAAGCTCCAGAGGAATTACAGGCTGGCATTTACCACTATAAAGTAGATTCTCATTCATTGAGCTTACACAAACCGGGCGAGCTACGACTAGACTTAGCCAGAGCAGCTCTGGACGAGGAGTTTATTATGGAAGCCCCGGTGGATATTGTAATCTGTGCCCTTTATTACAGGACTTCCCATAAATACGGCAGGCGTGGAGAGAGATATGTTCACATAGAGGTGGGCCATGTAGGTGAGAACATCCATCTTCAAGCTATGGCTCTGGGTCTAGGCACAGTAGAAGTCGGCGCCTTCCATGATGAAAAGGTAAGAGAGATTCTTGGCGTGGAGGAACAAATTAAGCCTCTATATATCATGCCTCTGGGCAAAGCGCTGTAAAGATGTAAAGAAAGGTAAAAATCGCTGAACATTTTTTGTCAGTGTCTGTCTAAAAACCTTTCCAATTCGCAATTCACTTGAGCTTCGAGCCTTGCTGCCATCTCAGTAAACTCATTTGACTGATAACTAAGAAAGCTATAAAATAACGTGGTTACATAATGGAGAACTAAATAGAAATATGAAGCTAGTGGAACAGATGCTCAAAGGGGAAAATGTCTCTCTATCACGCATCATCAGCATGGTGGAAAATGAGAGCAGTAAAGTACCCGAAATAATGAAGCTCATCACTCCACACATAGGAAAGGCATACTGTGTGGGAGTAACTGGCCCTCCGGGGGCAGGAAAGAGCACTTTGGTTGACAAGCTGACAGCGTTGATGAGAAAAAAAGGCTTGAAAGTGGGGATAATTGCCGTAGATCCTTCAAGCCCATTCACAGGAGGAGCGGTATTGGGTGACAGGATAAGAATGCAGCAACATTATCTTGACGATGGAGTTTTCATTCGCAGTATGGCAACCCGTGGCAGTATGGGCGGGCTACCACGAACTGCCAGCGCTGTGATTAAGTTGCTCGACGCCGCTGGTAAAGATATTATCCTGGTGGAGACAGTGGGAGTAGGACAAAACGAGGTAGATATTATGGAGAAGGCCGATACCGTGCTTGTCACATTATGCCCCGAATCTGGTGATGCTATCCAGACGATGAAAGCAGGACTATTTGAGATTGCCGACATATTTGCAGTCAATAAGGCTGACCATCCTGGTGCAGACAACTTTATCCGTGACCTGCAAGCTATGCTGCACCTTCGTGAGCCAAGTTGGTGGGATATACCTGTGGTGGCCACGGAAGCGGTTAATGATGTCGGCATCGAGGAGCTTTATAAACAAATTGAATCGCACCACCAGGCCCTTTGTGAAACGGGTAAGCTTTCGCAGCATCGCCAACTGCAACGCAAATTCGATTTCATAAAGACCATAGAACAAAAATTAACTCATAAGTTGCTCACGTCAATTGAGCAAGACGGGCAACTGGGTAGCTATATTGAGAGGGTGGAAAAGGGAGAGCTCGATCCATATTCCGCGGCCGATGAGATCCTCAAATCAGGAAAACTTTTAACCCATTGGTTAGGTCAATAACCACCTAGAATGAATCTCGATGGCCAAAAGCTATGATGTCGCCATAGTTGGCGCCGGTCCAGCAGGTATATTCGCTAGCCTGGAATTATGTACCGCTGGCCTTGACGTTTTACTTCTAGACAAGGGGGGGGAAATTGATGCTCGTGTTTGTCCCGTTCAAAATGGAAGTGGACGCTGTGTGCTTTGCTCCCCATGCCACCTAGTAAGCGGGTTCGGAGGTGCCGGAGCCTTCAGCGATGGCAAACTAACTCTATCTACCCAAGTAGGCGGCCGTCTTGAAGATTTGATCGGCCTTGACCAAGCCCAAGCACTTATAGATTATGTTGACTCCATTTATCTCAAATTTGGCGCTCCCCAAAAAGTCTACGGAATGGGAGAAGGCATATCTGCAATACAGCAGCAGGCTGCTTCAGCGGGACTCAAATTAATCCCCGTCAAATTGCGTCACCTGGGAACAGAGTTCTGTCATGAAACACTGAAGGCTATGCAGAATCATCTGTCATCCAAATTAGACATAAGGCTGGGAACAACAATCAAGAATATCACAGTTGACGATGGTAAAGTCAAAGCTGTTGAAACTAGCAATGGTGAAAAGTTAGATTGCCAATACTTAATCTTAGCCCCAGGGAGAGAGGGGGCAGAATGGCTGTGCAATGAGGCCGCGAGGCTCAAACTAAGCCTTAATTCCAACCCTGTAGACGTGGGTTGCCGGGTCGAAATACCAATGACAACCATGGAGAAGCTAACCTCGATATTGTATGAGTCAAAACTCGAATTCTATTCTAAGAGTTTCAATGACCGGGTCAGAACATTCTGCATGTGCCCCGGGGGTGAGGTAATTATGGAGTCCACAGGCGGTTCTGACCCTGTGATTACGGTCAATGGCGTTGGCTATGCCCAGCCCAGGACAAAGAATACTAACTTTGCTATTTTGGTGAGTACCACCTTCACCGAGCCTTTCCATGAACCCATTGCTTATGGTAAATATCTGGCCAGGTTAGCTAATATCCTTAGCGGCAGTGTATTAGTGCAAAGATTGGGAGACTTAATGAGTGGTCACCGCTCTACACAAGCCCGCCTCGAACATAGTCCCATCGAACCAAGCTTAAAAGCAGCAACCCCAGGGGATTTAAGCTTCGCCCTCCCCTATCGTTATCTCAAAAGTATAGTGGAAATGCTCCAAGCTATGGACAAACTAGCTCCGGGCGTCGCTTCCCCCCACACTTTGCTTTACGGGATAGAGGTTAAATTTTACTCCAGTCAGCCAAAGTTGACTCCTTGTTTAGAGACCGAGGTCGGCAACATGTTTGCTGCTGGTGATGGCGCCGGTGTAAGCCGGGGCTTAGTCCAAGCTTCAGCCTCAGGTATAGTGGCAGCCAGAGAAATATTGAAGCGGGCAGGCAAAAAATCTTCGCCAGCAACGTGAATTATCCCATTTTCTTCGGCATCGATTTAACTTCAACGGAAGCTAAACCTAGTGCCTGTGTAGGATTGGATGGTAAATTACAACTTGTTTACCTTGGTTTTTTAACTCAGAATAGTGATATCATCGCCCTCCTAAATTTCTATTCTCCCCGAGTAATAGCAGTCGATTCCCCCTTGAGTTTGCCACTGGGGTTATGTTGCCTTGAGGAAAGCTGCCCCTGTGAACCAAGATTCCCAAGAAAAAACAGGCAATGTGACCAGGAACTGAGGCGACAAGGAATTCCCTGTTACCCAACTACCAAGAAGACTTTTATCAAGAGCTTGATCTACCGCGGTATCGAGCTCAAAACGAGCATTGGCCGCGAGGTGAAGCAAGCCGGACAGGTAATCGAGGTCTATCCCTTCGCCAGTAAAGTTCGCCTTCTGGGCAAAACCATACCCCGGAAAACGACACGGCAAGGGATGAGCTTCCTCAGGGATAGACTGGGAGACATTCTACCCGGTCTTAAGCCTTATTTTGACATGTTCGACCACGACCTTTACGACGCCGCGGTGGCGGCTTACACCGCTTTGCTCCATCACCAAAATAGGGTGGATGCCTTGGGCAATAGTCAAGAAGGGCTAATTTTTATCCCTAGTTGACGTTCGCCTCTTCTATTGCTACACTACGGCAGGGGGTAATATGGAATTAACTTTAAGCGCTATTAAAGCAGACATCGGTGGCTATGTCGGGCACTCCTCCAGCCACCCCGATGTAATACAAAAGGCTAAGGAAAAGCTGGAACATGCCCAGGGCCAGGGGCTACTTATAGACCATCACGTTACAGTTTGTGGCGATGACCTTCAGTTGATAATGACCCACCAGCATGGTGAAGATAGTGAACAAATCCACAAGTTAGCCTGGGATACATTTTGCGAATGCACTAATGTAGCTAAGAGCTTGAAACTACATGGTGCCGGGCAGGACCTTCTGAGCGATGCTTTTTCCGGTAATGTCAGGGGGATGGGACCTGGTGTAGCTGAGATGCAATTTTCCGAGCGCCAGGCTGAAACCATAATCATATTCATGGCAGATAAGACGGCGTCTGGCGCCTGGAATCTGCCGCTATATAAAATATTCGCTGACCCTTTTAATACCATTGGATTGGTTATTGCCTCTAATATGCACTCTGGCTTCACCTTTGAAGTCCACGACGTCAAAGAGCACAAAAAAATCAGGTTTAACGCTCCTGAGGAAATTTACGACATGCTAGTTTTTCTTGGCGCACCAGGCCGCTATGCCGTTAAAGCGGTGTACCATAAGGAGAGTGGTGAAATCGCTGCTGTCTCCTCTACTCAGAGATTATCTCTCATGGCCGGCAGATACATAGGCAAGGATGACCCTGTCTGTATCGTTCGCTCTCAGGGAAAATTTCCCGCTGTGGGTGAAATACTGGAACCCTTTGCTTCTGTTAACATAGTAGAAGGCTGGATGAGAGGCTCGCACCACGGCCCCTTAATGCCGGTGGCTGTCCGGGAAAGCAATCCTTGCCGTTTTGACGGTCCACCAAGAGTAATAGCCGCTGGTTTCCAACTTGCTGATGGCAAGCTCGTTGGGCCTCGTGACCTCTTCGATGACCCTGCTTTCGATGAGGTTCGTCATCAGGCAAACATTGTGGCGGATTTCCTGCGCCGAATGGGGCCATTTGAGCCACATCGCCTGCCGCTTGATGAGATGGAATACACCACCATGCCCGAAGTGGCAAAGAAGCTGGCACCAAGATTTCAAGAGCTTTGACGGCAAAATGCCTGAGCTTCTCTTAGCTAGCTCCAACCCAGGGAAAATCAGGGAATATCGCTTTCTGCTGGATGGTCTTGGTTACCAGATAACTACGCTGCCCGAACAAGGAATAACAAAAGCCGTCACCGAGTCGGGGAGCAGCTATGAACAAAATGCTCGGTTAAAAGCTACCACTTATGCCAGATTAAGCCAGCTCACCACTCTTGCTGATGACTCGGGACTTGAGGTAGATGCCCTTAATGGGGAGCCCGGCGTGCAATCAGCTCGCTTTGCCGGTGAATCTGCTACCGATGAGGAGAGGGTGAGCTTTCTCTTAGCTAAACTCGAGGGCGTTCCCTGGGAGAAACGAACAGCTCATTTTAAGTGCGTTATTGCTGTGGTTACGCCAGAAGGTCAATCAGAGCTATGCTATGGCGAGTGTCAGGGCATAATTGCCCTTGAGCCTAAAGGGCAAAAGGGCTTTGGCTATGACCCTGTTTTTTACCTTCCCGAAATAGGCAAGACAATGGCTGAACTTCCATTTGAGATGAAAAATCAAATCAGCCACCGCGCCCGAGCAAGCCAGGAAGCACGACAGGTGCTACAGAGACTTCCTTTCTGACTCCCTTGCAGCCCCAGACCTAAATTGCGACCGCCCCGCCGATATTGTCTAGGAGCTATCCTTAAAGGGCATAAATCTCTTTGCCGAAGGTGTGGACCCAGTTCTTTTTCAAAACCTTTATCGCCTCTTCAGTCCTGTCCACACCCAGGATGACTATGGGCTGTCCCGATTCCCCCCTGCCCAGAAAGGGATAAAGATAATGGACATTGATACCAGTCCCCTTCAGAGGCTTAAGTACCGCCTGAAGACCTCCGGGATGGTCAGGGACCTCTACCGCTATCACGTCGGTCTCCTTCACAGAATAACCATGGCTTCTCAAAACATTGATGCACTTCTCTGGGGCATCCGCTACAAATCTCACGGTACTAACGTCGGATGTGTCAGCTACCGAAATGGCCCTGATATTTATCCCTTCAGCCCCGAGGCGCTCGCTCACTTCCAGGAATTTCCCCGGCACATTTTCCAGGCTAATCGAAACCTGTTTTACACTCATAGCTTACCCCCTGATTAAGAAAGCACTCAGCCGTCAGAATCCAACCGATAGCTGACCGCTTATTCAAAACAACTCGTATCCTGTTGTCAAAGCCTTTTTGTTAATGGCAACCAGTTTTTCCTTTTTCTTCAAGGTACTCCCCAGCCCTTCAATCAAAGTGGACAGGGAAACCAGATTGCTTTTCCTTGTGAACGCTCCCAGCATCACCATGTTAGCAGACCTAGGACTCCCTAACTCCTCAGCAATGCGATTTGCGGGAACCCCAACCACCTCAATATCACCCCTCCCGATGTCAGCTTCCACCAAAGAGGAATTGAAAAGTAACACTCCCCCTGATTGAACCTGATTTTGAAATCTAAGCAAAGAAGGCTGATTCATAGCTACAACAAAGTCCGGAGAAGAAGCGACTGGAGAGGCAATCTCTTCATCGGATATGGCTACAGTACAATTGGCAGTCCCTCCGCGAACTTCAGCACCATAGGCCGGTAAGTAAGTCACGTTCTTCCTCTCCAACATCGCTGCCTGGGCCAAACTGAGACCCATAGACAGAACTCCCTGTCCTCCAAATCCGGCAAATATCGTCTTAATCAGCATTTCCCTTTCCAGTCACATCCTTGATTACTCCTAAGGGAAACTCCTTGGTCATCTCTTTGTCGATCCACTCCCACGCTTCCACCGGGCTCATCTTCCAATTAGTAGGACAGGGCGAGAGTATTTCCACCAGAGAAAAACCGAGGTCGTCGATCTGCGTTTGGAATGCCTTGCGGATGGCCTTCTTCGTCTTTCTGATGTTGGCCGGGGAATTCACCGCAGTCCGCTCAATATATACTGCACCTTTAATCAGGGCCAGAATTTCGCTCATCTTGATGGGATATCCCTCTATCCTCGCATCTCGTCCATAGGGGGTAGTGGTAGTCTGCTGGTCCAGAAGGGTGGTGGGGGCCATCTGCCCGCCGGTCATCCCATAGACAGCATTGTTTATAAAGATAGCGGTTATCCTTTCTCCTCTATTAGCGGCATGTAGGGTCTCCCCAGTCCCAATGGCAGCAAGATCACCATCCCCCTGATAAGTGAATACTATCGCCCCTGGATATGCCCTTTTTATGCCGGTGGCCACAGCCGCTCCCCTACCATGAGCTGACTCTGCCATATCCACGTCAAAGTAGTCGTAAGCAAAGACCGAACATCCCGGCGGGGGGATACCAATAGCCTTGTCCTGAAAGCCCATCTCGTCAATCACCTCGCACATCACCCTGTGGATAATGGAATGCCCACATCCCGGGCAGTAATGAAAACGAGCCCTCTTCAACGACTTCGGCCGGGCGTATACTTTTTTCATTTCCCTACTTCAAACCCTTCTGATAGCAAAGGCGTGATGCCACACGAAATACCTCGCTGGGCGTGGGAATGACACCCCCCGGCCTCCCATAGAAGAAGACTTCACCTTTACCTTCCAACGCCAGTTGCACATCTTCCAGCATCTGGCCCATATTCATTTCAAAGACGAGGAAATTCTTCACTCTATTGGCCAGTTCTCTGAGCTCCTCAGAAGGAAAGGGCCAGAGAGTGATTGGCCTGAACATTCCTACCTTCAAACCATCTGCCCGGGCATTCTTGATCGCCCCTCTGGCAATCCGGGCTGCCATGCCAAAAGCGACAATTACCAGATCAGCATCCTCAATCAGAAAGGTCTCATAAGTCACTTCTTTTTTCTTGATCAATTGGTATCTTCTATACAGACTCCAGTTTATCTCCTCCAGCTCGCTTGGCTTTGAGGTAAAGGTCTTAATAATTCTGCTTGGCCGCCCCTTCGCCCCCCTCAATGCACGGCTCCTTACCGGTAATTCTTCGGGGGCTTCATACTTGAATTCTACAGGCTCCTTCATTTGCCCCAGCATGCCATCTCCAAGGACAACCACTGGTATTAGATATCTGTCAGCAAGGTCGAATGCCCTGTGGATTAGATCTGCCAATTCCTGTACCGACGACGGCGCCAAGACTATGGTACGATAATCTCCATGACCTCCACCCCGTGTAGCCTGAAAGTAGTCTGACTGAGAGGCAACTATGCTTCCTAACCCCGGCCCACCTCTGGACATGTTGACAATAACAGCAGGAAGCTCGCAAGCTGCCAAATATGAAATCCCTTCCTGCTTGAGGCTGATTCCAGGACTGGAGGAAGAGGTCATTGCCCTGACTCCAGCCAGACTCGCTCCATATACCATGTTTATGGCCGAAATCTCACTTTCCGCCTGAATAAAAGAACACCCCTTCCTTCTGCTCAAGTGGGCAGCCATATACTCGGTCAGTTCATTCTGAGGGGTAATTGGGTAACCAAAATAGCACTGGCAGCCTGCCCTGATGGCTGCTTCCCCAATTGCGCTGTTTCCATCCATGAGAACCTTAGCCACGGTACACCTCTATCGCGACTTCCGGACACACCAGCGCGCAGATGGCACAGCCTGTGCACTCACCATCATCATTGAAGTAAGCTGGCAGGTAGCCACTGGCATTGAGCTTATCAGATAGAGAAATTACGTCCTTGGGGCAGAACGATATGCAGATTTCACATCCCTTGCAAAGCTCCTGGTCAATCTCAATATATCCTTTCATCTTGGCGGCTGTTTCCATCGGAATCTCGCAGAGGCACAATACCAGCTGATAAAGCTATAAAGTAAATCAATACGGATAACACATATAGTGAACAAGATACCAGAGCCGAGGCACATATGACCGAGTGGACTCTCTCATTAGCTGTGACACACCTGTGCTAGAAGTATAACAACGCAACAAGAGAAAGTCCACTCGAAGTAGCAACTGTACACGAGCAAACAACCCGTGATAACCCCAGGAACCTTGCTCCTCTGTCTTGATGTTTGCTTAGTTCAGCCGATTACGTTTCTAATCTTTAGTGCTTGCCCACGTGGCTGGCATTCAAGCTTCCCAGTGTCCAGGCTCAGTCGCCGCGGGAACAGGACAGGACACGGTTACCTCCACCACCCTTTAGGTTTTACTTGAAGATATTCCTTTCTTATCATCCTCACGAGGCTTAATGAGAATGACACTGTGCCATAAAGCTTGTCGTGAACTACGACTGCTTCTCCATAGTCCCTCTCGCAGTAGCACCTGTTTTCGCTGCCAAAAGTCGGCTGACTTTGTTGCTGAGATCGGCAATAAGCGACTTTCGTAAGATAGCCTGACAATCGAGACCTGCTTAGAATTTAGCCCAGAGCCTCTGGTTCCGAAACAAAGAAGGGCCATTATCAGAAGCAAACCTATGTGCACAGAATGTGTTACACATGGAACCAGCCTACAGGAGCCCCGCAGCAATCCCTTACTATCTTTCTGGTCAATGTAAATTTATCGAACCACTGCAAAATATTTAAAGAAAACTATTGACAGTCGAACAATGAATATCTTATCCTTGAATAAAAAGGGAGGTGAGCTGATGCAAGCATACTGTATGAAGTGCCGTGCCAAAAGAGAAATGAAGGATACCAAGAGCATAACTATGAAGAACGGCAGGCCGGCCACTCAAGGTGTGTGTCCCGTATGTGGGACCAAGATGTTCAGAATAGGTAAGAGTTAAAGCTAATACTGCGGGTGGCGGAATCACTGGAGGGCTGGGTATCTTTACACAAGGATACCCAGCTTTCTGTTACCGACTATACCAAGGGCTGAGGTTATGCCTACCCAGAGTAAAAATCATCTCCGAATTGCTTATTGGAATTTAATTTAATGGGCCTGATACCCATTATGGGCTGCTCTAGCTGCCAGCTGAGCCATCGGATTATGTTACCTCTTGTCTAATCTCTGTGGGATAGTGGGGGCTTCCTTTTTACAAAACTACATGCGCGATGGTAGATGCGGGAATTGAGAATATCTCGACAGCTGCTACAAAGAATAGGTAAATGGCAATATATCTGGCTTTGCCTGCTAGTATTGGTCACGCTAGCCATGCATCTCAGCATCATTACCCATCCCGCAGAGCCCATCTTTGACGAAAAACATTATGTCGCCGATGCCAAGTCTATTCTTCAGGGACATGACACCTTACGTCCTGAACACCCCCCCCTTGGCAAACTCTTAATAGTATCTGGGATATTTATATTTGGCGATAATCCATTTGGCTGGCGCCTTTTCTCCGTCATATTTGGAACCATTTGCATCATATTATTCTATTTGATCTGTTGCCAGCTAATGATGCCCAAGATAGCATCAATTTTAGCTACTTCGCTACTGGCTCTCGATAGCCTGAGTTTTGTCCAAGCAAGCGTGGCTATGCTCGATGTCTTCAGCTTAGCCTTTACGCTACTCGCCTTCTGGCTCTATCTTAAGGGCAAATATCTTCTCTCTGGGGTCTCTGTGGGCTTGAGCGCTTTAGCCAAGCTCAGTGGAGCACTGGCTCTTCCAGCCATACTGCTGCACTGGCTGTTGGCCAGGCGAACACGCCCTCGTAAGTTCGTCCCCTCAATATTTTTGGCACCGGCGTCCTTTTTGCTTTTCATGCCCTTGTTTGATTTCGTTGTTTCGGGGCAGTTTCTCAATCCCATCGGCCGGGTAAAGACTATGTTAAGCTTAAGCGGCAGTTTGACCTTCGCCAACACTACCTACGAGGCGCTCAGCCGTCCTTGGGACTGGGTACTGCGCCCAGAAATTATGGCCTACTGGTATGACCCTCACTACATTGCTGCCATCAGCTTCACTATTTGGGCCCTAATCATCCCCAGTGTGCTCTACATGGCCTTCAGAGCAAAGAGGGGTGATAACGCTGGACTTTTCGGTATATCATGGTTTGCCAGCACCTACTTGCTCTGGATACCAGCAAGCATAATCACAGATAGGATCAGCTTCGTATACTATTTCTACCCCACTGTGGGAGCCATATGTATCGGTCTTGGGTTAGGCCTGTCCCGACTCATAGCCATATGGCAGACAAGAAATACCGGCAAGCTTAGACAGGCAGCGATGCTGGCAGTGGTGGTCTACCTGCTGCTCCATGTAAGCATTTTTGTCATTCTTTCACCTCTATCCAGCTGGTGGGCAGTACCACTTCCCGCCTGATTCGGGATCTCTTGTTACCCCCCACAGACTCAGGTTCAACGAGTTATTTTAAGGACGGCTCGCTGCTGGATTGGGCACCGTGAAATAAGCAAGTTTACCCTTCAGCCTGCTATCTTGTAGATTAGTCTCGGAGGAGATTGTATAATACGGGTAGCCAATTGGCACTTCTCGAGTTCACAACGTTGGAAGAGAGATAATCATGGAGCTCCCGAAATCAGGGGTGCTTATCTGCGATGACTCCCTGTGCACTGGATGCGGGGTCTGCGAGCTAATATGTTCGCTATTCCATAATGGTTTGACATGGCCTGCTCTGTCCAGATTGCAGGTAGTACATAATCCTTTTGCTGATAGTGTCAACATCTATGCCTGTCAGCAATGCGACTCCCCGAGCTGTTACCTCGCATGCCCGCTGCCAGACCAGGCTCTGTGTATCGATAAACTGACCGGCGCCAGATACATCGATGAGGACGAGTGTACTGGTTGCGGGCTTTGTATCGATGCCTGCTCCTTTGATCCTCCCAGGGTAAGATTCAACATAGACAAGAGTGCTGCTTTCAAATGCGACCTGTGCAGGGGCAGAGAAACTGGACCAGCCTGTGTTGAGTACTGCGGCTACGGGGCTTTGCGCTTCATCCCAAGAGATGAGAGGTAAAGAGTATGCTTAAATTATATGGTTGGGCAGGGCTAGTCCTCCAGGTTGACTTGACGAGCGGCAAGATAAACAAGGTGCCGACAGCAGAATATGAGCCAGAGAAGTTCATTGGAGGGTTAGGGCTCAATACAAAAGTTTTCTGGAGTCGCGGATGTCCTAAGATAGCTGCTTTCGATCCCGAAAACCCACTGCTTGTTTCAGCCGGCCCGCTGACTGGCACGGTGGGGCCCTTCTCAAGAGGGATGCTAAGCAGCATATCACCACAGTCTTACCCCGACGAGTTATTCTCCTACTCCTCATTCGGAGGAAAATGGCCGGCACAATTGAAATACGCCGGATATGATGGGCTTGTTATTACAGGGCAAGCATCTAAGCCCGTGTACTTATCAATAGAGGATGCCGATGTGTATATCAACGACGCCACCCACTTGTGGGGCATTGACACATGGGCCACTGGAGAAGCATTACTGAGCAAGGACATGAAAGCTGAATCCCTCTGCATCGGGCCGGCTGCCGAGAATCTCAGCCGTATTGCGCCCGTTATGACCAGGACGGGAAACACAGCAGGCCAGGGCGGGTTTGGAGCAGTCATGGGTGCAAAGAACCTGAAGGCGATTCGCCTAAAGGGAACAGGCGCCATACGAATCGCAAGACCGGACGAGTTGCTGAGGCTGATAAAATTGATGGCCGAGGAGAAATCCGTCGGCGGCAGCGACCTTATGCCGGATTTGAGGAAGCCTCTTGTCTCAAAGGCAACGAGGGACGAGCTAGTACAAAAATACCGCACCAGGTTCAGTGGATGCTACGGCTGTCCGTATCAATGTATGGCGACATACAAGGTCCCTAAACTTGGCACGGGCGCGGCATCTTGTGCACAGTGGGTATATGGGGCTTATGACTCCGAAGATGCCGAATCCATATGGGAAGCAAACGTATTGATGCAGAAGCTCGGCTTCGAAAACTATTCAATCGAAGCGATTCTCTCCTTTTTGTATTTATGCAGAAAAGAAGGCATTCTGACGGAAAATGATTTCCAGGACCTCGGCATACCTCTATGTAAGTTCTTGGGCGGCAAAGCTTCGGGGCATGAGTTTCTAACATCCCTACTATACGCAATGGCTGATGGGAGAAGTATCTTCTCAAATGGTTTGCCCAGGGCTATAAAGCACTTCAATAAGGAAGCATTTCAGATTTACCGAAGCCTGTATACAGCACATGGCTACTCCGTTCATCATCATGAGACCGTTGGGGGTGCCCTTCACTGGGCACTCGATACGCGAGACACCAGTCCATCAGCTGCTGACGAAATGTCATTTATGTATGCCCCTCATGTTGCGCAGTACTTTGGAGTTGCTGGTGGTGAATCAACCCACAATCAACCGGAAAACACCACATACGAAGGAAACGAGAGAAATATAGCATTTTCTGTTAAACATCAGATGTTGAGGAATTCCCTGCCCTGGTGTGAGTGGCACTCAAACCCAGCTTCCTTCTTCAAGCCGCCTGAGATGGACATCAGAACCTTGGAAAGCAGGGCTTTCTCGGCTGTAACCGGGGTAGATAAGGACGTAGAGGAGATTTGGAAGGCTGGAGAAGCAATCTGGAATTTGCGAAGGGCAGTAATGGTCAAGCGGGAGAATCGCACCAGGAAGGAAGATGTGATTGACGATGTCCATTTCGAGCAGGAGACAAACATTGCTACAACCCTTCCTCTAGATTTCAAGTTCGGCTACGGTGTTCGCAGAGGAGGCCCCTTAAACAGGGATGAATTTGAAGCACTCAAAAGCAGGTACTACGAGTTAGTCGGGTGGGATGTTAACACCGGCTGGCCAACAAGGGCCAAACTGGAGAAGCTGGGGCTTAAAGATGTTGCCGATGAGCTGGCAGCTGCGGGGCAGTCCGCGCAGTAAAAAAATGACGCTTCTGCCTTTCGATCCAGGTCATCACCACAGATAACATCTATGCCGGAACGCGAAGGAGACTGGAATGGCAGAGGATAGAGCAGATTTTGAAACGAAGGGAGCTATCGGAATTGCCTGGATTGAAAACCCCGCTAAAGGGAATGCGCTGAGCTCGAAGGTTCTGAGAGATTTGTTGGAGATCCTCAATATTGTAGCGCGAGACAAGAATCTCCTTTTTTTGATAGTGAGTTCAAGAGGGAAACATTTCTGTACCGGGTTTGACATAGCTGGCATTGAAGATGCTGATGCAGTAAGGGAGAGAATCGGCTTGTTTGCGCGCGGGCTTCAGCGGATTGAAAGGCTTCCGGTACCGGTGCTTGCTGCAGTCAGGGGGGCTGCCTTTGGTGGTGGGTTTGAGCTTGCCCTGGCTTGTGACATGATAATTGCCTCCGAAAAATCAATCTTCTGTTTTCCCGAGCCAGCCTTGGGGGCTTGTCCGCTCTTTGGAGCCATAAGGCTGCCGCAGCTTGTTGGCAGGCCCAGAGCGAAGGAAATCATGATGACTTGCCGCAGGGTGCCTGCTCACGAAGCAGCAAGCATTGGTCTGGTTAACAAAGTCGTGGCTGATGAAGAACTCATGGATTCAGCAATCAGTTTGGCCGAAGACATTGTCGAAAAAGGCCCTATTGCAATTCGGATGGTAAAGGTCTCTGTAAATCGTGAGCTGGGCGGCGCTGACCTGGCATATATGAAGGGGTATGAGTTGAGCCCTCGGGCTTCCGAAGATTTTCGGGGAGGTGTGAAGGCATTTTTTGAAAGGAAGGAGCCACGATTTAAGGGCAGGTAGTTTTTGATGACGTTGCAGACCAGTCAAATGCCATGTTCCATTCTGTTACATCAATCATCAATGTGGATAAACTGAACTCTATCAAAACGTGCGATTATATAGTCCGTTACTGTTACTTTCATAAGCGCCTTGTCTGACCCGTTGACAAATTCCGCAAGATGGGGATATTTGGAAACATAAGCCTCCTCGAGCCTGTACCGCTCGCTCCCTGAAACTTCTTCAGCGGTACCTATCGCAGTCACAGCCAGCGCAGCCTTGAAATCGGCCATTCGGTTCTTCCTGTTATCTATCATAATCGCCACCTTGGGATTTGATATGGAATTTGCATATTTTCTAGTATTCCGACTGGTTACAAAAATGAGGTTTCTTAGCCCACCTGCTTCTGCAAACGCTACGAGATTGCTGTAAGGCTGTCCGTCATATTGCGTAGCCAGCACACAAAGCCGCTGGGATGCACATAGTTTTTTCACCTGCCGCCTGAGCGCAGACACAGCTTCCTTTTTATCCTTCATAATACCACTAATGATTGCAGATAGTTTCCCGCGAATTAAGCCTATTCCAGTACCCTTATAATTCTTGGTACCATTATATTACCAATATGCTGGGCTCTCAAACAGGTGAGCAAAAATTGCTCGTGTCAAGGCGTGTTCAATTAAAATGTTAGGTCCTCTGGTTGTAGAATGCGGAGAATACCAATTCAATCATTACGCCACAAAACTAGGCATGTTAACATGGCGACATGATACAGAACGAGAGGATAAGCAAGCTCAACCAAAAGAGAATCAGCAGTGGGAGCTATGTACTCTACTGGATGCAGGCCTCCCAGCGGTCACCATGTAATCACGCACTTGAGTTCGCAATTCGACAGGCCAATGAACAAAATGCCCCCTTACTGGTCTATTTTGGTCTGACTGAAAGATATCCCGAAGCCAATGAAAGACACTACCGCTTCATGATCGAAGGACTAAAAGAGGTGCAGGCATCGCTACGCCAGCGAAAGATTCAGATGGTCATCGGACAGGAATCTCCGGAGGTCGGCGCAGTCCGTCTGTCAAAGAAGGCATCTCTCGTTGTGTGTGACCGCGGGTATCTGAAAATACAGAGAAGGTGGCGAGAATACTTGGCACAGCATATAAATTGTCCTTGCATTCAAGTGGAAAGCGATATAGTAGTTCCCGTTGAAGAAGCATCGACCAAGGAAGAATACACTGCCGCCACTTTGAGGCCTAAAATTCGCCGGCTAATACCCCGATACCTAGTCCCGCTTGAAGAGCAAGAGCCTAAGCTGACATCACTAAACCTTGACGTCGATTCGCTCGACATCACCGATATTGAGGAAAACATCACCAAGTTAGACATCGATCGGAGCGTTAGACTTACAGACAGCTTCCATGGTGGCACCAGCGAAGCCCAACAACGTTTGGAAGAATTCCTCAGTACGAGATTAGACCGATACCCTGAACTCAGAAACGACCCCACTGCTGAATATCTATCCAACATGAGTCCATATCTTCATTTCGGGCAGATTTCGCCACTCTATATTGCACTAAAGGTCCTAAAGACTGGAAATCCTAACTCAGATGCTTTTCTCGAAGAGCTGATTATCAGGAGGGAGCTGGGCATAAACTTCGTATTTTACAATCAGGACTATGATTCGTTTGGTGGTCTGCCCAAATGGGCAAGAGACACCCTCTTAGAACACAAGCAGGACCCGAGGCAATATGAGTACTCTCTAGATGAACTCGAGAAGGCAAACACACACGATCCATACTGGAATGCCGCCCAGCGTCAGATGACAGGGGCAGCCAAGATGCACGGTTACATGAGGATGTACTGGGGAAAGAAGATAATAGAGTGGAGCAGGTCACCTGAGGAGGCATTTCAAAAATGTCTCTACCTGAATAACAAGTACGAACTCGATGGCAGGGATGCGAATGGTTTTGCCGGAGTTGCCTGGTGCTTCGGCAAACATGATCGCCCCTGGGCTGTAAGACCTGTCTTTGGAAACATTCGATACATGGGCGCCGATGGACTCAAGCGAAAATTCGATGCCGATAAGTACGCAATGAGGTGCTCGCCAAGCGAAGCCAGAAGCCAACTATAATCTAAGTGCGAAGATTATGTGCAGGGTTTCTTCCTCTACTCAGCGACCCGCCATATCATTTTCTCCATTATCCCTTGACCCGCAATAGGTAGCGCCGAGAGCGGGATTGGGATCTGGAGTAATACCAAAGACTACACACTAAAAAGCTATAAGGACCGCTGGCCCATTTACCGCGAAAACTTTGTATGAGCAACTACGGCGTTATCTATCTCAGCCAAGGCAGCCGAGATTGGAACATCAGGCTGACGTCATTTCTTTATGTCGACTACAATCCTGCCGTCTTTTATCTCAACTATTCTGTCAGTTTCCTCGGCGATCCTCCGATCATGGGTTACAATTATGAACGTCGTCCCGTACTTCTCGTTTATCTCGCGAAATATCTTGTATATCGTCGTCGTGTTCCCAGAATCAAGGTTGCCAGTCGGTTCATCGGCCAGCACAATCTTAGGGTTATTTATTAGCGCTCTAGCTATGGCAGTCCTCTGTTGCTCGCCTCCAGACATCTTGCTTACAAGGTTGTTCCTTACCTTTGCTATACCTAACATGTCGAACAGCTCGTCAGCCCTCTTGTTTATAAGCTCAGCGGGCTCCTTCTTGTTAATGAAATAGGGTATCATAACGTTCTCCCTGGCCGTAAACTCGGGCAGAAGATAATGAAATTGAAAGACAAAACCTGTAGTTCTGTTTCTCAAGTCGGCAAGCCTGCCTTTGCTCAGGTCATTGGTTCTATTGCCAGCTATGAAAACCTCTCCTCTTGTAGGTTTGTCTAGAGTGCCAATAATATTTAAGAGGGTTGATTTTCCACTGCCAGATTCGCCAATTATGGAATTGAACGAGCCTTCCTCGAAACTGAGGTCTACACCGAAAAGCACCTGGGTATCAATAACACCACGGTATACCTTGTCCACATTTTGCAGCTCGACCACATTACTCATATCAGCCTTCCCTGATTACATCTATAGGATTGAGCTGTAATGACTTCGTGGCCGGTATCACTCCAGCCAGTGTTGATGCCAGCAATACTACCAACCAAGACCTGAGAACAAAATTGTAGTCGATGTAAAGGTCTATCAAAGCAGTGCCTTCCGGATTTGAGGTGAAGATATTGAAAGCATATAATAAACCAATTCCCAGTGTTATGCCCAATATTGAGCCGATAAGCCCGATCAGAAAACCCTGATATATAAATATCAGGCTGACAGCGGGGTCTTTGATACCCATTGCCTTCAGGATACCTATCTGCCGCGACTTCTGGATTACACTAATGGCAAGCACGCTGGCAATGGCAATGACCACCGAGAGTATTATTACTGCCTGTATTACCGTGCTCGAAATTCTCTGGCCATCAAGTCCGCTGAGAAGCTCTTCATTCAGTTCCTTCCAGTTTTCAATCTTGATGTTTTTGTCGTTCAACACCTGCTGTATTTCATAAGCAATCATGTCGGCCTCGAACACCTCGTCAACTGCTATCTCTATCGAGGTTATTCGACGGCCAAAGCCAAATAGCTTTTGACCTGTCTTCAGGTCGGCAATTACCCATGACTTGTTTATACTGGCCACACCCAGATCATAGAAGCCGGATATCGTAAGTGTGTATACAGTGCCATTGGGCAGTAGTATCGCCAGTTTGTCACCGATGTCTACCTCAAGCTCATCCCTGAGGTCTCTACCTACTAAGACTTCCCGCTGCGAACCATACGGCCTGCCTTCATAGATAGAGCTACGGATATTGTATATTCGATCGGCATTTTCAAAATCGAAGCCCCTGACAAGGATAGGCAAGTCGGTCTCCCCATCTCTGACAAAGGCATTAGCACTTGCTGACGCCGATATTGCCTTTGTATCACCTAACTGCTCTATCTTGGCTACCAACCTTTCCCAGTCGCGTATGGTAGCGATATCCGTTGCAGATGAAATGGTTATATGCGGCGAGTTCCCAATGGTGCGGTCAACCAGGCTCTTCTGCAAGCTACCTATTAAGAGCCCAACGAATATCTGAATCGATATGGCGATGGCTATACCTATAACAATCAGAAGCGTCTGAGTTCTCCCAGACTTAAAGAATCTTATGGCTACCCTGAATGATAGCATCATTCTTGACCTTGAGAGAGTCCTCTAATATCTTCGAATGTGCTGAGAAGAAAGTCGGCCCCAATTTCTTTGCCCATGTTTGGATTTCGCCCGAAAGCTTGTCCTCCTACGATTATCTTGAAATCAGCCCAACCCGTCTCCCTCACTTCGCCCATCTTCTGAACCGTCCTGCGAGCCGCTACCAGGTTGTAGTAATTCGTCACACTAATGGCTACATATTTGGGCTTAACATAGCTGATTGCCCCTATTATTTCGGCCTGAGGGGTATTAGCACCCACAAATACTGCATCGAACCCGGAGAGGGTGAAGAAGTCAGCTACCATTCTGGCACCAAGCTCGTGGTACTCCTCTGCTGGACAAAACACAATCACTCTACCTACATGGCCCGAGCGGTACCTCTCATCTCTCTCTTTGACAACATAGTGATAGCAGCATTCAATAACGGTCCTCACAATGGAACTTCGGACGTGCTCTTCCCAAACACATATCTCCCTATGCTTGGCCTTACAGAAACGCTCCCTCATGGAGGGGGCGAGGACTTCGTCATAGAGTGTCACCAGGTCAAGTTCGTTATTAGACAGTCTTGACAGGGCAAAGGCGACACACTGTTGTCTGTTCTCATCCTCCAAATGCATGAGGAATTCGTCATACATAGGATGCATCATATGTCCCCCTACCCCACTTGATTAGAATAAAATTAGACGATGGATTAGTAAAGTGAATTATATCTCCAGACTTTGAATCTATCAACCTGATACATGGAATATTGGGACGGACACACCAAGATAGCATGCTTTCGAACTTAGGGATTCTCATAATCAAATCCGCAGCTTCGGTATTGCGAGCGGTTCCGATATCTTTGTCAATAACAGGAGTGCTGACATGAATGCATCGGGATTAAGAAATAATGTAATTAAATGGCACATCTGCGGTCTTGACACATACCATGCGCAGTTATATTATCCTAGCCAGCCACTTTCTAGGCCTCACGAGTCTTGATTGAATGGGCAACGTCGATGGACATGGAATCGGTACTGAAGATTGTTCTGATAAGCCAGTTCTCTATATTCTCTATCATTAGGATTGAGTACCATCGGTTGGCTAAAAGAGCAGGTTTCAAGACGTTGACCGAGGAAGAGAAGTGGCATTCATTATTCCTTAATCTCTTCATTGGCTATGAAATCATTACCTTTTTCCTTTACCTGTTCTACCCTGGGCTGCTGAGTTGGGCAATGATTTCGATACCTGTTTGGCTACGCTGGATAGGAGTCGCTCTGGGCATCATGTCGCTCATTCTGTTTGTTTGGGTACATCGCAGTCTCGGCAGGAATTTCTCAGCGAAGCTTAGAATCAAAGAACGACAGAGTCTTGTTATGGATGGGCCCTATCAGTGGATAAGGCATCCCATGTATACAGCATTCTACCTTCTAAACCTGGCTGCTTTCCTATTGACCTCAAACTGGTTTATCGGGGTGACCTGGTTGACTGGTTTGACCATGGTAATTTCCTTGCGAGTCAAAAGGGAAGAAAGTATGATGGCCGATAGATTTGGAGATGCGTACCGTGACTACATGAGGCGTACGGGACGCTTCTTTCCAGCAATAAGAGCCAACAAGGCCCCTGCGGGGATACGCAACAACCCGCCATACCTACAGAGCTAAGACCACAGACCTGAGAACGAAATCAGGTTTGGTTTTACGAAATCGGGCAATTACAGAGCAACGCTGGCCACTGTGTTAGCTTCAAATGCTCAAACACACTCTAGTTAGCAGCGGCAACTACGCAACAGGTGGCCATCCTACCGATAAGACAAAAACAAAGTGCAATAATTCACTAAGGCTAGATGTGACCAGATTATCAATCACTTACCAGTTTCATGTGCATCTTATCAATACCTGTGATAGGGAATCCTGAGCTTATCGGAGTGCATTTTGCGGAACTTAGCTACCTTGGGGGCGATGGCAAACCTGCAATATGGTTGTTCAGGGTTCTGCTTGAAATACTCCTGGTGATAATCCTCGGCCGGGTAGAAGACAGAGAAGGGGGTTACCTCTGTTATGATGGGGGCATCGAAAACCTGTGCCGCCTCTAGCCTCTGAATCACCTGCTCGGCAACAGCCTTCTGTTCTTCATTGTGGTAGAAAATAGCAGAGCGATACTGAGGACCTATATCCGCTCCCTGACGATTCAATGTTGTTGGGTCATGTACAGTGAAGAAGACCTCCAAAATCTCTTTATATGATATCTCCCTTGGGTCAAATATGATTTGTAAGGCCTCAGCATGTCCCGTGGTCCCGGTGCACACTTGGTTGTAAGACGGGTTTGCCAATTTGCCACCTGAATAGCCCGACCGCACCTCCTTAATACCCAATAGTTCATTAAAAACCGCCCCGAGACACCAGAAACACCCACCTGCGAGAGTCGCTATCTCGTTAGCACCAGCGGAATTCCCTTGGTCGTCCTTTGTGCCACTGGTTTCTATGAAATTTAATGCGACAGAATTGATGCAATAGCGAAGCCCTGTCGGTTGCGGACCATCCTGAAATACATGTCCGAGATGCGCTCCGCATTTCTGGCAACTAACCTCGGTTCTCACCATGCCACAGCTGGTGTCTGCTGTAGTTTCAACGGCATGCTCCGTAACCGGAGCCCAAAAGCTCGGCCAACCAGTCCCAGAATCAAACTTCGCTTCTGAACTGAACAGTTCACTGCCACAACAAACACATCTATATATGCCGTACTTCTTCAGATCGTAGTACCTGCCTGTGAACGGTGGCTCAGTCGCCTTTCTGCGCGTGACCTCGTATTGCAGCGGCGTTAGTAGTTGCCGCCATTCCTCGTCACTTTTGACAACCTTGTCAGGCATACTGCCTACTTCTTGCCGTGCACGCCAATTACCTTCACCTAGGCACTTTTTAACTAGCGCAAGTAGTCAAAGGACATACCTATAACAGTGTAATGGAAAACAGAAGAGGCCTCAAGAATTTGCCCATCGTCTGCAGTTGATTCAAACGCTAATTTCAATAACGGCCTAAAACAGTAGCCCTACACTACTCTGAAGATGACTAATAGGCCAGGGTCAAACAATAAGTATCCGTTGCTTTTTACAGTGCTTCAACCTTTATAGTCCTAAGATGCAGGGCCATCTATTAGCCGAAGACTATGAATTGACTGCCCGGCCCAGACAACGCTTCCACCGGGCATTGACCCAGCCTTGCAGTTCGTCATTCTGCTCTTTGGTAATGCTTCTGAACCTTCCCTGTTCCATGAGATAGTCTCTCAATGGCCTTAGTTTATGCCTCTGGGCAATGGATTCGCTAGCCGAAGTGAGACGAAAAACGCCGTCTTCAATCTCATAAAGTATCACCCATCCCGTTTCCACCGCGAGCTTGCCGATTTTGATAGTATCACCGAAGGGGAAAGACCATCCGGGGGGGCAGGGTGTGAACACATGAATGAATCTGGTTCCTCGTATAGTCCTCGCTCTCCTGACTTTTTCGTAAAGGTCCAAGGGATAGGAAGCATTTGCCGTAGCAACATAAGGGATGCCATGTGCCTCCATTATGGCTGTTATATCTTTCTGGTTCTGTTGCTTGCCCAGTATAGGTGTAGTTCCTGAAATTGCACCTAGGGGTGTGGAGCTTGAGCGCTGATTGCCGGTGTTCATGTATCCTTCATTGTCATAGCAGATATAGAGGAAATCGTTCTGTCTTTCAGCAGCAGCGCTCAACGCTTGGATTCCTATGTCATGCGTCCCGCCATCACCAGCGATAGCCAGCACAGTCAATCCCTCTTTACCCAACGCTTTCAATCCGGCAACCAAGCCAGTAGCCGATGCCGCGGTGGAGGGGAATGGCGTATTTACGCAAGGAACACTGACTGATGTTACTGGATACATGCCATGCAGTACTGTGAGGCAACTTGCCGGTACTGTCACAATAACCTGCCCTTCCAGTGCTTTTAGGATGTATCGATAAGCGAGAGACAAGGCACAGCCAGGGCAAGTCCTGCTGCCTGGCAGTAGGTATTCCCTTTCGGGCATGTTGACGGCATTAGTTTTCATTGTGTAAGCCCTCTCAAATATCACATATCCAGTCAGGATATTCCTTGTTTAAACCGCCCTCTTTCATCGACAACAGAGATTTGTTTACCGCATCTACCAAATCCCTTGCTTTAATATCCCGACCACCCAGCCCAACAATGAAGTTCCGTATTCCCACGTTTACGGAACTTCCATAAAGGGCTGATTTTATTTCCGAGCACGTGGCTCCTTCTAATCCATAACTGATATTTTTATCGAATATCACGACGAGGCGGGATTTTTTCAGTGCTTTTGCTACATCTGCTTTAGGGAACGGTCTGAACACTCTCAGGCCCAAGACACCCACTTTGTGCCCCGCCTCCCGAAGCATATCTGCGGCTACTCTTGCCTCCATTGCCAAACTGCCCATAGCTACAATAACTACTTCGGCATCATCCAGTCTGTCTTCCCAGAACATATTGCTGTAGCTTCTTCCAAACAATTCCCCGAATTCTTGACCCACCTTAATTATCGTTTCTCTCGAGTTCTGCAACGCCTCCTGGAGGAGATACCTCAGTTCCATATATCCATGGCAGAGCACACCTTCAGCATCAACCCTAGGATTTGCCAGGGTCACAAGGTTATAGTTTTTGGGGTTGGCCGGGTCTAGTATCGTGTGTGGTCTATATGGGGGCAGAAACCTGTCTACATCCTCTTGTGCCGGGACATCCACTGGCATTTCAGTATGAGATAGGATATAACCATCGTAGCAGACCATAATTGGTACATAAACTGACTCGGCGACCTTGTAAGCCTGGATTATCGAATCCAATATCTCCTGATTATTTCGAGCGTATATTTGTATCCAACCGGTATCTCGTTGGGATATAGAGTCCTGCTGATCATTGAGTACATTCCAAGGCGCTCCAATAGCACGGTTTACACAGGCGAGGACCACAGGAAGACGTGCCCCTGCAGCCCAATGCAGCATCTCATGCATATAGGCCAAGCCATGCGCACTGGTGGCGGTGAAGGTTCTGGCTCCTACCATAGAAGCTGAAGTGCATACGGCAAGGGCACTGTGCTCACTCTCGACGGCAATGTATTCGGCATCGAGTCCTCCTCCTTCGACAAATTCAGAGAGCGTTTCAGTGACCGGTGATTGGGGTGTAATGGGATAAGCAGCAATTACCTGAACTCGGCTGAGTTTTGCCCCCTGGGCCGCCGCATGATTGCCATCAAGTATCCAAGTGCTGGCCTTTCTGGCCATCCTTTCGTTCATCAAAATCCCTCATCCGTCCCATTGGGACAGAATTCCTCTTCATTCACCATAGTTATAGCGTGTGCTGGACATATCTGCGCGCATACTCCGCAGCCTTTGCAGTATTCCATATTTATCTGGATGGGTATGGTTTTGCTAATGACAGCATCCGGACAATAGAGCCAGCATAGAAAACAGGAAGGCTTATTTTGTCTGACTGGGAGACACTTTTCTTGGTCTATCACTGGAAACGAGTCACGCCACTCACCTGTTTTACCTGCTTCACCAATAGCCGGTGACGATTCACCACATATGTGTTGGCAATCCCTGGTTCCCATGGCTTGCTGTTACCTCATTTTCTCCATTTTAGTTATCTCGTAGGTCTGCGCAATCGCGGCGAGATTAATATCCACAGCGTTATTGGGAAATCGCTCTCTTATTACCTTCTCTATGCTTGCCATACCTACCACCTTGGTAGCACGGACAAACGCACCCAGCATCGCTGTATTCACCACTGTGAGGCCGGCGACTATCAGTCTCAGATTCGTGCATACTCTGGTAGCATCAGCAGTAGCAATGTTGAAGTCGCCTCTAATGCCAAGCTCCTTTGGTTTGCGCCAGGAATTTACTATTAGCCATCCTTCTCTAACCAGGCCACTGGTTACCTCCTGGTATTTCAGCAGAGTATGGTCAAGAACAACCACTACATCAGGTTCTTCTACCTGGGATACGACCATGACTGTTTGCGGGGAAATCCTGGTTGAGGCGCTGATCGGAACACCCCTCCTCTCCGCACCAAACGATGGCGCAGCGGTTGTTCCCCGATAGCCTTCAAGATAGGCTGCCTGTGCCACAATCCTGGCTGCCGTTATAGCTCCCTGACCACCCCGCCCATGCCACCTAATTTCATACAGCCTTGTATACACAGATGGTATTTCTGTCATTCCGCCAATCCCAGGGACCTATCGTTTCCTACTTCAAAGGGCGAGAGGACATATGCTATCGCCCATTACCTACATGTGTCAAATACATGCTGTGCGATGTCTAAAACATAGCATACAGTCTGTAAACTACGAATTTTAAATCGTCAGCATAAATGAGATGGAATTGGTACAAAAGTTTATGCACACTCTGACTTAGGTTTAACGAGTCATTCTCAGCAAGAACCGCTGCCAGAATAGGCATCGTTTTTCCCTTTCAATTGAGCCAATGGCTAGTAACTTAGTCAAATACAAGTATTGACTATGGTCTTTTATCTTCGGTAATTAGAAGACTAATGCCCCTAGAATCTCTTCAGTACGGTTAAAGAATAGTGACAAATGGCCCTCACCGGAGTAGAACTTAACTCGGCAACCGGGGATAGCATTAGCCATATATTGCCCTATAGCCAAAGGGTAGGCAGTGTCGGCCCCGCCGTGCCAGAGGTAAACATTCGACCGCAGTTTATTATACACACAAAAGCGCTGCCTTACATTACATCCCCATTACCAAGCAATATCCCATATAAGAAAGGACGGTGAACAGCCTTTGCACCCGCAGACCTGTAACAGCCAATCTGGTGGCTGGTTATGCCTGGCAGAATCATTCAGAACCAGTCAGTTGTTCGGTTTTTTAATGGAGCTGGCTAGTCATAGTCGACAATAGCCACAACTGGAGTATAATACATGAGCGAACTGGCTTGTGGGCAAAAAATTTTGCTTATGGGAAAGCGCATACTCGTTACCGTATTGTCAGCTGTTTTTGTCTCATTTCTCGGGGTCAGCATTATCGCCCCGATCATACCTATCTACGCAATGGAGCTCGGTGCTACCGGCATCACCCTTGGGCTTATGATAGGAGCCTTTTCAATCAGTCAAGGAATACTGCAGCCAGTAGTGGGAAACCTGTCTGACCGACGGGGCAGAAAACGTTTTTTGGTCATAGGGTTATTAGTATATGCTGTGGTAGGGTTCACCTATACACTTGCCGCTTCAGTGGAACATCTGATATTGATTCGCATTCTCCATGGCACAGGTTCCGCTATGATCGTGCCAATTGCCATGGCTTACATGGGCGACCTAGCCCCTCAAGGACAAGAGGGTAGATACATGGGCATGCTTAATATTGCCATCTTCGCTGGTATTGGTGTAGGGCCTGTGCTTGGTGGGTTTTTTCTGGACACGATGGGCATCAATCCAGCTTTCTATGCGATGAGCGTGTTGACAGCGGCCTCACTGGGTCTGGTACTGGTCTTACTGCCACCCGAGCGCTCTGACCATGAAGCAGGGCCGACTACCGGACTGCTCACCACATTCCGGAAAATGCTGCACAACAGCAGGGTCATGGGAATGTTGCTTCCGCGCATTGCCACTATCATTGTCATGGTCCCTACAATGGGATTCTTGCCTATCCTGATGGATCGAATCATAGGAGCCACGGGTATCGAGATCGGCGTCGTAATTTCCACACGTACTATAGTGAATGCTGGGTTCCAAACCCCCTTCGGAAGGATGGCTGACCGATATAACAAGGTAGCACTGCTCCTGATAGGCTGTTCAGTTGCCGGCGCAGGCGTATTCATAGTGCCTTTTGCAGATAGCTTCTTACAGCTAGTTGGGCTGTTCGTGCTTATTGGGATAGGTGAGGCCTTGATTTGGCCAACTTTGGGGGCGATAGCAGTACAGGAGGGACACCAATATGGCCAGGGGTCAATGATGGGTATTTTCAATATGGCTGTGAGCGTTGGAATGTTAATAGGCTCGTTGCTGGGGGGGGCAGTGATGGACATGCTCGGACTGAATTATGTGTTCTATATTATTTCCGTTATCCTTATTCTGAGCGCGCTGGTGGGTGGCAAAATGATTGCCCGAGGAGAACAAGCTGAAGGGGAAGATTCCTCAAGCGATTCCGGTGATTATTGAGACTAGCCGACAGATTAAATCGGATATTCATGATGCCAAACTGTGGAAATACTCAGCGCAGCAAGACACCGAGTCAAGCAAGCTTTTCGCCAGTAGCCGTGAAGCATAAGCTAGCAGCTAGTTCTCCTTGATATAGAAGCACAAAATTGCTATACTCTCAGGGTTCAGCTATGAAATTATGGAGACAGCCTTTCGATGCTGCCCAGAAAGCTACAAAGCTAGGGCAAATACACATAGATAAAGAAAGGTGCAAAGGCTGTGGCTTTTGCGCCGAATTTTGCCCCAGGGAAGTCCTTCGGATGAGTTCGGAACTAAGTCCTAAAGGGTACAACTTTGCTGTGGTGGATGACGAGAGCAAGTGCCTTGCTTGCGGTTTTTGTGAATTAATTTGCCCCGAGTTTGCCATAAAAGTGTCGACACCGCTGGATAATAACGGCTCCTAGCACTCTGACCATTATGGAAAATCAAGCACTGGTGGGAGAGTTCTTCATGAACGGAGATGAGGCCTGTGCCGAAGGAGCCATTAGTGCAGGCTGCCGCTTCTTTGCTGGTTATCCCATCACACCGACCAGTGAGACAGCCGAGAGAATGAGCATGCGGCTCCCCCAAGTAGGAGGCGTGTACATTCAGATGGAGGATGAGCTCGCATCTATGAACGCTGTACTTGGCGCATCCTGGGCAGGCATGAAAGCTATGACCGCCACCTCAGGGCCTGGATTTAGCTTAATGATGGAGAATATCGGGTTAGGGGTGATGTTGGAAACCCCCTGCGTAGTAGTCAACATCCAGCGGGCGGCTCCATCTACTGGGTTGCCCACTATGGTAGGACAAGGGGATATGATGCAGGCTCGGTGGGGCTCACACGGTAGTTACGAGATAATCGCTTTGGCTCCAATCTCTCCACAGGACATTTTCGACCTTACTATCTTAGCTTTTAACCTCTCCGAGAAATACCGTGTTCCCGTCCTGGTCATGTCTGACGAGGTTGTAGGTCATATGAGTGAGAAGGTGACTATGCCACGTGTAGCACCGGAAGACCTTATAGACCGGCCACGGCCTGAGCTGGGTTCAGATGAATATCTGCCTTATAAGCCTAATGCGGATCTTGTTCCACCTATGGCTGCAGCTGGAGAAGGATATCATTTCCACGTAACCGGTCTCACGCATGACGAAAGGGGTTATCCAGTGATGACCGCTGAGGCCCAAGACCGGCTGGTACGTCGTTTGGTAGACAAGATACGATTCAACAGACGCGACATAATAAAATACAAGGAATTTCAAATTGAGGATGCTGATATTGTAGTCTGTGCCTATGGGATTTCCGTCCGCATCGCACAATTGGCAGTAAGAATGGCGCGAAACGCGGGAATTCGGGCAGGGCTCCTGCAATTGATAACAGTATGGCCATTTGCCGAAGAACGTATCAGGGAGCTCTCATCACAAGCTAAGGCATTCATAGTCCCTGAAATAAATTATGGGCAGATGGTGCTAGAAGTGGAAAGGTGTGCTGGGTCCAGAGCTAAAACTATACTTGTGCCTCACATGGGAGGGAGCGTACACTCACCCCAGACTATTCTAGAAGCGATACGGGAGGCAGCACAGTGACTGCTAACTTGAATGTGGAAAGTCAGTCAATCGAAAGATACTTAAGGCAAGACAGACTGCCCCATATATGGTGCTCTGGCTGTGGTATCGGAATAGCTTTGGACGCTTTTCTCAGATCTATTGACCGTGCCAACATAGACCCAGACAAATTAGCCGTGGTTTCAGGAATAGGTTGCGCCGGCAGGGCGGCAGGTTATGTCAATCTCGATTCCTTTCATACTACTCACGGCCGTGCCATCCCATTCGCCACTGGCTTAGTACTGGGAAACCCAGAGCTAAATGTGGTGGTATTTTCCGGGGATGGGGATCTGATAGCTATAGGCGGCAATCACTTGATACACGCAGCGCGCCGTAATATAGATATGACTGTAATTTGTGTAAATAACTTTAACTATGGTATGACTGGCGGACAGGTAGGCCCTACTACCCCTCTTGACGCTCGGACTACTACCACTCCTTACGGTAATTTCGAACCTCCCTTCAACCTACCATACTTGGCATCTGCCAGTGGCGCATCTTACGTAGCTCGATGGACGGTATTACATGCGCGTGAATTGGAAAGAGCTATTGCTGAAGCTATGACTAAACCCGGTTTCAGCTTTATAGAGGTCATCAGTCCTTGTCCCGTGGTCTATGGCCGTATGAATAAAGAGCCGAAGGGACTGGATTCCATGCACTATTACCAACAAAGAAGCATCATACGAGATGGTGTAGACCCTAAAGAAGCAAACATCGAGTTGAACGGCCCCATTATGGTAGGTAAGTTTGTGGATATCGAACGTCCCACACTTTGGGACAACCTGCGCCAGGTATCCAGCAAGGCACGAGAAAAGGTTAGGACACAGGCGAAAGTGTAGTTAAACATGGGATAGAGTATTATCCCTCGAGTCAGCTAGTTTAAAGATACATGGATAGAAAGGAGATCAGAATAGCTGGGTTCGGTGGTCAGGGCATTGTGCTTTCAGGCTCCATCCTAGGCAAAGCTGCCTCAATATATGATAGAGGCTTCGCCTCGCTTACGCAAAGTTATGGGCCTGAGTCTCGTGGCGGCTCTTGCCGTGCTGAGATAGTAATTGACGATGCCCCCATAGAGTACCCCTACGTGGGCAACCCTCAGGTGCAAATCATCCTGTCACAAGATGCCTACAACCAGTACGGAAAAGATGCAGCGCCAAACACCTTAGTAATCGTCGATTCGGACCTAGTGGAAGTCGATACACATCAGAACCCCAAGCCCCTTTCCATTCCCGCTAGTCATATGGCTCAGGACTTAGGACGTGTGGTAGTGGCCAATATTATCATGCTGGGATTCCTAGCGGCGAAAAGCGATATAGTATCTTATGAAGCCCTCAAGGATTCCATTTTGGACTCTATCCCTCAAGGCTCTGAAGATTTCAATATGAAGGCTTTTGAATTAGGCTATAACTATGGTGTTGAGCATGACAGTAAAGTCCGATAGTAGTGTTTCTAAAAGCGTTGGCATCATTGGCAGCAACATCCCTGCGATACAAGCAGCACTTACCCTGGCCCAGATGAGAGTTAAGGTTAAACTGATTACAAACTTAACCGCATTTGGCTGTGATGATGCTATTAGCAATATACTGGGCAATTCCTCTCTGGATAAACGTTTCCTTTGGCCTTTGTGGTTACGGACAGCGAACCATCCTTTGATAACGCTGTACACTGGCGCTGAAGTGGAGTCCATAGAAGGGAGGAAGGGTGATTTCAAGATACAAGTAGTGCAGCATCCACGCTATGTACATGAGGACCTCTGCACCGGTTGTGGGCGTTGCCAAGCCGAATGTTCCGCGAGTGTAACCTCACTGTTAAGAGGTCAAAGGATGACGCATAGCGCTATCCACATGCCGATTCTGGGAGCAAAGGCAGTGCCATCAGCATACGTGATAGATAAGAATGGGTTTTCTCCATGCCAGGTAGCATGTCCCCTGGGCATCAACGTTCAGGGATTTGTTTCACTGCTGGCGAAAGGCAAAACTGACAAGGCTCTGGCATTGATAAATGAAGCGGCGCCACTTGCTGGGGTACTAGGTCGGGTTTGCACACACCCATGTGAAGATAACTGTAATCGGGGCCAAGTTGACAGCCCGGTATACATACAAGCACTTCATCGCTATGCTGCGGACAATGCCACCGGGGCTATTGAATACAACCGTAAGTTTCCCGCCAAGTCCCGAGAAGGAAAGATAGCCATAGTTGGTAGTGGCCCCGCGGGGCTAACTGCTGCCTGGGAACTTACACGTCGGGGATATTCCCCTGCGGTGTTTGAATCTCACGGAGTCATCGGAGGTATGTTAGCCACAGGTATTCCTCGATTTCGACTTCCCCGAGAAGTACGAGAGCGGGAAATCGAAGCCATTAGAAAACTGGGAATAGATATAAGAACAGGAATAACCGTGGGACGAGATGTGACCTTCGCTTACCTTAAAGAACGAGGCTATCGAGCCTTCTTCTTAGCTATAGGTGCTCAGCAGAATAGCAAGCTTAACATAGCAGGTGAAGAACTTGAGGGAGTGGTGGATTGCATGCCATTATTGCTCGCTTTGAACTTGAAGGTAGATACTTTCGTGGGTCAGAATGTAGTGGTCATCGGTGGCGGCAATGCTGCTATCGATGCTGCTCGCGCTGCTTACCGCTCAGGGGCCAGAGAAGTTACCATATTCTATCGTCGTACTAGAGATGAGATGCCAGCTATCCCCGAGGAAGTGAAGCAAGCGTTAAATGAAGGGGTGAAGATAGAATACTGCACCGTGCCAGTAGAAATTTTGGGAGATGGAGGTAAGGTCACTGGAGTACGCTTTCAGCGAACAAATTTGAGCGATGAGATTAGGGCAAACAGCGGACATCGCCCAGACCTGATACCAAACTCAGACTTTGTGATTGATGCTGACCATGTGGTAGTGGCTATAGGTCAGTCACCCAACGCCCCACAGTTGAACATGGAATCCCTGAAAATCGGTCGCAATACCGATGTCATTCAGGTGAATCCTGTAACACTCGAAACCAGTATTCCCGGGGTCTTTTCCGGCGGTGACTGCGTCACTGGGCCCAACAATGTCGTGGAGGCTATGGCTGCTGGGCTCAGGGCAGCGGAATCCATAGATAGATACATGCAAGGCTGTGACCTCGAGGCAGGCCGTAGCCTCGAACCTCCGCAGACAGCCGCGATTGACACTGGGACAATTGAAGTATCACCTCATGAAAGAGCACACATGCCTACTATTCGGCTCCAAAAGAGGCTCAACAGCTTCGAAGAAACGACCACTGGGCTATCAGCAGAAACAGCCCAAAAAGAAACCCAACGTTGTCTCAACTGTGCCCTATGCAGTGAATGCATGGAATGCACCGAAGTATGCGAGCTGGGGGCAGTTTTCCATGACGATGGCATAAGGCATTTCGAGGTAGAAGCCCAAGCCTTGCTCGAATTCCGTTCCAGTGTTTCGGACGAAAAAGACCCTATCGGCAAAGTTGATCAGGAGGCCGTTATAGAAGGTGTTCACATAGTCCCTCCTGGCAGCAGTGTTGGACTGACTAACCAAGTTATCAAGGCCATGGCGATAGCGATGGAGACCGCTATTGAGCTCAAAGCAAAGGAAGTAGAGGAAATCCAGGGGCAGAATTTTACAGGACTGGGCACAAATCCAAGTGACCTTAATTGGGCTTCAGAGCAAACTGCAGGCAGAACGAAGCCTGTAGGCGTGTTCTTATGTCGTTGTGGCGGTAGTATAAACTCAATCATAGATTTTAGAACACTGGGCAGGAAATTATCACGGCTTCCAGAAATAGCTTGCATTCGGGAGGTAGCCCAAGCTTGTACCGAAGCAGGCGCTAAGGAGATAGCAAGCCAGGTGACTGAATTGCGGTTGGATCGGGTAGTGCTTGCAGCCTGCCGATGCTGCAATTCAGAGCAGGTATGCTACAGCTGCACTGACAGACGAGTGATGTGCCAACAATATTTAAATGAGCACCTCATTTTGCCTCACAAGACGATTGTTGAGTTTGTTAACATTCGAGAACAGTGTGCCTGGGCACATAAAGATACTCCTAAGAGTGCTACGCGCAAGGCATTGCAGATGATCCTGGCAGGCATTGTGAGCGCTAGAATGGCCACATCCATGCCTTCTGAAGAAAACTCTGTTTTACCCAGTGCCCTAATCATTGGAGGGGGGGTTGTCGACATCACCGCTGCAAGAGCTTTAACGTCTCATGGCTACCAAGTCGACCTTGTTGCCAGACAGCGTCCAGAACAAAATGAACTACTAGAGCAACTCCAGGGGAGCGATGTAATGGTTAAGACTTGGCCCAATGCTTTGAAACTCAAAGGCTCTCCAGGGAACTATGAAGCTGTGCTGGAATATGATTCTCAAGTTGACCGTGTAGCTGCTGGTGCAGTACTGGTGAATATGGAGGAGTTAAATGAAGGTACGACTTCTCTATCCAACACCACATTCAATAGCGGGCTTCTAGGCTGCATTATGGCTCGAACAGGCGGTTCAGGTTATCTCGCTGGTGGAGTCAATGACCCTATTCGGGAGATCACCATTGGGGAGAGAGGTGGTATATTTCTGATACCGCCTGAAGCCACTAAATTGCCGGAGGAGCAGATGCCACATGGATTAGCTGTTGCAGCTCAGGTTTCGACATACCTGGAACAGGCAAGCATAAGACCTCGAGCCATGGCGGTAGATATAGACAGCAAACTATGCCGTGGCTGCGGTGATTGTGCTGAGATATGTCCCTATATAGAAATGAGAGGGAATGCAAATGGGACAATATCTGCTTATATCGATAAGATCCTGTGCCTTGGTTGTGGTGCATGCATCGCTACTTGCCCTGCAGGTGCTATAACCCAGTCGCTCCAAAGTGATAAACAGATAGTTCATACGTTGCAATCTATGCTCCGTCGAGGCCAAGTGTTAAGTGAAGCCTAATGTCTAAGCCGTATACTGAAGTATTGGTTTTTGCCTGCAACTGGGATGGCTGGAGTTGTATTGAGACAGCAGCTAACTTAGGACTTTGCTACCCTGCATCAGTAAAGGTGGTCAGGGTAAGCTGCCTCTCGAGGATACACGCAGGCCTAATACTCAGGGCCTTCGAATTGGGAGCAGATGGAGTGATGCTGCTTGGCTGTGAGCCAGGTAAATGTCGCTTTGGTATTGATAGTGAATGTATTATCAAAGAATATGAAAAGGCTCGGAGCATCTTAGAGATGTTAGGAATGCGGAAAGATAGGCTGCCTTTAGTTCAGCTTCCTGCGTTTAGTGGCCGTGAATTTGTCATGCAAGTAACGAGCTTCGTTGCAGAAGTTGAGCGATTATCAGCTTCCAAGCGTGCTAGAATTATAGGCCATAGGCCAGCTCAAGATATTACCGTCCCATCACATTCCTAACTTGCTATTGAGAAAGGCAGATAGTGAAGTGTTCGATTTGCAAAGCGTTATAGGCGATACCAGGGTACGCCTCTGCTTAGATTGTGGTAAATGCACCGTGGTTTGTCCTGTGGCTCGTTACGATGTGGAGTTCAATCCCCGCCGCATAGTACAGGAAGCGCTGAAACAGAATGGCCGGGGCCCCATTGATGAGACCATATGGGCTTGTCTCAGTTGCAATATGTGTATGGAGCGATGCAACTATAATGTAAAATTCACCGATTTTATTAGGTCTTTGAGATACAAGGCATTAGAAGAGGGAGCCGAAATACAATACAGTCACGGTGGAGCACCTCAGACAATCATGCACATAATGGCTCATGGAGACATCAGGCAGAGTCGACTGGACTGGCTTCCTGAGGATATCGAGATAGCTAAGCAGTGTGATACGGCCTTCTTTGTAGGTTGTGCCCCTTATTTCGACGTCCTCTTCAGCGATTTGGGTGTTAAAACAGTTGAAGGTACAAAGGGAGCACTCAGATTGTTGAACCACGCTCAGATACCCTTTACACTTGTCCCTAATGAACGTTGTTGTGGGCGGGATTTGCTCTTGTTGGGAGACATAGAGGGATTCCTGGCCCTAGCTCAAGCCAATATGCATGAGTTCAGCAGACGAGGTATAAAGAACATTATCACTAGCTGCCCCGAAGGTTACTACACTCTCAAGATAGACTACCCAAAATTTTTGAAGGACTGGGAGATTAATGTTATGCATATAACTGAGGTGATAGCTCCGCTTATCGAGAATGGTCAATTGGCTTTGGGTAGGCTTGAGCAAAAGGTAACCTATCAAGACCCGTGCACACTGGGAAGATATTCCAGAATATTCGACCAGCCTCGCTCTATCTTGGCCTCAGTGGATGGTCTAGAGGTTGTGGAAATGGCTGATAACCGGGAGAAGGCACTGTGTTGCGGCGCAAGTCCCTGGGCATACTGTGGCGCAGTAAATAAGCAGATACAAAAAGATCGCCTAGAACAAGCAGGAGCTACCGGAACTGATATATTGATTACCGCCTGCCCCAAATGCCAGATACATCTCAAATGTGCCCAGAAGAATGCAGAGAACAATGATGTATGCCGGATTGAGATTCAGGATATATGTGATCTCGTAGCACAGTCGCTGTTGCCACAGGAGGTAAGCTAGTTGACACAAGAAGAACTCAGGATAGGTGTTTTTGTTTGTGAGTGCGGGCTCAATATAGCAGGTTCTATCGATTGTGAGGAGGTGAGGAAATCAGCGGAGGATCTTCCAGACGTCGTGGTCTCGGTCGTCAACAAATACACTTGTGCCGATCCGGGCCAGGAGGAAATAAAGAGATACATTCGCGAGTATAATCTCAGCCGCGTGGTTGTAGCTTCTTGCACTCCCAGGATGCATGAGCCGACCTTCCGCAACTGCATTTCCGAAGCTGGGCTTAACCCCTACCTATTGGAGATGACCAGTATCAGGGAGCAGTGCAGCTGGGTACATCTCCATGACAGGGCAGCGGCAACTGAAAAAGCCAAAGATATCGTCAAAATAGCTGTGGCTAAAGCTCGACTCCTTCAGCCCCAGGAGGATACAAAGATACCAATCACCGATGCTGCTCTGGTTATAGGTGGAGGAGTAGCTGGCATCCAGGCGGCTCTGGACTTGGCTGACGCTGGCCACCTGGTCTATCTAGTTGAGAAACAACCATCCATCGGGGGCATTATGGCTCAGTTAGATAAGACTTTCCCCACTATGGATTGCTCGATATGTGTGCTAGGGCCCAAGATGATGGATGTGGGACGTCATCCTCGTATAACGCTCATGACCTGTAGCGAAGTGGAGGACATATCTGGTTACGTCGGTAACTTCAGAGTGCGTGTACGGAAGAGGGCTCGCTATGTGGATGAGACGGTCTGCAATTCTTGTGGGAAGTGCGCTGAGGTATGCCCCGTAGTTATGCCCGATACTTTCCAGCAAGGCTTTTCTTCACGTAAAGCTGCCTACATTCCATTTCCTCAGGCAGTGCCATCCTCTTATATCATAGATATGGAGCACTGCTTAGGGAACAACCCCATAACCTGTGGCAAATGCCTTGATGTTTGTGAAAAACAATGTATCGACCTAAATATGCAGGATGAACTGGTAGAAATAAAAGTGGGCGTGATTATCACCGCCACGGGTATGGATATCTATGATCCCAGTGCTTTAGACGAATATGGCTATACGCGTTTTGAGAACGTTATAACTACTATGGAGTTCGAAAGGTTGATATGCGGCGGTGGGCCCACTGAGGGCAAACTTATACGTCCCTCCGACCACCAGACTCCCAAACGCATTGGCTTCATCCAGTGTGTAGGCTCACGAACTGAAAACAGAGGTAATCCCTACTGCTCCAATGTGTGTTGTATGAATACCATCAAGGATAGCCTCCTCATAAACGAGCACCATCCCGAAACTGAAATATATGTTTTCTACATTGATATACGGGCCTATGGCAAGGGATTTGAGGACTTGTTCCGGCGTTCCAGGGAAGCAGGCGTGCACTATATTCGAGGTTTGCCGGGTGAAGTAATCGAAGACCCTGCTACCAGAGATCTCAAAGTCAGGGTAGAGAATACCACCACTTCTACAATAGAAGAATACGAGTTGGATATGGTAGTCCTATCGGTGGGATTGCAGCCAAGCGAGGACTTAAAAAAGCTCACCAGCATAATAAATGTCTCCCAGACTGCAGATGGCTTTGTAATGGAAGCACATCCCAAGTTAAGACCTGTAGACGCACCCACGGCTGGCATATTCTTCGCCGGCTGTGTTGAAGCCCCCAAAGACATAAAAGACAGCGTCACCCAGGCTGGCGCAGCCGTAGCCAGGAGTTCGATCCTACTGAATTCAGGCACTGTAGTAGGCGACGCAGTTAAAGCGGTGGTGGATCCTGAGAAATGCACACCCTGTGGTGTTTGCGCCCGGGTATGCCCATTCGGAGCAATTGAGGTAGATGTAAAAGCCAAGACTGTGGCTCGTGTTATTACAGCTGCATGTACTGGTTGTGGTGCCTGCGCGGCAGAGTGCAAGTTTGGAGCTATCACAATTCAACATTTCCATGATGACCAAATACTGGCCCAGATAAATGCCGCCGCAGAAGAAGAGCCTGAGCAAAAGATCATAACCTTCCTGTGTAACTGGTGCAGCTATGCTGCTGGTGACCTAGCAGGTACATCCAGGATACAATATCCCACCAACAATCGATTCATACGGGTAATGTGCAGTGCCCGAGTGGGTGAGAAATTCATATGGGAGGCATTTAGGCTCGGCGCTCCTATAGTGTTGCTCTCTGGATGCCATATAGGAGACTGCCATTACATTAATGCTAACTACTGGACAATGAGGCGTGCAGACAGGATATGGAATCGCATGGAGAAACTAGGCATCAGGCCAGAACGGCTGCAGCTGGAATGGATTAGCGCTGCTGAAGGCCCCAGGTTTGCCCAGATCATGCGCGATCTTGAAGAGATGCGAAAGAATGTCACTCCGGAAGAAATAGAGCATACCCAAAAAGTGCTTGCTAATAGCAGCTCAATACAAGATGAGAACAATGTAACTAAGACAAGTGCTACAACCCACGAGGAGCAGAAGGGGTAATGAAACAGTCACTGAAGTGTCTGCATTGCGGACACGAATATATGATAGTGGTGAATCCCAAGCAGGAAATTCTGGAGAGGGTATGCCCCAATTGCAGGTCAAACAGCGTCCGTAAATTGCCTTCCAAGAAGCGACAGTAGCTGTGATTCACCCATGGCTGACATCCCATAGCTAACTAGCCCGGCAATTCTATAACACTTTCCCACTCTGGTTAGGTTGGCTTTAACCACGATTGCGCAATCCTCGATGTTGCTCAACCATGGTCCTAGTACTAAATGGTCTAGCCTACTAGGACTTTTTGGTGATTGACAGCCCAGCCTATTCGGTGTACGGTAAACCAAAAGTCAAAAATCCCCCGCCGCTACCCGATTTGAAAGAGCGCATGTTAAGCATAATGGTCAACTCACAATGAATGGACAGGGCTTTAATATCTACTGGTGGCCGAAGGATATCACTTCAGAAACATCAAGCAAGATACTAGATAGGCTCAACTCTTTGAATTCAGCTGAAGAAATAGTCAGTGTAGTTGCAACTTATGCCGGGCAGAGGGTCTTAAGCATTCGAATTGCACAAAGAATTTTTGGCATGAAGGAAGAATTAGGTAGATTTCAAGATTTACGGCAAGTCGCCGCTGTTCCAGGAATCGGTACCAAGAGATTCACCAGCATTATGAATGCTTTTGACGGTCCCGCTTAGTCCGTCATGTCCTTCTACCCACTCGATCAAAGCCTTCCTTGGCCAGACGTAAGAGTAACAAGCTGGTTGGTATCTACCTTCCTTATAAAGCCTTCTCCGCATCGATGACATCGACAAGGCAGACCTGATGGTATTATTTGTTGTCACTCGCGGGAACAAGCTCGCTGCACAACTCAAGAGAAGGGCAGTAAAACAGCTTAGGTCTCAGATGGATACCTGCTCGTCCGTCAAGATAGGTGCGAAAATTCTACCTTTCAACCTGAGTACATGCTAAAATAAGCGAGAATCGTCGCTTTTACTGAAGTATGTAAGATTCACACTCGGAGGTAAATATGATTTACTGGGCTCAGCTACTTCATTTTTATCAGCCGCCGACCCAGGTGCCATCAGTGCTAAAAAGGATATGTGACGAATCGTACCGTCCTCTACTTCAAGTATTTGAGGAGTACCCTGATGCTCGTGTAACCATAAACTTCAACGGCGTCCTGACCGATATGCTGATAGACTGCGGCCACAAAGATGTAATCGATGGCTTCAAAAGCCTTGCTGAGAATGGCCAGCTTGAATTCACTGGAACTGGCAAGTATCACCCCATTCTCCCCTTGATACCCCGAGAGGAAGTAAAGAGGCAAATAGACCTGAACACGCAGACCAATCGCCGCTCTTTTGGAAAGGCCTATGCACCCCAAGGATTCTTTCCCCCGGAGATGTGCTACAGCCAAGACATTCTGGAGCCTATTATCAGATCAGGGTATCGCTGGATTATTCTGAGTGGTATTGCCTGCCCTGCAGACTGGCCTGTTGATGTTATATACAAAGCGGAGCGTGAGGGCCAGAACCTGATGCTCTTCTTCCGCGACGACGTGCTCAGCAATAGGATAAGCTTTCAGGATCTGGGAGCCAAGGAATTCATTGCCCATCTGGAGGAGTGGCAGGGCAAACGCGAGAATATCTATGTGGTAACAGCTATGGATGCCGAAACCTATGGTCACCATATACAAGATTGGGAGAGGACATTCCTCGCCAAGGTTTACGAGGAGCTGGGACCACCCACAGAGCCTCTTGAAGAGGTTAAGCAAGCTAAGGTACTAGCTGGGCAGCATGCTTCTCTTCTGACTAATGGTGAAGCTGCTGCCAAGATACAGATGGTCACCATCAGCCAACTTCTCGACCTCTTTCCCCAGGGCCAAGCTATAGAGCCCAGGCCATCCTCCTGGAGCACTACAGCCGATGATATCAAGGCCGGCAACTATTATCCCTTGTGGCAAGACAAGAAGAACGAGGTACACCGTCTCCAGTGGGAACACCTGAATATATGCATTGAATTGGTGAATAAGGCACTGGAGTGCGCTGATAATGAGGAAAGTCGGCGCTCTGCTACCCTCGCTCGGGGACTTCTGGATCGGGCGGAACACAGTTGTCAGATGTGGTGGGCCAGCAACCATCCCATGTGGGACATCAACCTCATCCACATGGGCTTGCTCTCTCAACTCCGAACCATAGTCAACGCTTACCGTGCTATAAACAAGAGCGGCACCGACGAGGAGACCAAACGAGAATATTATTACCGCACTGTTGCCGCCAGGGATATTAGAAACAAGCTGGAAGACAGGCTATTTGTGCAATAGTACTAAAAGAGCAGAGCTATGTACTGGAGCAATTTCCTTCATATCTATCAACCACCAACCCAGACCGAGGAAATAGTCCGCAAGGTCTCCGATGAGAGCTATCGCACGCTGGTGCGTGTCTTGAGGGAAACACCTGGAGGCAAAATTACCCTCAACATAAATGCTGTCCTCACGGAACAGCTTGCCAGATATGGGCTTGACGACGTGATTCAAGGTCTTCGTGAATTAGCCGAGCGAGGCCAGATCGAACTCACCGGGAGTGCCATGTATCATCCCATTCTGCCTCTTATTCCCAAGGACGAGGTTATCAGGCAGATTAAGCTGAATTCTGATGTTAATCAGCGTTACTTTGGAGAAGTGTACAAGCCTGCGGGCTTTTTCCCCCCAGAGATGTGCTACAGTTATGAAGTAGCCCAAACCGTGGCTGAGCTTGGGTTTCGCTGGATAATTGTGGACGAACTTTCCTTTAATGGGAAGATCGGCTCCGTTGAGTACGACCGACTTTATAAGCCAGCAGGGCTCGGAGATTTCTTAGTGTTCTTCAAGGAACGTCCCTTCAGCGCTGGCATTACCTATGGAAAATATCCCGCGGCAGAACCTCTCCTGGCAGCCATAAAAGGCAGGTTAGCGGGACATAACTACCTTCTCACAGGCACCGATGGCGAAGTCTATGGGCACCATCGCCCGGGGCAGGAAAGGTTACTCTCCGAGGTATTCGGCCAGGAAATTCCCAAGGCGTGTACCATTTCGGAGCTCATCGAACACTTCGCTCAAGCGGATACTGTGAATCCACTCCCGTCTTCATGGAGCACATGGGAAGACGAGATGGCACAGGGCATACCTTATCCTCAGTGGCAATATCCGGGGCATGAGCTGCACGAGTTGCAATGGCAGCTCACTAACCTGGTGCTGCACACTATTAAAGAAGCTCCACCAAGGACGTCTGGATTTCCCAAGGCACGAAGACTTCTGGACGAGGGACTGCATAGCTGCCAGTACTGGTGGGCCAGTTGCCGGCCCTGGTGGAGTGTGGAAATGATTGAGGGGGGTGCCCAGAAACTATACCAGGCTGTAGAGTTACTAGGAAACGCTATTGATGGGCCAACGAGAGAAGAAGCCAGCAGGCTGTTTCAGGCAGTGGTTAACAAGGCAAAGGAATGGCAGAAATCAGGTGAAGCGCAGCGCCTGAAACAGAAATATAAAGAGGAGCACCCCGAGGTTTCCACCGAACTCACCTTTGGGGGTTAGGGAATATTATGAAGCGTGCTTACGTTATCCTCGCCTTTCACGCCCATGAGCCGCTGTGGGACTTACCCAACGAGCTTATTGCTCTGGTGGATGACCCGGAAATACGCGATGCCATTCGAGGAGAGAACTATGTCCTGAAGAGGGCGCGGGAGCAACGTGACATATACGCGCACTTAGTACAAACGGCAGAATCACTAGAGGCTCCGGTAGCCCTGGATGCCACCAATGAACTTCTGGTGCAATTAGCCTGGTATATACCGGAGACATTTCAGAACTTGGCAGCGGCCTACAAGAAAGGCACTATATACCCCCTGTACACACATGCCCATCATACCCACGCTGCCTTACTTACTTCTGATGAGATAGCCGATGAGCTCCGTCTCAATGTAGAGCTGCTTCACAAAGTGATGGGCGTTCCTGAGCCAAGGCATCGTGGTGCATTTCCCACCGAAGGGTCTGTGGACGCGGCTAAGTTAGCTGCCTATAAGGACATCGGGATAGAGTACATCGTCTTTCCCCATTTGAGTGACCGCAAGACACATTTCATCGTGGATGGCAAAGGCGACATCCAATATCGTGCCTTTGTGGTGGGGCCTGATATGCTGGCGCTGCCCCGCCATTTTCCAGTGTCTCAATACATCTGGCGACCGATAACTCGTTATGACCCTAAAGGTGTGAAAAATCAGGGATATATGCTAGGAAACTACTGGGTCTTTGCCGAAGAATATCGCAATAAATCATACATTCCCTTTCCCATATCCTGGGAGGATGCGGTAGCCGAATATACCGCAGTGCTGGAAACTGCACTGACGGAATTGCCTGACCGGGGATTAATCCTTTACATTCAGGACCTAGAGCTCATGGACTTTGGTGATATCGCCCTTCGGATAATGGAACAAGCCTGGAAAAATGTAATCAGTAAGAAGATCGCCGAGGTGCACTTTGTGACTCCTGATGACTATTTGGAGAGCTTGGGCGATATAGCGAAGCTGCCTCGCGTCCGCCTGCATCAGACCTCCTGGGCCCCTGAGATACGCCTGGTTCTACGCTACGATGGCCACTACCCACCGCTTAACGCTGGAGAGTTCAGGGATGTGGACCTCGATACGGCGGTTTTTAAGCAGCTACCATTCGTCTTTTGGGAGCCCGGTCGTTTCCTCATAAATATTTACGGGGCAATCCTGGATGCCTTTGGCATGCCCAGGCGACTAGCTGTAGATGCAGCCTTGCTCCATGATACCAGATATGCGATTCCACGCTTTGATTTTAAAGAACAGGTAGCTTTGCACTACAGGCTAATGAAGCGAGCCTGCAACTGGGGCTGGCGACCTGAAGAGGGGCGCCAGAAGCGCCCCTTCTTACACGGCCACCGCCTTTCGGAACTTCTTCTCGGTACTGCGCCTGAAGATAGTGCCTTTGCCGGTACCAGATACGTGCACCCTGGTGATACCGCCTATGTTGGGGCGGAGCGTATTCTGGAATTCCTTCTTGATACAAGATTTGATTACCTTAAAGCTGGCATTGAGGAGGGTGGTCTTGCTGGTGAACAGAAGGAAGCGGCTTTGCTGGAAATTAAACGGGGACAGAGCCACCGCGTTATCGCCACCGAATTTAGTCAGCGCGCACTCGAAGCCAGTCTCTCCGTTGAATCAGCAGCGACTCCCGATGGAAAGGGCGAAGCGTTGCATCGCCTTATTCGGGAGCTGCAGGGATATTGCCGTGAGGTCTTTATCGCCACCGACCATATACAGCGTGCCTGGGGCTACATAAGTGACATAGATGCCATGATTCTGACCATGTACCAGCACCTCTATGAAATTTACCCGCCGAGATTTCCTGTAGTATTCAAGGAGCTTTTACCCGAGGAGTGGAAAGCGCGAGAAAACCCCAAGCTGGTCTAGTTCTCGGGATGGTGTCCAAGTCTAAATTTTGACGCCCCTCTAATCACGCCGCCAGCACACAAGCGATGTAAGTACGTAGAAAAAGGCTATGTCTTGCTTCGCAGAAATGAAATCCTCTGTGCTACTGCCTTGCCAGCTTGGACACGAGACTTAGCCTTGCTCAGGTCTCTTGCCAGCTTCTCATCCCCCACCACATCCCCAACCCAGTTACTGAAGTCATTTCTATCCTCACCCGAATGGTGACGGAAAGTCTCATCACTCATGTTGCCAAGAGCCTCTTCAAGTTCGCCGATATTCTTGATGACCTTGCTATCTTGACACCAGAACCGTTTATCATCCGGCACATCACCCAAACGCCTGTATGCTTCCTCCTTGCTAATCCTCATAATCTTAGCCATGCTCGCCTACCTCCTAATTTGCTACTATGTTTACATTATACAACAAAATTACCGAACCACAATCAATAGTAGTCGCGGTGAAACGTTTCCTCTGGCATTTCCCGAAGTGCTGTGGCAAGCTCACCTACATTCTTTAACATCCTGCCATCATGAAACCAGAACACCTTATCAAGCGGAACATCTCTTAACCACAGCTCGGCTACTTCTTTTTTGGTTTTGGTTACCATGGTTGTTGTCTTACCTCCTGTGGGTTAATTACTACTATCGTCTCTGCTCTTCTTTCCCAAGAATGAGAGAATTATCCTTCACATACCACGGGTGGGAGAGTTGCCCCTCCCACCCTTAGGCCCCTGGGCTATGGCTGGCTTACTTACTTTTTGGGGCCGGGTTTACCGGGCATGGGTTTCTTTTGCACTTCTATCACCTCCTTTTTTTCAGAAATAGACACGGAGCTTTAATTCTTCTTGCAGATATGTTATAAATAAGCTATACTTCATTTCTATTCATGCTACATGAATGATGCTTTACTTTTCATGTATAATTATACACCTAATAGCTTATTTGTCAAGGCCTTCGAGAGTAAAATTTAATGAAATTTAATGAAAAGGAGGCGAAATATGCCAGAGTGGACATTCCTTACCAATCACGCTCTAGTGCTGAGCTATATCGCTCACCACCCCCGGATAACTGCCCGCGATCTAGCTAATGCTATTGGCATAACGGAAAGGGCGACGCGGAAGATAATCGCCGACCTGCTGGACACCGGTTACATCACCAAGAAGCGAGAGGGAAGAAGGAATCGATATCGAGTCAACCCCGACGTTACTCTTCGCCATCCCAGCCACGGTGAAACTGCTGTAGGGGATCTTCTTGCGGCACTAGGTTGGAAGAGACGAAAGAAGGCTGTCAAATCAAGCTGACCTAACCGTATTCGGAAGAGATTATGCCCTTACCCAATTGGCATGGATTCTATGATCATGGCTATGTGCCAAAACCTGTGTGTAATTTCTCTCCGAAGTTTCCTGAGGTATTCAGGGGGCTTTCACCAGAGGATTGGAAAACTCGAGAGAACTCTGAGTTGCTCCAGACTCGCTATACCCAGCTAAGAGATCCAAGAAACCGCCTCCCTGACAAATTAAATTATGGTGGCCATTTTTCTTGCTCTGCAAGGTCAGCCGGCAGCACATCCTCAGGCAGAGATGCTTCGACCTGGGCTACGGCCTGATCCCCCATGGCTGCAGCGGCATCCAGGGCTCCCTGGGCAACGTAGGCCGCAGCCTCTTCTTCACTCAGGCCAGCTTGTTCCGCCACTTCCCTGGCTGCCTCTACTGCATTAATTGTGGCTCTACCTAGGTCGGCTCCGGTCTCTCCCGCTCCTTGGACTAGCCCGTAACCAGCACCACGGAGAGCTTCTTGAGGGACTATTCGGGCTCGACCGAAAGTGCGTGCGATGCCCAGCACAGCCGAATGAGCTAAGTGGCCTACATCCAAATCTGTGTTCTCCTTTGCATGCATGGTTCCCCTCGCCGTCTGCTGGGCTACTTCGCTAGCGTGAGTTCGCATATCCTTCTCAGTTCCCCAAACGCTGGTCAAGGCCTTCTCCAGAGCCTTAGCTATTGTGCTTACTTTCCTGTGGCCTCGCGCTGCTGCTACAGTAGTGGTTTTGGCCATATCGGCAAGCTGATATGCTGTCACGCCCAAAGCCACATCCAAGCCGGGGATGGGTACACGCCTGAGGATGCTGTAGGGGAACTGGCTCAAAAAGTTCAACCCCGGAACTGAGCTCATAGGCCGCACTGCATGCCGCATTGGGGCAAGCAGCGCATCCAGAACTACCTCCCGACTCGCCTCACCTTCTTCACGGAGGGCGACCAAGGCACTGAGGGTAAAAATGCCTAGTATGAAAGTGATGCAGAACACGAAATCAAAGCCAATAAGGCTGAAAGTCGGGAGCTGGATGAAATGAGTCGGATCGATCCATGAAAAGACGAGGCTGAGCTGGCGGGCACTGAAGAAGTCACCAAGGTAGCCACCAAGCAGAGGCCCCAGTCCAGCGCCCAGGCTGGTAGCCAGGCCAGCCGCTGCCAGATATGCGGTGGCCTGTCCCTTAGGAGCCAATTTCAATCCGATGGTACCTATAGCAAGGGTCACCCCGGCTGCTGCGACGCCCGCGAGAATGTGGAGAATCGCCAGCAATGGAATGGTCAGAAAGTGGCGCTCTGGCATGGTGGTGAAAGTCCACCCCAAAACTACCAAAAGATACAAGGAAACAGACACAGATAGGATCGCCTTGATGCCAAACCTGTCAGCTAGGGGCCCCCAGACGCGAAGGAACAGGATGTTGAATGCCTGACTTAAGATACTAAAGCCCATTACTGCCGAAAGAGGCAAACCCACACGTAGCAGCATGTAAACGGCGAAGAAAGGAATGGACATGTTCAGAGCCAATCCCCACAGGAACAAAAATGATAACAGATGACGGTAATTACCATCGCGGAAAGGGGTTGATATGGTGGAGAAAAGTGATGGTTGGGGTCCGGGGGATGGCTGCATTAGGGGCTCCGGCATCAGGCTCATGAATAAAGGGCTGGCTAGTCCTAGAAAAACAGCGCCAAAGAGCAGGGGGAAGGTGTATCCCAGGGCCTCACTTCCAGCAGGAGCATAACCTTCCCAGTAGGTCACGAAGAAGGAAGCCGCCAGGCCAAATGCCATGGCAGCCAGGTTAGCCCACATCTGACGTCGAGCATAGAAACGCCCTAAGACCTGTTGGGGAACCAGATCTCTCTGCCAGCTATTCCAGGCGCAGCTGGTGACAGAGGCAAACAGGCCACGAATACCAATTGTTATAAGCAGCAGAGCTACAGCGCTGCTGCTGGGTACGTCCAGGAACAAAGGAATCAATGCTATAGGCAGCCATGATAGCTGTGCCGGAATCCAGGAGGCTAATGTGATGACTTTGCGCCGACGGAATCGCTCAACCAGGGGGATGACGAGTATCTGGAGTGGCTGAGTTAGGAAAGGAAGGGCTGCCAGAATACCGATCTGGAAGTTGTTGCAGCCCAGTACCAGGGCATAGGCCGCCAGAAAGCCACTGGTGGTTATGCTGAAGAAACCCATGGCGGCTGTTCCTTCCCAGGTTAGCCAACGCAATCCGCTGGCTACATCTTGATCGGATATGGTGGGTTTGGGGCTGAAACTTTCTCTAAGTCCCATCTTCGGCTAATATAATTTTCAAGGCTTAGCTATCCTCAGCGTGAATCCGAGTATCAGTTTCATGATAATGCACTTCCCCGATGGTTCATTCCTTATAACTTAGAATAATACCAAGTCAAGTGCGATTTGGCACGCTTTTTGAGAACAAAAAGGGGAAATAAGGACTCATAAAGACAGGGCAAAGTTTAAGTATAGTTGGGCTGCCCTTAGCACCTGGTTAAAGGATACTGATTCCTCCGCAGTATGAGCTGTTTCTAAGCGCCCGGGGCCTAAGATGATAGGGTCAACCCCAGCGGACCAGAGCACATTTCCATCCGAATGGCTCCTGAAGTCCTGAGGCTCCCAGGGAAGAGACATCTCTCCGTAAACTTGCTTCAGCTTCTTTACCAAAGGCCTCTCTTGGGAAATCTGATAGCCCGAATACGTATCTTCAAACCTGAGCTGAACGTCCAGATTAGGGATATTTTCGTGCGCCACTTCCAGTAGGCGCTCAAACTCCGCTTTCAGCATGTCAATACTAGAATTGGGCGGCAAATGTAGGTCCAGCCAGGCCTCACAGCTGTCTGGCACCACGAAGCCGCCAGGAAAGCCAGACAGCTCTCTAATGTTATAAACCAATCCATGGCCCTTGGAGCTAGTATACTCCGTAACTTGCAGGAGCAGCTTTAACATGTTCTCAATGGCATTCTGTCCAAGCTCAGGCATAGCCGAGTGTGCTCTTTTGCCCTGGGTGCGCAACATAATCTCAAGGTAACCATAGTGGCCAAGACAAGGCACCAGCCCTGTGGGCTCACCGACTATGGCCCAGGGAAAGCTGTATTCGTTAACTAGGGTTTTTATACCTTTGTTGTCCTCCTCCTCATCCACCACTAGAGCCAGGCCGACAGGCGGAACAGTCTCTCCCCCTTCGACCAGCACAGCAAACGCTTCCATCATGGCAGCACACCCTGCCTTCATGTCCGCGGTTCCCAAGCCAAATGCCATGTCCCCTTCCTCACGGAAGCCATAATCGTCGAGGTCATGGGCGGTGACGGTATCTAGATGTCCCACAAAGCAAAGAGCTATTTCATCTCTTTTCTCAGGCAATACTATCAAGTTAAAACGATTCTCATCAACCTCTTGTTTGCATACCGGGAGGTTCTGATTTTTTAGGTATTTCTCTGCATACTTAAGAATCTCTCCTTCCTTGCCTGTAGGACTATATATATTCACGAGGCTCTTAAAAAGATTTTTTAGCCTCTCAAGTTGCACGTCCATTGATTTATCCAGAGCGCCTCCATATCGCTCTCCTTCCCAGATTCTACACTTTTCCCTTCGCTTCGATACGCCGAGAATTCAGTATCATGGAGACTCTTTCTTGAAAACGAAAGAAATCACAGTTTTTTCCTCCCACCAACGCCAAAGCTTTTATGACTCTTCGTCTTCTCAGGGGAAAGATTTGGTTCAGCGACCTTCTTAATTGGTCGGCGGAGAGTCTTGGTAAGCCACAAATGCTGGCGACTGGGAGAAAAGCCTATGGCCTTAAAGAAAGCAATAGCCCCCTCGTTGTTAGCTTCGGTATCGGCTATTACCATCCTCACCCCATCATCCCTGAACCTCTCCTCCAGTCTTCTATAGAGTCGGAGACCCAAGTTCGTCCTCTGAAAAGTGTCATCCACTCCTATCCAGCTCAAGTATCCGTATTTCTTCCAGGCGGTGCCCTCTTTTTCAATAGTAGTGGCCAGGATGAAGCCCACGATTCTCCCCTGTGTCTCAGCTACCAGGCAAAAGTCTGCATCGGAGGTAAAATGGTCAGTTACTTCATAAGCATCCCAAGTACGGTAAAGAATCGGAAATTCCTCGCTGGTAAAGAGCTCCTCTCCCAGGTGGTAAACGGAGCCAATGTCGTCTATCTCCATCTGCCTGATATTTACTTCAGGTTTCTTTCTATTCCCGTGAATACCTTCTAATGGCACGTATCCCTCCTTTTATCTCATACATGTTAACACGTTTTCCTTCAACCCTTGCCTGTTCAATCAGATGATATAAACATTACCATCTAGATGCAAATCAAATGGGACAGCTTTTTGGCACACCAACATCCATGCTAGTCATCGGTGCTCTTCGTCGTGCTCACGCCACCCTGCCTCTCCACATCTGGCCTTAATTCTCGGGCAGTTTCATCCCCCCGCGGTTGAAGCGTTGCTGCGAGTTCCTCGACTTGAGCCTTTTCTACCTGCCAGCGGCGGCCTATTTTCACCGCCGGCAGCTTCATTCTACGAGCTAGACTTTCTATCCTGCTTTGACTAGTTCCAAGAAGAGTCGCTGCCTCAGAAGTAGAGATGTACTCATCTCCAAGGAGAGTTCGGCTGAATGTCCGTTCCAGTTGGGCATGGATATCTATCACCGACCTTGACACCAAGTAGATAATAACGCCTAACAATAACAGGGGTATAGCTAAGGCAAGGGAACCGATGAGCAGGAGACCGGAAATAAAGGGGATAAACCATATCCCCACGAGTATGGACAGCAAAATTACCAGGCTGTCCCGCAGTACAATGCGAAGTGCCTTACGCCGCCATTGCTTGGCCGATGGCCGCCGACCCAGCACATGCGTCGCAGCCTCATCACCCAGAGCCCGAACACTTCGCCATATAGCCACAAATGAAGGTACACATCCCATTAAAAAGAGAAAACCGAATGCCAACCCCATGATGTCGGCACGGATCTGGGTGATGAGAGCCAGGTTTTCAACGAAATGAAGAGCAAAGGTCCCAATGCCGATAATGACCATAATGATGAGAAGATTGATTAGTATGGTCCTCCCGGACTGCCGAACCATTTGGGCCGCCTTAGTGTCACGAGCAAAGACAGCACGTAGCGCCTGTATCCAGTCTGCCAGGCGAGACACATATGCCTTAAGCAACGCTGGTGACCTGCGCTTAAGAAAATTGGCAGTGGACTCAGTCGACCGCATGATGTATGGGCCAGCCAAAGAGGTCAGGGCAGTGACTAGAGCGATCACCGAGTATAGAGGCGCTAAGACCACGCCGCGGTCTATCCCCAACTTGGCGATAGCCAGGGAAAACTCGCCCATGACAGGCATACCCATCCCCACCCCGAGAGCAGTTTCTCCATCGTAGCCAGCCATAAAGGTTGCTAGTGTATCACTTAGGATTTTCCCCAAGATAAAAACAGCGGCTATGATGATGGCTGGGATGACGAAATCCTTAAACTGAGTGATGTTTATGAGCATGCCTATGGCTACAAAAAAGAGGGCGGCAAACATATCCCTCACGGGGGTAACCACTTCAACAATCTCTTCAGAATGTTCGGTATTGCCAATCAGCGCCCCCACAATGAAGGCCCCCGCCGCCACCGACAATCCCAAGTAATTGCCAAGCAAAGCCATGGCAAAACACAACCCCAGGCTGGTGATGAGGAAAGCCTCCTTGGAGTGAAACCAACTGGTGAATCTAATGATACGTGGTACAATAATCGCCCCGAGCACCAGCGAGACAACCACAAAAATTATCAACCTCAGCGCCAGAGAACCTATATCCGCAAAACTTGCAGTCCCCGTAGTAGCCACACCTGAAAGTACAGCTATGATGGCTACGGCGGCAAAGTCCTCAACCACAAGGATACCCACGATGAGCTTGGAAGACAAAAGGTCAAGCTTTCCCATGTCCCTCAACATCTTCACTATTATTGCTGAGCTGCTTATGTGCAATGCTGCGCCCAAGAAAAGGGCATCCATCGTGGACCAGCCGAGCAGCCTCCCCAACCCGTAGCCTATGCTAATCATAGTTAGGATTTCTATCGCTCCAATTATCAGGACTGATAGCCCGATCTGGCGGATTTTGTTCCAGCTAAACTCAAGGCCTAACCCAAAAAGAAGCAATATCAGACCAAGATCTGCCAACAAGCTTATGGTTTCAATGTCTGTCACCAGGGGGACAGGCAATATATAAGGGCCAACTAGTAACCCCGCTATTAGATAGCCGAGTATAGGAGGCTGGCGTAACCTGCGGAACAAGAGGGTTATCACACCGGCTACCACCATTATGATGGCGAAGTCTTTAAGAAGCGCAACCTCTTCCATGACTCGGTAGTCAAACTCTAGAGATCAAAGCAAAGAAGTGCCTCCCGCCAGGAGTTGCAAAACGCCGCGGTGTATCATCCTCACCGCTATAGTTGCTAAAAGGAGCATGGCTATTTTCGACGCTGCGCCAAGTCCTCCCTTCCCCAATAGATGCGCTATCCGCGGCGCTTGGTCAAATATCAGCCAGGCGCAAGCCAGGTTCAGCAAGAAAGCAGGCACTACCGCCAAAATAGAATAGCGATCAACTAAAACCAGGAGGGTAGTAAGCACCGCAGGGCCGACGACCAGAGGGACACCTATAGGGAACACACCGACAGCTTCTGCTTCTGTTGCGCCCGGCATTTCGCGGCGCTCACCCACAAGCAGATTCCGGATGGCCAGAAGCAGTAAGATAAGCCCTCCAGCTACAAGAAAGTGGGACTCGGATATATTTAGCACGGTGAAAATCCCTTTGCCCAGGGCGACAAAGCCCAGGCCAAGCCCCAGGGCAGTGAGCATGGCATAGCGAAGCATCCTGGATTGCTCTTTTCGTTCTATGCCCTCCGTGAGGCCTAAGACGATGGGGAGCACGCCCAGGGCGTCTACAGCAACAAAAAGAGGAATGAACGAGAGTAGCAGCTCTCGGAAGAAATTGACTATTCCTTCCATATTATATATTCCCTTATACTTTCGGTGACCTCACTATGAGCACTGCGGCACTAGCATATCTGGCTATACGCTGAGCCACGCTGCCAAGCAAGAAACCGCGAACTCCAGTAAGACCTTTGGCACCAAGAGCAATCAAGTCCACATTTCGTCGGGCAGCCTCCCCCAGGATCTCCTGGGAAGGGTCGCCGCGGGCAACCACGGCTGAGACCCTATATCCACCTCTGCGGAACCCATTTTCCGCTTCCGCCAGCAGTCTACCAGCGGCTTCTTCTTCAGCCTTCTGAAGTTCGGCGACTATTTGCTTATCGCGTTCCAAGTCTAAAGTGTATGCTTTGACAAATGCTGCCCCAAAAGATTGCACTACCGTCATGACAAGTACTTCCACATGCTTTGGAAGCGGCATTCGCTGCAAGAACTGCACCACTTCACCAGAGTGTTTTGAACCATCAAGTGGCACAAGCACTCTATTGACAGCTTTGCTTTCTTTCTTGGCTACCAGCACGCTACACGGCGCGTATTTAACCACCTTGTGAGCAACGCCGCCTAACAGGAACTCCGGGGTATCGCTTGTACCCTTGAGTCCCACCAGGACAAGATCAGCCTTAATGTTACGACATGTCTTTATAATTTCATCGGCAGGGCTTCCTCTACGGACCATAGTCTCCACTTTCAATCCTCGAGTAGCAAGCGACTTCGACAATTTGGCAAGCAACTCCGATGCCCTTTCTTCCTCAGCTTTACGTACCTGAGTTTTCAGCGCAGCGGAGCGTCCCAAAAGGTCGGCCAAGGTATGCCCACCCAAAAAGACATGCTCCGGGATAACAGTCAGGACTGTTGCTTCAGCTTTCCTCCCTATTTTCAAAACCTTGACCAAGCCTATGGCGGCTTCAGAGTAGCGAGAGCCATCAATGGCAAGAAGAATCTTCATGTTCAACTCCCTTCACGCTTAGAATCATATTCTAACATTAAGATTAGGTCCGACCTTCCTTCAACATAATATCCAAACGCCTCTCGGTATTGCCTCTTCGCAAGTTTACTAGTCCAAAACGCGCTTCATAGATTCTCTATTTGCATAAACCAGAAGCCTGTCTCCTGCCACGATTTTCTCCCCACTATCCGGCCTAGTCAAATCTGTCCCGGCCCTGTCTATGGCCAGGATTTCTATATCCCCTTCCGCGGTGATATCGGCTACGGACAGGCCAATGTTCTTCGAACTTTTTTTTATCATGACAAGGCTAATAGCCCAGTCTTTCCCCGCTTGAAATATCTCCTCAACCGCTGGAGCTTCCTTAAGAATTCGGCTCATAAGTGGCTTTCGTACCCGGTCGAGAATCCGATGGCCAACATTGCTTCTTATGATTAGTTGATAGAGGCCGAAGATACCTCCAATTATTATGGCGAGGCGAATAAAAAACCACGTGTAACCGCTCACCTGGGTGAAAGATGCCACTAAAGTGGCAATTACAGTGACCAGGCCGGCATTTCCTAATATAATGAGGACGGTTACGATTCTGCGCCTGGTCCTGTGTCCCACGATGCGTTCAGCTTCTCTCGTCGTGAAGCCCGTTCCTGAGAAAGCGGATAACGCCTGAAATCCAGCTACATCGGGTTCTATTCCAGTTAACTGGAGGGCAAAGCTTCCAATTCGGACGACGATGAAAGAAACTAAAATAGCTATCAACAAGATGCCTACATAAGCCATACTCAACACCTCCAAATTACGTTTTGCTGAACCACGAATGGCACCGCATGTGTGGAAGGTTGGGGGTGCCTAATTGCTTCGCCATCTAGTTCAGGTGCCAGAGACATATCCTTATTCAGTAACTTTAGAGCCAACTCCTCCTCCTGAAATAGACTACCAGAGAGATGCCTATCACTGCCATTACAATCAAGATGCCGAAGTACCCATACCGCCACTGCAGCTCCGGCATATTGGCGAAGTTCATGCCGTAGATGCCGGCGATGAAGGTCAGAGGAATGAAGATGGTGGCAATGATTGTTAGCACCTTCATCACCTCGTTCATACGGTTGGACACTGAAGAAAGATAGGTACTCAGGGCACTCTCAGCCATATCCCTGAGACCCAGAGTGAGCATCTCAATACGCAGCAAGTGGTCATAAATGTTGCGGTAATATATTTGAGCTCGCTCGCTTATCAGGGCATATTCTCCGCGGCTGAGCCCGTTAACTATTTCACGCTGAGGCAATATAACCCGCGTCAACGCCAGTATGCTGCGTTTAAGCTGCATAATTGACGTCAATGTCTCCCTCTTAGGTTCGTGAAGTGCCTCGGCTTCGATAGTGGCACTCTTATCATCCATCTCCTCGATAGTGGGCATGATGTTATCTACCAGAGCATCGACAAGGTCGTGAGCCAAGAAATCAACTCCCCTGCGCATAGGGCGTCCGTCTTTTCCAACGCGGTCCAACATAGTTGAAACTGACCTCATTGGTACATCATGGCTGGTGACGAGGTAATTTTTTCCCAGAAAGAGGGCAAGCTCCGTGGTCTCCACTACATCAGACTCGATGTGGTAATTGATGCCATGAACGATAACAAATAAATAGTCATCAAAGTCATCAATCTTGGGTGGATGTACATTCTTGCTAATGCAGTCTGCCACTACTAGGGGATGGAAACAGAATACATTAGATACTAACTCGGCATCCTCGTTCGTCATGTCCTCTATATCAACCCAGAGCAACCCCTCGCCAGTTGCCAGAAAGTTCCTGATTTGTTCTATGGCTAACTGGTCCAGGAGTTTCCCATCCGGTGCTAGGTAGAAAGCACTCTTTATCATCATCGCCTCCTTACGCCTCGCAAGAGTTGCCAATAATAAATACTACCGGAAGAAATCTTGGGAAGCTCAACCATAGCCTCCCAAACTTCCCTTCCGAATAGGCGAAGCCTTTCAACTTTCGCTAGTACCTCGCCGTAGGTAGAAAGGTCAAAATAGCGTTGTGAATTAAGGGCTAAGCTATGTCCTAGGGTATGCATTTTAAGCAGAGGGAGAAACCCATTACTATCGGCATAATCATAGACATGGCTGGCTGGGATTTCCTCTTTACCCAACAATATTAGCTTGCCATCCATTTTAGCCTCCTCGAATCCACCTCAGTAATATTCACATAGTAATGGAAGCTATGGGCCCATGTAAAGCCTGGTTCGAAGTTTTAGGCAAGGGGTCATTTGCTATTCTCGCTTTGGTCAGGTCTTTGCCGTGGCCTTGCAGGGGCATCATCCGCTGGATTGACTAAACTAATCAACGTCTGGCCTGGTCGTGGACTGGGTGGATTGTCCCTAGTAAATAACATGAGGTTACCGCTCTGGCCAATTAAAAACAAAGGAATTGCTTCCTCACCGTAGAGTGCTCGAAAAGCGTCGTAGTCAAATTCCTGGGTCAGTTTGGTTGTTCGGATAACCGCACCTTCGGCAAAGCGTCTGGACAAATACGTGTATGTAATCCCATTGCCAAACAAGAGACGACCCTGTAAGTGCAGGGAAACCACCTCTCTGGGGCCCTTCTCTTCGCTTTTTGGGGGCAGCTGATAGACCTCTGAGCGGCCGAAGGCATCTGTAAATTGCAGGGCTGCTAGAGAGTTGAATTCGTTGTCGGAGGTCAATGCTAGCAGGCGACCAATCCCGCCTAATTCAATCTCATCCAAAGCATACTGTGACAGGATGCTGGCGTAAAATGTTGGCAACCCAGCCATGCGAGCAGTTGAGACATTCGCCCAGTTATCATCCACCACCAGTACCCGATAGCCTTCCGCCTGAAGAGCACCGGCCATAGCCTGTGCCCAGGAATGAGCACCGACAATCAAGACCCCCTGAGGATTGGGTTCAGCTACCTGGAGCCATCGTGCTACTGGGGAAGCCGTTAAACCATATATAGTAACAGTAAAGATAATCACCATAAAGGTAATCGGCAGCAAAAGTTCGGCCTGGGGATAACCAGCTTCAACCAAACGTAGAGCAAAGATGGAAGATACAGCCGCAGCCACGATACCACGAGGAGCCATCCAAGAGAGAAACGAACGCTCCCGCCAACCCAATCCTGACCCTAGTGCAGATAGCGCCACCGAGGCAGGACGTGCAATTACCATCAATACACCTAAGAAAGCCAAGCTACCCATACTAATATAACCAAGATAGCTCACCTGCAGGCGTGCCGCCAATAATATAAACAAACCGGAGATTAGCAATACCCGCAGGTTCTCCTTAAATTGGACGATGTGTCTAACGCTGACAGTCTTCTGGTTTGCCAAGTATATCCCCATCACCGTAGCCGCCAGAAGCCCAGAATCCGTCTGGAGTAAGTTTGAGACAGCAAAAACGCCTATCGCCAAAGTTAGAGATATTGCACCATGAAGAAAGTCGGGAATCCAGAAGCGCCTTAGCAACAACACCAAGAGCATCGCACCGAGCATACCAATGCCACCACCAATCACAATGGTTTTGAGAAGACCTATTACAGTCACAGCAGCAGCTTCCCGGAATCCCCCGGCGAGAATAGCTTCAAAAACTAAAACAGCAAGTATGGCTCCTATTGGGTCAATAACAACCCCTTCCCACTTCAGTATCGAGCCAAGCTGTCCGCTCGGTCGCAAATGCCTCAATAATGGCATAATAACTGTAGGGCCACTTACTACTAGAATGGCTCCCAGCAGCAGTGCCATAGCTAAATCGAGGTTCAGGAGGAAATAGGCAGCTCCTGTGCCTATCATCCAAGTGACCAGGACACCAACTGTTATTAGCTTGCGGACTACGCTGCCCACCTGACGCAGTTCGGAAACCCTCAGGTTCAAACCACCTTCGAACAAAATGATTGCTACTGCCAGTGATACTATCGGAAGCAGCAAATCACCTAAGAGTGCATCTGGGTTGAGAAAGCCAATAACTGGCCCGACAACGATGCCGAAAATCAACAGTAATAAGATGGATGGCAGGCGAAGACGCCAAGCAAGCCACTCTGCTCCAATGCCCAGGACGATGATGCTGGCTAAGCCAAGTAATATATGTTCAGCCATAAAAGAGCGACCTCTTTACACCATAGAATCCCGCTATCAGCTGTCTTGGGGTCATTTCAGGGGTATTTTGCCACTCTTATGATAACATACGCTCTATCCTGTTATAATATCTGGTGGATTAGAAAGTGCAGAAAAATCTCCCTCGCTATAGAACACGGGGGCTAAGTAAGCATACCAACAATATATGCCACTAGATAGTAGGGACATGTCAGCGGGATCACAGTTTCCGGAGCGCATAGGTAGACTCGAGGAGCTGGCCAATAACCTATGGTGGAGCTGGCACCCCCAGGCACGTGACTTGTTCCGGGCTTTGGACTATCCACTATGGCGCTTGGGTGGACACAACCCAGTCAAACAATTACGCGAGATCAGCCCCGGTAAGTTAAATGCAGCCGCTACTGACCCCACCTTTCTCAGCCTATATGACTCTGTGATGTCAGCTTTCGACGCTGATATGTCAGCCAAGGATAGCTGGTCTGCCACCAGATATCCCAATGTCTTAGAGGATCCTGTTGCTTACTTTTCAATGGAATTCGCCATACATAACTCTCTCCCTATATACGCTGGGGGGCTGGGAGTTTTAGCCGGCGATGTTTGCAAAGAGGCATGTGATTTGGGGCTGCCGCTTGTCGGGATTGGCTTCATGTACCCCCAGGGTTATTTTCACCAGCATATTTCCGCTGAAGGTTGGCAAGAGGAAACTTATAGACGGTTGGATTTCGATGAAGCACCTATCACCCCAATCAATCCAGTCCCTCGTTCTAACTGGTGTGGCCCGCTGATTCAGGTTGAACTAGGTGATAGGCCCTTATACATTGGGGCATGGCAGGTGCGTTTGGGCCGGGTGGACCTCTATCTACTGTGTTCTAATGTTGAAGGGAACATGCCCCAGGACCAGCAGCTATGTGCCCGCCTCTATACTGCTGACCAAGAACAACGAATTCAACAGGAGGTCACGCTGGGAGTTGGCGGGGTGCGTGTTTTGCGGGCACTTGGCATCAAGCCCTCCGTGTGGCATGCCAACGAAGGCCACAGTGCCTTCATGATGCTGGAACGTGTCAGAGAGGAAATAGAAAAAGGCGCGACCTTCACCGAAGCCCTCCAAGAGGTACGGGCGACTACCGTTTTCACCACTCATACGCCAGTCGCCGCAGGTCACGACGTCTTTCCTGTCCCGCTTGTGGAGAAATACCTTCATAGCTATTGGGAGTCCCTGGGAATCAGCCGGGAAAGATTCCTAGAGCTAGGACAGCAAGACGGCGCAAGCGACCAAAACTTCAATATGACTGTTTTTGCCTTAAAGATGGCTGACCATCGCAATGCCGTTAGCCAGCTTCATGGGAAGATTACGCGAAGGATGTGGCATGGGCTCTGGCCCGAAGTTAAAGAGGATGAAACGCCTATTTCATATATTACTAACGGGATTCACGTGCCCACCTGGGCCGCCCCGGAGATGAGCCACGTTTATGAGAAGTATCTAGGGCAGGACGTGTCCAAAAGATACGATGATATCAATCTTGGGAAGCCCGTGCAAAATATCCCTGACGGGGAACTCTGGGCAGTGCGCCAAAGTCTTAAACGTAAGCTCATCGGCGCCATGATAGAGCGGGCACGGCAATGTTCCACTGAGCGACAGTGCACAGCCCGGCAGGTGCTGGCTATGGGCGCTTTGCTCGACTCGGAGGTCCTGACCATCGGTTTCGTCCGCCGTTTTACCGAGTACAAGCGGCCGGAGCTAATCTTCCACAACCTTGAACGTCTCAAGCGGATTGTCAGTGATACATGGCATCCCGTCCAGATAATCTTCGCCGGCAAGTCTCACCCCGCAGATTTTCCCTCAAAGCAACTCCTTAACCATGTATATACGCTGGCTACAGACCGTGAATTCCAAGGCCGAATAGCCTTTGTCGAGGACTATGATATGCATATGGCTCGCTACCTAACCCAAGGAGTTGATGTTTGGTTAAACACACCACGACGCTTTCGAGAGGCTTGCGGCACTAGCGGAATGAAAGCTTCGGTAAATGGCGTTCTGCATCTCAGCGTTCGCGATGGCTGGTGGTATGAAGGTTATAATGGCGCTAATGGCTGGGCCATCGGTGATGAGGTCGAAGCATATGACCCAAAGGAGGAAGACAACTCAGATGCCTCGGCACTCTACCGTCTTCTGGAAGAGGAAATTGTACCTCTCTACTACCAGCGGGACAGGAGTGGGGTGCCCCATGGCTGGATGCACATGGTCAAAGAGGCAATTGGCTCGATTGTACCTGTCTTTTGCACCAGGCGGATGTTGAAAGAGTATACCGAGCGAATGTACATACCGGCGGCTCGCAAGTAAAATTGACCGAGAAAATGAGCTCGACTAAACAGAATTGGACATGGCATTTCCGAGCCTTTAAAATGGAGTTGACTATCAATAAGGATGGCACTTAGATGGAAAAGGTATTGGCTCTGATTCTTGCGGGAGGAGAGGGGAGAAGATTAAGTGTGTTAGGAGAAAAGCGTGCCAAGCCCGCAGTCCCCTTCGGTGGTAAATATCGTATCATTGATTTTACCTTAAGCAATTGTGTTAACTCCGGGATCCCCCAAGTGGCCGTCATACCACAGTATAATCCTCGCTCATTGGCACGCCATGTCGGTGTGGGCAAACCCTGGGATCTCGACCGTGTAGTCGGGGGAATTTCTTTACTCCCCCCTTTTGTAAGCACCAATGGAGAGATGCACTGGTATAGGGGCACTGCCGAGGCTGTTTATCACAACCTCGATTTTATACAGGACAGCCGTGTTGAGCAGGTCCTCATCCTCTCGGGAGACCATGTTTATATCATGCATTACGAGCAGATGATTGAGTTTCATCGCCGCCAGGGAGCTGACATTACCCTCGCAGTTACAGAAGTGCCTTTGGCTGAAGCCAAGCGCTTTGGCATCGTGTCTCTGGAAAACAATAGGGTAGTGGCCTTTGAGGAAAAACCATCGCAACCAAAAAGTAACCTAGCCTCCATGGGCATTTACATTTTTAATAAGGATATCCTCTTCAAGGTCTTAGAAGATGCTCATCGCCGCGGATTGCAAGACTTTGGCAGCCAGATCATCCCTGAGGCAATAAGCAAATACAAGGCTTATGGCTATGAGTATCAGGGCTACTGGCGTGATGTCGGCACAATCGAAGCCTACTGGCAGGCCAATATGGACCTCATTATTGATTTGCCACCATTTAATCTCTACGAACCTGGGAGTCAAGTAAGAACACCCTCGGTAGACATGCCCCCGGTGAAGCTGGGGCCTACGGCCCAGGTAGGCAGAAGCCTTGTCAGCAATGGCTGCATCGTAAACGGCGGGGTATTTAATTCGGTACTTTCTCCCCATGTTTATGTGGAGACAGGAGCTCAAGTGATAGACTCCATTGTTTTTGATGACACAATTATCGCCAAAGATGCTGTTGTCCAACGCTCCATAATCGACAAGGAATGCTATATCGCCCAGGGATGCTACATTGGCTATGGCGATGACTATGTTCCGAATATGGACGAACCCGTATACCTAAATTGTGGCATCACTGTAGTGGGCAAAGGAGCAAGGTTGCCTCCAGGGTTGAAAGTCGGGCGAAACTGCAAAATCAATCCCGGAGTCCAAGAGAGCAACTTCCCTAGCCTCTTTATTCCCAGTGGTAGTTCCGTCGCAGGCGGAGAAAACCTTCTCCAAGCCCGATTTCAATAATGAGAATTCTGTTTGTCGCCTCTGAGGCTTTCCCTTTAGCTAAAGTAGGAGGGTTGGCAGATGTCACAAGCTCCCTAGCTATAGCCCTCCGAGACTTGGGACACGAGCCATGTTTGATATTGCCTAAATACGGTAGCATAAAGACCCCCGTCCAGGACATTCAAGGGAAAAGCGTTGCTGTCAGCCTCATGGAACCTTCTGAGCCAGCCACCTTGAAAAAGACCCTCCTAAAAGAAAGGATACCGGTATACTTGCTGGAAAATCAGCGTTACTTTGGGGTGGAGGAAATATATGCCCAGGGCGAATTAGACCGCTTTCTCTTCTTTTCGTTCAGCATTCCCAGCATCATTTCCCAGCTGGATTTTCACCCCGATATCATTCATTGCCATGACTGGCACACTTCCTTAGTCCCTTTGGGGCTTAAGAAAGCAAAGATGGCACTGCCCTGTATATTAACCATCCACAATCTGGCTTATCAAGGATCCTTTGACCAGCAGTTTTTCCAGCGCTCCGGGCTGTCTTCTGTATGGCACGAATATATCCCCGCTGGTGCTCCCATGCCATCGCTAAACTTCATGAGCCAGGGAATTCTTCTGGCTGACATTGTGACCACGGTTAGCTCTACTTATGCCTCAGAGATACTTACACCGCAATATGGTGAGGGCCTGGAGCAATTACTAAGCTATCGCTGCAATGAACTCTATGGCATAGTTAATGGCATTGATTATGATGAATATAACCCAGCCACCGATCCTTATCTGAAAAGGAACTATGATTTCACAACGATAGAAAGAAAGGTTGATAATAAACTTGCCTTGCAAAGAAAGAGCGGGCTGCCGCAAAACCCTGACATCCCTTTGCTTGGCATGGTGTCTCGTCTTGAGGAGCAAAAGGGGATTGATTTGCTGCTCCAGGCCATAGACCCGTTTATTACAGAAACAAGAGCACAACTGGTTATCCTTGGTGAGGGAAGAGAGCACTACCACAAATTGCTGGCCGAGGCAGCGCTAAAGTACCCCGATCGCCTCTCGATATTTATCGACTATGATGAACGATTGGCCCGTCTTATTTACAGTGGCGGCGATATGTTTCTCATGCCCTCGCGTTTTGAGCCCTGTGGATTAGGTCAGCTAATAGCCATGCGATATGGCGCCATCCCCATAGTACGAAATACTGGTGGGCTAGCTGATACGGTGAAGGATGTGACTGAAGGAAACGGGAATGGCTTTGTGTTTCAAAACTACACAGCCCTGGAAATGCTAGATGCTATGAAAAGAGCAGCGAACAGCTTCTATCACCGGGAGGAGTGGCAAAACCTCATGAGACGCAATATGAAGCTAGATTTCTCCTGGAAAGGCTCGGCTAGAAAATACGAAGAGATTTATCTGCGAGCGCAGAATATATCTCAGACGTAGCAGCCATGACCGTCAGCCTGTAGACTATTATCTTCTGTTCTGCTTGGGCCTGTCATCAAGGCTATCTCTTCGTCCTCCCCACCACGACGAACGTAGCTTGAATGTCTGGAGTCAGCCATCTTTCCACGTGTTCGTTGACAAGGGTATATAAGTGAGGCAAAATGTTTACCTGAAAATAGAACTAATGATGGAGTGATAAGACAAGACTATAATATTATGAAAGAGGCAACAGGCCAAGTACGGGTAATCATTGAAGGGCTGAAGCCCGAAATCGACGGCGGCCGCTTTCCCATCAAGCGAGTTATCGGCGAGAGGATAGTCGTGGAAGCCGACATTTTTGCCGACGGCCATGATTCCATATCGGCTTTGCTCCTCTATCGCAAGGAAAATGACCCTGGATGGTCTGAAGCTCCTATGGAACCACTGGTCAATGACCGCTGGCGCGGCTCATTTGTAGTCGCCGAACTCGGGCGTTATCATTACACTGTTCTGGCCTGGGTTGACCAGTTCAAGTCATGGAGGCGGGACTTAACAAAGAAATTCCAGGCAGGCCAAGAAGTCTCGATTGAGTTTTTGATAGGGGCTCAGTTGATTACAGAAGCAAGCCGACGGGCTCCTGACCCTGAGGGGCAAAAAGTGGGAGAGTGGGCAAGCATCCTGCAATCCACACAGGTAGCAGAGCAGGCGAAGGTCCAGCTAGCCCTAAGCGAGGAAGTGTTGGACTTTATGGATAAGTACCCTGACAGGCGATTTGCCACCACTTATTCCAAACAGCTTGCGGCGGTGGTGGATAGGGAAAAGGCTCGCTTCAGCACATGGTATGAGATGTTTCCCCGCTCCTGTGCTCCCGAATCGGGGCACCACGGAACCTTCAAGGACTGCGAGGCTCGCCTTCCTTATATTGCAGCCATGGGCTTTAACGTGCTCTATTTCCCCCCCATCCACCCCATCGGCCACACGCACCGTAAAGGGAGAAATAATAATCCTGTAGCCAACCCAGATGACCCAGGAACCCCCTGGGCCATCGGCTCGGAAGAAGGGGGACACAAGTCCATTCACCCTCAACTTGGCACCTTAGAGGATTTCCAGAGCTTTGTAGCCAGGGCTCGCGAATATGGTATTGAAGTCGCACTGGACATCGCCCTCCAGTGCAGCCCTAATCACCCCTTCGTAAAGGAATATCCAGAATGGTTTCGCTGGCGCCCAGATAACACTGTGCAGTATGCGGAAAATCCACCCAAAAAATATGAGGATATCTACCCCTTAGAGTTCGAGACCGCGAACTGGAAGGAACTCTGGGAAGAGCTCAGAAGCATCGTGCTCTTCTGGATCGAACAGGGCATCCGCATTTTTCGCATAGATAATCCTCATACCAAGCCCTTTCGTTTCTGGGAGTGGCTGATTGCCGATATTAAAAAGTCATACCCCGATGTCATTTTTCTCTCTGAAGCATTTACACGTCCCAAGGTGATGTACCAATTGACTAAGTTGGGTTTTACCCAGTCCTATACCTATTTTGCCTGGCGCAATACCAAGTGGGAACTGACGCAATACTTCACCGAGTTGACCCAAGCGGAAGTACGGGAGTATTTCCGTCCCAACCTCTGGCCAAACACACCGGATATTTTGACTGAATATCTTCAGTTCGGCGGACGGCCGGCATTTATGGCACGATTGGTCCTGGCAGCTACCTTAGGAGCCAGCTACGGCATCTATGGCCCGGCCTTTGAGCTCTGTGATAATCATCCCAAAGAGCCAGGCAGCGAGGAGTATCTCGACTCAGAAAAATACGAGATCAAAAACTGGGATATTACCAGGCCCGACAGCCTGAAGGATTTCATCGCCCGAGTCAATCAGGTTCGGCGGGAGAACCCTGCCCTTCACAGCGACTGGGGTCTTCGTTTCCACGAGGTAGACAACGAGCAACTAATTTGCTACAGCAAGCGCACAGATGACCTCGCTGATGTTGTCTTGGTGGTGGTGAACCTGGATCCTCATCATACTCAGTCCGGCTGGGTAGAGTTTCCCTTGGAGGAACTAGGCATCGACCCCCAAAAGCCTTACCAGATGCACGACCTCTTGAGCGATGCCCGCTATCTCTGGCAGGGGTCGCCAAACTATGTTGAACTCAACTCGCAAATCGTCCCCGCTCACGTCTTCCGTATGCGTCGGCGGGTGCGCACGGAGCGAGACTTTGATTATTATATGTAGAGGGGAAAATTATATTCAAATGCTATATCATATGTTATTCAAGGGGATCTAAGCTCAAGCGCAAATATGCCTGACGAACGAGCAGGGAAGTGGATGCCGCTGCCAGGAAGGAGTCTGACCGAACAATGAGTGATAAATCAATAATTTTAGTAGTGGATAGCAACCGCAGCAACCTGGAACTTTTGTCGCAGCAACTCGGACAAGCAGGTTACCAGACAGCAGATGTTGCCAGTCTGGAGGAACTGGACCAGGTTGTTCGTGGAGAGGAGAAAATCGCACTTTCGCTGATAGACATCTCAGGGTTTGACCAACATATCTGGGAACATTGTGAAGAGTTGCACAAGGCCAAGATACCTTTCATCGTGATCTCACCCCGGCGCAGTTCTAGTATTCAACGGCACAGCATGGAACAAGGGGCCAGCGGCCTGTTAGCTAAACCGCTTGACTTTAAGGATTTGCTCGAACATATACACACAGTGCTTGGTGACTAGGACATGAAGAAACGAACTCATATGGGACCATCGTCGTTCGACGATGATCAGCTTTGGTATAAGGACGCTATAATCTATGAGCTTCACATTCGCGCCTTCTCAGACAGCCAAGGGGATGGTGTGGGCGACTTTTGGGGTCTTACAGAGAAGCTTGATTACCTTGAAGATTTGGGGGTTACAGCCCTCTGGTTGCTCCCATTTTATCCTTCGCCTCTGAGGGACGATGGTTATGACATCTCTGACTACACCAGCATCCAGCCTATCTACGGGAGCATGCGGGATTTCAAAGCTTTTGTGGATGAAGCACACCAGCGCGGCCTGCGTGTCATCGTGGAACTAGTCGTTAACCACACTTCTGATCAGCACCCTTGGTTCCAGCGAGCCCGACGGGCTGCGGCAGGAAGCCGTTGGCGCGACTTTTATGTTTGGAGCAATACGCCAGAAAAGTACCAAGAGGCCCGCATCATTTTTAAAGACAGTGAATACTCCAACTGGACATGGGACCACGTAGCCAAGGCATATTACTGGCACCGCTTCTATTCACACCAGCCTGACCTGAACTATGACAACCCTGCCGTCAGGCGGGCTATCTTGAGGGTTTTAGATTTCTGGCTGAGGCTTGGAGCCGATGGACTTCGGGTTGACGCTGTGCCTTATCTCTACGAGAGGGACGGCACCAATTGTGAAAATTTACCTGAAACACACGCTTTCCTTAAGGAGCTACGCAAGCACGTCGATGGGAAATTCAAGAATCGCATGCTCCTGGCAGAAGCTAACCAGTGGCCGGAGGATGCGGTGGCCTATCTTAACAATGGAGATGAGTTCCACATGGCTTTTCACTTTCCTCTTATGCCACGTATGTTTATGGCCATCCGCATGGAAGACCGCTTCCCCCTCATCGACATCCTCCAGGAGACACCAGCGATTCCGGAGGCCTGCCAGTGGGCTATCTTTCTACGCAACCACGACGAACTAACACTTGAGATGGTCACAGATGAAGAACGAGATTACATGTACCGCATGTATGCGAGTGACCCTGCTGCCCGGCTGAACCTCGGCATCCGTCGGCGCCTAGCACCACTTCTGAATAATGACCGCAAAAAAATTGAACTAATGAATGGATTGCTCTTTTCCCTGCCGGGTACACCAGTGATTTACTACGGCGACGAAATCGGTATGGGAGACAACTTCTATCTCGGTGACCGCAATGGGGTGCGTACCCCGATGCAATGGAGCCCTGACCGAAACGCAGGGTTTTCCCATGCCAACCCCCAGAAACTTTATCTTCCCCCAATCATCGACCCCGAGTATCACTACGAATCTATCAATGTGGAGAACCAGCAAAATAATCCTGACTCTCTTCTCTGGTGGATGAAGCGAACCATGGCTCTTAGGAAGCAGTTCAAGGCCTTCGGACGAGGTAACCTTGAATTCCTCCAACCTAAAAATCGCAAGATCCTGGCTTTCCTCCGCCGATATCAGGACGAGGTCATCCTAGTCGTGGCCAACCTTTCGCGTGCTGCCCAGCAAACCCGACTTGACCTTGCTGAATTTCAAGGAAGGGTGCCTGTTGAGCTCTTCGGACGGGCAGAGTTCGCTCCCATTAGTGACGGGCAATACTACTTTACCCTTGGCCCACATGCTTTTTACTGGTTTTCCCTCGAATCAGAACGCGCTGAGCCGCTTCGCCTTCGCGCTTTGCCTTCAGATACTGTGGGGGCCCTCCCCACTCTGGCTGAGACAGAGGAAGAGCTCTTTGCAAAAGAGAATTGGTTCGTTCTAGAGGCAGTTCTGCTGAATTACATAAGGGGTCGCCGGTGGTTCCGTGGGAAAGCGCGAGAGTCCTGGGGGCTGCAGATTTTAGATATCATACCCATATATTCTCCACAGTTTGCTGCCAGCCTTGTCTTAATTGGAGTGGAATATGCTGAAGGAGACCCAGAGATATACACACTTCCCCTTATTAGCTCCCCTGCTGAGCAGGCGGACGACATCATGGCTGAGTATCCACATGCAATTATCGCCCGCTTGAAACCCAGAAAAAAGGATGGTGACAGCGGGAGCTTACTCTATGATGCTCTGGT
>CAZXAJ010000007.1:0-87626 GCA_964638975.1 uncultured Dehalococcoidales bacterium
TTTTTAACCGGAAGACTCTCATTATAACTGGCCTAGTTTTTGGGGGTAAGGTCACGCGCACCCCCGCGGACAAGCACCCTTAGTAGCAGTTCTCCCAGCGTGATGACGGGAACCCCAGGGAACTCTGCCAGCTCCTCCTCCAGTAACTGGAGCCACCAGCCAGAGAACTCATGAAACACATCTATCTCCCTGATTTCCGTTGGTGGCCTTGCGAAGAGGTTCTTAATGTAATTTGTCGCGTATACATGCTGGTTGAGGTCGATTCCCAGGCCACCGCAGATTTGGGTAAGGTAAAGTCGAAGACTGCCATGATGGTCGAGGTCAAGAACCTTCGTTATAATTGGACCGCTGCTAGGCCTCCTTGTCGTCGGGTCCTGACCGAGGAAGACGAGCCAGACCCCCTCCGAACCTCGGTGCACCTTCGGGATTGGCTGTTCTCTGACATATATCCTAAGCCGGGCATCGGCAAGCAAGTTAGCCAAGATTTCCTCAGCCCTCTCCTCAATAGTCCACCCCAATATAGGTGCCTCCCATTTAACCGGGACTCACCTGAGCCCCGTTGTCTGTGTAATGCTAGCACGAACCTAAATGACTATCAATCCTATCTCAAAAAAGCTGGGGGTGCGTAACTTGCTGAGAACTCTGTGTGCCTGGCAGATATTATGATATCTATCGTTGCCCACTCCCCGAACTAACCCAAATACAGCCCACACAAAAACGGCCTTAGCCAATGACGAGTAGGGGGCCCCTCCATAATTTCAATCTAGATAGATTTTTACGGTCTAAAGGATCTCCTATACTGCCTGTTTGTACTTCAGAAAAAGGGCACGTACACCAGTCATTTATGATCTGTGCTGTCAGTCCTAGCATCAGTTCCCTCAGGCAATGTAGAGTATATCTGGCTGAGTGGGGCATATCGCTCCGCAGTCTCATGCATCTCCTGGGTAAGCACGTGCCGATAGATGTCAGCTGTAACCGCCACTGACGCGTGCCTCAGTATCTTGCTCACCACCTCCAGCTTAGCCCCACCCCTGAGTGCATGGGTGGCGAAGTAATGCCTCAACTGGTGGGGCGTTATCTTCTCGATGCCGAGCTTGAGGCATGCTCTAACCAGGGTCTTTTCGAAGCTCGACACGCTCCAGTAACCTAACTCAGTATCGCCGGGGAAGAGATAAGCCGAGTTGTCACTATATTCATCTATATACCTCTTAAGGACCTCAGCCATCATGGGCAGTACCGGTACCACTCCCTCCTTGTCCCCCTTACCGATTACTTTGACCTCATTAGTGCTGAAGCTAATGTTCCTCTTCAGTATACCAGCAGCTTCCGATACCCTCAGGCCTGTGGTGATAAGCAGAATCAGCATCGTCCTGAATTTCGCCGTATCCCTCTCACGGTAACACCTGTACTGTAGTAGCCTCTGAATATCACCCGTTTCAGGGAGCTCTCTAGCCCTGTAGCGCACCCGAATTGGCTTGAGGCCATGCGTCGGGTCAGTGGGCCACTGCCCTTCACTGTAAAGAAATGAAAAGAAGCTCCTCAGGGCCTTGCGGTCATTGCTGACCCTCGAGGTCGACACGTGCTCCAGCCTGTCTGCCAGCCACTGTTGGATGCTGAGCTTTGTCGGAAACGGGTCATGCTCGAGGTAGCTCCTGACAGTCAGCGTATAGAGCTCGATAGTCTTCCTTGCGAAGCTCTCCTGCTTAAGCTTCGCTATCCACAGGGGGATGCCGTCAGCAGGCTTATTGAGTACTTGAGATGGACCTTTAGGGATGGTGATACCCTCCTGTTCAGCTAGCTGGTTGACCATGATAGCCACCAGTTCCCGACTACGCGGGCTTAGCGCCTGAAGCGTCCTTACTAGCGATTCGAGTAGCGAATCTATGGTAATGAACACCTCCCGTTTGCGGAGTGTAGGAGAAGGAGTACAGTTAAAATGCCCACCAGCCGTGCCTCGGCCTTTGGATATCCCGGCGTTCAGTTTGTCCATTCGCAGCGGGTCCTCTCCTAGCTTCACCTTCATTCTACACCTCGTTTTTGCATTAGGTGGGGCACTGCAATTTTATCCGTTCCTATTCTGTCCCCAGAGCTAGTACGCCAAGTTGGCGAGTACAAGTAGAACGATTTTGCTTGATTTTTCGTTCCTGTTTTTGACCGCCCCCCCTGAGGGTAGTGGGGACGTTTAGAAAAGTCGGGGTGCCTAAATACGGTATGTCTCCCGCTGCCGGTTGGTCGCAGGTTCGAATCCTGCCGGGCCCACCATTTCACATTACCGAAACGTCAAAACGGGACCGAAACCCTGGTTTAATCCTCCAAGTCAAGCCGCTTCATGCCGGCAACCTGTGAGTTATAGCACTGTACAACAGCGAGGAACGGCGAAAACTGAGAATTATCCCTCCCTATGGTCCAAAGTCCCGCGCAATGTCAGTAAGAAATTCGCTATAAAAATGCCGTTAATTTAAGCTTCGAGAAAACTGGCAAATTGAAATATAGGTATGGGATAGACCTATATCTCAAGATAGAAAAGGATGCTCAACATAACAAGGATTGATGATAATATCGTCAATCAACTCTTTCTGCCATACCACGCCTATATTAGGGTCTTCCCTATTAGCGGGATCTAGCCCTACCAATATTTTACTAGAATATATCCCAACCAATTGAAGACACTTCTTATGCTGTGATCGCGAAATACTATCCTGGTCCAGCTGACTAATAACATCTAATGGTGAGAGCTCTTTTCGCTGAAATTTCTCGAAAAGTCTTGCTTGCTCACTTTCGAGAGGAATAAACTCTCTGATCTCCACAGCCAATACAGGTGAACCAGACATACCAGGGTTTGTGAATGAGTCTATATAGAACATTGGTAGGCCATTAGGCCTAAAAAGAGGTTCACTGGCTACAGTTCCTCTTTTCCAAATAGGAAAGAACTGTCCCGCAGCGAAGCCAAATGGGAAACCTATAATAAAGAGGTCGCTACCTACTTCAAAGTTAATATCATCGACTAAATCCAACTCCATTTGAGATATCACGATTACATCTTGCGGAAGCTCAATGGGTATAGCAATAATGTCTACACCTCGTGCTCTATCTTTATGTTCAAGCCAGCTTATTGGCTTACCTCCCTGCAACATAGAGACTGCACTATAGGTTGGTTGATAATCCTCTTTCCTTAGTAATGAAAACCGAATCTCATCGGGTGATCCCTCAAATTCAGGCAATAGAGTTTCTGGTTTTTCTGGATATCTGGCGGTCAGGACGTGATAATTGGTCACTAGGAAATTTTGTTCAACTCTGTCCGACTTATAGATAAAACCTGTCCCACTGCCTATGACTTTCTCTTTGCGGACCATTTCTAGACGTAAAGCAAAGAATGAAACGGGTGACATTTTCTTACCTATATCCATCTTACCCATCTATCGCTAGCTCCAATTATATATAAAAGCTTATCCTAGTTGCACTCTCTGGCGTTTTGCTACGCTTGTGACGTAAGCCAAATCCCTTCTCAACAGTTGCTCAATTCTCCGACAGAGCCTTAAGCTATCCTTAAACTTCACTGACGCAACATGCTGACTTCTTCTATTTGAGTTTGGCTGGTGCTATAATTGATTTAAGAGAGGGTGGAAGTGAAGAGGCCATTCTTTCTGGTCACCAAAACTGCTGAAAGACAATAACGATAGAGGTCATTAGGAGGCTGAAGTGAAAAGGATTAAGATACTCGTAACGGGAGTGCAATATGGTTAAACCAAAGCTGGATAAGGCAGTTAAGAAAGCTATTGCAGAATCCCGCAGCATGGTTGAAGCAATAGTTAAGGCGGACGTTAATGAGGCTGAAACACGTCGGCGGGTAGAGCGTATCTTTGAATTATTAATGGGCTATGACCCATTCAAACACATAACCCGTGAACATGCCATCCGTGGAATCGGCGATACAGAGCATTGTGATTTTGCCATCCAACTAGATATTAATGCCAAGCCGACCATCTTGGTAGAATTGAAACGGGTGGGAGTAGACCTTTCATCCAAACACCTTAAACAGGCTGCCTCCTACGCCATCAATATAGGATGCGAGTGGGTTATCTTGACAAACAGCAAGGAATGGAGCTTGTATCATATTACCTTTGGACAACCTCCTCAGACAAAATTAATAGACTCATGGAATCTTCTAGAAGATACTCCAGAAGTTCTGGCGGAGAAGTTCGAACTAATAAGTTATAAAAACGTCAAAAAGGGTGAGCTTGATATCCTGTGGCAAAAACGGAATGTGCTTAACCCTCATAATGTCCTGAAGGTTATTCTATCCGAGCCTTCCCTGACCATGATGCGTCGTGACCTGAAAAGGACTACTGGTGTCTCTGTGACCTTCGAGGAGATAGTGAATGCCATAAGACGTCTGTTAAACGAATCGGCCTCTATCGAAATGGACGGGATAAAAATTTTACTTCCTCAGAGTACGCCAATTAAACGTACACGAAGACCGAAAGCAAGTCAAGGTATTAAACCCATTGAGAAGTTATTAGCCGATATAAACATGGAAGGTGATAAATAAACTGAATGGAAATGAGGGAAGGATACCCTCTGAGCAATAGAACACGCTAGCTAGTTTTTTTCTAGCGGTGACTGGCAGTCAGAATTCGGGTATGCGTTCAAGCCTCCGATAAAGCTTCAACCTATTTTCGAACCTCACTAACTTGGTACATCCCAGCACCATATCCAGCTTCTCCCAGCCAAAACTCCCTAACTAAAAAGCTCGCCTTCCTTAATTATCCCTCTCCATATAAGACCAAAGTCTAGGGATTTTCTCTGATTTTAGCCCATTTTTGGAGCTTAAGACCCTTGACAGCTCTCACCCTTCCTATTCTCAAGGCATTAGCTCAGGGAGTTTTGGAGGTTTGACTCGATGGTCATCGGGGATTTTCACCAACCAACAGTTGCTAGCTACTTAACAAATACATTCATTGACAAAGCACACATCTAGATGATATGTTGTGTTCCAGTCGACTCCAGTAGTATCAGCCGAGCTAAGAATAGGGGTACATATATTGTGAATAAAGGGAAGAAATTGATTAGATTACCCGTAATCATGATATTGGCGTTGCTGCTATTAACGCTTCCAGCAAGCACGGCACTGGCACAGCAGAGTATATGCGATGAAAATCCAGAGGGAGAGTTTGGCGGTCGTGCGTGGATGAGTGCCGTACTGTATGCACAGACCTTCGTTGCAAGTTCTTCTTACAACGTTTCCTCCGTAGGGCTCTTTCTCAATAAGAATTGTTCTTGTACAGGAACTCTAACCGTGTCTTTGAGAAACACTGATGGCACCCACCCTACTGGTGAATTAGGTTCAACAACCTTGGATTTCGCTCAAATTGGCTGCGAGCCGACTTGGGTCGAGCCTGTCTTTCCATCTCCTATAGGCCTGACCTCGGGAGAGCGCTATGCTATTGTTCTCTCGGTCTCTACTAGTTCCTGTGTTTTCTGGCGATTTGGTGAATTCGATTATCCATCGTATAAGTATGTTGTTATGGGATGGTATACAGCAGAGGAAAGCTACGCATTTAGGATTTACGGAGATTGCGCACAACCTCCTTCACCTACCCCTCCAGTAGGCGGCGGGGCTTATCCCGTCAATAAGCTGGCCATCTTAGCACCCTGGCTTGCTATCAGTATAGCCATCCTGGTTGCTAGCCTTATCGTTGTCAGGCGCCGCAGAGCTTAAAGCTAGAACTTAAGCTGGACGTAATGAGAGGGCAAGGCCACCGGGGCTTGTCCTCTTGGTTTAGATGCAAGTTGCAGACAAAGCCTCAAGCCATCCTCAAACTTCACTGATTTGACGTATCTCAGCACCATATCCAGATTCTCCCATCCAAAACTCCATAACTGAAAAGCTCGCCTTCCTTATTATCCTCTCTATACAGGACCAAAGTCTATAAATTTCCTCTGATTTTGGCCCATCTTGGAGCTTAAGACCCTTGACAGCTTTCACCCTTCCTATCTTAGAATAGACCATACACGGAAACGGGAGGCATGATATGAAAAACAATATTCTGGTTATCCTGGTTGTTCCTTTGCTGCTGCTCTCAGCTTTATGCGGCTGCGCCTCAAGCTCCGAGAAGGGAGGCGATGTGAATGTGGAGAACGGTAGCACAGCAGAACCGACGGAAGGCCTCCAATTTATATTCCAGGACCAGGAATACTCTTATCAGGCTCTTCGCGCCATATCTCAATCTTGTGCAGGTGGCGCTGATATAGGCGAATGTCTCAGCACCGTGTACCGCATCAAGGAAGGAGACGACGAAAGCTGGTATAGCGAATGGCTGAGCACAGCCCAGCGGGTTGAAAAAATGGCGCAAGACTTCCAGGACCAGGGTGACCTGATAAGCGCCAAGGAATGTTACTTTCGGGCCTCCAACTACTATCGGTCAGCTGAGTTCTTCCTTCACACCAACCCCCAGGACCCACGGATCGTTGAAACCTGGAAAAAGAGCCGTGATTGCTTCTTGGAAGCGGCTGCATTATCCGATGGCCTGATAAGACCGGTAGAGATTCCTTTTGAGGGTACCACTCTGCCAGGTTACTTCTGCGTGGTGGACAAGTCCGGCGCCTTACGGCCACTTCTCGTCATTCAAACAGGTTTTGACGGCACCGGTGAGGAGCTATACATTGAAGTAGCGACCGCTGCTCTCAAACGCGGCTTCAACTGCTTGATTTTTGAAGGCCCAGGGCAGGGCCGTGTCATTCGTGAACAGCATATACCGTTTCGACCGAACTGGGAGACGGTGGTTACTCCGGTTGTCGATTTTGCCCTTGAGCAGCCGGAGGTAGACCAGGAGAGGATAGCACTGATGGGAATCAGCTTTGGAGGATACTTCGCACCACGCGCCGTCGCCTTTGAACACCGCATCAAGGCCTGCATCGCCAACGGCGGCCTCTACGATTTCCATGCTGCCGTTATGCGCAATACACCGCCTGGCTTCGAAGAGATGCTTGACGACGAATCCGCGGCTGAAGAAATCGACAAGGATATTTACCAGATAATGGAGACGAATCCGTCGTTACGGTGGAGTTTCGGTAACGGCATGTGGACATTCGGTGCCAAATCACCCAGTGAGTGGATGCGTATGACCCGACCCTATAACCTCAGAGATTGCGCTGACAAAATCGAATGCCATATGCTGGTTGTTGACTCAGAGAACGATAAGGCCTTGCCCGGTCAGGCTAAGCCATTGTACGACGCCCTTCGCTGCCCGAAGGAGTTCATGCTCTTCACCGCAGAAGAAGGCGCCGGAGAGCATTGCCAGGTCGGAGGCTATATGGTCTCGAATGAACGCATCCTCAACTGGCTTGAGAAGACACTTTAGAAGTTGCAAGAATAGACTTCCGAGCCTGCCCGGGTAAATCGCTCGTCCCGTTGCACGACAGGGCATTTGACCAGTGCAGACCAAAAATTGGCCGATTTGTTCAACAACGTCCATGTCGGCAGAGCGAAAAATAGGCCAATCGTTTTGTCCATTGCATACTTAACCCACGACACTGGAGCTGCCCCGACCAATTCCCTTAGCAAAATCCTCTGCTTAAAGTACTATTCTCCGGAAATTATCCCAACTCAGCCCGCAGAGAAGCGGCCTGGAGGTCGCATGTTCGAATCCTGCCGGGCCCATTACGAAGCTTGACAGATAAGAATTCAGCGCAACTCACAAAGTTCGCACGATAGCGTCTTCCCTTACTTTGCGGCCAGTTGTATGAAAAGAAGCCCCGAGCGTATCAGAGGGAGAATTCGTTCATGATGCTTCTATAACAAAAGGTCAGTTATTGAGTAATGGGAGCCTGCCTTTGCGCAGACTCCCAAAACGGCAATAAAGACTAATCTCTGTCTGGAGTTTTTTCCTATTTCAGACCAAGGAACTCGAGCGCATTCTCACGGAGGACTCTTCTCTTGGTCTCATCCTTTATGTCCAAGGATAAAAATTGGTCCTTGGTGAGCTTCAGACCATACGTATTGCTGCCAAACATGACTTTCTCCCGACCTCGCCCGCCGTTCATAAACTGGACTGTGGCAGGGTTCAGGTGCGCCGGGTTGTAGGCGGATATGTCACCATAGACATTGGGATGTCTGAATATCATGGAACACCACTCATCAATCCACGGGTATCCGGTGTGGGAGAGGTTGATTTTAAGGGTGGGGAAGTCTATGGCCACTTCGTCAACGTACATGGGATGCCCCACCCAGCTGGGCAAGACTTCCGCTGAGTGCCCCACCTGCATGCCTACTGGTATGCCCAGTTCGACACATTTGGCGTAGAGGGGATAGCATTTCTTGTCGTTCGGGGCAATGCCGAAGGTAATGGGGTGGAAGTAGACATACTTGAAGCCATATTCCTTGACTGCCTTCTCAATATCTCGGAGACTTTCATCAATACGGAAGGGATTATAGCTTGCCCCTCCTATCAGTCTGCCTTTTCCTCTCTGAACACACTGGTTGACCACATCAATGGTGTAGTCTTCTATCAACTGGAAGTGCTGCCTGTAGGACCACATCTTGACATCAGCTATAACAACATACTCGAATCCCGCTTCATCCATGCCCTTTACCAGCTCCTCAGGGCTGCTGTGTCCGCCCATGAATCCAGCCTTTTTGATCTGGTCGTACTCTTCCTCCGTGGGCACCTTTCCTCCAAACTGGCTCTTGAAGGTGGTTAAAGCCATTATCTTATACTCGTCAAAATTAAACAGATAATGCCCGAACCCCGCCTCACTAGGGTAGTTCATTATGTCAACCGCTTTGATGTCTTCCATTTTTACCCTCCTTTGTTTTTAATTTATGCCTAAAAGATGAGTCCCCTCATCTCTATTGTTAACCCAGAAACTCGATAGCATTCTCCCGGAGGACTCTTCTCCTGGTCTCATCCTTCAAGTCCAAGGACAAAAATTAGTCCTTGGTGAGCTTCAGCCCATCCCCATTGGTGCCAAACATTACCTTCTCTCTGCCTCACTAGGGTAGTTCTTTATGTCAACTGCTTTAATGCCTTGCAAATTGTTCTCCTTGCTTTCTTGCACGCAAAACAGAAGCCAGCCTAATATGATAAGCTATCAAGCAAGATAAAGCAAGTGCCGCCCTCATTCAGATGATTGGTAACACTTCTTTTTTTTGCCACAATAAGGCAATCTATATTGATTCTCCCTCCCCCGGCGGGAGAGAAAACAATAACCAAGCTGCACCTTATGTAATTTAGCTATTATTCCTCGATAATATATCCACCGATTCAAGGGGGGGGGATATTGACAATCATCGCAGTCAGTGTATAATTCCACCCATTTGAATTGAGCTATTGACAATCATCGCAGTCAGTGTATAATTTTATATACATAGTAGTCCGAGGCATTGAGGACTGGTCAAATGGAGGACAAAACTACAAGTTATGAGGAACTAATACCTGGTTATGAATTCCCTCCTGCCAGCTATGAAATGAGTGCCTCTCTCGTATCTAAATATTTACAAGCCGTGGATAGCCCCGGTGACGGATTCGTTCCCCCCCTGGCTGTAACAGCCTGTTCCATAGCTGCTATGGCAGAGTCTCTCTCTCTACCGCCTGGAGCTATAGCCATACATGCTTCACAAGAGTTAGAGTTTTTCAAACTGCTGCCCATTGGCACCACGATAGAGTGTCACACCAGGGTGGCACGAAAGATAACCCGTGGCAAAATGAGTATGTTAATATTGGAACTAGACATTTTTGACCAAAGTAAAGAAAAAGTTCAATCAGGAAAGGCAACTCTAGCCTTGCCCAGTTAAGGAGAAATGCTCACGGAAATTCACCAAGGTAAGGCCCTTGACCCTGTGGTAAAGCATATAACACAGGAGAAGATTAATCTCTATGCTGAGGCATCAGGTGATTTTAATCCCATCCATATAGACGAGTCTTTCGCTGCTAAGACTCCTTTTGGTGGCACTATCGCTCATGGTATGCTTAACCTGGCTTACGTATCAGAGATGATGGGTCTAGCTTTTGGCCAAAGCTGGCTTTCTGGAGGTAAACTTTCAGCAAAGTTCAAGGAGTCGGCACGTCCTGGAGATACTATGACCATTAATGGTAAGATTGATTCCATTGAACAGAAAGATAGTGTATCATATGCAAATTGCAGTTTTGAGTGCTGTAATCAAAAGGGTGAAACAATAGTCGCCGGGGAGGCAGTAGTCAAGCTGCCCACCGATAAGGAATAAGAAATGACTGAAAATAACAAGGTAAGGGTGGCAGTCGATGCTATGGGTGGCGATTATGCCCCCGAGGAAATAGTCAAAGGGGCAGTCCTTGCCACCCGAAAAAACGATGTCAAAATCACCTTAGTTGGCTCCAAAAACATTCTGGAAAATGAATTATCCAAGTACAAATTCCCCAACAATTCATCTATCCACATTGCCGAAGCCAGCCAGGTGATCAAGGAAGATGAGTCGCCTACTATAGCAATTCGACGGAAGCCTAATTGCTCTTTAGCCATAGCGGCAAAGATGGTAAAATCGGGCGAAGCAGAGGCTCTCGTTAGTGCTGGGCCCAGCGGAGCAGTTGCAGTTTGCGCCATTCAACATATGGGCATGTTGGATGGGATATGCCGCCCGGCAATCATTGGCTCTCTGGGTACCTTCGCACCAAATACCGTGGTGGTAGACTTCGGAGCTAATGTTGATTGCAAGCCACATCAATTTCTGACTTTTGCAGTCGCTGGCTCTGTCTTCGCTAAGAAGTTCCTCAACATCTCTGACCCAAAGATAGCTTTGCTAAGCACTGGAAGTGAAGAAAGTAAGGGGAATGAAGCAGTGCGGGAAGCTTATTCTCTTCTTAGAAATAGCGGGTTGAACTTTATTGGCAATGTAGAAGGCAACGATATCTTAAGCGGCAAAGCCAATGTCATTGTCTGTGACGGATTTGTGGGCAATGTGCTTTTGAAATTTTATGAAAGCATAGGGATTCATGCCAGGGATTGGACAGAGCAAAAGTTGAAAAAATATCCGCCTTCAGGTATGCTAGCCAGAATTTTGTTTAATAGACTGTTCCCAGTAACTAAGATGTCCAGTGAAACTGAGCAGGGAGGTGGTGGCATTTTGTGGGGCGTCGATGGGGTTGTCAGGGTAGCGCATGGAGCTAGCAGAGCACCCCATATAGCTAATGCTATAGAAAGCGCCAAGAAAGCGGTAAAAACCGAGAGCGTTGAAAGCTTGAAGTCGGAATTAGCAAAATTTAACCAAGGGGGCAAATTATGAATACCGAAGAACAGGTACGAGAAATCGTGGCCAGGATTACCCATACCGATAAGAGCATTATTACTCGTGAAAGCACATTCAAAGAGATTAAAGCAGATTCCCTGGATATCGTGCAGGCATTGGTAGCAGTGGAAGAGACCTTTGGGATCGAAATCCCCGATGAGGAAGCACAGAAGTTTCAGAACTTCGGCGACTTCGTCTCCTACGTGGAAAATCAGATAGCACAGAAGGAGAAAGTCTAGCCATGTCCCTTGAAGGGAAGCTGGCTTTAGTCACAGGCAGTGGACGAGGCATTGGTCGGGCTATTGCTTTGAAACTTGCTTCCCAAGGTACTGATATTATTGTCAATTTTTTCCGCCACCGCGATACTGCAGAACAAACAGCTAACGAAATCCAGGCTCTGGGAGTGAAAGCTGAACTTATCCGGGCTAATGTGGGAGACCCTGCAAAGATCGATGAAATGTTTGACACGATTAACAATAAGTTTGGCTGCCTAGATATCCTGATAAACAATGCGGCTTCAGGAGTAGGTCGGCCCATAATGGATATAGATGTTAAGGCCTGGGAATGGACTATGGACATCAACGCTAGAGCCCTTTTACTCTGCGCCCAGAGGGCAGCCAAGCTAATGAATGGAAGGGATGGTAAGATAGTCAGCATCTCTAGCTTGGGTTCACCCTTTGTCTTGCCCAATTATGCCGCCGTTGGAGTCTCCAAAGCTGCCTTGGAGGCATTGACTCGTTACTTGGCAATAGAGCTGGCACCTCAAGGCATTTGCGTTAATGCTGTAGCTGCTTCTGCTGTGGAGACGGAAGCACTGAAGTTCTATTTTAAAGAAGGGCTGGTAAAAGACAACCGTCAAGCAACGCCAGCGGGAAGGGGAGTAATTCCCGAAGATGTCGCTAATGTGGTGGCTTTTTTGTGCAGCGAAGAGGCCTTTATGATAAGAGGACAGATAATTGTTATTGATGGTGGCACCTCTATAGGGATGTTCTCTCTCGCTGGAAAGGAATGATGATGGACACGGCTGGAGTCCCTAAAAAATCAAGGAATTCTCGGGGCATGATAAACATGCCAAGGGTTGTAGTCACCGGCATGGGCACGCTTAATCCCTTGGGCTTAAGTGTGAATGAGTTCTGGGAAGGATTAGCCAAAGGAAAGTCAGCCATCAGACCTATCACCCGCTTTGATGCCAGCAGCTTCCGAGTTAAAGTGGATGCCGAGGTCAATGGCTTTGATCCGGCAAATTATATGGACTTAAAGGTAGTTGACCGTACCTCAAGGACTATTCAGTTTGCCATCGCTGCAGCCAAAGAAGCCATACAATCAGCTGGGTTGGACATAGCTAATACGGATGCTGAGCGGGTAGGCGTTATCATTTCTACCATGATAGAGAACGGCTATATTGTTAGAGGGGTTGAACGGTTCAATAATGGTGGAACCAGGCGAGGTGATCCACTTTTCATCACAAAATCAAGCCCCAGCGCAGCATCAATGCAGGTGGGAATGTTTCTGGGAGCTAAGGGCCCTAATAGCAGTGTAAATAGCCTCTGTGCCAGTGGTACCGATGCTATAGGCACCGCCGCAAATTTCATACGCCTGGGATACGCTGATGTCATGATAGCCGGGGGTTCCGATGCCAGCCTGGAGCCAGTTAGCATAGCTGGAATAGATATTTTGGGAGCTCTTACCCATGAATCTGACCCGGACAAAGCTAGCCGACCTTTTGACCTTAACCGCAATGGCTTTGTTTACGGCGAAGGGTCTGGATTACTTATTTTGGAAAGTTATGAACACGCCAAGAGGCGAGGTGCGCCTATTCTGGCTGAAGTTGCCGGCGTAGGCTGGTCCTTCGACGCCTACGATTCGACTGCTCCGACTCCTGCAACCGAGGCATGTGCCATGCGTACTGCTCTACAAAATGCCGGGGTAAAGGTTGAGGAGGTTGATTATGTCAATGCTCATGGCACCAGCACCAAGCTGAATGATTCCTGTGAAACCGAAGCTATCAAAATGGTCTTCGGAGAACACGCCTACAAAATCCCAATAAGTTCCACCAAGTCCATGATTGGTCATGTCATCACCGCTGCCGGCGCCATTGAAACCATCGCCACCATACTAGTCATGAACAAAGGGATTATCCACCCAACCATAAACTATGAGACCCCTGACCCAGAGTGTGACCTGGATTATGTCCCCAACGTAGCTCGCCAAGCACAGGTGAATGCGTGTTTAACGAACAGCTTTGGTTTGGGTGGTGAAAACTGCTGTCTCGTGCTTAAGCGCCCTTCCGGATAAAAGCATAAGAGGTTTCCAACACCCAGCAACCAGCACACTATACTCATAGTCGAAAGCCAATAAGGGAATTAGAAGGGAAGATTAATAATGGAATTAGAAGGAAAGGTATCTCTCGTAACTGGTGCCTCTCGAGGCATAGGTCAAGCCATTGCACTGAAGCTTTCCAGCCTCGGTTCTAAGGTGGCAGTTAATTATGTGGAAATCGAGGCTGCCAATAAGGCTGATGCTGAGAGCGTGGTGGAGAATATAACGCATGCTGGAGGAGAGGCTATGGCGGTTGAAGCTGATGTCCGGGATGGTGAAGCAGTAAAAGCCATGGTAGAACAGGTGATTGACAAATGGGGTAAGATTGATATTCTGGTAAACAACGCTGGAATTAACAGGGATACCCTTCTCCTAAGAATGTCTGATAGCGCTTGGGATGATGTAATCAGCACCAATTTACGTGGAGCCTACCAATGCACTAAGTCTGTTGTGAAGTATATGATGAAGCAGCAATGGGGACGCATCATAAGTATCTCCTCCGTTGTTGGTAGAGTAGGAAATGTTGGGCAAAGCAACTACGCTGCTTCCAAAGGAGGAATAATCGCTTTTACCAAGAGCGTAGCCCGGGAAATTGGCTCACGTAACATAACTGTCAACGCTGTGGCCCCGGGTTTCATTGTTACCGAGATGACGGACAAATTGCCTCCGGAAAGAAGAGAGGGCATGCTGGCTATGATTCCTTTGCAACGCCTCGGCCAACCTGAGGATGTGGCTGAGCTGATAGCTTTCCTAGCTAGTGAGAGAGCCGGCTATATCACAGGACAAGTCATCACCATAGACGGCGGAGCATTTCCCTAGTCAGTTGCTCGTGCATTATGCTAATCCAATGCCACAGGGTTTTGTTACCGGGATATCTTGGCCAATATTCCAATATGTGTAAATAAGCGCCGTATGTTGTCAAGAAGCAGAATGATACCTCCCACTCTGGTCCATCCACAAAAGCAAAGGCTTAGAACTCTGTCTACAGATATAGTTCAGTCCCCACCTGAAATCTGGCGCCTCTTTACCACCTTGATTTACTTTACCCCACGGGCAGCACCCTGTTTCCAGTGAATAATACCCATTACCCAAGTTATTATTCCACCTTTAAGCCCGAAAAGGTATTGACAAAAAACTTCTTTATATCCATAATACATCGCATTACGATATATAGTGCGTTTCCGCCAAACATGAAGGGAGGTATAGAAGCGGGCGTGTTTGTCCAGGTGTGTATCAACATTATGTGGCATATTGGGGTGGCATGCAGTTACTAGTGCCAACGAATTGGGACCCAGCTCTCATAGCGCCATTGAGCAGGCTTGAAGATGATGTGCAGCTATATGGCGTCTTGCCTACCTCAATGATAGGCAGTGGGGGGTCAGGTCCTGATATCACCTACATGACGAAAGACCAAGTGGATGAATACATCGAACAGGCTCATTCAGCAGGTTTGAAATTTGATTACCTCCTAAATGCTCCGAGTATGAGTAATATGGAGTGGGACGAGAATACCCATCAAGAGTTGCTAGAGCATCTTGAATGGATTAGCAGTATTGGGGTAGATAGCGTCACAGTAACCATCCCTTACCTGCTTGAGCTTATAAAGCGTCAATTTCCGCACCTTAAGGTAAGGCTGTCAACTATAGCTCATGTAGACAGCGTAGCTAGAGCTAAATCATTTGAATTGTTGGGCGCAGATTCTATTACTCTAGACTTTAACGTAAATCGGGACTTTAATGTACTCAAGGCTATAAGAAGCGCAGTAAGCTGTGAGCTAAGTATACTGGCGAATAACCTCTGCCTATACCAGTGCCCCTACGAATATTACCACCATGATAGCCTGGGGCATGCCAGTCAAAGCTACAACCCGCTTAACGGCTGCTATGTAGACTATTGTGTACTTCGCTGTACTCTGGACAGACTATGTGATATCTCTGAAATCATCAAGTGTCGCTGGATAAGGCCCGAGGATATACACGCTTACGAAGAGATAGGTATCAATGTGATTAAGATCAGCGGGAGGTCAATGTCCACCGAGCGGATTTTGAACGCCGCCATGGCGTATTCATCACGCCACCATCATGGAAACCTGTATGATATCTTGAATGTCCTTACTCCGAAAATTGGATTTATTAATTCTGCTCTACCGGGCGCACAAAACAACACCGTTGGGCCGCCACCCAAATTCTATATCGATAACCAAGCCCTGGAAGGTTTCATGGATTTCTTCAGGAAGCAAGATTGCCGATCTGGGTGTAACCACTGCGACTATTGCCAAAAAATAGCCAATGAAGTTATACAATTCGATCGCCATGAGGTAGACGAATACACAGCCGCTCTCGAAGCATTTTTGGATAAGCTAACCAGCAGCAGAATATTCAAAGTTAAGGTGGAGTAAGGAAACACTTACATTACTGGGGAGAGCCTGCAAAATATCTTGCTCAGTCATTCTTAGTCCTTCTTTTCAGCTTTCCTTTGTCTCACTGAGTCGTCTCCGGTCTATTTGGCCTGACTTAGTTTTAGGTATGCTGTCCATAAACCTTATTTGCTTGGGCAATTTAAAATCGGCCAAGCTTTGGCTGCAAAATTTGCGTATTTCTTCCGCCGTGGCACTATGTCCTTCCTTAAGCACTATGAAAGCTGTGGGTATTTGCCCTTTATATTCATCGATAACACCGACATAGGCTGCTTCAGCTACAGCGGGATGCTCTAAAAGCACATCTTCAACTTCCATGGGAGAGATTTTAACTCCGCCCGAGGTCACTATAATAGAAGATTTTTTTCCTATATACTCAAGATAGCCATCCTCACCCAACCTAACTAGGTCGCCTGTATAAAACCAACCCTCTTTAAGAACCCGGGCTGTGAGGTCAGGCGCCTTGTAGTATCCTTTCACTACCCAGGGAGCTCTGACAACAGCCTCTCCTATCATGCCTCGGGAGACTTCCTTGCCATCATAATCTAGCACTTTAAGCTCGCACAAAGGCTTACCGGCTGTACCCAATTTATGGTTATGAATAGCGCCAAAAGAGACAGCGAGGCACTCCGTGAGCCCGTATACTTCGCACACAGTCAAGCCAAACTTATTCTCAAGCATCTCCATAAAATGGGCTGATGATTTTGCCCCGGCAGAAAACGCCAGTCTTAATGAGTTAAGGTTATAACTCTTAAGCGTTTCCTCATCTACCCTGGCTAAGACATTATAGCTAGCCGGGACGCCTACAAGCATGGTTGCTTTTTCCCGCTCCACACTCTCCAAGACATTCCTGGAACTGAAATTAGGGAGGATTACCATAGTCGATCCCTGTATGAAGGGCATGAGGACAGCCATTGTCAATCCCAAAACGTAGCAAAAGGGAACCATACCTAAAACGACATCGTCTCTCTTTAGCTCCAATCCTGGCACCAGCGCAAGCAGGGCTGACATAAGCGCTGCGTGAGTATTCACTATGCCTTTTTGCTTCCCCAGCACACCTGCGGTGTATACAATGACAGTCTCATCATCGTCCCTTATATCGACAGAGGGTGATATAGGGGAACTACCGGCCACCATTCCATTATAAGAGTCCGTATCAATTTCTATAACCTGCTCTAGCAAGGGGATATTGGGTAAGATTGAAGACAGCGTGGGGGAGAATCTTTCTTCCGTAAGTAGTATTCTAGAATCAGAATCACGAAGTTTAGATTCAAGTTCCGGTGCCTTAATCCTGATATCGAAAGGCACAACCACAGCCCCAGCTTTAACCACTCCAAAATAATTAATGACCCACTCAGGGGTACGAGACATTAGAATAGCTATGTGGTCGCCTTTCTTTATTCCTAGTCTTATAAGAGCGTTGGCTACCCTGTTAGAACTTTCATCCAATTCCCGATAGCTAACCCTTTGAGAGCCAAGGATGATAGCCGTTTTTTGTGGCACCTCGCTGACAGCTCTTTCTAGCATTTGTTTGATATTCATTGTCCCCCAAGAGCTTGACAAATTCAAAAGTAAGATTATGTGCTGTCTTCTTACCTTTTGTCAATATAGTGGTCGGCGCTAAGGCAGGTTAGTACCTTTATAGGAGGTAGTGTCCTTCAGAAAGGCGATATGACCCATGGAAATAAAGTCGCTCGAAGTTATAATTATAAGAATATAAGAAGTGCCAAATCTGAATGCTATCTTGGCAAAGAAGTCACGGGAACGGCTAATAGAAAATATACCGCTTGCGACTAAATCTACGTCCCTGAACCTGGTGACCAGCTAAAGCCCCGCACTGCATCCTTAACAGGATAGGAGATTGCCTCATCCTTGGCTCACGATGGCACTATATGGAGCAGGAAGCTGAGGCCAACAAAGTCAAACTTTTATTTGAGTTGCTATTTTATTTCCGAACTCCCTGCACTTAGGAAGCTCTCCCTCTGGAATAGGCCCCTTCATCCCCTGAACCCTTATTGATAAGCCTGGAGCCACCAGCTTCGCTCCAGAAACTTTGTCGCTTATCTTCTTCTCCATTTTCTTCATTGCCTGCTCGGAACTTCTTCCCAAGTATGTGTCAAAGACAGCAAACGATTTTCCTTCCAAGGGAAGCTTCCCAAGTTTGCCGATAAACTTCTTGATGCCCCAGGTTGGGCCACCTACATGATTCGGCGAACCCACCAGAATCGCGTCATAATCGGGTATCCTATTAAGATCAACCTCTTTTAGTTCACTGACCACAACTTCCATTCCCTCAACTTCTCTCAGACCCTCTGCAATTGTTTCCGCCACCAGCTTAGTGTTACCATACTTTGTCTCATAAACAATCATAATTCTGGCCTCCATAGCTACACCTCCTTGTATGAAGTTCTATTCATTTCCACTCAAGTTCTGCAACTCATCTCCGCCTCTCCCTTTCAGTCTGCCTATTAATATCTCTCCTGGCGCTACACCTTAGTATACCACGAGGATGGCGAAACCAGTCTTGCTTGTCTGTCAGGTTTAAGTTTTGAGATTGCCTTTTTGGCTCGCAACGACTAGAAGCTGGCCCTCAAGCGCCCTAGTTGACATCCTAATTACCTTGTGTTAAATTAGTAAATTGGCGTCTACTAGAAGGTAAAAGTTTAGAGAGTGTAAAAGCCGGCTGGCTAAAGCCGAGCAAGATTTTCCTAGAGTAGACCGGCTATAACCAGGCGGCTTTTTAATTGCCTAAAATGAGGGAATATAGGAATGCCAACAGTTAACCAACTTGTTCGTAAAGGGCGAAAGAAGCTGGGAAAGAAAAGCAAGGTTCCAGCATTGCGTTACATCCGGAATACCATGAAAGGGGAGATTAAATGGACCCAGGGATCGCCTCAAAAAAGAGGTGTATGTGTTCAAGTTAAGGCGGTTACACCCAAGAAACCTAACTCAGCATTACGCAAAGTTGCCCGTGTCAGGCTGACCAATGGCATGGAGGTGACCGCTTATATTCCTGGTGAGGGACATAATTTGCAGGAACACTCGGTAGTTTTGATTCGTGGTGGCAGGGTTAAGGATGTTCCTGGAATTCGCTACCATATTGTCCGTGGAACTTTGGACACTGAAGGGGTAGCCAACCGCAAGCGAGGTCGCAGCAGGTATGGGACCAAAGCACAAGGATAGCAAGGACGTCAAATGCCAAGAAGAGCTAGAAAAGGATTAAAAAGAATACTGCCACCAGATGCTAAATATAATAGCATCACCGTGACTAAGTTCATCAATAGGCTTATGCTACGAGGGCAAAAACCCACAGCCGAGCGGATTGTATATAGTGCCCTACAAATTACTGCTCAGCAAGTGAATAGCAATCCTGACGAAGCCTTAGAGCAAGCAATTAGAAATGCTACGCCGCTTCTCATGGTTAAATCACGCCGTGTTGGTGGAGCTACCTACCAAGTTCCCATGGAGGTCGCGGAGGATCGGGGACGCACTCTCGCCATCAGGTGGCTCATTACTGCAGCGCGAGCTCGTAGTGGCAAATCTATGGAGGAAAAGCTTGCATCTGAGTTAGTTGATGCTATCCATGGTCGGGGAGCCACAATCAAGAAACGTGATGATATCCACAAGATGGCAGAGGCTAACAAGGCATTTGTTCACTATCGCTGGTGAGAAATTGTGTTGAAAGCAGTACTTGAGGTAAAGGATAAGCTAATGTCGCGGACTTTCCCTTTGGGAAAAATACGAAATATAGGGATCATTGCTCACATAGATGCTGGCAAGACCACAGCTACAGAGATGATTCTCCACCACGCAGGGCGTACTTACAAGATTGGAAGCGTAGATGATGGGACTGCAGTAATGGATTGGATGGAGCAAGAGAGAGAACGAGGTATTACCATTACCTCAGCGGCTACTACATGTCACTGGCTCGAACATTGTATAAACATCATCGATACACCTGGACATGTAGATTTCACCGCCGAGGTAGAGCGTAGCCTCAGAGTATTGGATGGTGGTGTCGTGATTTTCGACGGTGTAGCTGGAGTGGAAGCTCAGTCAGAGGCCGTGTGGCGTCAAGCAGACAAATATGGCGTGGCTAGGATTTGCTTTATTAACAAGATGGACAGGATTGGCGCTGATTTTAATAACACGGTGACCATGATTAACGAAAGGTTGCAAATCAAGGCATTACCCATACAACTCCCCCTAGGAAGTGAAAAACTCTTTCGGGGCATCATCGATCTTGTGGAAAACAAAATCATTGCTTTCCCAACTGACTCCAATTCGGCTCCAGTTGAGGAAAGTGAGACTTTGCTGGCTAAGCACCGCCAAGCACTGATTGAGAACCTAGCTGAGCTCGATGAGCAGATTATGCTATCATACCTCAATGAGCAAGATGTCTCTGTCTCTCAAATCAAGGCAGCTATAAGAAGGCTGACCATTTCTAACCGCGTAGTGCCTGTCCTTTGTGGCAGCGCCTTGAGAGATAGGGGAATCCAGCCATTGCTCGATGCCATTGTAGATTATCTCCCCTCGCCGATAGATATTCCTCCCATTTCGGCCATAAATCCTAAAAATGGAGAGAAAATAATTCGTCTGGCAAGTGATGATGAGCCTTTTTCCGCATTGGCGTTTAAAACGGTTTCTGACCCATTTATGGGCAGGCTGGTTTACTTGCGTGTATACTCAGGCGGCGTAAAGGCTGGGGCACAAGTTTTGAACTCCAGCACAGATAAGAAAGAGAGGCTAGGAAAACTATATGTTATGCATGCCGATCACCGCGAGGAGGTCGACCACACTGAGACTGGGAGCATTCTAGCTAGTCTGGGGCTTAAGATGACCTCGACAGGTGATACCATTTGCGAGCCGACACGGCCAGTGCTTTTTGAGACTATACGATTTGCTGAGCCGGTGCTTTCCATGGCTGTTGAGCCCAAAAGTAAGGCCGACCAGGACAAGCTCGACGATACCCTGGCTAAACTTACTGTTGAGGATCCCACTTTCAAAATTTACCATGACAAGGAAACGGGTCAAACTTTAATTTCGGGGATGGGTGAACTGCATCTCGAAGTATTAATGGAGCGTATATCCCGCGAATATGGCATTAAGGTCAACGCTGGTAAGCCTCAGGTCGCTTATAAGGAAACAATCACCCTTCCTGTGGAATCTGAAGGAAGGTTTATACGTCAATCCGGAGGTAAGGGACAATATGGGCACGTCTGGCTTAGAATTGAGCCGGGTGAGCGTGGCAGCGGATTTGAGTTTCGTGATCAAATTAGAAGTGGGGCTATACCTAAAGAATTTGTTCCCTCAGTAGAAGCTGGTGTTAAGGCAGTTTTGCAAAGTGGAGGATTAGCTGGTTATCCTGTAATAGATGTGAAAGTGGCTTTGTATGACGGCAGTTTTCACGAGGTCGATTCTTCGGACGTGGCTTTCAGGATGGCAGCCTTCATGGCTATGAGGGATGGGATAGACAAAGCTAAGCCTATTATTCTCGAGCCAATTATGGAAGTGGAAATAATGACTCCAAACCAGTTCTTGGGAGACATCATTGGCGATTTAAACTCTCGAAGAGCTCATATCGAAGGCATTGAGAGTCGCGCTGAATCCTCTACTATTCGTTGCCTCGTTCCTCTAGCGGAAACATTCGGTTTCGCCGGAGATTTGAGGTCGCTCAGTCAGGGGAGGGCAACTTATACTATACAGTTTCATCACTACGAAGAATTACCCCCAAATTTGACTGGGCAAATCGCGGCTAGAATAGGACGAAGTAGATGACTAGTCAAAAAGTTCGCATTAAAATCAAAAGCTTCGACCATAGGTTGGCTGATCAGGCAGTAAGGCAAATATTGGACACAGTGGAGCATACCGGGTCTATAGCGATTGGCCCGGTGCCTCTACCAACACATATTGAAAAGTTTTGCGTTATTCGCTCCCCTAACATCGATAAGGATTCCAGGGAACAGTTCGAAATCAGGACCCATAAGAGGTTAATTGATATTTTGCAGCCAAGTTCCAAGACTATAGATGCCCTAAGTCAGCTCAATTTAGCATCTGGAGTGGAAATAGATATTAAGCTATAGTTAAAACCATGTTTCCAGGCATTATTGGTAAAAAAATAGGCATGACGCAACTGTTCAAAGAGAGCGGAGAGGCGATGGCGGTAACTATTATCCAAGCTGGGCCTGCCGTGGTAACCCAGGTAAAGAGCCGGGTTAAGGATGGTCATAATGCTGTTCAGCTGGGCTTTGTTAGCAGTGAACTCAAGCAATCCCAGCTTAGCTCTCCAGAAAAGGGGCATCTTCAGGGCATAGATAGAGTTCGCCATCTTCGCGAATTCAAAACGGATGATATTGGCTCAGTCAAGCGTGGTGACAAAGTGGATATTGGCTCCCTAAAGCATGGTGACCTAGTAAATGTAAGTGGCTTTTCTAAAGGCAGAGGCTTTGCTGGTGTTGTTAAGCGGTACCATTTTGCCGGTGGGCCAAAGACCCATGGCCAAACTGACCGCCACCGCGCCCCAGGTTCAATTGGTGCTACTACATTTCCTGGTCGGGTGTTTAAAGGAAAACACATGGCCGGACATATGGGAAATAGGAAAGTGACAACGCGTAATCTCGAGGTAATTCAAGCTGACCCAGAGCGCAATCTGCTTTTGGTGAAGGGCGCAGTACCTGGAGCCAATGGGGGGCTATTAATAATCAAAAAAGTAGGGTAATGGGAAGTGAAAGTGCCAGTTTATAGCTTAAAGGGTGAAGTTGTTGACCAAATAGAGCTTAGTCAGGCTATTTTTGATCTTCCCTTTAACGAGGCGGTAGTTCACCAGGCAATGGCAAGACAATTAGCCAATAGACGCCAAGGCACTGCGTCAACTAAGACAAGGGGGCAAGTTATTGGCAGCACAAGAAAACTTTATGCCCAAAAACATACTGGCAGAGCACGCAGGGGGGATGTAAAATCACCCCTGCTCAGGGGAGGTGGAGTAGTTTTTGGCCCCAAGCCACGCATCTATCGCCAACTGATGCCCAAGAAAATGAGAAGGTTAGCTTTGAAATGCCTCCTTTCCGCTAAAGTTAGAGAGGGGAACATAAAACTGGTACAGGAACTTGATTTCAAGGAGCCAAAAACAAAAGACATGATAGACGTTCTGTCCTCGCTTGGCATCGATTCTTCCACTTTAATTCTTACTGCTCAATCCACACCCAATGTAGTTAGAGCAGCGGCCAATTTGCCTAAAGCAAAAGTCCTGACTTCATCTCTAATTAATGTATTGGATTTGCTTTCTTATGAAATCTTAGTAGCCACCGTACCTGCAATACGCAACATTGAGCAAATTTGGGGTAAATAAATTGCATCTTTACGAAGTTCTGCGGCGTCCTTTAATTACAGAGAAGGCTACCTTGCTTAAGGAGGAAGATAAATACGCCTTCGAGGTAACGGGCAAGGCCACCAAGTCTCAGATTAAGGAGGCAGTGGAACAAGCTTTCAAGGTGAAGGTAGGCAAAGTCAATGTGATAACGGTGCCCGGGAAGACAAGAAGGTTTGGCAGGAAACAAGTAACTGGCTCATCCTGGAAAAAGGCGATAGTTACTTTAGCACCGGGCCATAAAATTACTTTATTTGAGGGTGTATAGTGGGATCAGTTACCAAGTGGAGAAAAAAGAAGATGTCAAAGCACAGACATAAGAAACTTCTTAAAAAGACTCGCTGGCAAAGGACTCACAAATAAGGAGCGACTTGTGGGATTAAAGACTTATGATCCAACTTCTCCAGGCAGAAGATTTATGTCTGGAGCCACTTTCGAAGAGCTAACCAGGGTAGCGCCTGAGAAATCTTTACTTGCGCCATTGAAAAAGAAAGCAGGACGTAACAGCCGAGGTGTAATAACAGTGCGCCACCGAGGTGGCGGGAGTAAACGCAAGCTTCGCCTCATCGATTTCAAGAGAGATAAGGTTACCGTACCAGGAAAGGTAGCTTCCGTTGAATATGACCCTAATAGGGCAGCTCGCATTGCCCTAATTCATTATGCTGACGGGGAAAAGCGCTATATACTCTCCCCTTTGGGCATCAAGTTAGGCGATATTATACAGGCAGGCGAGGACGTTGAGATGAAACTTGGGAATGCTTTGCCATTGGGATCCATTCCCGTAGGAACTTTAGTACATAATGTTGAGTTCGAGCCAGGCAAAGGGGGAAAGCTTGTTCACAGTGCAGGAACCTCTGCCCAAATTATAAGCAAAGAGGACAAATATGTTGTGCTTAAACTCCCTTCAGGCGAACTACGTAAATTTCACCGCAGGTGTTGGGCTACTATTGGTCAGATAGGTAATGTTGACCACGAAAATATGAAGTTAGGCAAAGCTGGGAGGAAGAGATGGTCAGGCCAACGGCCTTCAGTCAGAGGATCCGCTATGACTCCTCGTGACCATCCACATGGAGGTGGGGAAGGCAGGGCCCCGCGAGGAATGCCTCCGAAAACCCCTTGGGGAAAACCAGCTTTGGGTTACAAGACACGTCGCCGCAAGACATCTGATAAGATGATCCTTAAACGGAGGAGGCAAGATGTCACGGTCGCTTAAAAAGGGTCCTTTTTGCGATGCTAAACTGCTTAAGAAAATAGAAGCGCTCAATGATTCGGGCGAGAAAACAGTGATAAAGACATGGTCTCGCACCTCTACTGTTATGCCCCAAATGATAGGTCATACTATTGCAGTGCATAATGGCAAGAGGCATGTACCCATCTTCATCACTGAAAATATGGTGGGGCATAAATTAGCGGAATTTGCAGCTACTCGGACATATAGGGGACATGTCACCAAATCTAAAATAACTGTGCAGGCGAGGAAAAAATAATACGCGATGAAGGTAAGAGCCATGGCTAAGGACATCGGCGTTTCGCCTCGGAAGCTTCGTTTAGTGACAGATATGGTTAAAGGCAAAAAAGTTGACGAGGCCTTGACTACACTTAGCTTTTTGTCTACCCCCACAGCCAAAGCCGTGGCCAAAGTAATCAAATCAGCAGTAGCCAATGCTGAAAACAATTTTCAAATGGCGCCCACCGAACTTATAATCACTGATATATTTGCTGATCAAGGGCATACCCTGAAGAGATTCCGTCCCCAGTCGAGAGGGAGAGCGAGTCCTATCTTAAAACGATCTAGTCATATTACAGTTTTCGTTACTGAAGAGGAGGAATAGTTTTGGGACAAAAAGTTCATCCTTACGGTTTCAGGCTAGGTGTCAACCAAGATTGGCGAGCTAAGTGGTATGCTGGTAAGAACTATGCTCAGTTTTTGTTAGATGATTTAAAGCTACGCAGAGTTGTGGAACAAAAATGTTCTGGAGGAGCTGTTGCTCGGGTAGAAATTGACCGCCCGGGAGACGAGGTATTTTTGACTCTTTATTCAGCTCGCCCTGGCATCTTGATTGGCCGAGGGGGGCAAAATGTGGAAGCGCTGAAGTCGGACCTGGAGGCGGTTAGTGGGAATAAGATTAGATTGACCATTAGGGAAGTTGAGCGCCCTGAGCTCGAATCTCCTTTGGTAGCTCGGAGCATAGCTGAGCGGATTGAAGACAGAATCCCTTTCCGTCGGGCTATGAGGCAAGCAGCCTTCCGAACTTCGCAAGCCGGTGCTAAGGGAGTAAAGATAACCTGCAGTGGAAGACTTGGTGGCCTCGAAATCGCTAGAACTGAGACCCTTCATCAAGGTCAAATGCCGTTGCACAAATTACGTGCCAACATCGATTATGGTTTTGTTGAAGCCCATACCTTGATGGGGCGTATTGGGGTTAAAGTATGGATTTATAAGGGTGATATCATCCCTGAAGTGAAGGAGCAAAGTGCTACAGCCGAAACGAGTGAAGTATCGCAAGGTACATAGAGGAAGATTAAAAGGCAGTGCCCAGAGCGGGGATACTATTGCCTTTGGAGATTTTGGCTTGAGGGCTGAGGAATCCGCTTGGTTAACAGCGCGGCAAATTGAAGCAGCCCGTCGCGTATTTGTGCGCCACTTGCATCGTGGAGGAAAACTATGGATAAGGGTCTTCCCCGACAAAGTTGTGACTAAAAAACCTGCCGAGACAAGGATGGGCAGTGGCAAAGGCGCTCCTGACCACTGGGTAGCCGTAGTTAAGAGAGGCAAAATCCTGTTTGAATTGGCTGGTGTAAAGGAGAATCTGGCCTCGGAGGCAGCCCATCTCGCCTCTTACAAGCTTCCTATAGCTACTAGTTTTGTCATGAAGGAAAGGCAGAAAGTTGAAGGCTAGCGAAATCCGCATTCTCAACGATGAAGAGCTATTAATGAAGCTTGAGGAAGCTCATGAGGAACTTTTCAACCTCCGCTTCCGATTGGCGACCAGACAGTTGGGGAATCATCGGGAGATTCCCAAAGTGAAGAGAAGGATTGCCAGGATAAAGACTATTTTAAGGGAAAGAGAGCTTGGCATAGAATGAGTTATTTCGGGAAAAGAAAGGTTAGAGAGGGCTTGGTGTTGAGTGACAAAACGGATAAAACCGTAGTAGTAGCTGTGGAAACCAGGAAAGTCCATCCACTCTACAAGAAAGCCATTAGGGTTATCAAAAAATATAAGGCTCATGACGAAAATAATGCCTGTAAAGTTGGAGACAAGGTGAAGATTGTGGAGACTCGCCCTTTATCCAAGGAGAAGAGGTGGCGCATAACAGAGATAATGTCTAAGAAGGAGGTAGCTGAAACTAGGCCAGAACAGGAGGGATGATTCAGTCTTATACCAGACTCAAAATAGCCGATAATACCGGGGCTAAGCAGATTATGTGTATTAATGTACCCATTGGGGCAAGAAAATATGCCCGTATAGGCGATATCATTGTAGCCACGGTGAAGCGGGCCATGCCCCATGGAATGGTAAAAGAGGGTGATGTAGTGCGAGCTGTGGTTGTGCGCGTGGCTAAGCCCTATCGCCGCTCTGATGGCTCCTATATCAGATTTGATGAAAATGCCGCAGTTATTCTTGGTGATAAAAATAATCCTAAAGGCAGTCGCATTTTTGGTCCTGTCGCCCGAGAACTTAGAGATAAAAACTTTGCCAAGATAATATCCTTAGCCCCTGAGGTTCTTTGAAATGAAAATCAGGAAAAATGATACCGTCATTATAATTGCCGGGAAGGATAGAGGAAAAAAAGGAAAGGTGCGTCGTACCTTCCCTAAGGAAGACAGGGTCATAGTAGAAGGACTCAATATGATTAAACGCCATTCTCGAGCTCAAAGGGCTGCTCGACAAGCTGGCATAATTGAGCTTGAAGCGCCAATCCATGTATCCAACGTAATGTTGTTGTGTGATAAATGTGCCAAGCCTACACGCGTCGGTTTTGACTTTCTGGCCGATGGCAAAAAGGTGCGGATTTGCAATTCATGTGGAGAAGTCATTGACTAGAGACTTGATAATGAAATCTCGCTTACAAGAAAGATATTTAACCGAAGTGACTCCCCAGCTTAAAGCTAGGCTTGGCTACAATAACATAATGCAACTGCCTAAGTTGGAAAAGATTGTGCTTAGCATCGGTTTGGGAGAAGCCACACAGGACTCCAAAGTTCTTGAAGCTGCGGAGAAAGACTTGGCTACAGTTTCGGGACAACGTCCAGTGACCACACGGGCAAAAAAGTCCATCGCCTCTTTTAAGCTGCGGGCTGGTATGCCTATTGGGATGATGGTGACGTTGCGAGGTAAACGGATGTACGATTTCTTTGACAAACTAGTTAACGTTGTTCTACCGAGGTTTCGAGATTTCCGCGGAGTATCGCGGGATTCTTTCGATGGCCAAGGAAACTATAGCCTAGGCATAAAAGAACAGATAGTCTTCCCTGAGATTGATTATGATGAGGTAGTTAAAATTCGCGGCCTTGAGGTAAGCATTGTTACCACAGCCAAGAACGATGATGAAGCCAGGGACTTGCTAGAACTGATGGGCATGCCTTTCAGGAGAACTTAATATGGCGAAGTTATCTAAGATTGTTAAGTCAAAACGGACACCAAAGTATAAGGTGCAGCAACGTAATCGTTGTCAATTATGTGGCAGGCCGCGTGCTTATATGCGTAAATTTGGCCTGTGTCGTATTTGTTTTCGAGAACTTGCTGTAACTGGCGTAATCCCTGGGATAAGAAAGTCAAGCTGGTGAGGGAGAAATGACGATTACTGACCCGATTGCTGATATGTTGACTCGAATACGCAATGCTATTATGGCCAGCCATGATGATGTGCTTGTACCTTCCTCTAAAATGAAGCTCTCTGTCGTCAAAATACTTAAGGATGAGGGTTTCATTGACAGCTATGAAGTGCTTAAAGGGAAACCACAGCCAATGATAAAAATTCATCTCAAGTACACAGACGAACAGCCTGCAATCTTAGGTTTAGAAAGAGTGAGTAAGCCAAGTTTAAAGGTTTATGTTGGAAAGCGCGAAATCCCCCGCGTTTATGGGGGCTTGGGTATTGCCATTTTGTCTACACCCAAAGGCATTATGACCGGCCAAGAGGCATGGCGGCAGCATCTTGGCGGAGAAATTCTGTGCTATGTATGGTAAATTAACTTAGGAGTTATGAATTATGTCTCGTATTGGCTTGCTTCCTATTGCTATACCTCAAGGCACTGAGGTAAAGATCGATGGAAGCGAAGTTGTGGTAAGAGGAAGCAAAGGAGAACTGCGTCGTCGGTTTCACCCCGACATTTCTATAACTTTGAAGGACGGGCACTTGATTGTAACTCGACCTAGTGATAGTAAGATTTATCGCTCTTTACATGGGCTCACTCGTAGCCTTTTGGCAAATATGGTTATGGGGGTGAGTGAAGGTTTTGAAAAAATCCTGGAAATAAATGGCGTAGGCTATAGAGCGCAGAAAACGGGCGACAAGCTGTTGCTCCAGGTAGGGTATGCCAATCCCGTGGAATTCTCTCCCCCTCCTGGTATTAATATAACCGTTGAAGGGACAAATCGCGTCCGTGTCACTGGTATTGATAAAGAAGCGGTGGGGGAGTCGGCTGCTAGAATTCGGGCGGTACGCCCTGCCGACTCTTATAAAGGAAAAGGCATTAAATATTTTGAGGAAAGGCTACATCTTAAACCTGGCAAATCGGGCAAAATTAGCAAGAGATAGTGGCTATATAATGAACGGCAGAGATTCAAAGGCAATCAGAAAAATACGACACAGACGGGTGAGACAAAAGGTAAGGGGAATAATATCACGACCTCGATTATGTGTCTTCCGCAGCCTGAATCACATCTATGCCCAGCTTATTGATGATTCTATAGGCCAAACTTTAGTCTCAATGAGCACTCTTGACTCTCAGGTGAGAAGCAAGACCGATAGAATGATAAAAACCAAGAGAGCTGAAATAGTAGGAACTTTGCTTGCGGAGAAAGCACTAAATAAAGGAATCAAACAGGTGGTTTTTGATCGTGGTGGCAATAAGTATCATGGTAGAGTTAAGGCTTTAGCCGAGGCTGCCAAGAAAACTGGATTGGAGTTTTGAGAGTTAGTTTATGAAAGCAGTCACCAAGGCAAGATGGAAGAGGACAAAAATTGATGCCTCAGACCTAAGTCTCGAAGAGAAACTATTAGGCATCGACCGTGTAACTAAAGTAGTCAAAGGTGGTAAACACCTTCGCTTCAGAGCTTTGGTAGTAGTTGGCGATGGCCAAGGGCATGTAGGATTTGGTTTAGCTAAAGCGTCAGGGGTCCCTGATGCAGTTCGCAAGGCAAATGCTGTAGCGAGGAAAGATCTGATTGAGGTGCCTATCAGGGATGGCACCATTCCTCATGAAATCATAGCCAAGTTTGGAGCATCCAAGATCCTACTAAAGCCAGCGGCACCTGGCACAGGTTTAATTGTCAGCAGTACTTGTCGAGCAGTACTTGAATTGGCAGGCATAAAAGACGTCCTTGGCAAATCACTGGGCGGAACGAGCAAGATCAACGTAGTTAAGGCAACGATGCTTGCCCTGGCTAACTTGAGGAAAACTGCAAAATCCGAAGTCCTGAGCTCTGCGAAAAATCTTGAAACTGATGCTGAAACCCAGGAAGAAAAGTTAGATGAAACAGAATGAATTAGGGTCTCCTGCGGGTGCTAAGCATGAGAAGAAACGCATAGGTCGAGGCGATGGCAGTGGGCATGGCACCTATTCGGGACGAGGTTGCAAAGGGCAAAAGGCACGCTCAGGTGGGGGCGTGCGCCTTGGCTTTGAAGGCGGGCAGTTGCCTTTAATAAAACGGCTACCACGAAAAAGGGGATTCACCAACGTTTTCAAAACTGAATATAATATTGTCAATGTAGGGAAGCTAGCTATTTTCCCCCCAGGAACGGAGGTAACCCCCAATGAATTGCTCCAGGCAGGGCTGATTAAGTCCCCAGGTCAACCAACTAAAATTCTCGGCAATGGCGATATCCAGCACCCATTACTAGTTAAGGCTAACAAATTCGCTTCATCGGCAGAGAAAAAAATTATTGCTGCTGGAGGAAAAGTAGAGCGCGCTTAGAATGCAGCACAGAAGAAACCAACCCCGCCTCATCCAGGCAATGATGGACATATTTACATTGCCCGATTTGAGGCGAAAAATTCTTTTTACCCTCGGTATCTTAGTAGTTTTTCGATTTATAGCCCACGTTCCATTGCCCGGCGTGGAGACCGAGGCCTTGCAGGAGTTCTTCGGGCAAAATCTCCTCTTCGGCATGCTTGACCTATTCAGCGGTGGCGCCATGAAGAATTTCAGCATGGCTGCTATGGGTGTTTATCCTTACATCACTGCTTCCATAATTATGCAATTGCTGGTCCCTGTTATCCCTCGGCTTCAGGCTCTATCCCAAGAAGGGGAGCTCGGTCAACACAAGATCAATCGCATTACCCACTTGCTAACCATACCCCTAGCTGCCCTCCAAGGCTATGCCCTGCTGGCCCTACTGCGTAGTCAGAGTCCTCCTGTTATTGGCTATCTTGAGCCATTGACAACAGCCAGCATAATAACGACAATGACTGCTGGCACGATATTCCTTGTGTGGTTAGGCGAATTGATTACCGAGCGTGGTATAGGAAATGGGATATCGATAATAATCTTTGGCGGCATTGTAGCCAGCTTACCGGAAATGGTTGGTCGTGGCTTTATAGCTGCAAGAGACCCGGTGGGCTTGATTGCCTTTATTATACTCGGCTTAGCCACTCTGGTGCTCATAGTTGCATTTATTGAAGCTCATCGCCGTATACCTGTACAGTACGCTCGGAGCACTTTTCGTGGCGGCCGCATGTATCGTCAATCAGGCTCAACTTATATTCCATTACGAGTAAATACTGCAGGAATGATACCCCTTATTTTCGCTATTGCCTTAATGCAACTCCCTGGTACGATAGCGACGTATTTTATGAACCCGACCGCCCAAGATCCAAATTTCTGGAATACAATCTATAATGTGTTCCAGCCTGATACTGCACTACCCTTGGGTTTAGTCTATCAAGGGTTGTATTTTGCCTTAGTAATCGGTTTCACTTTCTTCTACACTATGATCATATTTGAGCAAATGAACCTGCCTCAAACCTTGCAGCAGCAAAGCGGCTTCATTCCCGGGGTTCGGCCTGGGAAGACAACGGCTGATTATTTGAATAAAGTTATAAGACGCCTTACCTTCGGTGGCGCACTCTTTCTGGCTGCAGTGGCAATTATGCCCTTCATTGCTCGAGAAATTACCGGTGTCACAGCATTGGTAATTCAGAGCACAGCCTTACTTATAGCTGTTGGTGTGGCACTAGATACTATGAAGCAATTAGAGGCTCAGTTAACCATGCGCCGCTACGAGGGTTTCCTAAAGTAATGTATATCACCATGCTGGGTGCTCCGGGAGCAGGGAAGGGGACTCAAGCAGACATCCTCTCCCAAAAGATGAGTTTATCTCATATAGCCTCTGGTGATTTGTTTCGCAAGGCATTAGAGGAAAAGACCGAGATCGGTCTCTTAGCTAAAAGCTATATGGATAAGGGGGAATTAGTTCCTGATGAAATAACCATAAGAATGATTCTGGAAAGAATTAACCAGCCTGACTGTGCCTCTGGCTGCCTTCTCGACGGCTTCCCCCGAACTTTGGATCAAGCTGAAGTTCTAGATAAAGCCCTTAAGGAGCAAGGAAAAAGCATAGATAAAGCAATATACATTGAAGTGCCCAATGAAGAGCTAGTGAAGCGTCTCAGTGGAAGATGGCTTTGCCGTAATTGTCAGACACCCTACCACACGATAAGTTCACCGCCTAGAACACCAGGAAAATGCGACAAATGCGGTGGTGAATTGTATCAACGTTCTGATGACAAGGAGGAAACGGTAAAGGAGCGCTTGAGTGTTTTCCTCGCTCAAACTGTGCCTATCCTTGAATATTATAAGAAACAGAACAAACTAATTAAGGTCAACGGTGATTTGGGAATACAAGAAGTAGCTAGAGAAATAATCTCCGTACTCGAAGCAGAAGCAAAATAAATGGTAATTATAAAATCCACCGAGGAAATAGCTATTATGCGAAAGTGTGGCAAAATCCTCGCCGCCATTTTAGATAAACTAAGGATGGAAATAAGGCCAGGGGTTAAGACTAGCCACTTAGATGTAATCATGGCCGAAGAATCAGAGAGAAGGGGAGTTATACCTTCTTTTAAGAACTATCATGGCTTCCCTGCGAATTTATGTGTTTCTGTCAATGATGAGATAGTTCATGGCATTCCCGGTGAACGAATATTACAGGAAGGAGACATCGTTTCCTTAGATGTAGGGGCAAAACTTAATGGCTTTAATACCGATGCCACCATAACTATTGGTGTGGGACAGATAAGCAAGGAAGCCGAAGAACTTATTTCGGTGACAGAAGGTAGTTTAAAGGCAGGCATCGCTCAAGCTATAAGCGGGGCATGGATAAGTGATATCTCATTTGCTATTCAACATTATGTTGAATCAAAAGGATTTTCCGTGGTTAGAGAATATACCGGGCATGGAGTAGGTCGGGAGCTGCACGAAGAGCCCCAAATACCTAATTTCGTGGTTGGAAAAGGCCCATTGCTTCGTAAAGGCATGGCGTTGGCTATCGAGCCCATGGTTAATGCTGGGGACTGGCACACCAAATTGGCACCTAACCAGTGGACCGTGCTTACAATCGATGGAAGCCTTTCAGCACATTTTGAACATACCATTGCCATAACTGACAACGAAGCAGAAGTACTTATTTAGGTACTATGTAAGAATGGCTAAAAAAGAGAAGATAGAAGTTGAAGGCAAAGTGATTACATGTTTACCTAATACTATGTTTCGTGTTGAATTAGCCAATGGACATCAAGTATTGGCTCACATTTCAGGCAAGATGAGAAAACACTACATCAAGATTTTGCCTGGGGATAGAGTCTTGGTAGAGCTTTCCCCTTACGATTTGAGCCGCGGCAGGGTTACCTATCGGCTTAAATAGTTTGACAGGTCAACTAAGAAGGTTTATTATAACTAGGTTCATTTGTATAGTGACTGGAAATGAAAGTAAGAGCTTCGGTTAAACCGATATGTAGGAAGTGCAAGGTTATCAGACGAGGGGGTGTGGTTAGGGTTATTTGTGAGAACCCAAAGCACAAACAGAGGCAAGGGTGATTACGCTGTTGAAAATCAGTGATTTTCAACGAACAATAAAATTCAGTTGGAAAGAAAGGCTTTGTGTCAAAAGCTAAAGTTGGATAAGTCAAGCATGCTCAAAGGAGGTTGCCCATTTAAGAACTTCGTTTTTAAATGGGTGTGTTAATGGCACGCATTGCTGGTGTAGACCTTCCTAAAGAAAAGCCAATTTGGGTTGCCTTGCAGCGCATTTACGGCATTGGTGCCACATCAAGTCAACGCATTTTGGCTGACACTGGGATCGATCCCGGCATTAGAGTTAAGGAACTTAGTGAGGGACAGGTTGGTCAGCTTCGCGATGTTATTGACAAACAGTATAAAGTTGAAGGTGACCTCAGGAGAGAAGTTCAATCTAACATAAAGCGCCTTATTGAAATTAGTTGTTATCGAGGCACAAGGCACCGCATGAGGTTACCAGTGCATGGACAGAGAACACGCACGAATGCCAGAACTAAAAGAGGGCCAAAGAAAACAGTAGCAGGTAGGGGTCAAAGGCGTGGCCTAGCTAAGAAGTAAGGAGGTCGTTCTTAACAAATGCCAAAGAGGAAGAGAGCCCATAAAGCCCATAAAAAGATTAGCGAAGGAAGGGCTTATATCCAATCCACTTTCAATAACACGACAGTCACCATTACTGATATGCAAGGTAATGTTGTCGCCTGGGGAAGTTCCGGTACTGCCGGATTCAAAGGTTCTAGGAAAGGTACTCCTTACGCTGCCCAACTGGCCGCCAGAGACGCAGCACACAGAGCAGCAGGTGATGGCTTGCGCCAAGTTGAAGTGCATATCAAAGGCCCGGGCAGTGGACGTGAGGCAGCTATTCGCGCCTTACAAGCTTCTGGGATCACGGTCACAGCCATCAGAGACGTGACTCCCATCCCTCACAATGGCTGCCGTCCGCGAGGGAGGAGAAGGGTATAAAATGGCGCGCTACACAGGCTCTGTTTGTCGCTTATGCCGTCGCTTCGATGACAAGCTCATGCTCAAAGGAGAGAAGTGCTCCACACCTAGATGTCCTTTAGAGAAAAGAAATGTTCCTCCTGGAGGGCGTCCTTTGACTAGAGGGCGTAGCAGGATTTCTGACCGCGGGCTTCAATTGCGAGAAAAGCAAAAAGTTCGCTTTAGCTACGGTATTCTGGAGCGACAATTTCGCAGGTTTTTTGTCGAGGCAAAAAAAAGCCCTAGCGCCACCGGAGAGAACCTTCTCATATTGCTGGAAAGAAGATTGGATAATGCGGTTTATCGCTTGGGTTTTGCTGATTCACGTGCCCAAGCCAGACAAATAGTCCGACATGGTCATATCCTTGTTAATGGGCGCAAAACCAATATCCCTTCCTTTCTGGTGAAATCGGGGGACGTCATTAAATGGCGAGAGGCTAGCACTAAAACCGAATATTATAAAAGGATAGTTGAGGAAATTGAGGAAAAATTCACACCTAACTGGTTAGGCTTAGACAAAGAAAGCATGACAGGAAGGGTGTTAAATTTGCCTGCCAAGGATGATCTTGAAACCAGGTTTAATGAGAAAGTCGTCGTTGAATATTACTCGAGGTGAACTATGCCAGGTTTATCTATCCCCACTGTAACTTGTGTTGAGAGCATCGGCAATTATGGCCGTTTTCTCGCTGAACCTCTAGAACCAGGTTTGGGTACCACTTTAGGTAACGCTTTGCGGCGCGTGCTTCTCAGTTCTCTGCCTGGTGCTGCGGTAACATGGGTCAGGATCGAAGGAATCCAGCATGAATTTTCTCCCATTCCTTATGTTAAAGAGGATGCAATGGAGTTCTTACTGAATATAAAGCAATTGAGACTCTGCCCTCTTTCACATCAGCCAGGGCAGCTGATCTTGGAAGTAGCGGGAGAAGGTAAGGTCTGCGCAGGTGATATTAAATCCTCAACTGACTTTCGCATTGCCAACCCCGAGCTCTATTTAGCTGCGTTAGACTCTCCTCAAGCTAAGCTTTACGCTGAACTTAATGTGGAGCTAGGGAAAGGTTATGCACCAGCTAAATCGGTTGATGGTTTGCCCCTGGGAGCACTGCCAATAGACGCTATCTTCACCCCAGTGCGGAAAGTCAATTTTTCTGTAGAACCTATCAGACCCGGCCAAGAGGAAAGTCAAGAAAGACTCATGCTAGAAATTTGGACTGATGCTACCATTTCTCCATGGGAGGCACTTACTCAAAGCGCTATCATCTTAATCAGTCAGTTCTCTTCCTTCAGAGACCTCGAAGTCCCCATGGCAAAAGAGGTGGCTAGAGCTTTACCCATTTTGCCTGAGCAATATGATACCCCTCTGGAAGAACTAAATTTGTCGACTCGCTCCTATAATAGTTTGAGGAGAGCAGGTATTTTCACTCTGGGACAATTGTTAGAGAAGGGAAGAGAGGGTTTGCCACCGTTACCTGGTTTGGGTGCAAAGTCTCGAGCCGAAGTGGAAGAGCTAATGGTAAAATTAGGCTCTCCTGTTCTTAAGAAGAAGGGGGAATGAGACACAAGTTAGCAGGACGGAAATTAAGTAGGCCAACAGAGCATCGTTGGGCGTTATACCGAAATCAAGTTACCGCCCTTTTGACTCATGAAAAAATCACCACCACTGAAGCTAAAGCTAAAGAGGTTCGCAGTTTAGCAGAAAAGATGATCACTTTAGGTAAGGATGGCAGCCTTGCCTCAAGACGGCGAGCCTTGGCTTTTATTACTAATAAGAAAGTGGTTGACAAGTTATTTGCTGAGATTGCTCCGGAGTATGCTGACCGTAATGGGGGTTATACAAGGTTGGTAAAGCTAGGGCCCCGCCCTGGTGATAACGCGCCTATGGTTCAAATTGAATTGGTTAAGTAAGTTTATTTTGCTTATAGAATATGACGGCACACAATATCATGGCTTTCAATGGCAAGTTGGCTTGCCTACTATTCAGAATGAGCTTGAGCAGGCTATAAGGCTATTTTGTGGGCAAAGCAGCCGGGTTATGGCAGCTAGCAGAACAGATGCCGGTGTGCATGCCGAAGGACAAGTGGTGAGCTTTTGGGCGAAATCTACATTAGATACAATGACGCTAGTTAAAGCACTAAATTATTATCTACCCAGAGATATCGCAGTGAAAGCGGCTCACAGGGCTAGCGATGATTTTAATGTCCGACGCGATGCTTTAAGTCGGGAGTATCATTATTATATCTTAAATAGCAATACCCGATCGCCGTTTAGTCAAAGGTTTGCTTTATTTTTACCTAAAACGCTAGACATAGAGGCCATGAATTACGCATGCCAGCTTCTCCAAGGTGAGCATGATTTTGTCTCCTTTGCCAGTTCTTTAGATGGCAGCAGGAGCACGCTGCGCAATGTTTATGAAGCAGGAATTGAGAAAAAAGGAAATTTTACTGTTTTTCGCATGGTGGCCGATTCCTTTTTGCCCCACCAAGTACGAAGTACCGTAGGCCTTTTGATTAGGCTGGGGTTAGGTAAGATAGGCATCGAAGATTTTCGAGATATAATGGAGGCAAGGAGTTTAGGTTTAGCTGGTCCTCTATCCCCTGCTTGTGGTTTATACCTTAAGAGGGTCAATTATCCTAAGCCCATGAGAAACTAGAGATGAAAACTTATAGTCCTAAAGCTAAAGATATAGAGCGGGAGTGGTGGGTGATTGATGCTGCAGATAAGACCTTGGGAAGAGTAGCAGCCCAGGTAGCTAGTTTACTTATGGGCAAGCATAAGCCGATTTATGCTCCCCATATTGATACTGGTGACTACGTCGTGGTAATTAATGCTGCCAAGGTGAAGATCACTGGAAAAAAAGCCGAACAAAAGATTTATTATAGACACTCGGGGTATCCCGGCGGCTTAAAGAGCCCAAGCTTCAAGGAAGTATTTGGTAGAAAGCCTGCTCGTGTGGTTGAACTCGCGGTTAAAGGGATGTTGCCCCGTAATCGTTTAGGCAGAGCTATGTTTAAAAAACTGAAGGTTTATCCCGGAAGTGAGCATCCACACCAAGCTCAAGTTAGAAAGAAGGTGATGGTTAATGATTGAGGAAAATTACGTCTGGGGGACAGGTAAACGTAAGTGCTCAATAGCTCAAGTTAGAGTCTTTCCGGGCGAAGGAGAGATAATTATCAATGACAAGCCTTATCAAGAAGCCTTCCCCCGCCTCGAGCATCGCCATATGATTGAACATCCTTTTCTAGCCACCGACACAATGGGCAAATTTCGTGTCACGGTGAAAGTGAAGGGCGGTGGCATCAACGGTCAGGCTGGAGCCATTCGCCATGGCATTGCTCGAGCTCTTGCCAAAGAAAACGAGCTATTCAAGCCCCTGCTGCGTAAAGAAGGCTTGCTTACCCGGGACCCTAGAATTAAAGAACGTAAGAAATACGGACTTAAACGAGCTCGCAAGGCACAACAATACACCAAGCGCTAAGCATCCTCCAACTTATCAATTTCCAACGTGGAGCTGCTTCTAGATTTCCTTCAAGTAGTTCAGACCGACTACTATCAGCGTTCAGCGAGGCATGAAAAAGCTCCCTCCGAGCCATGGATAGTTGGCAATAAGATTAGAATGCCCATGACCGCTAGTAATAAGTTGCGAGCAGCTACCATCGCTATCAAGTAAGGCTCACCAAGCTCGAACTCGATATAATGGTAAGGAAATATATACCAGGTAAGCCCACCTATTACTAAAAAGAGCCAAATGGTGTGTCGCTGCTGTCCATTAATTAGAGGAAGCAGAGGTAAAAGCCATATGAGAAATTGCGGTGAGAAGATTTTGCTGGTTAGCAATAATATGATGACTGCTAGCAAAGCAAAACGAAACATCAGCGCTGCAGCTCCCGACTCGAGCATCTTTATTCCTGCTCGAGATGTTGACCTTCTCCCAAGTAGCCAAGTGCATAAGCTGTACAAAATTACAAGCGAGCCTACGGATATATAGGAGGATAATCCAGCTAGACTATCTGCCAAGGGAGACCTGAGGTTCCAAGAGCCAAAACTAAACTCCCCTTCTACCTGGGTTAGCCCTAAAAGTTGCCCTATCATTAGTACTGTGGCATAGCTGCTTTCAGAGTGGAGTCCTCGCTCCACGTGGTAGCTTAGTGAATACCAGAAGCCCGTAGGATTGGAGATTAACCAAGGAAGGGTGACAACTAGAAGGACAGCCAAAAAAGTGATGCCGCCTTTTATGAGTTGGTTATACTGCTTGTTACGTAAGTGATATATGACGAAGAGCGGTGCTATAATGACAGGGTACAGCTTAGCTGTAACGCCAAGGGCAAGAACAGCCCAAGCTGTCTTAGTTCTCCCAATCATGAAAGAGGTCAAAGCAGCCAATACCAGCACGGCTGGCAACAGGTCGTAGCGCATTGTTATTAGAGGCCCCACAGCGATAAGAAGGAGAGTATAGACAGCAAGCGAGCGCCGCAGTGATATCTTGAAGTGCGAAGCAACGAAGGCTATCAGAGCCATCGCTAGCAGATCAAACAGCAGCATCTCTGCTGCGAAAGCCAAGTAGTATGCCAGCGGGGTACGAAAAAATAAGGCTGGCAAAAGGAAACTTAGGAGCGCTAAGGGTGGGTATTCGCTAACAAAATCACTGTAGGGAACCTGACCGTCAAGTATCTTGAGGGCTATTTGACGTTCAAACTCGCCAGGACCAGGATAGAACAGCTGGCCCAGAACTGCGAAGAGGCAAAGGAAAATTAGCACATGTACCAGACCCCAGACAACCCAGCTCCGATCTAGCTTATTTCTTTTTACCACGAGTCCTTTTGCAGCTTCGACCATGAACCCACAGGGCACTTTTTGGCTCACCTTGCCCCAACGACACATATTAACTTGTGGCGGGCAGAACTATTTCCCATCTCCCAAACATATAGCATACCCGACAAAAAACAAAAAGATACGCTACCCTGTTTGATTTAGCGGGACTTGTATCCTCCCCATTCATCCTCCCACCACACACTCTATTGTCTTAACTTATTTCAGATTTTGTTCTGTACCTTGACCCTTGTGCCTATCCCAAAGCTACTACTTAACCATCCTATCAGCAGACTAAAAAGACGTCGCTTCTAACTGAATTGTGCACTATTCCAAAAAATCAATCACCGCCAGCCAATCACCCGATAAACCACCACCTTCTCAACCTTCCCCTTAAACGTTTGAGGTTCCAGTTCTTCAACCTGCAAATAGTCCGCTGCCTGGTGGTAGGTCTCAGGCCCAACCCAGACCTCACCACCTGGAGTAGCGCTGCAAATGCGAGAGGCCAAGTTAACAGCATCACCAATAACAGTGTACTCAGCGCGTCCCAAAGAGCCTACATTGCCAGCTAGTGCCTCACCAGTATTAATACCTATGCCAAATTGTACTTTTGGTAACGAAGGGTCGCTTTCCTGCAGCCTAATAATTTCCTGCTGTGCTTCCCAGGCTGCTTTTACTGCTAGTTGGGCATGGCCTTCCTCAGAATAGGGAGCATTCCATACCGCCATGATATTATCACCAGCAAATTTATTAACCATGCCATCATTCCGTAGGACCCTATCTATCATGATGGACAGATAAGTATTAAGCATATTCACAATAGCCTCAGGGGACATCTGTTCACTCATGCGGGTGAAACCGCGAATATCAGCGAAGAGCACAGTCACCTCCCTTTGTTCACCGCCTAGCTCAAGATTGCCAACATCAGCCAGGTTAAGTATTTCTCCAGCTACCTGTGGCGAAACATAACGGCCAAAAAGGTCCTTGATAAGCCTCCTATCCGATTGTTCGATAACAACAAAGCAAATTACACTACTGACATAAATTATTGGTAAGCTAACCAGTGGATACAGCATATCGATGATATACCCTCTATCGAAGGCAAGGAAACTGGCTATCAAGTAACCCAAAAATAGCCCTCCTGTTATCGCTGCCCCCCATCTCAGTTTCAGACGAGGCAAAGTTAACACAGTAATGCCTACCAGTAGCAACATGATTATTAGATTGATACCGATACCAGTCTCCTTCAAGAATCGCTGGGTGAGGATAGTGTCCATAGCAGCCGCGTGAATCAGTACACCAGACACCTTAGTGGCTGACGTCGGAACTGCCCAAGTATCAAGCTCACCAGTAGCTGTTATCCCGATTAATACGACTTTGTTATTAACTACCGAATGGTCAAAATCGCCCTTAATTACATCGCCGTAAGAAATGTAAGGCCGGCTTCCAGCTTCAGGCGCAAAGTTGATGCGAAGGTTGTAAAAGGGCTCCACAGGAATATCACGGGCCAGCGCGTAGATTGTATCATCTCCCAGAGGGTATTCCTGGGGAAGCGGCATAGAAAATAGAGCATGCAGTACAGCCAGACTAAAAGCCGGGTAGCTCTGTCCTGCGCTATCCCTCACTACCAACGGAAGACGCCGTACCGTGCCATCAGGGTCGGGGACTACGTTAGCATGGCCTACGTTAATACTAGCCTCCTCCAGAGGAGCTACTGGCCATAGAAAGCGACCGTAGGTAATCTGGGACCCGGCTGGAGGTAACGGCTCGGTACCCACGACAGCCAAGACGATATTTCCGGCGCTTTCCATTGCTGATGCCAGAATCTGATCATCAGGCGAGCTATCGGCAAAAATGACATCAAAACAAATCACCCTGGCTCCAGCTTCACTCAAGTTATTAATAGCTTGGACGTGGAGACTGCGTGGCCATTCTGCCCATCTACCATAAGCTTCAAGGGTATCATCATCGATGCCGGCTATGACGATATTTGGGGAAGGGGATTCAGGGATGAAAAGCTGGTCTGATAACCACAGGTTAATACTGGAAAAAGGTTGAAACAGCACAACAACAATAATGATAAGACAGCCCACCCCCAGGAGTGCCAAAGTGTGGTAAAGGCGCTTAGTCTGATGCCGAGTCCTCTTAGCTCCCATATGGCGCGTTATTATCTAATATAAGCCTTCACTTACCCAATTCTGGCGGTGAACAAGACTCCCCACCCGAAGCTGGAGCAACATCACCCGATGGCCATTCAATAGAAACACAATCCCAGACTTCATCGTAAGATACCCCTCTAATATACTCAGCTACCTTGATACCGTTAATCCATATTTTGACAGTGGCTGTAGAAGAACCGTACCCATAGTCGTCAAAGCAATAGACTTTGTATTGGTATATGCCCCCTTCATAAGGCCGCCTTAGATAGATATTTTCAGGACCGTAGCCATCCGTATCATCGCCGCTTAGCAAAGGATTATCTTCAACCACTCCCAATAATCCCCAATCAGGGTTTTTATTTCGCCAGTGGCAATCATCAAAAATATCCAACATTTCTCCTCCAGGGCGAATAAAGTGAGAATCCAGGTCGGTTTCAGCATCCCAGGTTAACTCAATTCTTATGCCATAGATCAGGATAGAGACACTGGCGCTGGCCTGGGCGCTTACCGTCTTACCTAAAGCATCGGTGCCAGAGGCAGTAGCCACATTAACCAGAGGATCGATATCTTCATCAGTTACCGTATAAGTGGCGGTGAATACCCAATTCTCACCAACATCGAGCTTATTGTCGCCATTGGTGTCGCCTCTTTGATAGCCGGCATCTCCAGCTTTATCGTCACCTACCGAGACGTTGGATAGTGGCGTGTCACCGTTGTTGGTTACATTGTAGGTATAAGTAATTGCATCGCCCTCGTTTGCCTCAGTGCAGTTAGCCGCCTTTGCTATAGCGATGGCTGGTCTCAGGATAGTGACATTGGCGCTGGCCTGGGCGCTTACCGTCTTACCTAAAGCATCGGCCCCAGAGGCAGTAGCCACATTAACCAGAGGATCGATATCTTCATCAGTTACCGTGTAAGTGGCGGTGAACATCCAACTCTCACCAACATCGAGCTTATTGTCGCCATTGGTGTCGCCACTTTGATAGCCGGCATCTCCAGCTTTATCGTCACTTACCGAGACATTGGATAGTGGCGTGTCACCGCTGTTGGTTACATTGTAGGTATAAGCAATTGCATCGCCTTCGTTTGCCTCAGTGCAGTTAGCCGCCTTTGCTATAGCGATGGCTAGTCTCAGGATAGTGACATTGGCGCTGGCCTGGGCGCTTACCGTCTTACCTAAAGCATCGGCCCCAGAGGCAGTAGCCACATTAACCAGAGGATCGATATCTTCATCAGTTACCGTGTAAGTGGCGGTGAACATCCAACTCTCACCAACATCGAGCTTATTGTCGCCATTGGTGTCGCCACTTTGATAGCCGGCATCTCCAGCTTTATCGTCACTTACCGAGACATTGGATAGTGGCGTGTCACCGCTGTTGGTTACATTGTAGGTATAAGCAATTGCATCGCCTTCGTTTGCCTCAGTGCAGTTAGCCGCCTTTGCTATAGCGATGGCTGATCTCAGGATATCAACACTGGCACTAGCCCAGTCTGTTACAACCCTACCCCCATAGGTGCCGGAAGCAGTAGCCTCATTAACCAGCGGATCAGTATCTCCATCAGTTACTGTATAATTGGCGGTGAATATCCAGGTCTCATTAACGTCAAGCTCATTGTCGACATTGGTATCGCCACTTTGATAGGTAGCATTTCCTGCTCTATCGTCACTTACCGAGACGTTGGATAATGGGGTATTGCCGGTGTTGGTTACATTGTAGGTATAACTAATTTCATCACCTTCGTGTGCCTCAGTGCAGTTAGCCACCTTGGCTATGGCTATGGCAGCTCTGCGAGATTGCCCTCCACCCCCACCACCACCTCCATCTACATTTGGATATTCATCCCCACCATCTTCACCCCCATCGGGGGGCGGACTCCCAATCGGAACTGCATCGCCGAATGATTGGCCTTTCTTAGCATATCGTTGCGTACCTGGAGGTATATGCACCGTCACACCTTGGGCAGAGCCAGTTACATTACCTGCCTCACACCCTATTATGGCCCCGCCCAGCAGATCTACATACACATGCATGATAGTGCCCCTGGCTACTGCCACTGCACCAGGAGTTTCAACTTCATAGCGAGAGACAGTGTCAGCAAGCTTCTCCACCCGGCTGATGGTTTTGCCTATCTCCTGTTTAAGACTAATGGTTGTGGAGCCTGTATCTATAGCAGTACTCAACTCGGTAACACTAATTTCAGTACCGGCTTCTAGTTCAATGGTACTACCTTCAAAGAAGGTAATTACTGCCCTAGAATCATCACCAGCCTTTATGGTGTCACCCGATTCCAGTGTCATGCCAACCTGTGCCTCAAGCCAACTGTTAGTACCTGATTTCATTATGAGAACATCCCCCTCAGTTATAGAGAGCATGGTAAGCTGAGTGGAGGGAGGGACTGAGGGAGTGGGAGTCGGGGTTGGGGTAGGAGTCTCCACGCTTGCGGGCTGCTGCTCGCAGCCAAACAGGATTGTCCCCACCAGAAAAGACAAAATTATCATTACTAGTAATGTCTTAGACATAGTTACCATCCCTTGAATCTTGGTAAGGCCCATTAGGATAAGCCCCTCTTGAGCTTGAGCACTTGCCATTCAGCCATGGTCTTCAGCGTGATGGATGATAGTGCACCAAACATCGCCCCGCAAAGTAATTTAAACAGATCATGACCAGCGCAATAGTCTCTATATGGGCAACTATCGGGACAAGTTCCACAGTATACCAAATTCTCAGACCCTTCGAGAGCGGCAAATACCTCAGGCAAGCTAATGTCGGCAGGATATTTAGCCAGTGAGTATCCTCCATTCGGTCCCCTGCTCGGTGTCACAAAACCATTCCGTTTCATAATCAACATCAGATTCTCGAGATAATATTTAGATACTCCCAGACTCTGAGCTAAGAACCTGACGGAAACAGGCCCTTCAGTATGATGAATAGCAAGCTCAACCAGCGCTCTTATGCCATACGTTGTTCTCGTTGATACTCTCATGGTATAATTAATGTCAACTATTTTAGTTGTATATTGTGCCTACACTATACTAATTTAATATGATTTAGGTCAAGTGTTTTGAGCGTGTAATTTGGGATAACTGGTGAAAATCAAATAACTTTTGACAACGCCAATATCAGCCGGTCGCGGCTCGAAAAACGGGGAGGCGAAAGCAATGTCTGAGAGCACAATGGGCGAAACTTCGTCCTTTCAAGGGTTCCTGCGAAGCTATCGAAAATCCGAAATCATTTTCGAAGAAGGAATTACAGGTAACGAAATGTATCTCATTCATAGCGGCAAAGTATTGCTTTCAGTTAAGCGAAATGAAGCTGAAGAGGCAAACCTAGCTGTGTTGAATCCCGGTGATTTTTTCGGCGAAATGGCATTGGTAGATGATTGTTGTCGATCAGCTACCGCTTCAGCTCTGGAGGACAACACTCAACTAATTGCTCTAGATAAGGCCAAATTCCTCTATATGGTGCAACAACAGCCACAATTTGCCCTCAGTGTTATGCACACCTTGTGTCAGCGCCTGCGAGACCTAAATAAACAGCTCTCTTCGAAAGGAGACTTGGCTTGAAAGAGAAACAGCCCAGTGGCAAGGAACAAATACAAGTCAGTGTGCGACCAGAATCGCCCAAGATAACCGAGCTAAAGCCAAATATCTACCAATTCCACAGCGAGAAGCCCGGGAGCCATATTTATCTTATTAAAGGCGCTACTAAGAACGTTCTGATTGATACAGGCATGACGAGCAAATTTCCTCTTTTGAAGAGCCGCCTTTCTAAATTGGGCCTGCGCCTCAGGGACATAAATTTAATTCTATTAACGCACGAGCATTTCGACCATACAGGCGCCACTGCTTTCCTCCATGGCACAGCTGTAGTGGCAGCGCACCGCTTGGCTGCCAATAAACTGGACCTACAAGATGAATTTGTCACTCAGAACAAATACCTTAATGTGTCTAGCAAGCCCTTTTGGGTCGACATCTGGTTGGAAGATGGTACTGAAATCGACCTTGGCAACTATAAGCTCCGGACAATACATACGCCAGGTCATACCTCAGGTTGCACCTGCTTCTATGAACCGCGGGAAGGACTGCTTTTTACCGGAGACACAGTATTTGCGGGAGGCACTCTCTCTGAGATATGGGGGTCAGGTAACATGAGCGACTATGTGAATTCAGTACTACGCTTAAATAGCTTGAAGGTTAAAGAAATCTATCCGGGTCATGGAAGAGTATCCAATACACCTGACGAAGATTTACCTAAAGCCGTAGCATATGCCCAGACGCTTCTTAACGACTCTAAGATGTTCTTTGAAGCTTTCATAAAGACCAAGGAATTGCAGGAAAAAAGGGGGTTTTTGAGCGGCTATTGGCAGGAGGCTCAAGAATCACCAAGCTAGATGCCAATGACCAGATCCCAAAGTCTCTTCAACCACCTGTATCAGCTCCCCAAAATCGAAAGGCCTGGCTAAATGTGGTCTACCTAGCGCTATCGCTTTATACGTGTTCAGCCGATATGCTAAAATCAAAGTCGAAAGAGCCATGTCCCAAAGTGATTATTCTGCCCTAGACCGGCCAGAGATTCTCGCCTTCGTCTTTTATCCTAGAAAGGATTTTACCAAGACTCCGCCTAATGCCAGCGACCATTTCATTCCTGTGGATAAAGACGTCTCCATCTCTTGTCGCTTCTATATCCACAGCCGAAATTCACCATCTATCCTCCACTTCCATGGCAACGGCGAGGTGGTCAGCGATCATGACTACATTGCCCCCATGTATAACCAACTGGGCATTAACCTATTTGTCGCCGACTATCGGGGCTATGGCGCTAGTCAGGGCAGGCCTACTTTAAGCAATATGGTTTCAGATGCTCCCATTATATTCAGGGCATTCAGTGACATCCTGCAGCAAGAGCACCATAGCAGCGACATCTTTGTGATGGGTCGCTCTTTGGGAAACATTTCCGCCATTGAAATAGCCCACCGTTATCAAGAACAAATAAAGGGACTGATTATCGAGAGTGGATTTGCTGCTCTTATCAATCTCCTCTTTCATCTAGGCTTTCCCGCCGAATCTCTTGGCATAGAAGACCCTGAGTTTCCCAATCTTGCCAAGATTCGAACTATTATCCTGCCAATACTTATCATTCACGGGGAATACGACCAAATCATCCCAGCTAGCGAGGGCGAAGCTCTGTTTCACAATACAGCAGCCAAGAACAAAAAGCTGGTTATCATCCCTGGAGCTAACCACAACGATATAATGTGGATAGGCAAGGAGAGGTACTTCCGAGCTATTAAAGAATTCGCTTTTGCCTAATTCTGTGCTGGCAAAGGAAACATTTACCATGTGGATTGGAGAACCGGGCAAGGTCACTGACAGAATAGATTTCCTTGGGACTCGCGAAATCTGCCTCTACTTGCTTAAAGGTAAAGAGGCCATGATAATTAGCGGCGGAATGAGCCATGTAGCTCCATCCCTGGAAAAACAATTTCGCCAGATGGATTTTGACACTGAGAATATTAAGTATCTCGTCGTTACCCATTCCCACCTCGACCATTGTGGAGCTGTGCCTTACTTGCAGAGGAAGTTTCCCCAGGTGCAGATACTCGCCTCGGAATACTCACGGGAGGTATTCTCCAAAGAAAAAGTGGTGAATGCCATTGCTAGTGCTAATAAAGGGGCGATTGACGCATTGGGACTCCAGGATGAGTATGAGAAATTGAATCTGAAGTTTGATGGGATTCATGTTGGCCGAGTCGTGACGGAAAACGATTTTATAGACCTTGGCGATGGAATCAAAGCTCACTTTATAGAGACGCCGGGCCATACTAAGTGCTCCCTGGCATTATACGTCCCAAAGTTGAAAGCCATGTTCCCTTCAGATGCTGCCCCAGTTCCCCTGACCGATGGGAGCGGGCTCACTGTCCCTTCACCTCAGTATGACTTCCTCTTGTATGTCGAGTCGCTAAAGAAGTTATGCAGCTATGAGGTAGAGATATGTGCCTTTGAACATCACGGGGTTCTCCTCGGTGAGCAAGCCAGAAATATTCTGTTGCTGGGACTGAAACAGACGGAAAAATTCAAAAATTATGTCATTGAGCACTATAAAGAGACAGATGACCTGGATAAAGTGGCGCAAAAGCTCGCTTCTGAGATGCAAGAGAAAAACGAACTTCCCTTCCTCACCCCAGAACTTCAGCTCACTATTTCAAAAGCCGCCGTCCGCAACATACTAGCAACTTAGTATCTACGTCGTTTCCCTCCTCCACCATAGCCACCTCCTCCACCATAGCCACCTCCCCTACCATAGGACCCACCACCTCTCCCACCTTCGGAACGAGGGCGTGCCTCACTAACATTGAGCGTCCGTTCCCTCAATAATGTCCCATTAAGCGCACCAATTGCAGCCTGTGCCTCAGACTTCATTGCCATCTCAACAAAGCCAAAACCCCTGGATCCACCGCTGTACCTATCCTTAATGATATTCACCGATGTGACCTGCCCAAAAGCCTCAAATGCTTGGCGCAACTCTTCCTCAGTAACCTCCTGAGATAAATTGCCTATATATATGTTCATAATACTGCCTCGCTTTCCATTTTTATAATCCTACCCTTTGTACAGCCAAACTTATTGGAATACACTGACTTACTAACTCTGAACCTTCAGGGACTGGGTTTGGCTCCAGCTTCTTTGAATCCAGCTGCAATCGAATTATGGCCTACCGCCCAATCTAATCTTACTATAGCACCCACTACAATATACCGGCCTGCCCTCTCGAGGCTCGAACGGTACTTCACATTCCTTACCACACTCAGCACATACTGCGGGATACATTTGGCGGCTAGGATTATATCCACCGAACCCACCAAAGCTGCCGCGCTGGGCTCTCCTTGCTCCACGGCAACTGGGACAGCGCTTGGGCTCGTTAGCATATCCCTTACCAGCATAAAACTCCTGCTCCTCAGCGGTAAACGTGAATGTAGCACCACAGTCTGAACATTCTAGCGTTTTGTCTGTAAACCCCACTGGATGACCTCCTTTTGTTAATAATCTTTGGCTAGAGTTTCGGTCATCCAACTTTTGTAAATAAACCCGAGAGAGTTTCCACAGAGGCACGATAACCTACGCTTGTAACCACCAATTTAAGTATAATAGAACATAAGGGAAATTGCAATGCTTGGAAAGCGACTGCCCAACTGCTTTTCTCCCAATACGCCATTAGTTATGAAATAACAGACTGACTAAGAGAGGCAGCATAGTGCAGGGCATGCATAAAGGAAAGCCAAAACCAAAGTTTCTAGGATGCCTGGTAGGGGCAGCGATCGGCGACGGGTTGGGGGCTCGACGGGAAGGAAGAGGAATGTCTAGAAGCGAAGATGTCGATTCCCTGGCTGAGAGGCTGGAGCAGCTAATTTACACCGATGATACCCACATGACCATCGGCATTGCAGAATCCTTGATAGAAAGCAAGGGTTTTAATGGAGAACACATGGCGCAAACCTTTATAAAAAATTATGAGGCTGAACCATGGCGGGGCTACGGCCCAGGACCACCCAGAATCTTCTGGATGATAAAGGGAGGCGAAGCATGGTATAGTGCTGCGAATAAACTCTACCAGGGCGGCTCTCTGGGTAATGGCTCCGCGATGAGGGTGGCTCCTGTGGGGCTTTTGTATTCCAATAACTTAGAAAAACTACGGGAGATCGCCCATAAATCGAGTTCCATCACCCATTCCCACGAACTGGGCAAGGAGGGAGCAGCACTCCAGGCTTGTGCTATAGCCCTGGCTCTTAACACACCTTCAGATGAGGATATTAACAAGGAGGATTTTCTCTTCAAGCTCCGGACCTTCATCCAAAGCCAGTTATATAAGGAAAAAATAGCTCAAATAAGAGAGTTGCTTGGTGAGCAAGATAAGGCGAAGGTGGTCGCCGTGCTGGGAAACGGGATAGAAGCATCACGGTCGGTACCTACTGCTATCTACTGCTTTTTAAGGCAGCCAAAGTCCTATAAGGATACCGTGACTTATGCCATAAGCCTAGGTGGCGATACCGATACGATAGCGGCCATGGCTGGAGCTATTTCAGGAGCGTACCTCGGCATAGAAGCTATTCCAGCAGAATGGAAAGCAAAGCTGGAAAACAGAGATTATATCGAGGCTCTGGCAGAAAAATTATGGCAATTTGCAACTTCTTCCAGCAAATATTGACTTCCAACCATCTGATGCTAATATGTAAATAAGGGTCGGATCACAGAACATTGTTCCAGCAATAATGTAGTTGCCCAACAAGTTATATAAGAAAGGCCAGCTTCAGAAATCTCAATTCATTCACAGATTAAGGTCTTGATTGCTCGTTTGACGTAAATTCAGTAATCCGGCAACCATTCAGGACCATTCGCCTATCCTCTTCCCTTCAGCCTCGTGGCTTGATTATTTGGACAACTTCCAGGTATTTACCACTTGCGTGAAATAGTAAGCGACCTTGCTGCGTTTTATCTTCCATTTGCCAGCTTCCTTGACATATTCATCCTCATAGTAGCCGAAACCAGTGAAATTCACGCCCGGCTGTATATCCAGCAACAGGTCATTCAGCGCCCACGTGGCCCTGGCCGTCGACTCATTTACTATTTCGATTTCGGCCTGGTGCCCCTGATGCGCGGAGACGGTATTGGCCAGCGTGTCTTTGAGGAATTGAACACATGCGTTTCTGCCCTTAATTAACTTGGATAATACGGATAGCACCATGTCCTCGGTAAAACACTCGACTATCTCGTCCCACAGCTTCCTGTCAACGCAGCGCCAGTACTTGCTCTTCAACTTCCTGATAGCCTCAATATCTTCCAATACCAGGATTCTCCTCTCAAGGTCATTTAGATTTAGCTCAGCCATCTGAATGCCTCCTTCCATGAAAGTACCGTGCAATTTTTCGACTGTCCAGTTTTTCTCCCTATCTATCACCTCCTTTTACCACTAACTCATGGATTAAGGCAACATTGATTTCCCCGATAGGACAAATATACTTGCCCCAAGCAATAGGGACAGATTTTGTCTATGCTCCACACCTCCAAGAAACGTCCCTTAAGCTTATTTGATGAATTATTGCTTCTTTCGCTATGCTTCTCAGCTTCTTCGATGAGCTGAGCTAGTTCGAGTATTGGGGAATACTTACCACAGAGCCTCTGCCTTCCATCCGTATCCACGAATTTTATCTCTACCGTAGATTGATAACAACTCCCGTGGGACTCGTTTGAATCCAATAAAGCTATATACGGACCTCCAATTATGTTTTGCAGGCTTATTTGCCCCTTGCTGATCTCGGCTAGATTTTATAAACTACCGAAAGTCAGCCATGGTTAAAGTTGTAACCGATAGTAGCTGCGATATCCCAGCTGAGATAGCCAACAAACTCTCTATCACCATAGTACCACTGTGCATAGAGCTTGGTGGCAAAACATATCGCGATGGCATAGATATTGAAGTTGACAGGGTATATCACGAGATGATTCGGGGCCAAGGGAATGTCAAGACCTCCGTGCCCCCACCAGGCGACTTCATCAAAGTTTATAACGATTTGACGGCCGAAACTGACCAGATTATCTCCATTCACCTTGCTTCAGGGTACAGCGGCACATATAATGCCGCAAGTTTGGCCAAAAGTTACTTGGACGATAGATGCCGCGTGGAAGTGATAGACTCGAATTCAGCCTCGGTGGGGTTGGGCCTTATAGCTATAGCTGCTGCCAAGGCAGCACAGGAAGGCAAAGACTTAGACAAGATTGTTGACTTAGTGCATCAAATCATTCCACGAACTCACATATTTGGGAAATGCGATAGCTTTCCTCATATTCTCCAGGGAAAGCGCCTCCATTTCACAAAGGTGCTAATCCTGTTGGGTAACATCAGCATGGCATTACATATGAAGATGCTAGGCGAGATTTATGATAGCGGCAAGGTCCGCTCCCCCGCATATGTCGTGGGTCTCAAAATGGCTTTGAATCAGCTGAAGAGATGGGCAAAAAGCTTTGAAACCCTAGAAGAGATGGCAATTGCCTATGCCACAACGCCGCATGAGGCAGAGATGCTTGCTGAGTGTCTAGAACCACTATTTCCCAGAGAACGCATGCTTATTACCAGGTTAGGCTGTGCCACATCTACATATCTAGGGCCTGGAACTCTGGCTATGGGTCTTGTCCATGCTGAACAAGTGTAGCGCTTAAAGAGCAAACCATGTACCCATGGCGTTACAAGAGCGTTTAATTCTGCCCTTACATTTAAACCAGATTTACTCCACTCAGTTTTATTAGTCCTTGCCGCAAGATTCTCGTGGTACGACTGAGAAAAGTGCCTGCTACGATTTTTGTCGTCAAGGGGCAACCGTGTAAGCCTAGGGTTTTATCAGCACTTTTATTGCTTCGTCAGAGTTGAGCTGGGTTTCAAAAGCCTCCTTAGCGTTGTTGAGAGTGAATTCATGTGTTATCAAATCCCTCGTCCTCACCTGGCCCAGTCGCACAAGATCAAGTGCTATGGCCCACCTCTGCCCCGCGCAACCTCGCAAAGTCAGGTTCCTAAATGTCATGAGGCTCATTAGATCTGGTTCCAGCTCGACGTTTTTTTCAAATACTGCCACCTGCATCACCCTTCCGAAGGCCCGCACCATAGAAAATGCTTGACGGAAGGCAGCAGCAACCCCGGAGCATTCAAATGCCACGTCTGCCATCTCTCGTGAAGTGGCTTCTGCGACAGCCTTAACAGGGTCTATCTCTTTGGGGTTCAAAGCAATATCGGCGCCCAAGTTTTTTGCCATAGTAAGGCGTTTAGAGGAAGGTTCACAAACTATAACTCTGGCAGCACCTCCAGCCTTGGCTGCTTGGGCAACTCCCTGGCCTATCATACCTGCTCCGAGTATGACCACAGTCTCATTCGGCTGGATTTTAGCCGCCTCCACAGCATGGCAGGCAACAGACACAGGCTCAACTGTGGCAGCTTCCTGCCAGCCCAGCGCCTCCGGTATCTTGAATAGTGTCTTCCCCAGTACTGGATTGGGCACTACAACGTATTCAGCAAAGGCGCCGTCCAGTCCATATCCAGGAACCCCAACATTGGTACACCTGTGAGTTTGACCTCGCTGGCACCAATGGCACCGTCCGCAGTTGCGACGGCCGGTTCCCAACACCTTATCCCCCACTCTCAAACCTTCAATATCCGATCCTAGCTCGACTATCTCGCCACTGAACTCGTGCCCCAGTATCCTGGAATCCGGGGATGCCGACATGGCACCCATTTTATATATATGAATGTCGCTGCCACATATCCCACAAGACTTTACCTTCAGTAGGATTTCGTCGCCTCTGACGGAGGGGTCTGCTACCGTCTCCAATCTTATGTCTCTAGGTCCATGGATTACAGCAGCTTTCATAGTCACATTTCCTCCGGCAGTACTTTCATGATAATAGTAGACAAACCAGCCTGCTTAACACTGGACTGGCCTGACCATTAATCCTTGGCAGTCTTCACCAAAGCTTGGTTGAATAGCCTCATCCTGTTCTCTATCAGCAAAAAGCATATCCTTCACCGTTACTTTTCCCAGTCCACGCCTTAACAATAATTCGAAAGACCTCGCCTCGCCCGAAGCCTGGGTTGGAATAATCTAACATCAGCTTCAAACCCACCGGGTTACCACACAGTCAAGCCCATCCTGTTACAGCTATCAAATCGATGCCAAACCCCCACCGATGCTGATGGTATCCCCGCTCAAATAGGATGCGTCATCAGACGCCAGGAATAGCACCAGTGCAGCAGCTTCATCCGGAGTCCCAAATCTGCCCAGCGGGATGTCCTCCCGGGCTTTCTCCCACGTACCCTCAGGGTAGGGCATTTTAGCGATAGCATCGTTCATTATAACAGTGGGGCACACACAGTTGACGGTGATGCCATATTTACCCACATCTGTCGCCAGACCTCTGGTTAGGCCGATAATCCCTGCTTTTGCTGATATATATGCACAGTGTTTGGGAGGAGGATGTAGCACGCTCGCTGAGGTGAAATTGATTATGCGGCCATAGCTCCGTGCGATCATGCCAGGCAAGGCTGCACGGCAGCAGTAGAAGCTCCCCTTCAGGCTGACATCTATCATTAAGTCCCATTGCTTGTCAGTGAGATCAACCACGTCACAAAGGATGTTGACGGCTGCATTATTCACCAGGATATCCACCTTGCCCCACTCATCCAGCGTCTGCTTAACCATGGCCTCCACCTCCTCCACTCTGGAGACATCGCAGCTTACGCTCAGTACCTCGGCTCCTGTTGCCCTGATGTCCTCGGCGGCATGGATGAGCCTGTCAGTATTACGATCGCACATCATCACCTTCGCCCCTTCCTTGGCAAACGCCCGCGCTACTGCATGACCTATACCAAGACCAGCGGCCCCGGTGACAACAGCCACTTTGTCTTCAAATCTCTTTCTTATCATTTCGTCGTCCTCTCGCAAAATACAATGCTACACTGGCCGTCTCATGATATCAAGTTGCACTCCTGAAAATTGTGTACTAAGTAAGGTCTTTATATATGGAACTGCTCACACTGCAAATACAGATTGAGCCATTCAGATTAAGCCGTTGATGAACGATCTCATACCTCTTACCGTTCTGCTCTTCCTTTACCCCTTGACTCAATTAGCTCGAATATCACGCCACCAATCTTGTCGCTGTTCAGGTAGGCGAATGCTGTCCCAAGATCGGGGTAACACTTTTGGAATACAGGCTTGATATCCTCCTTAGCCAGCTCAGCCAGCATGGCGTCCATGTCATCAACCTGGAAGCCCAGATGATGAAGGCCCTCTCCCTTGCTTTCAAGAAACTCAGTGTAAATATTCTTCCCCTTCACCGATTGAATTAGTTCGACCTGCAGCGGCCCTGATTTAGCGAAAGCCACCTTGATTGTGGTGCTAATTGGCTTGCCTCGCTGCAGCACGCCTTCCAGCCCGATATCCATTACTTTGAAAGGACCTATGCCAAAGATTGAGCTGTAATATTCTATTGCCCTGTCCATATCCTCCACCACGATGGATACCTGCTGTACCGGGGGCAGCTTCACTCTGGATTTTTGCGCTTCTGTCATCCTTCGTGCTTCCTTACTAGCGACTTGGGACTGAGACCTCGGGCTTTGGCTTGAAGATGACCGAAGGTTGAAGCCTGACGTCGTAGGAAAAGCCCACCGCCTCCTCCACCTCCCCATATTTGGCTTTCATCTCATCTATTGGTCCGGCGTCCAGTGCCCGGCTGGGGCAGCCAGCTACGCAAATCGGCTGTTTCCCCTCTTCCCAACGGTCCAAGCAGAAATCGCACATCTGGACTTTGGCATTCTCCCCATCTCCAAACTGGGGGGCCTCATAAGGGCAGGCTTCAAGGCACAGTCCACAACTATCCTTTCCCAGACATTCCTCCCTATCCACCACAACTATGCCATCCTCTTCCCTTTTGCTTATGGCACTGACAGGACAAGCCGGTATGCAAGCTGGCTCAGCGCAGTGATAACAGGAGGTGGACAGGAAGGCAACAAACGGCTCAGGGTATTTACCCCACTCGATAGTGATAACCCTCCTCCAACTGGCTGGCCCGGCTGGCACATCGTGCCAGTCCTTGCAAGCCACCACGCAGGTATAACAACCGATACACCTGGTCTGGTCAAAGTAGAAGGCTAGTTGCATTACCCGTTTCCCTCCTTTTTATCCTGTCGGCACAAACACCGCAAGCTGCTAGGAACCATGAGTCTTGACGAGGACGAGCACGTCGCAGTTAGTATTTTTACACGACGCGCTGTTGACGTCAAGAAGTCGATCGATTGGCTGTGTGTTGTCTGCCAAAACCAGGCATTTTGGCCCTAAAAAGGGGGTTGCAGCATAAGCCTAGCCTGAAAAAATCTCGTCACTGCTCTTGCCGAAAGGAGCATAAATGTCGAAGCGTACTGAGCCAACGGCAGCCTTGCCCCTGACCGCATCAGCAATTTTGCCCGTCATACTGTGGCCAAAGCCGCCACACAGCTCAATTACGCCACATCCCTGGTCTGCCAGTTGCTTGGCTATTTCGATAGCCTCGTTCATGTTAGGAACAAATTGAATAATGAGTTCGACAAGCCCGGTTGCCATCGTGCTACGATGCTTACCAGAGTCAGCATCCGGCACTATCGCCATAAAAGCCATTTTTGCCTGTGGTGCCATTTCATACCTCCTTTACTAACTGACTGATACCTGCATTGTAAAGCAATATGCCAACTAGTGTAAATACGCTAACATGTATTTTACTGATAGATTAAAAGGGGAAACCGCCCAGACAGCAGGATTATGATTATAGAGAATTCTGCGGTTAGCTACCTATCTGGCAGTTCCTATCCAACTTTGGGCTTCTGCTTTCCCAGCCTGGTATAGAGCTCTTCAGGGATATCGTCGACGTTCTTATATATGCATAATTTGCAGGGTTCCTCTGCTGCCTTCTGGGACGGGAGAGTTACATTGGCAAGATAGCCAAGTTGCTCAATGGACAGAATCTCCAAGACGGGGCAGTGAGTGCAATAGACCGGGAAATCGTTCATGCCCCAGGTCATGGCGTGTGGCTTCTGCATTCTGGTAAGGTTGCGCGGTGCTCCGTAGGCCCCTTTTTGGACCAGCCGCTGCCCGCTGCCGCAAGGTTCCATCGTTATGCATACTTTCTCATCATCCTCCTCCACCTTCATAGGCTGTAGATGGCCCCGCAGGGAACCAGCCACCCACCGGATCCGGCGACGGAAGTCAACGTCCTTCACGTCACCCATAGCCCCAATATACGCTTCGATAACCTTTCTTAGCGCCTGATAAAGAGCATCCTCCCCATAGCTGGTATAGATGTAATCCATGAACCCCGCCGTCCAGTCTACATAGAGGTCATGCATGGCAGAGAATTCGCGATACATCCGACTGGCCAGCTTCTTGGCCCGCTCCTTATCGCCTGCATCAATGGCTTCGGTGAGAAGGTCCACAGTGCGCCTTCCCATCTCCTCGAGCTCCTCCTCGGTAAACACTTTATTCATTATTATGAACCTCCTGATTATCTTACATCTGCAAACCAAAAGTCCTAAAATAAGTTATATCCGTACTTCACACCAGCCGAGAGAGTACCTCATCTGACTCCTCCACCAGACGCTTAACCATCTCCTCTGCCCCCTCCACCCTATTTATCAGCCCAGCGATTGCCCCCAAGGGGATGAAAGACCCATCCAGGTCACCCTCAACCAGTCCAGGCCGAAACTTATCCCCGCCATAGCAGAATCGACTTATCTCCTTCCCAGAAGCACCCTCCCCCATCATCTTCAATACTTCGTCTGTAAAGGAGTTCCTAAGTGCTCTCACCAGCCCCAGACGACCAGGCCATGTTGTAGTGCTGGTATCTGTAGCGCCCACTACAGACTTCTTCAACTCCGGATGGGCATCGCACTCGTTGGTAGCCACAAAGGCAGTGCCCAAATAAATGCCTTCCGCCCCCAGCGCAAAAACGGCCGCAGCCCCCCTCCCATCCGCCACTCCCCCACCAGCAATCACTGGTATCCCCACTGCATCCACTACCTGAGGTACCAGCACCAGAGTCGACAGCTCATCCAAGCCACTGTGCCCACCACTCTCATACCCAACCACGATCACCGCATCCACCCCTGCCTCCTCACTCCTCCTAGCTGCCTCCACAGTGACCCTCGTCTGGGGGCGATACAAGACCTTGACTCCAGCCTCTTGAAAGCGCCTGGTATAGGATTCGGGGGAGTCCCCCACCAGGAGCGCCACCGCGATTCCCTCCTCCAGAGCTACTTCCACACAGCGGTCGCTGAAGGGCTGCTCGGGAACAGCAAAATTCACCGCGAAGGGCTTATCAGTCAGCTCCCTTGCCTTCCTTATCTGCGCCCGCAGGCGCTCCCCTGTGATGTTCACATCAGTGGTCAGCGTCTTCACCCCCGCGTTAAAGCCGATAGTGCCCAGTCCGCCGGCGTTGGACACGGCAGCCGCCAGCTCGGCACCGGTAATCCATATCATGGGCGCTTGTATTATGGGATATGTGATACTCAGCAGTTCACAGACCCTTGTCCTTTTCAAATATACACCTCCTTCTGGTTATCATGTGAGATCATCGCCTGATAATTCATAACCCCGTGACAGTTAACCACGTGCCGCCCTGGTATAGTTCAGGGCTTGCTCTTTCCCACCCTGGTGTAGACCTCTTCAGGAGTGTCCCCAACATTCTTATATATACAGTACTTGCAGGGTTCCTCTGCCACCTTCTCAGCTGGGAAAGCTACATTGGCAGGATAGCCAAGCTGCTCGATAGACAGGATTTCCAGGACAGGGGAGTGGGTGCAATAGACAGGGAAGTCGCTCATGCCCCAGGTCATGGCATGTGGCTTCTGAATCCTGGTAAGATTGCGGGGTGGTCCATATGCCCCCCTTTGGGCCAGTCGCTGGCCGCTGCCACAGGGCTCCATCGTTATGCACACCTTCTCATCATCCTCCTCTACCTTCATGGCCTCTAGGTGACCCCTCAATGCACTGGCCAGCCCTTGGACTCGACGCCGAAAGTCGACCTTCTTCACATCGACCATGGGCCCAGTAGCTGCCCCAATAACCTTTCTTAGCGCCTGGTAAAGGGCATCCTCCCCATAGCTGGCATAGATGTAGTCCATGAACCCTGCCGTCCAGTCTACGTAGAGGTCATGCATGGCAGAAAACTCGCGATACATCCGCTTGGCCAGCTTCTTGGCCTGCTCCCCATCACCAGCTTCAATGGCTCCGGTGAGAAGGTCTACAGTCCGCTTTCCCATCTCTTCAAGCTCTTCTTGGGTGAATAGTCTATTCATTATCATAAGCCTCCTAATTCTATTTCATCTGCAAAACGTAATCAATCGCAGTGAGCTATATATGAAACTCAACTATATCGCCGTCCTGAAGTATATGGCCCTTGCCAGCCCTCTGCCCATCATATTTTCCCGAGCCCCAAACGACAGCGTACTTCAAATTCTGGCGGAAGTCCTTATGGAGGCTCTCAGCAGCTTCCTCCAATGTGCTGCCCTTCTCCACTATCATAGGGTCGCTCAGGTCAGCCTTGCTGCCAGGGGTTTTGGTATAAATGCGGATGATGTTCAGGGCTTGATAGACTGCCATTTTGAACTCTTCCAGGCCGCTAACTTCCTTGGCTGAGATAGAGGCCAGGGAAAACAGCTTAGCATATTGCGAACGCAAGATTTCCCAATTGCCGTTCGAACCCTTCAGGTCATTCTTATTCCCCACAATCAACATCCTCCTGGGATAACTTCCCGGGGTTACTTGTGTAGCACTTTCTGTTAAAGGCTCTATTCTTGCCTCTCTCAACCCTTGAAGAGCAGCCTCCACCTGGCTTACTGGCTCCCGGGATAAATCTATTATAATGACAATGAGATCAGCATTTCTAAGGGTATTTGCCAGTAGTATTTTCACTTCCTTGTGCCCGATGGGTGGCGTATCCACCAGTTGTATCTGAATATCTTCAAGCTTCATCATCCCTGGAATCGGGGTTTTAGTGGTGAAAGGATACTCAGCTATCTCCGGAATGGCCTCGGTTACCGCCGCTAATAGCTGTGACTTTCCCGTGTTAGCTGGCCCGACTAGCATGACCTGTCCGGCCCCCTCCGTCCTAATATAGAAGCCTGTTCTCCTGGCTGTGGCGTATTTTCTTTCTGCATCCTGTGAAAACTTGGCAATCTTCCGCCTTAGCTCGGCGTGAAGCTTATCGGTGCCTTTATGCCGGGGCATAATGGCAAGCATTGCTTGCAACGCCGCAATTTTGTCCTCCGGCTCCTTGGCCGCCCTATACCTCTTCTCAGCCTCAAAATACTGCGGCGGTAAATTCGCTGGCATACTCTTATTTTAGCACCACGTCCTACCCTATGAGCAAAAGTTGCTATAATGGTCTGGTTGAGTTATTAGAACTAATCAATGGGTGAGGGATTTTTATGGTAAAGCTCACGTTCTACGGTGGCATCAAGGAAATCGGTGGCAACAAGGTTCTCCTTGAGGATGATAAGGGGAAGCTCTTCCTGGATTTTGGTTATCCCTACAGTAAATACCGAGACTTCTACGAGGAATATCTGAAGCCTCGCCCCGGAGCAGGGCTCCTCGACCTCCTAGTAATGGGGCTGCTTCCGCAGCTTGAGGGCATTTACCGCGCTGATCTACAGACAAAAGAGCTGTGGCAACAATTTCTACACGCCAAGCACTATCGCAAACTTGAAGATATAGATGGAATTCTGCTAACCCACGCCCACCTCGACCACTCCGGCCACATATCTTTCCTGAGAGATGACATCCCTGTATATGCCACTGCGACCACAGCATTTATCGCCAAGGCAATCCAGGACTCAGGCATATCATCTTTCGACCAGCAGGTATGCTATTTCACCCCCAGGGTTGAGGAATGTCTGAAGGGATGGAAACAGGGGGCTTACGTTGCCAGCAGCAGTGGTGACCGTCAACGTCGCTTCCGCGTCCCCAATACGCCAGAGCTGGGTGAGGAGGCCGAAAATTTTTGGGGGAAAGCTACCCGGCAGAAGAAACTTGCTTCACAACCCTTGGAGGATATTAGTGAATGCAGTTTTAATCTGTGTTGCTTTCCCGTGGACCACTCCATCCCTGGTGCCTGTTCTTGGGGTATTGAAACGAGCTCCGGTTGGGTAATCTACAGTGGCGACCTACGACTTCATGGTAAGCGGGGTAAAATTACCGAGTCATTCATAAAGGAAGCAGCTCAATTACATCCCAGAGCACTAATCCTGGAAGGCACTAATGTGAACAAGGAAACAAATGTCAATGAGCAGGAGGTGTATGATAATGGTCTTAAGGCCATTGCCAGCTCACAGGAGCTTGTCATTGCCGATTTCCCTGCTAGAGATGTAGACCGCTTGCTTACCTTTCTACAGATTGCCAGAGATACAAAAAGAAAGTTAACCATTTTGCCCAGAGATGCTTACCTTCTAAAGACCATGCGTCTTCTCGAACCCCAGATACCTGATATTGCCCAGGAGGATGCCATTGCCATCTATCAAGAGACGACCGCTAGTAAGAGTCCTGCTTCTTGGTTGCGAAATATCTACCAGGAATACTCCGGCAAGATTGTACTGGCTACGGATGTTAGTTCTAACCAGGGTGATTTCATCCTCTGCTTTAGCTTCTGGGATTTGAATGAACTGCCCAGCATACAGCCCAGAGCAGGCAGCTTTTATGTCTTTAGCTCCAGCGAGCCTCACAACGAAGAACAGGAGATGGACTTCTGGCGTTTGCACCATTGGCTCAAGCGCTTCCAATTACGAGCATTCGGCCTCCCTGTAGAAAGAAATGGCAAATGGGAAATACCCGATGAGGAAAAAGGGCTGCACGCCTCTGGTCATGCCTGTGGCCCAGACCTGCTGAGAATTGCCCGTGAGATTCAACCAGAGCTGCTTATACCGGTGCACTCTGAGAAACCCGAATTCTACCTGGACAATCTGAGTAACAGCGGGATAGACGTCATCCTTCCCACCCGAGATGGCACAGTTGAAATATGACCCACCACCTAAATTTCCTCTCCCTTGACGGAGGAAAATTAAAAACTTGTCCTGAATCTATCGGAAGGATGGAGTGCCCTCGGCAAGTCGACCCTATAACTCTCTCCTCAGCGAGTTTAGCTTTTCTTTCATGCCCTGGGCCCTGTCCCGCCGGTCGTCAATCTTGACTGTAGTTAGCACCCTGGCAACTCCTTCCCCAAAGGTCCCTTCATGCATCTTTCTCACCACCGTTAGAATTTTGTCTAAGTCTCCCTCTATAATCGTTCCCATCGGGGTTATCTCATACTTTACATCCTTTTCTTGCTGCAGGATTTTAACCGCACGGGCCACATATTTGCTGACCGCGGGGGTTTCCGTCCCTAAAGGAACAACACTTACCTCTGCTATTGCCATTCTTCCACCTCCTTAAAGCTTACTATGAATAGGTTACTATAGCGTAGTCTTTATCCTGTGTCAATGCATTATGTCAACCAGGCATAGGGACGTTTTTGCGGGCCTTGGCAATCATCGGGGACTTTCGTGCTTAGTGCTATCTGGGCAGTAGATGATAAAATAACCGGAAACAGATGAAGGAACTAATAGAAAGCCTGGCCAGAAAAGCAGGCGATGTCCTGATGGAGCACTTCCGAGAAGACTGGTCTTTGCTTAAACAGAGAAGCACAGCCAAGGAAGCGGCCACCAGGTATGACAAGGATGTGGACAGATTGATTATTGAGGAAATTAAGAGGCATTATCCTCACCATAGCCTGCTGACTGAGGAAAGCGGCTTCCTTAAGGACGATGCCGATTGGCTTTGGCTCGTGGATTCCTTGGACGGCACAGGTGATTTTGCCAACTTCAACCCTTTCTTCGCCGTCTGCATAGCCCTAATGCACAAAAGTGAGCTCCTTTTAGGGGCAATCTGCGCTCCGGCGATTGACGAGTTCTACTTTGCCGAAAAAGACAACGGTGCTTATTTAAATGGGGTGAAAATCCAAGTATCCGATATATCGGACCTCAGCCAGAGCTATGTTTTCTATTGCGAGGGTGGGGAAAAGGACAGGGCAAGAACAGGCAGCCTCGTGCAGAGGCTCTATCCCTGGGTTACGGATATGCGCAAGCTTGGCTCGGCTGGGCTGGAAACAGCCTGGGTAGCCACTGGCAAAGGGGAGGCCTACTTCACCACCAGAATCGAGCCCTGGGATGTTGCCCCCGGAGTCTTATTAGTTCAAGAAGCTGGCGGAGAGGTCACCGACTTTCAGGGCAATCCCTGGAAGCCGGAAACAAACGACCTTTTATTCTCCAACAAGAAGCTTCAACAGAAGATATTGAGCTTGATTTCTCCCACTGACACAAACGAGGGGAAATGAACAGGGCGAGAATCTTCATCGCTGCCCAATCCCGGGAAAAAGGCTATGCCAGGCTGGCGTCTAAGCCTGGAATTACTGCTTGCAAGCTTGAGCTGGAGGGGACAAGGTTTGAACAGTGGCTATTGGAGAATGGCTCAACTTCCTTCTTGAAAGGTCTGCACCGGTTATTCGACGAAGCCGAGATAACCAAGAAGATAGGCTTGGGCTATTAATGGAAAGGTTTTAGATAGCCTTAGTTAGAAGCTCTCTTGAGGTTATTATGTCAATAGACAAAGCAATTATTATAAAGACAATTGAAGGAAAAGAGATTACGATAGCAGAACAAACCCCCATCCCCTGCTTCCGTTGTGGCATCTGCTGCACCCGCTACCAGGCTCCACTTGAGCCCGAAGATATAGAGAACATTGCCTCAGCCCTGGGAATATCAAGCTCAGACTGTATCTCCAGGTATGCTCACAAGGCACCGATAAAGGAAGGCTATTTGCTCAAGCAAAGCAAACAGGGCTGCGTCTTCCTCACCTGGGATGAGGATGGAAAAGCCTGCTGCACCATATATCCTTCCCGCCCTAAAGCCTGCCGGGACTGGACTCCCAGCCTTTCCAGACCCAAGTGCCTTGAAGGCTTAGCTAAACTCAAATCTAAAGGACAGATAATGCTATTGGAGGAGCTTTTCAACTCCCAAAAAGACAAACAAGAACTCTAATCGTCACTCAAAAATCCAACTTAGGTAGAGAGAAATTAACCTCGTAAAAGTACCCGCCACATAAATCCTATGGATTTCCCAAAAGTAGCTACCTGGCAGCCTTCTTAAGTTTGTAGTTTAGTTAAGCTATGCTAGGATAGTAAAAATGGGAAGCGAAGTTTATCAGAGACTTCATTCTATATTGTGCAACTACCCCACAATGTACCAACTTCTTGGTGGGGACTTCCTTCGTAGACAATGCAAAGCCGAGTTAACATCCTGTATTCTGAAGCACTTAGCTCAAGAAGGACACAATGAGAATTTGCCATACTTGAGCTATATGGAAAGCCAATTGGCTCAACTGAGCTGTTTTCCCAGGTTCAATAAACTGCAAAAAGCTCTAAGAAGTCCCAACGTGCATGAATATTATGAGACACAAATTCAGATAGAAAAGAGTATTTGGTTTGCCCAGCACCACCTGCTAAAGGAGATAGAACCAGAGCTACACGACAAAAGAAGAAGCTGTGACATGCTTCTTTCTCTCGAAGAACAGCCAATTTACTGTGAAGTTACCTCACGTCGGTTCCCTGGAGTTAACAGCAAGAGAACGGCAGCGCAAATGCAGAGGCTGCAAAAGAAGCAACCTTGGCTACCAGAGCAAGAAATAGAATGTCAACTTGAAACCAACACATTGCTTCGATCACTGAGGTATAAAGCAAAGCTTCAATTGCCACCAACTGCGCCCGGCATTATAGTGCTGGAAACGGGCAGGGCTATGTTCTTCTACTGGCAGACGAAAGACCTAGCCAACAAGCTTTTCGCTAGTACATCACGGGCGCCCAGGCCACATGTAATTCTAATTATGCTCTGGAGTGGGGACAGTGGATCACAAATGGGAGAAGCGCCTTTTTGGTTTGTCAATCGCAACTCGCACTTCAAGGCCATTGGGCAAGCATTGCTTAAATACTTGGGACAGGAACACAAAGCGGTGGAGTGCGGTTAGCTTTCCAGAAACATCGCCAACTCCGAATTTTGGGGAAGGTTCACCATCCTATCGCTGCCTTAGCTCCCCTGCCCGGCACCCTTGCGGTATTCATTCAAGACTTTCATCATGGCCTGGAAATCTTTAGGTCCTGAGATTTTCTTTCCCTCAAGCCACTGTTCCAGCGCCTCGATGACTATTTCCCGTATCGATTTACCCTGCTCCACAGCGGCAAATTTTACCGCCTTGAAAAGTGCATCACTTCCCAAATCTACAGTTATCCTCGTTCCTTTAGCCATGCTCACCTCCTCTATTTGATTTTACAGCATAAAAACACAAAAACATATAATTTCCCCAATATGGCAGCATAAGCAATTACGGGCTTTTTTAAGGACACTATTCCACGAACGAAGTGAAACGTATCATCGGAAGAATGGCTTTATCTTCCCGGCAACCATTTCCGGCAAGGTATCGATAACCCAGGCGTCACATAACCTCTCAAACGGGCCGGTATCGCCGGTGTAGACTCCACCGGGATAAGGGCGGGAGATAAGTTTGGCGTTCAGTCTATAATAATCCACTCTCTTGCCTATAGGGCCAGAGAAGGTAATAAGGTTAAATGAGCCAATGCCAAGCTCTTTGTATCCCTTTAATGCCCTAATCAGACAATCAGCAAAACCGGCTATTTGCCTTTCATCCAGTTCAGCCAGGGAGCTCAGTTCCTTGAAGACAAACTGGACTTCGTTGAATCCCCGTGGGGCAAAGCTTGCTATCAGGGACAGGGAATCGTTCTGATAAATAAATCTCTCGCCGATTTTTCTTTCCTGCTCAATCAGTTCTTCCCAGTAATTTCTGCCATTGTGGTCGAAGTATTCCCGGCTCTTTTCCATGAGCTCAACCTGCATGGGAAGCGGCTCGCTTTCCACCAGAATCTGACTATGTGGATGTACTATGCTCCCGGCGCTGGGCGGCATATAGTTCCAGATATAGATAGGCCAGACTGCTTCTTTGTCGCTTTCTTGTGCCGATAGGATATATCGCTTGCTGGCAAGTAGATTGTCCCGGAGCATCTCCACGCTGAATTCATCCAAATCTAAAAAATGCGCCTGGCTGATAATCCCCACTGCGTGATTCTCACCGAAGGGACTCAAATTAGGGAAAATTAAGCTTTCCCCGAGTTTTATCCTCTCCTCCCTCCATTTCTCACTGGGGAGCCTGGGCGTTTTCTCTTCTACACGCTCCGGACAAAACGGGCATATCTCCCTGGTCCTGGCGACTATCTCAGCAAGCCCAACCTTATCCCCAACTTGTCTGACCCTTCTGGCTCTCTCAGGATTTATTCTGCATTGGTCGTGGGTCAAATGGTCGAACCTGTATTCCACTCCATTTCTGATGAATTTTCTGAATTCCATAGCCCTTTACAATACTCTATAATATCTTAGCAGTAAATGTCATCAGATTTAGCACAGCGGATTGAGACTCTAGCCCGGTGGATGTTTAAGGCCAAGTATCTGGTGGTGTTCACAGGCGCCGGCATTAGCACGGAGTCAGGCTTGCCCGACTTCCGAGGCCCAGACGGCATCTGGACGCGGCAGGCGAAAGGGCTTCCCACAAAGTCCAGGCCCTTCGATTCAGCGGACCCTAATACGGGACATATGGCTATCGTTGAGTTACAGAAGATAGGGAAATTAGCCTTCCTTATCTCACAGAATGTGGATAATCTCCACTTGAAGTCAGGAATCCTGCCAGATTTGCTGGCAGAGCTGCACGGAAACGTCACCAAGCTGAGATGCAGCCGCTGTGAATTTGAACTGGATAACTTCCCTGATTTGGATACCTGCCCTCTCTGCGGCGGCAAACTGGTTTCCAGCGTGGTCGACTTCGGCCAGTCCTTGCCACGGAAGGCACTGGCCGCCTCTTACCAGCACTCGGGAAAATGCGACCTTTTTCTAGTCGTAGGCTCCAGCCTTGTAGTTACTCCTGCTGCCGATATGCCTAAAGTGGCTCTGGAATCCGGAGCTCGCCTGGTAATCATCAATCAAGGTGAAACTCCTTTCGACCGGCTTGCTCACCTGAGGTTCTGGCAAGGGATAGGAGAAGTCCTCCCCCCAGCAGTGGATCAACTCAAAGAGCTAATGCAGACATCCTAAGCAAAACCAGAGTACGGCTGACCCGCAAGACCTCGTATTAAACTCCTCATGATTCTCCCTCCCCCTTCATGGAAATCCTGAATTCTAAGCTCTAAATACTAAATAAATCCAAAATACCAAATGTAAAAAACCAAGGAACTACGCGATTTTGAACCTTTGTCATTAGTGCTTTGACATTGTTTAGGATTTCGTATTTAGTGCTTAGGATTTTCCCCTACGTTATCCCTTCAAGGGAGAGGAAACTTTATACGAAACTTATGCGAAAAACTACAATTCTATGATGGGTATAAAGAAAAGCTCTCTCAGGTGCCAGGTTATTCCCGAGAAAACTGACTTGCCCGCCCTGTCAAAGGGGGATGCTCCAGGTTACCATAACTGGGGCAGGAAGCCGAACACCCCCCATCCCAGGTAAGCCTCGACAAGACAGCGGATGACTCGACCAGCCCAGCAGGCGAGAATAAATTTCCATAAAGGAAAGCGAAACGAGCCTGCAGCCAGACCCAGGAGATCGAAAATAAGGATGGGCAAGAGGGCAAAAAGGAAAACGGCAAAGCTCCCGTAGCGATTCAACCAGGCCTCAGCTCCCTTATATCTCTCCGAATATTCGCCCAGGATTATCTTCCTCCCCCAGTAACCGGCAGCATAGCTGCTAAGCTCACCTATGGTAGCCCCGATACTGGCTACAATGCCAACCCATAGCGGGTCTAAGGTAGTTCCAGCCGCGATAATGACTGCTTCCCAGGGTAGAGGGAGAATGATGGTGACACATGACAGGCTTATCAGGAAAATACCAAGATAACCATAACGAAGCAATGACTCGAAATCCAGATAAGAGCGGGCCAGGAAAAAAAGCCCGATAGAGAGAGCAAAAATCAGGATAAAGGCTGATATTTGAAACCATCTGCGGCTTACAACATTCTCCCTCAAGAATTGGATTTTGGCAGTGAGGCTCATCCCAGCCACAATATATCATAATCATAAGTTCGTAGCCCGACATAAATCTCATCTATGGCGAGCCCCTAATGAGCCGCACCAGAAATAAGCCTGCCAGTATGAGCTCGCTGAATACCTTTAATGAAGCGCGGCTGAAGGCGGGAGAGGGCTTGTTCCCACGACCTTTTTTATGCTTGATTTTGAAATACAACAAGGGCTATACTCACCATGCCAAATTTAAGATGGTGATGTAATGCGGGGTGGTGAATTGTTGGCTGATACCTATGCGCGTATTACTCTTGAGCACGCCACACCCCTTGGAGGAGAGCCCAGTTCCTCCTCTTTCCCTGAGTTACCTGGCCAGTGCCCTGGATAGAGAGGGCATTGAGGTCAAGGTTCTCGATTTCCTGGTTAACCGCTACCATCCCAAGAAGTTGAGACAAGAGCTGGAGGAGTACCGACCCCAGCTTGTCGGTGTTACCTGCGTTACCCTGAACTACCCCATTGCCGCAAGGATGTTGAAAGCATGTAAGGCCTTCGACCCCAACATCATCACCGTCATCGGCGGCCCCCACGTCACCTTCGCCCTGGAGGAGACGCTGCTCCAGGCACCATGGATTGACGCCATAGTCATCGGTGAGGGGGAGAAAACTTTAGCTGAGCTAGCCAGGGCTGTGGAAGAGGGTAAGTATTTTCACCAAGTAGCCGGTATCGCCTTCGTGGATGGGGGTGTGGTGGTAAAGACACCCCCCCAGACTCGCATTGAGGACCTCGACCAGATACCCCTGCCAGCGCGCAGGTTACTGCCCATGGCCAGGTATCGCGCCCTGGGAACTCCCTGCACGGTGATAACCAGCCGGGGCTGCCCGTATAGCTGCATCTTCTGCTCCGGACATCGGATGTTTGGCCCTAAGGTCCGTTTTCGCAACCCCGGGCTTGTGGCTGATGAGATTGAGGAGATTCAACGTGATTTCGGACCTACTCAAATCAATATCGTCGACGATACCTTCACCCTTAACCATCGCCATGCCCGAGCGGTATGTGAGGAGATGCTCAGGCGCAACCTGAAGATAAAGTGGAACGTTTTTGCCCGGGTGGATACCATTACCAAGGACCTGGCCCAGCTAATGAAACGGGCCGGCTGCGAATGGATGCTATTTGGTGTCGAGTCCGCCGATGATGAAATCCTGAAAACCATAAAGAAGGGAATCACCCCCGATGAGGTGGTACGCGGGGTAAAGATAGCCGCTGAGGCCGGAATCGGGGTATTCAATTCTTTCATTCTCGGCCTGCCCGGGGAAAGCTGGGACACAGCCATGAAGTCCATGGCCTTTGCCGACGAGCTCTACCACAAGTATGGCGCCAAGTATGGCTTCCATATCCTGTCCCCCCTCCCCGGGACAGAGCTATACGAAAGAGCCAAGGACTATGGCATTCGCATCCTCAGCCGAAACTGGGCCCGCTATAATGCCAACGAGCCCATCACCGAGACAGCAACCATGAGCAGAGATATGATAAAAGAAGCCATTTCCATATACGATTGGGCGGTAGAAAGTGCCTGGGACTATATAAAGCTCCAGGCTAAATGCGGAGATGCCCAGTGTGCTGAGCTGGTCGAAGGGAAGAACAAAGAGACATTCGTGTGGACTCTGCTTCAGAGAGATGTAATTGAGGGACTCGGGAGGATGCCAGCAGCCACTACCCTGAATTCCAGCCACGCCGAGGCCGAACTGGCCCGCCGAGTTTCCGATAAGTTGGGACTCAACATCAAGGTAGTCCAGCAACGATTGGGCGAATTGGTGGCAAAGGGCGTTTTGCAGCTGGAGCTGGGGGGAGACGGCCTGCAGTGGCGGTGGAGCGATACTCAAAAGCTCAGGGCGGCTGACGAGGCAGCCCTTGCTACATGCCCCGAAGCCTGATGCCCGCTTACCGGAAATTCCAAGAGCTTCCTGTTCATCAATGGTGAGCCGCGTTGCATGAAAGGTAGAACTTTTAGCGGGAGCTCTAGTCTGGTCCACTAGGGCTCCTAAACTGTTTTAGCTGTCTTCCGTTTCTTGGCAGCCTTCTCGATAGTGCTTATTTTGCTTTCTTGTGTATCCTTCTGCAACATCGATTTTACAATCTCGGGTAGTACTTCTTCAGCATTCTTACGAGCACTTAGAATTCTTCTTGTGTCAAAACCATCTATATGGGATGAGAACCGTTCTCGCAATGTTGGAACAAGATTTTGGTTCGTGTTAACAATAATCATCTTTTGACTGTTATTCATTGACATTGAACGTGAGATTATCTTTGTTATATAAGTATCCGCTTCTGAAAAAGAATAACCAACTACAATTAAGTAACGTGCTTCTTCTATGGTTTGTCTAGCTGAGTTCCATATATCAACAAGGTTTGGGAACATTAGAAACTTAAATGATAGTGGTGGAACTAATAAAGGTCTACGTGTTCCTTGACAGTTTTTACAAATCCCTATCACGGGATAGCTCAAAGTATCTTTTTCATACGTTTCTTTTAGCTTTAGTAGGTCAAATTCACGAACATCCTGACATGATTCACAATATGCCCAGTTTATTGATCCGTGCATCTTTATTAGATCAATAGCATTAATGTTACCTTCTCCATGCTCACTCCCAATTGTCCCCTTAATTGGTAGATTGTGCTGGAGTATCGCTTCGTCCATACAACCATCGTAATTAGTCGTAATAATAGAAGTGTTTGGGTGCTTTTTAATAAATTCTACAATTGCTTCGTGCACAGAATTTGGACTTGCGGAAATCATTGTGCTTGTTAAAAGACCAAAAAGCGTTTGTAAAGTATCTTGCAGAAATCCTATTGACGACACGTCTACTTGGGACATAGTAGGTCTTCTGCGATAGGGTGAATATTCTTCCTCTTCTGCTCCTCGTCCAATGGAAAACAAGAAGTAACCGAGAAGCGATGTAATACCCCTGTTAGTTGCTGTAAAATTGGAGATGTAAGCAGCAGTAAGAAGGTCTTCAATATTAACAATTCCTCGTTCATCACACCATGCAGCTAATTTATCCAGATCATCACGTCCAATTTTTTTCGCTCGTTTCCACAACTCAGGAAGTAAATCGTTTACCTCAGGAATACCAGAAGGAGCAGATGCACCAGCACCTAGTAAAAAAACTACCTTCTCGCCATCGACTTTAATCTTCATTATTTCGTCATCGACTATTTTAATTGACTGCACAGCTTCATCTAAACGTCGAACCTCACTAGGACCGAGAAATCTCCTAGCTACAGGTTTATATTCATCCCAGATTCTCTTCCATTCGGGAGCTAAATCTTCATCTCTCGGTTTCTCACGAACAAAGCCTCTAAACCGATCTACGATATACTCTGGTGGAGTGCTGCGTCTTTTAACATCGTTTAACAAACGTTGGAGTAACGTTTTCTGCTCCTGAGATATATTTTCCATTTTGCTATTCACCCCCTCTACATCATTCAGTTCACCAAGTGTTAGTTTTATACATAGCATATATAAATTGTTTCAGGATTATATACTTGACAAAGGGTTTTAGCTATGTTATCATATTTATATGAAAAGTTACTTATCATCCTTTTCATGGGCAATCTTCTCTAGTTCCTCTCTAACCTTTTTAGGGAATACCTTTTTAGCCAGTTCTTCCGTAGTCATGTCATGTGGTTTCTTTTCTCGCTTTTTAGGCATAGGAGGTCTCCAATGTTAAAGAATATGGACATAATGAAATTGATGGACAAGTTCCATAGTGAGGATGCCTGCCGTGAGATTCTAGAAGATTTACGCTGGCCTGATGGTATAACTTGCCCTCGCTGCCAATCAAAGAGCATATCAAGAATCGTCTCTCATAATGTATTTGACTGTAATTCATGCCGTTATCAATTCTCCGTGAAATCGGGCACTATATTCCACGATTCCCATTTGCCACTTAGGAAATGGTTTGTTGCTGTATTCCTGATGGTTGAATCTCGCAAGGGTATCTCTGCTAATCAGCTTAAACGTGTTCTGAAGGTATCCTATAAGACGGCATGGTATCTTTCCCACAGAATCAGGGAGGCTATGACTGTTGATAACCCTGTGCCTCTTAGCAAGATTGTAGAAGTGGATGAGACTTGGGTTGGTGGTAAGCGTAAGAATGCCGGGCATGGATACAAAGGTAATAAAGTTGTCGTTGCTGGTGCTATTCAACGGGATGGTGATGCGCGGCTTCAAGTAGTTGATGATAGAACTCGTGAAGTGCTGAACGAGTTTATGAAGAAGTATATAGCGGACAATGCAGAGGCGATATATACAGATGATTGGCCTGCTTACAAGGGTATAGCAGACCATGACACGAGACATGAGACGGTTAATCATAGCGAGAACGAATGGGTTAGAGGCGAAGTTCACACTAACTACGTTGAGAATATCTGGAGCTTGCTTAAACGCTCCCTTGTTGGCTCGTATCATAAAGTCTCTAAAAAACATCTTGATGCTTACCTCGATGAACTTGAATGGCGATTTAATAACCGTGATAATCCGTATCTGTTTAGAGACACACTCCTTAAACTTATTCAAGCTGAGAATTTAGAATATAAAGAACTAACCTCTAGCTCTGGGTAATTTCTGGAACTCAGCATATTGTTGTTGGTTTAGCAACCATGCTATATTTTCAAATTTACAATACTTGAAGCTGCAATCCATAAACATCCCAGCGCCATTATATTTCCTAGTTTCGTCAGCTAATATCAAATGCTCGGAATAGTCTTGGCTTCCCCACATGCTAGAACGGCTGAAATCATTATTACCTTTGAGTGCTATTAAACATGGTCCCTTAAAAGTGCATTTTATAAACGTCACATTATCTACCATATAAAGCTCTCTATTTTCAAAGAGCAGCGAAACATTGATAGTTTTGTTTTCCATTATGTCCCCAGATTTTATTTTTGCTAAATCATCAATAACAGATAATCTACGCTGTAACCTTATACCTGCTATCAAAAAGAGAATCGCAAATAAAGAAGGCGTTATGATTGTAACCAACCATCTGGCCGTTTCAGTTTTTATACCTACAGCCACGCTGGCTACAATGCCAATCAAGATGAGTAGTTGGATAATCATACCCACCCAACCTCCAAGAGGCTCGGCATAACGTAGCGGCTTGATAGCAAACCATAAAAATTTACCGGTTGCTCTTGGCCAGTCCATATCCCTATTTTACCATAACCTGAATCAAGTATATAAGCCCGCATTGTTTTAATTCTGCAAACAATTCGCGATGAGCCGCCAGGGACTCGAACCCTGAACCCGCTGATTAAGACCAACCTGCTCCAATAGTGACCATCCTTCAAACGGCGCCTTTAGGTCCTAGGTCTACCCAGGGATAACCGTAGAGTCTGCAAGTTCGATGGTGCGGCAGGAAACCCCCATCTCCAGTAGCAGTCCCAGCCTTATCGATTTCCTCTCATCCCAAAACGTATACCACTTAGTAAACAGAATTGATATAATGGCAAACATACCCCAGCGCTACTCGGTTGCTTTCCAAACGCAGTTAAACAAAGGAGGAAAGAGGGGAGAAATGCCAGGTAAAAGGTCCCAGGACATATATAAGCTGGTAGTAAGTATCGTCGCCTGCCAATGTGCCGGTATCATCGGTTCGATATTCACAACAGGTGCCATTCCCACGTGGTACGCAACCCTTGAAAAGCCAACTTTCACACCACCCAACTGGTTATTCTTGCCTGCTTGGACAACACTCTACGTACTAATGGGCGTGTCAGCATTTTTGATATGGCGCAGGGGCTTGGATGACCGGAAGACCAGAGTAGCCCTGCTAATCTTCCTCATACAATTGATTCTAAATGCCCTCTGGTCAGTAGCCTTCTTTGGTCTTGAGTCTCCTCTTTACGGAGTCGTCGTTATAGTTGCTTTATGGGCTGCCATATTGTTAACCTTGCTGAGGTTTTTCAAGATTTCAAAGGCGGCTGGGATACTTCTGATACCTTATATCTTATGGGTGAGCTTTGCTGCAGTCCTGAATACATCAATACTTGTCCTGAATCCCTAAATTAAACTCATACACGGTTTTTATATCAGAGCATAGTACAAGAACGAAATAAGGATATGTCGGGGAAGCCTGTGACTACTCCAGACGAAGGCTAGACACGTGACCTGGAGCGAAAGCGGGGGTCCCTCATCAATATCGGCAATACCCTCAGAACGCTTTTTTCCTTATCTTTTATCTCCAACATAACATCGTAGTCAAAGGGTTTTGTCTGTTCAAGTAAGCGCTCAAAACGCTCCACATCAATGTTTTCACTGTGCCTGGCATTCAATTTCGCTGTCCCTTGGTGACTGTAATCAACCATCGGTACGCCATCTTCCTCTTTCCAGGTTCCTGTAAAGAGCGCGAAAGCCTTATCCAAACCCTCACCAGAGTTCCTCAGTTCATGGTGAAAAACATCGAAAAGCACGGGGACCCCCGTCTCAGCATATATCCTAAGACAATCGCTTAGACTGTAGTTACGTTCGTCATTTTCTATCACGAGTCGTTTCTTAATTCTCTCATCAAGGCACCTGTAACGCTCGATGAACCGTAAAATACCCTCCCGCCTATCACCATAAACACCCCCCACATGCAGCTGTACCTTAGCGGTACTGTCAAGGCCCATGGCGTCGAGGACTCGCATGTGATACAGCAGTTCCCTGTTGCTATTTTCAAGTATAGAAGGGGCAGGAGTATTAAGAACAGTGAATTGGCCCGGGTGCATAGATATCCTGATGTCATGATGATTAATGTAGCTTCCGATTTCCTCAAATTCCCTTCGGAAATAGCTAAGCCAGTCAAACCGGCATACAGCATGTGAGGCAAAGGGAATGAGGTCTGAAGTGATTCTGAAGAACAAGATGTTGTGTTCCACATTGAATCTTAGCATCCGAAGCAGGCAGTCAAGGTTGTTGCGAGCTGTATCAATCAAACGCTCTTCTGAGTATGACTTAAGGCGGAAGGTGCGGCCGGCTTTGCATCCTATCGTCCAGTTTATACACGGGTATCCTATTTTCATCTCTCTTTCTCAAGAAGGCGGCTGTTAAGCGCTCAGGCGCACGCTTTGCGCTTTATCGAAGCCAGCGACGGGCAAAATCAGCATGACCAGCAATATTGTTGCCAGAGCGACCAAAACGACTGGCCTCTTCACTTCCACCACCTGGTTCAATTATAACACCAGCCAACCTTGATTTGGAGATTCAAGTATTCTCTTTTGAGCCAATCCAATAATGTAGAATGAACATATGGAAAGGTTTGTAGTAGAGGCAAATATTATCCTTGGCTTCATAAACACAAAGGATGAACATCATGATAGATGTTTGGCCTTTCTTAAGGAAATTGATAACAGACATAGAAAGGGAGATAGAGTCCAGGGTGCTGTACCCATACACTCGATGGTTGAGGTCAATATCAATGTTAGAAGAAAGAAGAGAGACAAAGCTTGGAAGGGTATCCCTCCTTTTCACCTTATTGGTCCTGACTTTACCACTTAGATTCGAGTTTCGTTCAGCGAATTCAAGAGAAGGGATTATATGACAAATTTGACAAGCTGAAATCAGCTGACGCTATTTATGCGATGGTAGCCTACCTTGAGGGAATCCCATTGGTGACGATAGATAGGGACTTTGAAAAAGTCCGAGACATTATTGATGTGAGATTCATTTGACCTCATATACTGAGGTCATTGACTAGCAAGCAGATGACTTTAGACAGAACCTGCTGCTCATTAGATAAGACATAGTAAAGGTTCTTCGCCAAACCAACACCACAGCGTCAGGGCTTGCGTCCCCAGTCCCATCCCCCTTCTTCTATATTCACAAGTGATTTAAGACGCTGGATTTCGTGGTTCAGGAAATGTTAAGTGCGTCCACACCCCATCGCCCACATCGAAAAATCGCACCACACGCACCTAGTTTGCGCCGGGTTGAGGTCCCAGGTGCAAAGATGTGTAGAAGCACCAATAATGCCAAGAAGGGCACAAATACGCTTTCAAGCGGAGGTTACAGTCCTGATAAGACCGGGGCCTATGGTTCGAGTCCACAATGGCCCACCACGTCTCTCAATAGATAGGCTATTATGACTTTAATCCATCGTTTCCTTCTTTCTGCCCCGTGTTCTAGACAGACAATACGTTGAACCTCTAGACTATAGACATGGCGCGAGAAATTCAGCATCAACCAACTATGGTAGAGGAACGTGAAATCTGTATTAATGGGCAAACCATCACATATATGCTCAAGCGAAGCCTCAGGGCAAGGCATGTTCGGCTCGAGGTTAGACCACAAACGGGACTTACGGTAGTTGTTCCTCACTTCTACAAGATTGGAAAACTCCCTGGACTTCTAGAATCGAAGGAACGATGGATCTCAAGCAACCTGGCAAGATTCAGCCATTTCCAATCGTCTTCCGCTAAGAAGAAACTCGGGAGTGGCGACACCGTCCCATACCTTGGCCGAGACTTAGAGCTGGTCAAGCAGGAGAATCACACTGGTGCTGGTGATGTAAAGCTGGAGGGGAATACGCTGGCAGTGAGTCCCGTATTGTTCAGGAATGGTCTTCTGGAATTGGCTTTGGAGCGTTGGTATCGGGCAGAGGCTGCCAAGCTGATAGGCGAGAGAGTATATAAACTGAGCACTCAGATGTGCGTTAGCTACAAAAGGATTACCATACGAGGGCAAAAGACCCTCTGGGGCAGCTGCTCACGTAAGAAGAATCTTAGCTTTAACTGGAAACTGCTAATGGCTCCAGAGCCTGTTATCGACTATGTCATCATCCACGAACTTACCCATCTGAAAGAGATGAATCATTCAAAGAGATTCTGGGAACTGGTAGCTCAACGCTGTCACAGATGGCGGGAGTGCAAGAAGTGGCTCAGGGAACACGAGCCTCACCTCACCGCGAAACTTTGTCCAGAGAAATAGCTCTGATTGCACATTCCGGACTATTGTTTAGCCAGTTTAACAAGTCAAGCAAAGGTGCAGTCACCAATTGTGGACAGCTTTAGTTTAGCCCGGCTTGCCCCTGAGGCTAGCTGTGCCAAGAGGACCCGTTATTGCCCAAGTAGCGCTCGCAGAAAGTAGGCGTAACTCTCAATATTTTCCAGTTCGTCGCCCGCCCTTCTAAATTCTATGGCTATCTCACTCTGGCCGGCCTCTTGATAAAGCCTGGCTAACCGCTTCAATAATTCTTTGACCTTGAGCTGAAGCAAGCCATCAACTTGAGACAGGGCTGAAGATAGTTCGGCCTTCCTTGCCTCAAGCTGGGCAACTTCCTCGCCTAACTCCTCAGCTCCGGGAGACACGGGCTTGTCCTGATCGGAGCGAAGCATATTCAACTTGGCGGCAAATTCTTTGTTCTCGCTTTCTAACCTATGTAACTCCTCCTGCTGCCTTTGAACCATCTCCTTATAAAATCCAATCTGTTCCTCAAGCCTGGCTGTCTCAGCCTTTAAACCTCCTTCGTCTCTTAGCCGAGCTCCGGCTGAGTCCTCTCGCTCTTGTGTTGCGGATAACAGCCCCCTGATATCTTTGAGCACATCCATCTTAGCAACGCTTCGGTCAGGCTTTCCGGGTTTCATGGGTAAGAAGCTCCTTTGCCAGATTCCGGTATTCGTCAGCTCCATCTGACCTTGAGGCATAGAAATTTATCGGTATTTCATGAACCGGCCCCTCAGCAAACTTTACATGCCGATATATGATCGTGGAAAAGACAAGGGCCCCAAATGTCTGCTTGATACTGTCAGAGACCTCCCCACTCAGTTTTGTCCTCCTATCATACATAGTTCTGAGCACACCTTCTATCTTAAGAGCAGGGTTCACCTCTTCCCTAACAAGGTTAATTATCTGTAGGAGATGCTTCACGCCATAAAAAGTGAGGGGCTCGCACTGGATAGGTATAAGGACACTATCAGCAGCTGCAAGCGCATTGACAACAAGGATGCCCAGCGTAGGCGGGCAATCAATGAAGATATAGTCAAAATCTTCCTTTAGGGGAGCCAGCTTTTTATGGAGGGCTTTCTCGCGCCCTATCTTTCCCACCAGATCTGATTCTGCCATAGCCAGGTCCAGGTCAGATGGAACCACGAAAAAGTTGAGAGTCGGTCTCCTTAATATAGCGCCATTCATATCCACGCTGGGGTCAACTAAGACCTGGTGGACAGATTTCTCGACCTGCAAAGGATTTATACCCAGGCTGACCGTCAGGGAGGCCTGCGGGTCAAGGTCGACAACCAGAACGGTCTTGCCCATATCGCAGAGACTTGCCCCCAAATTAATGCATGTCGTGGTCTTCCCCGTGCCGCCCTTGTGCTGGGCTACGGCGATGATTTTACCCATTTCTCTCCTGCTAGCCCGGACTGACGCACTTGCTATGCTGTCAGTGAACTAACTGAATAGATTTTATATCCGATTGTTTACTAATGCAATCTACGTGGCCCAAACCTTGCTTAACGAAACACTAGAATGTGCAATCATCAAGATTAGCTAGGCCGTCCCGTTTTTACTGACTACATACACCACCAAGACGTGCTTGAGGATAATTATCGAAGTTGGTCAGCAGCTATGCAAACTGCTTCAGCACCATGTCCTCATCATGAAGAATTGGGCGACTTTCAAGCTACAAGTGCTGACGAAATAAAACAGAAGTACATAATATAGGGTTTGTCAAGTATACAAATCCGTAAAATTATTTGGCAGAGAGGTGTTAGCATTGAGAATACCAGTACGCATACTCAGCGCGAATAGGCTATCATGACAGCCAATAAGATGAGCAAATCCCCCACACAGTAATAGTAGATACTGCCTAATTTTGACCTCTCACCATCTTTGCTTCGCATTCAGGGGCAACTTATATTGTAGCAACGCACTGCCACCTAATGGCATAACTGGGCTCCACAATTAGGGCAAACACACTCCCCACCAGGGCCGGCTCCAATCCGATTGCCTCCTATCCTGCCACCACCTCTGCCTCCCCTGCCGATACCACCTCCCCCACCCCTTGGCAGTCCAGTTCTATCTCCTCCCGGCATGATTACACCTCCGACAAGACATTCAATATTTATCTTGACTCTGGCTCTGGCGATAAGCATCAATATACCGTGCCGTGGATGAGATAACGCAGTGGGAAATTGTAACCTCTGTGGAAAAGGTATCTGAAGTCTACCTGGTGCCAGTACTGGAAAGCCTCTTGGCCCAGTTTCCCTTCACCATCAGAGCTTTCCATTCCGATAACGGCTCAGAATTCGTAAACCATGTAGTTGCCAGGTTACTGAACAAACTACTGATACGTTTAACCAAATCGAGCCCAGGCACAGCAACGACAATGGCCTGGTGGAGACCAAGAATGGCTCGGTGTTGCGCAAAAACCTGGGATACGCACATATCCCCCCAGCATGCGCCGAATTCCTTAACGGGTATCACGACGACTACTTAAATCCCTATATCAATTTCCACCGGCCTTGTTTCTTCCCAGTCTCTATCATTGCCCATAGAGGCAAGATCAAAAAAACTTACCCGTATAAGGAGGTGATGACACCCTATGAACGGCTGAAACTCGTACCCAATGCCGAGAGCTACCTGCGTCCCGGCGTAACTCTGAAAAAACTAGGGACAATCGCAAATCAAATGGGCGATAATCAATTTGCAGAGAGGATGGTGAATGCTCGTTCCAAGCTCTTTCAACAAATCACAAGATTTGTTAAACGCCCTGCCTGAAACCTTTCTTTCAGGCTCATTCTTCAATTAGCATAGACTGTGGGACAAGGCGGTCGGATTAACCAAAAAAACGCCCTTTCAGGCGCCTCCAAACCGAACTTTGAAGCTAAATTGGCCACTTGGTGAGCCGCCAGGGACTCGAACCCTGAACCCGCTGATTAAGAGTCAGCTGCTCTTCCAATTGAGCTAGCGGCCCACGAAACTAAAAGCAGGCGTTAAGCCGAGGTTATGTCTACTTCTGCCCTTAAATTGCCGTTATTTACTCTACTGCCATTTATCCCCGCTGGCAAAACCTCGTCTAATAACGCCATAGCCTCAGTTCCCATCCCCCCTATTATATGAGAGTAGACTTCCATTGTAAACGCTACACTGGAATGCACTAGAGCTTAAGAAACGACCTTGGGCTTGGCTCCCTGTAGTAGCATAAGGCTTGCAAAGGTATGGCGCAGATCATGGAATCTGACATTCTCTGGGCCAGCTCTTTTTGGTTATCCGGTGGAAGCTATTCCGCCCGTTATAAGCGTAAAGCTTGTAAAGGCTTGTTTATCAGGTACATAGCATTCATACTAAATTCGCCTGTCTCAACTCCTCCCCTGTGTTTTAGATTCCCAGAAGAACGCATTAAATTGGGGTTTATTGGGATTTATTCGCCACTAAACGCAGCTAAAAGGGTGGTTTTTTCGAAGCTAAATAGCTTTGCTGATTTTTATAATTCTGACTCAGGTCCCCGAAAACACCTATTCGTTCGTAAGATCCCTTGGAAAGTCACCCGTTTTGCTCCTTAGGGATAGAATCAGAACCAAGTTGAGATGACTGATCCTTTACCCAAATATGCCCACATCTTGCACAGATGTAACTTTTTGCTTTAAATGTATAAAGAACAGTCTTTGATTTGCAGTTGGGACAAACGGGTTCTTCCATTCCTGCCGATTTTACACCCATCGACAAGATTTGCCAAGTATGCAAAGCAAATCAGCCGGAAAGCCTGCAGGTTCAGTGCAATAAGACGCTACTCAGGAGGGAAATCATCTCGGGTTCTCAGTCAACTTAGTGATTGCTTAGGCCGAGTGGAGCTTTCATTTTAGGTCTAGGCGGAAATTGTCGTTGCTATTATCCTTATAGTTTTATTGCTATGATTGCCTTTTGTATCACTAAGTTAGTGAGCGAATACAATAGATTTGATTGGAAATAAAGCTGTGATAGAATTTCAGCTACGGGTAAAATAGCGCAAAGGAGGCTCGATATGGCGGAGTTAGAAGATTTGAGTGGTCCGTATAATCCTGACCTAAAATTTGAGGATTTCTCCAAGGAGTTCCTGCTAAAGCTGATGAAGATATGGCAATGGGCGTGGCTTCACATGGCTAGAGCCTGGTACGAGGCAATCCAGGAGCGATTTGGCTTTGAAGCGGCTAACGAATGCGAGCAGGCGGCATGGGTAACGGTAGGAGAGCGTGTAAATCCGAGATATGCCCAGGTAGGCAATATTCAGCTAAACACGGTCCTTGATTCTCTGAAAGCTACCCAACTGCCTCTGGACAATACCTTGGGAGGGATATTCCCATGCAAGTATGAAATCATAAGTCCCAATCATGTCATACTGACTATTTCTCAGTGCCCCGCACTGTTAGCTTTTGAGAGAAGCGCACCAGAAAGAATAGAACCGGCGTGCCATAAGCTAGAGAAAGTGGTCATGGAAAAATACCTTCTTAACCCCAATATAAAGGTAACACCTTTAAAGCTGCCTCCTCGGAAGAGTCCGGATGAGATTGCCTGCCAGTGGGAGTTCAAGCTCGGAGAATAAGCTGGCAGGGAAAGCTTAAACTCGAAGCCAGGGTGGGTTAAGAAGGCGCCGGGTGAGCTGGGCACATTACGGATGATTGGAAGGAACAAAGGCTATTTAGGTCAGCCTTTTTGCTGGGGAAGCAAAGAGCTAGCAAATTATCAGGAGGTGATGAAATGATGTCTTCTGCCTTCAAATACGATGTGATTGTGGTGGGTGGAGGGCCAGGTGGGTCTGCAGCAGCTAAGAGATGCGCTGAGCATGGTCTAAAGGTGCTTTTGCTGGAGAAGTACAAGCTACCGCGCCACAAAGTATGTGCTGGTTGGTTAATAGGCAGTTTTACCCAGAACGCCGTGGTTCGAGGATTTGGCTCTGTCCCACAAAATGTGCTCAATGACCCGCCGAATCTTTCTGGATTCATGATTCACACACCGGGAGGCAAGCGCGAAAGAGTCGAAGGTAAAATACCCCAGGCTTGGCGGAAGGACCTTGACTACTGGATGAATCAGAAGGCCGCAGATGCCGGTGCTGAAATATGGGACAATGTTCGTGCTACCGGCTTCGCTGAAGATAACAGAGGGTGCTCGGTGAGATTGGTGAGGAAGGGGAGAGAACAAGAGATAAACACACGATATGTCATCGGTTGCGACGGGGCCAGATCAATAGTGAGGAGGTTCCTCTATCCCGACTTGAGGTCACATACGATGCAGGCGTTGGAACACTGGTATCGCGGATCACTGGGGGACCTGGAAAGAGAATATCTACACGAATTCCTGTACCCGGACGCGCACTATGATACCCGCAGTGTTGCTCGCGGTGCTATATGCGGCGTCGCCTACAAAGAGGATTTCTTCTACATTGGCGCCGGGGCGAGACCAGGGAGAGGGAAAGAGAACATGCAGATGGCGCGCGATTTGCTGGCCAGGTTCTACGGCTTTGATTTGAGCAGACAACCTCTTTGGATTGACAGCTGCGTTGTCCCAGAGTTACACGTGAATCTCATCGATGGCTCTCTGCGTCCGGCAAGAGGCAACATCCTTCTAGTCGGTGACGCTGCCGGACTTTTGGACCTGATAGAAGGGGGCGGTATCGGCTTGGCAGTACATAGCGGGGTACTGGCTGCAGACTCCATTTTGAGGGCTGCCCAGAAAGGTGATAAGGCCGAAAACCATTACCTGGAAGCTATGAAAGGGGTTATCTCGGCCATAGCTAAGATGCACTCATACTATGTCGAGGCAAAGAAGCAGATAGAGCAGGGTGTTGATGATGTTCTATTAATGCAGAACGCAGTGCGGTACCTGAGCAGCAGCATAGAGTGATTGGCTGAATGCCACTCAATGGTCTACCGGCTCTTGCCCATCCAAATCTGCTTGCCGGACTCACGCCCAACATGCCCAATCAGCTTTCAAAGATAGCCCAATCCTAGTATCCCATCTAGACGCATATTCCCATTGGTATTTCAGCCTTGATTTTAATTCTACGGGGTCCGCCCGCCGCTAGTGTCCTTATTGTTGCTGCGTTAGCTTCAGGCCATATCTGAAAAATGGGCGTTATTTTGCCGTTAAATTATTGGGGATGGGCCGGGACACAATGAGACTTCACGAACAAAACAGGGTTTTGGCAATTAACACAAAGGTTCTACTCTATACAGAATGAGAGACAGACCTAAAAAGCAAGCTCCTCCTGCCCGAAGGCAGGAGGAGGCTGAATATCAATTATTGGAGCACTCAGACTATGGCATAGGCCACTTGAACGCTAATCGTGATTTCCAATTCTCCTGGGCTTATAGGAGTTACAGGAGCTGGAACAGAAGCGCCAGCTTCATAGACATCTCTTGTAATCCGTGGCACGTAGATGGTACCTTCAGAAATATAGGTAGGCTTGCCCAGTCTAACGCCAGCTAAATCGGCTAATTGTTCCGCCTTATTCTCGGCATCCTCTAGTGCCTTGGTTCGCGCTTCTTCATAGTAAGGGGCTGGATCATCTACAGTAAAGCTTATATCTCGAATTCTAGTGTAATCGCCACCGGCCTGGGCTACAGCATCGATGATGGCACCAGCTTCATCCACTTCCCTTATCTTAGCCAACACCACGTTGGTCACCCGATAGCCAGTAATTTCCTCCTCATCTTCATCTCTAATCCATTTCGTTACAGGATAGATGCTGAATCGCTGTGTCTGGATATCTTTCTCGGCCACGCCTTTATCCTGCAATGCCTCCATCACCTTATCCATGGCCTCAATTGCCTGCCCTTGAGCCTCGCCCACTGTATCCGCTTGTGCCTCAATACCCACGCTAAGCAGAGCCAAATCAGGGACTGCCATTGTTTCCCCCTGACCAGTAACCCATATGCCAGTCTGCTGTTGCGCAACATAAGTAACTCCGTCAGCACCTCTCTGGGCACAGCCAACAACCCCTACCGCTAGCATCACTACCAAGAAGAGAATTAACCATTGAGCCTTTTTCATTTGAACCTCCTTGCCATAAAGCATTGTCCTACCTATTATAACGAGTGAACTAACTTTATGGTTTATGATAGAATAGGCCTTCGCTAATGAAAATTCTTCGTGAAGTTGGCATAGCCATCCTCATCGCCGTAGCTATTTTTGTTCTCCTTAGGTTTAACGTACAGGGCTATACCGTGCAATATTCCAGTATGTTGCCCAATATCGAAGAGGGAGAGTGGGTTATGGTTAACAAAGCGAGTTACTTCTTCTCCGACCCACAGAGAGGACAGATAGTGGTCTTCGACCCGCCAATCTCTTCCAAGTACCCTTTCATCAAACGGGTTATTGGCTTGCCCGGTGATACCGTGGAGGTTAAAGATAACAAGGTCTTCATCAATGGTATCCCCTTAGAGGAAGGGGAATATATCATGGCACCGATAAACTACGAGATGCCAGTTAAAGAAGTCCCCGAGGACGAATACTTCGTTCTCGGCGACAATCGCAACAATAGCAACGATTCACACAATGGTTGGACAGTGCCCTGTGATGATATCGTTGGCAAGGCATGGTTTATCTACTGGCCGTTAAACAGCTGGGGGCTGGTAGAGCATCACAGCTACCCGGAGCTGATTGGAGCAGGTGAGCAAGCAACACTGGTTAGCGCTCAATTGGAGGCATAGCTTGAGTGACGAGGTGCTAAAGATATTCAAAACGGCTGGAGCGATAAAGGAAGGCCATTTCCTGCTTGCCTCCGGATTACATTCACCCGTTTACTGGGAAAAGTTTCGTATCTTGCAGCACCCCAATTATACCGAGAAACTGTGTCGCCTTATCTCCCAACACTTCAACAAGCAAGAAATAGATGTAGTTGCTGGACCAACCACTGGTGGCATCATCCTTGCCTTCGAAACTGCTCGCCAATTAGGAGTGCGGAGCATTTTTGCCGAAAAGGAGGGGGAGCTAAGAACCTTCCGACGCGACTTTGAAATTGCGCCTGGCGAACACGTCCTCATTGTTGATGACATCCTGACCACGGGAAGCTCGGTCAGAGAGACGGTAAGCGCTGTAGCAAAACTTGGGGGTATTATCATTGGCATTGGAGTGCTTGTCGACCGCAGCGAGGAAAATATAGACTTCGGCCTGCCCTTCTTCAGTTGCCTTCGTGCCCCCACCACAGTTTATCCACCCGAGGAATGTCCCCTTTGCGCTGCTCATATCCCCCTGGTCAAGCCTGGCGCCTCAAGCTAGCAGCTCGCTCAACATTTGCATTACTCAAGGCGGCCACCAGACACCCACGAATACCTTTGCTTGACACTGAAGTGGGGAAAAACCTACAATATCCCTCAGGCCGAGGTAGCTCAGGTGGTAGAGCAGCGGACTGAAAATCCGCGTGTCAGCGGTTCGACTCCGCTCCTCGGCACCATGGAGGTGAAAAATGGCTAAGTTGCCTGAAAAAGCTATGGAATTGTTTAACGACGCTCAAGCTATGAAAGTCATAGCCACTGTAGACGCCACTGGCAAGCCACATCTAACTCCCAAAGGAACCTTGATGGCCATTGATGACGAAACCATAGCTTATTCTGAAATGGCTGGTGGTAAGACCAAATCAAACTTGGAGGCGACTAAACAGGCCGCCGTGCTAGCCTGCAAAGAACTAAAGGCCTGGAAGCTAAGGGGTGTTCTTCAGGCAGTTCACACATCGGGTGATGCTTTCGAGCAATTTAAAAAGACGGCAAAGGAAAAGTTTGGCCTCGATGTCAACAATGTAGTACTCATAAAAATCGAAGAGGTCTATACCAGTAGTGGCAAGCAAGTAGCCTGAAGCCGAAGTGGCGGAATGGTAGACGCGGCAGTCTCAAAAACTGTTGGGGGGCGACCCCCGTGTCGGTTCGAGTCCGACCTTCGGCACTAGATATGAAAATTTCTGCGAATGCTAATGCCAGGGTGCGCAGCGCTAGCACGGGGGATTTCGGACTCGCCAGCAACAATGGATTGTCAGCACAGCAAATCCCATTTTCTCTTAGCTAGAGGAGAATAGACTCGCCTTAATACTAGAAGAGGATTGTACGGAAGTGAATAAACTTGACCCAAACGAACTGAGTGAGATTGAAAAGCATCTCATAGCTCCATGTGGAATCTACTGTGGAGCATGCGACCTCTTTTTGGGAAAGAGTAGGAATCTCGCAAAGGAGATGTACCGAATTCTGAATGGTTTCAACATGGCAGACATTGGAACCCTGGCTATGGGAATTGAGCGCGAGAGAGTTGTGGACTTCTTGAACATACTGCAGAACTGGAGCCAGGGCAGCAAATGTCCCGGGTGTTCGCCAGGAGGAGGGATTCCTTCTTGTCCAGTCCGGGTCTGTACACAACAACGAGGGTTCCTCACATGTGCTGAATGTGACAGAATGCCGTGCAATCGGTTAGGAGGAGAGTCACCACCAGAAGCAGCCTCTTTCCTTGCACTGGTCATAAAGAGGTACTCAAACTGGAATATTGGGAACCTTGAGCGAATCAGGGAAGTCGGATACCGCCGCTTTGTCGACGAGATGCAGGAAAAGGTGCGAGATGGCTTCTTGACCAGTGACGTGATATCACGTGAAATGGTTGTGACCGAGGTCACGGAGAAAAGGAAAAAGAAAGCCGACAAGGGCGGCACAAGGTGAAAGGGAAATGTCTGAGGCAACTAGCCGTGGGATGGGGAGCAGGTCACTCTTACCCATCCCATGACAAACATGGTAAGCGCTTAGCCAGCGCTACAGTGGTAAGCACAATAGTAAGCAACACTAAGCTGCATAGCAGCGCTTTATGCTATAATTCGTTCGCCACTGCCGAGTTGTGTAGCGGTAGCACGGGGGACTTTGGATCCCTAAGCCCTGGTTCGAATCCAGGCTCGGCAGCCAACTAAAAAGCGTTCCCCGGTAGCTCAACGGTAGAGTGGGCGGCTGTTAACCGCTTGGTTGCAGGTTCGAGTCCTGCCCGGGGAGCCAAGTATTTTACCCGAACCACAATACAAACCACTCCAAACCTCACTCCCTCACCACCACCGGATACTCCCAGACCGACGCGAGGTACCTCAGCGCCAGGTACTCACGACCTCCCTGCAGGTCCTCCAGGTACTCCCAATCCCCACCACGCTCGCCGACCAGGCAGGCCAGCGCCTGGAAGGGCGCGAACCCGGTGAAGGTGTCGACCAGCTTGACCTCTCTTCTCTCCATTGCGTTACCCCGTTCAGCGTGTACAATCGTATTATGTCGCGCCCCCGGGACCGCGTAAACCGCCGTAAGCTAACGTAAGCTACATAAATCTGGGAAAACTTAAAGAAAACGGTCCTAGGACATAAGCCACAATGCTACCTTTTACTTAATTGTTCTAAGCCCTTTTGGACTGACTATTCAATACTCTTCAAAATTTCTTACCTAAAGATACTTGTTTGTCTATCATAGGAGTGTCATGTTAGAAGAAATCCGCAAAATACGGGAGCAAATTAAGCAGAAACAGGATCTTCAAATGTTGAAGAGTAACATCAACAAGGGAACTATATTCCGGTTACGGAAAAGATGATACACAGATTCAAATTATGAATCGCTTGTTGATGGGCGCGGCCTTAAATCTGGCGAATCTCTAACTATTTTGGGGAAGTTCTCAGGTATCCATGGATCACCAAACAACAATAGATCCTCCTCTTCCAGATTTAGGAATACCGACTCTATGTTCTGCAAGTATTGTTCGAAATAGTCCCATAATACAACTTCAACAATGAAATCTTGTGAAAACCAGTAAGTAACATCCCCTAAAGGAATATCATCACCATTATGGTCCTTGATGTATTCAACAACTCTTTCCAAGGGAAAAAAGGTCTTCCACAAAATATGACTTGCTTCATTAACAATATCTTTATCTGATTCTGAGTCATAATAAGATTCAAATAATGCCCCATCAAAGACCAGAACAAAGAAATAGATTGTTCCCCTACAATCAAACATCAACCCAAAAGGGTAAATCCCTTGGTAGACGCTTGTAAGCGTAGAGTAGAGCCCATCGCGAATTAGTGGCCTTGCCTCTTTGTCTTGTTGACTACCGAATAATGCCGTGTAGTTTATTCCGATTCTACTACAGGAAAAGAATGGCAAGTCTTTCAAAACCCATGGAATCTTCAAATATCTCTCCCTATTCGCTGAAACGGGTGTCATTTTCAGGCAGAAACTTTTATACACTAAAGGAAAATCATCGGTAAAGAATACCCAAGGCTTTGAAGAACTCCTTTTGCATGAAATTCGCAGCTCAATTCGCCGATCCTGAATTTCCTTACAAGCCATAATATCTAGTTCTCGTTGGGTCTTATCCACAGGATTAAGATATGTAATCGAATAGAAAGGTTGACCTTACCCCCAAAAACTAGGCCAGTTATAATGAGAGTCTTCCGGTTAAAAA
>CAZXAJ010000008.1:0-28963 GCA_964638975.1 uncultured Dehalococcoidales bacterium
TATAATTATGTAACTACACAGGCATGAATTGAAACGGCTTGGCAATCCATAAATATGATGGTCTGTAGTCAGTTTAGGAGCTACAATGACGATTAACAAGGAGGGTAATCATGGTATTAACTATGGGGCTAGCACTAACCGTAGTGAGTTGGATTATTCAGCTATCCAGGATAGTCATTAAGAAAGACCCGAGGCTCAACGCAGCATTTCTCGCAGTATATGCTGTAGGTTGTATTCTCCTATCTGTTGGTAGTTTCCTGGGAAATGATTCAACGGGTGGTATACTGAACGCATTCGACGTAATACTGCCAGTAACCATTCTAGCAACCCTGATAGTTGCCAATAAAACTGCATAGAAGACCAGCCGCCCAAGGGACTGCACCTTCTGACGAAATGTGTGATGAAACAAGTCATTTTCGGCCAACACCAATTAAGAATTAAACAATATTGACTATTGTTGCCTCATTATCTCATTGTGGGCCTTGGGGGATGCCTCCCGAACCTCGGTTCGAGAAGAAGGTGCTGATCGGCCTTCTCAACTGATGTCACAATAAAGTTTGAGGCGAACCGTTCATTGTGAGGTAATACTAATTTTGTTGATGACTGGCGGGTCGACTGGGCGGCTGTTCTCACCAGGGTTACCGGGACCGACCGGGACTGCAGCAATTTTCTGGACGACATCCATGTCATCGACTACCTTGCCAAACTGGGTGTAGTTTGGGTAGTTATCGAGTCTCTCGGCATCAGAGCCAGTGCAGATAAAAAACTGACTGCCATTGGTGTTGGGTCCAGCATTAGCCATAGCAACGATACCAGATTCATAAGAGTGCTTCGGTGGTAACTCGTCGGCGAACTTGTAACCAGGACCACCTCCGCCGGTTCCTGTTGGGTCGCCGGTTTGAATCATGAAGGTCTTTATGATGCGATGGAAGATGACACCGTTATAGAAACCCTGTTGGGACAGGAAGACGAAATTGTTGACTGTTTTGGGAGACTCACTTGCGAAGAGCTGGATTGTGAATGTGCCCAGTGTGGTATCGACAGTGGCAAAATAAGTCTTGGACGTATCGATCTGCATGGCTGGGGTAGTACTCCACTGCTTCGGCACGCCGGGCGTTGCGGATGGCGTTGGGCTCGTTTCTCCTGCCGGTTTACTGCAGGCAGTAACTAGGACTGTAGACATGAGTAGCATGATAAGTATCTTACGCATAATCACTCGTTCCTCCTAAGAAACAACAAAAGAAAGTATAAGTGGAAAGCTCATGTAAGGCAAGTCTAGGAGATCGGTCTCAACAATGTGGGCGCGAGTGGTAAGTAGTAATCCAAAACAAACCTTTGTCCTGAGTAACAATACTCGGTTTTGTTTGAAGCCTCCGATATTGAACAAATACTCAGAATGTTATTTCGCGTTTTTTTGAGCTCTTGCTCTCACTGTACTCTAGCAGAGCTGTTTGTGATTAGTCCACTAGAATTGACAGAACCACGGGGTGAACGCTAGAGTCACATCACAGCATAAGAGAGGCAAACCGGAGGTTGAAAATGTTCATGACTTTTTCTGTATTATTGATTGGGACAGCAATTGCCCTAATCTACTACTGGATTGATTTCTATGTCAAAGGAGGGGTCCAAGCAGTAAATGAAGACTGGTATATAAGATTCCAGAAGGCTTTTATCGCAGCTGATTTATGGACGGCTACGTGTGCCCTTATTGGTGCTATTGGACTCTTAGCAGGGCAAATGTACGGTGCACTTTTTGCACTTATTACCGCTAGTTCCCTGATATTTCTTGGACTGATGGATGTGACCTTCAATATCCAGAACAACCTCTACCGCCTTATAGGTACCTCAGGTCAATTTGTGGACATTGGGATTGGGAATTGCCCTAATAGTGTTTTTATGGTCGAGGTTAGCTCTAGTTTGAAAGCATTTTAGCATTTGCCAGCCAGATCATTTAGTAAAAATCCATAATTTCACTTTTTAGTAGTTTATTAAGCCTGACTCTTATTGCACCTTCTAGCGTTTCGTGCAAAGGGACAATATCTCTGAAATCCCAACTTTTTCCGTCTAAATATGGATACAATTTAAGTAGCTTTGTGTGTCCACTTTGCCATGAGCATAGGCCTCATGCCAACCCCGAGGGACGGGAGCCTTCCTATAGCAAAGGACCCGTTCAGCCTCAAGCAGATTACGGCGCAGTCCCGCAAAGTCAGCAGCACAGATAACGTTACGACCACTAAGAGAAGAAACATGGGCTAGCCATACCTCCCCCTTCTTGGAACGCATCAGGTGGTGATCGAGAATCAGCGTATTAACCTCCCTAGCTAATTGCAAGGTTCTGTGTAAAGCTTTTTCCTGCTCTTCAGACCTAAAGCTGGGTAGATAAATGGGTGGTCCAGAGGCCAGCACTACATTGGGTTGCCAAGCGAGAATTTGTTCAATTGCCTCATCATTAAGCATTTGGATATCTGACGCATGTACAAAAACACTTCTTGCATCTTCAATCCGGGTCATCATTACATTGCCACTACGACTGCCCGCTTTTCCATGGGGAACCGGCAGGGAAAAACTCAAATATCCCTCCACCTTCCCTTCGGCAGCTATGAAGCTATGGTCGAGTCCTTTGACTAAAGCTTTCGCTCGATGAACCTGACTGGGTGGAAGCTCTGCTATTCCCTTCAGCCAAAGTCGGGGATATTTCAGGTACTCGGCAACACGTCTCAGCGACAACTGGTAGGGGTTTGCATCAACTAATGGGATGTGGTCTCCATGGTAATGGCTAATGACGACATCCGTGGCTTCTTGCAGTGCTACTTCGATTTCCTTTTGGGTCCTTTCAGAAGCTGCAACTTGGATTGGGTGTGGCAAAAGCCCATGCCGCCTGAAGCCAAGAGCAACCCCGGGATCGATTACTATTTTGCGCTCATTAGCCACAACGACACAACACAAACCACGAACGCCCAGTGATTCCGCGCCGAGTATCTCTATCTGCACTTCAAGGTCAATATTACACTCCTAGCTCCAATTATGGTAACTTTGTAACTGCAGTGAAGGGACAGAAAAAGGAGAAGTACTGGATAAGAGTTAAGAAAGTTGAGGCCGATTTGCTTGAATTTGGTTTCGGTGCTGGCTCAACTAAGAAGTTTATTAAGTGCTATCCTATTGGCCTCTTAGAAAGGCTTATCGGTGCAACCGAGAAACGGCAACCTGGTGATTCAGCTAGCTACTTTCTAAATGGTCTCAAGAAATCCAGAATGAAACATAGGCTCCAAGGTGCTCTAATTGGAGATGAGGACGCATAGATTGAAATGATAATAATAAAGTGCTCTAAGTGCAGGGCCAAGGTCTTTAAATACTTAAAGCTTGGGAAGGGGCGAATATTGCACTGCTGGAAAGAGCGAATAGTTGAGGATAATAGTGTTCGGGATGGAAGCACGGTTAAATGCCAATGCGGTAATTCAATTGGAATCGATGAAGGAAGATGGATCAAGATGAAACAGCGCTCCTTCACCTATTCGGGAACAAGAACGAAGGGATAGAATATATACATGAAACTTATAAGTGCTTGTCTATTGGGAATTAAATGTACCTGGGATGGCACAAGTAAGTACACGAATGAGAACGCTGTTGAACTTCTAAGGGATGAGATTCTGATCCCTATTTGCCCAGAACAACTAGGAGGATTGAAGACTCCTCGACTACCTCAGGAGATTCAGGGGGGTAGTGGTGAACATGTTCTTGATGGGAAGTGCAAGGTTAAGAACATAAATGGTGAGGATGTCAGTCGTGAGTTTATCAGAGGAGCAGAGGAGACTTTGAGACTTGCCCAGCTATTGAGAGTCAGTCAGTTTATAGGGAAATCGAAGAGCCCGTCCTGTGGTTGTGGACAAATATATGATGGCAAATTTTCTAATGAGCTCGTTGATGGCGACGGTGTTACCACTGCACTACTAAAAAGAAACGGAGTCAAGGTTATCTTGGAAGATGATTTAAGAAGATCGGGATGAAACGGAGATATCTGATCGTTGTAGCTGCTAGCCTGCTACTATTATTTGGCTGTATCTCTCAGGAGATTGAAGCACCGCTCGCTGGCGAAGAAGTGAATCGTACGATAGAGATAAAAGTCATGGACCAAGTATTGCTTTACCAATGTCAGTCGTCGTGGACGGCCGACAGATTCCAGGATATTTCAGAGGCAAACTTGAGAGCAAGGTTCGAAGAGAAATATGACATAGATGCTAAGGAATTTGAATTTTCCTTCGAGCCAACGAGTTGTTTAACTGTAACTAGTTGCCATATTCATGGCACTATTACAAGAAGTGGGGATAGGTATACAGCTGACTTGCTTTGGCTTCTGAGGCCTTATGGGTTAGACTTCATTAATGATTATTTCAGCGAATCTAAAATCGGGCTTTCTTGGCAGGGAACTATCAACGGCACTACGGTGAACATTCAGGTTGAATGTCCACCTCAAGATTGCGTCTATGAAGCTTGGCAGTATCCGGTCGGCCACTGCCATGGCCACATATGGTGGCACGCTTCTCAGTGAGCTAAGTAAGGAGGGAGCATGAGAATCACGGTTGTTTATGACAATGAAGCAAAGAATAAGGGACTGAGGGTTGGCTGGGGGTTTTCCGCTCTTATTGAAAGTGAAAAGGGACAACCAATTCTATTTGATACCGGCGCTGACAGCCCGACACTGCTCCATAATATGAAGAAGCTTAACATAGATCCGAAGAATATAGGGGCGATTGTCATTTCACATGCCCATGGAGACCATACCGGAGGACTTTCTGAAATACTGGAAATGAATGACACTGCCAGGCTCTTCCTTCCCAGTTTACTTAGAGCGGCTCTCCCTGGGAGAGAAGTAACCATAGTTAGGGATGCAATGCAAATTTCCGATGATGTTTTCTCCACCGGTGAACTTGGTGGCATAGAGCAGTCTCTGGCACTCAAGACGGAGAGGGGGATATTTGTAGTAACAGGATGTGCTCATCCTCCCATGAGAGAGATCTTGGGTGCTGCCTCAAAGTTCGGAAAAGTATATGGGGTCGCTGGGGGCTTCCACGCATTTCATGACTTTGGGCTCTTGGAGAACTTATCTCTAATTTACCCCTGCCACTGCACCCAGTACAAGAAGGAGATATTGGATCTATTCCCTGGGAAAGCTTCAGGATGTGGGGCCGGACTGACAATTGAATTATGATGAGGTTGTTCTTCTCGACAATTAACATTATTCCCTGCGGGGTGTGACACAAAGTGCAAGATAGGGGAGAAGGAGTCTGTGAATGGTATCAAGTTTGCCCTATGAAGTTCTATTACGAGCAAGGGAAGCTGGATAGGAATTGGATAGACAAGTATTGCATGGCGAATTGGGGAAGTTGCATAAGGTACCAGATGGAGGAGAGGGGAGAGGCGCATCCTGATTATATGCTTCCCAATGGTAAGGTCAATGAAGAACTGGCGAATGAAAGTATTGGCTAGGTCTTGTTCTTAAGATAAAAGAGAAGGAGTACTTGAGGTGAGAATTACAAAGAAGGAGACTGTTTTTGAGGGAGAGCATCTAAAATTTGTCCGGAAGTGGTTTAGAACAAGCAGGGGGGAGGAAGCTGTTTGGGAGACAATAGAGAGGAAAAACATTTACAATAGAGGAGCAGTCGTTATTGTTGCTCTAACCAAAGAAAGAGAGTTAATTCTGGAACGGAACTGGAGGGCTCCTATTGAATCATCTGTTATCCAATTCCCTGCTGGCCTTAGTGACAAGGAAGGGGAGAGTGAAGAAGAAGTCGCTAGAAGAGAGCTATTAGAGGAAACTGGATACGAAGCAAAGAAACTCATCCCTATTATTCCGGCGCCACTTTGTCCAGCCTTAGCTGCCACTAGAGCTATGCACTTCCTAGCTCCCGAGGTTGAGTTTGCAGGACGGGAAAGCGAAGAAATTGAGGAGGGAATTGAGGTATTAAAGGTTCCAGTTGAGGAATTAGATGATTTTCTGTTGAATCTTCCCGAAGATACAGAGCTGGACCTCAGAGTTCCAGGTATACTTTGGGTCTTACAGATGAAAAAGTTGATATAGGGGTAGCTTGCACCTTACAGCTACACGATTGGGCGGATTGTGACTACAATGCCATGCCCTCTTTCACAGGGGATATCTTCACAGAACATTTAATGGTGACAAGACCATAGAACATTAACAAATGGAAGAAAAGGGCTTGGCAGTGCGGGGGGAGTGATATGCTATAGATTACAAGCTACAATTTCTGGAAAAACTAAACGCTTACCTCTAGGCAGAGGTAAAATTTCAAACGAAGGAGGTAGACAAATGGAGGAAGTAGTAACCCGTATAGAAGAAGTGGTGCTAGTCGTAGCAAATCAGGATGAGGCAGTTTCTCTATATGAGGATTTGTTCGGTTTCAAGTTTGACCTTAGCTGGGATATGCCGATGTATGATATGCATGTAAAGTCGGCAAGGGTCGGTGAAACGCAGTTTCAGATAGTAGGATCAACAAATCCGGCTCCAGATGCCTTCATCAACAGGTTTATCAGGGACAGGGGTGAAGGAATACATCATATTGCCTTTAGTGTCAAGAATTTGGATGAAACTGTTGCCAGGCTAAAGCAAAAGGGTGCACAAATTATCCCAGGCGAAGGCTTCCATTTCGTTCACCCCAAGTCCACGCATGGTTTATTGATAGAACTGTTGGGCCAGTAGATAAATATTTCTTCAACCACTGGGACAAGAGACGATATTCCAACTAGCTACACATTCCGCTGGATTGTGTAATCAGTAACAAAATACTGGATATCTCTTCGTAGATATCCAGTATTTTCTGCAATCCTAATACCTGGACTGCTGGGCTCAACCCTCTCCCCTTCTGGACAATTTCCTTTACGCTGTCGTCTATTATTTATTCTTGCCAGCTTCCGATTCGCATGGTAACCGGCCTCAAACATTGCGACCTTGTCTATCACCTTTGAATAAGGCTTGTGGCGATGTCCTCTTATAACTTGATATTCAAAATGGGTGGCGTGGTCTGCGTTAGCGAAAGCGATAAAAAATGGTTTGTACAATGGGCGATTGTCCCTGAGGTAATTCACAAATAAACCGTAAACAATAAGCGAAGCCAGCAAGGCATGGAATGTCACGCTCGGGAAGATATCTCATGTAATTGTTTAGCCTCGGATTCCAAGATACAGAATAGGTCAATCTGGAAGCCCGACCTATTTACTCGCAGCCAAATCCTTAGTCGGGTCAAAACATGAAGTAAAAGGTCTTCTGAAGACTTTTGTCTTTGTCCAGGATGGTGGGCCATGGTATTCAATAGATAGAACTCCACGTATAGTTCTGAGGGCAGTTTTTGCGTTTAGTTAAGCAATTTCTGATAGCAAATTACACAAAGCGCCCTTTTTTTAAGGCCTTTCCCGAATTCAAGTTTCATAGAGGCGATTCATTGACTCCGGAGTTCAAAAAATGGTACCTTATAGACACCCCGCAGGCACAGGTAACATAGGCATATTAGCCGTCGCCGTTCACCTTAAGGGCGGCGATGCTGGTTCATAGGAAGGCTGAGAGATGGCTGAAGAACCCAGGGGACTTCCTGCAGCCTTTGTGACAAAGGAGCAGGTCGAGGAGTCTCTGAGTAACCTGGAGACGCTCAAAGCGGACGGCTCCATCACAGAGGAGCAGTATGCAATAAGCAGAAAGGAATATCAGGAACGCCTCGGCGCGGCCGTAAGGGAAGTAAGCCGCATAAAGAACGAGCTCAGGAAGCAACTGGAAGCTAATGAGCGGGATATAGAAGCGTGCAAGGAGGAGTTGGCAAGTCTTGAGGCCAGGTATGGGGTGGGTGAGCTGCCACCGGAGGAATACCAGAGGGCTGAGGGGGAATTGCGAACTGAGCTTGAAGGGCTCGAGCGAGATAGCCAAGCTCTCCAGAGGTTGATTGAAGCGAATTGCTCGGCTGATATCGGTGTTACAGCAAGGAAACCACAGATTGCTGCCGAGTTGCCATCTGTTACCAAAGCGGTACCTCCTGAAGGACGGGCTAAACCGCGGCGAGTGAAGCTGCTGGCTGCGATTGGTGGGGTAGTTGTGGTAGGCGTAGTAGTGGCTGTTTTGCTGCTGGGACCGCCATGGGCAAGGGGAGGGACACTGTTTCCACCCGAGAGCAAAGAGGAGGCAGGAGTTCCATCCGAGACCTATGAAATTGCTGAAGTGATAATTCCTGTAGACATTGAGGGTGCTGCTGGTGTCGGCAGCCTCCACCTCGAGCTTCTCTATGACTGGGCAGTGCTCCATGCCATTCATGCGGAAAATGGGGAGGCAGCAGCCAACGCCATGCTTGAATACAGCGTTGATTCTCCCGGGCAAGTGGTGATTGGGATGATCAGTAGCGATGGCATCAGTGAAGATGGCTCACTGGTTATGGTAACCTTTGAGATAGGAGAGGTAAGCAATGCGACCACCTTCCTGGAGTTAAGGAACATAAAGGCACACCATGCTGCTACTTTCGCCGAGATTTCCACCAGTACTTCTGATGGAATCTTCGATCCGATAGGGCACCGCCTTGGGGAACCGGGCTCCTTGCAGGGACCGAGGATAGTTTTCACTGCTATAGCGAGGGAATGAGGGTTTACGTAGAGATGATCAAAGACGGAGTATTAAAGATCTTAGCGGTTATCCTGTCCTGTATCCTTGTGCTGCTGGGCATGCCTTACAGTATTGTGGCAGCCAGCGATGGAGACGTCGCCTTTACCGTGGATGTCTGGACCAACAAAGGAGGCCAGGGAGCAAATGTAGCTGGGGGGATATATGAAGTGGGTGAGGATATAATTATCTACTTGAAAGCGAACGAGGATTGCCAAGCATCAGTAATTATAAGTGGTCCGTCGACGGGGTATCCTGGACAACTTGTGGACGCCATGCCGAAAGCCGGAGAAACTTATACATTGCCCCTGGGTGAGGCAGGAGAGATAGATATCGGCCAATGGGAGATTAGTCTTGATGCTGCTAGTGGGGAGCAGTTTGCCTCCGATACTAGCTGGTTCACCGTCGTCGCAGCTCAATCTCCGACCACTCCACTCACCCTGGATGTCTGGACCAATAAAGGGGGCGAGGGGCGATATGTGTCGGGAGGAGCATACAACGTTGGCGAGGAAATTATTATCAGTGTCGAAGTGAGCATCACTTCCGAGGTAACATGGACTCTGACCGGTCCGTTAGATACGGATTCAGGAGAACAGTTAATGGATGCCGGGACTTACGATTTGAATCTGGGTCAGGCGGAAGAGGCAGATATAGGCCAGTGGCGGATGGTAGTCGAGGCCCGGGCTGACTGGGCATATGCCTATGATGCCACCAGCTTCACTATCGTCGCAGTTGAGCCTGAAAAGGAAGCAACACCCAAAATTGACGCTAGCAACGCTACAGAACTGTATGCCTTGATGGCTCTGAAGATGTTTGAGGGAGTGCTGCCTGTCGATTTGAGCATGGATGCTAATGGAGATGGTCAGGTTAATGTGGAAGATGCCAGACTCATCCTGAAGTGGTCGGTGAATGGGAAGTGAAGGCATCCCGGGGAGAAGAAGGGCTAGCAGGCGGATTCTTATTCCCTTGAAACAAACATAGCCAATGCCTAGCTACTAGTGGACTCCTAACTGCTGTGGAGGCACCGATGGGAGAAAGCGAGTAGGCCATCCTAACCGAGCCTCTGGCTGCATTGAATATAGGACCTCCTGCTTGCTGGATGTGAATGGCTCTAACTCTGTTTTCCCCTATCCTTCAAAACTATGGTGAGGATAGGGGCCCTTTTTGGGCCAAGGTGACATCGACTGACTCGATGCGGCTTATGCCGTTCTCGGTCGCTAGCCAAAAGACGCCGTCACTGTCCTGTAGCATCTCCATGGTCTCCCATCCCGCCAGCCCATCTTGGGGTGTAAGAATAGTCCAACTAGTGCCATCGGTTATGGCGGTGCCGTCCCATTCAGACCCGAACCAGAGGCGGCCGTTCTGATCCTCGAAGACGGAGCGAACTTTTTCTCCTGCGAGGCCATCACGCTTCGTCAACGTGCTCCACGTGTCCCCCTGGAGTCGGCTGGCTCCACCCCTGTCTCCTAAACCCGTGGCGAACCACAGCGCGCCACAGCGCTCTTGGATAATACCGTTGACCGAGTTGTGAGCCAGGCCATCGTGCGTGGAATATGTGCGCCAGGCAATGCCATCATAACGACTAATACCCGCTTTATTCGGTGAATACGATCCAAGCCAGAAAACACCTTCTCTGTCTTGGAAGATGACGTTGACCGGCGCAGCTCCTAGACCATCTTTGGTCGTGAACCTCTGCCACGAAGCGCCATTGTAACGGGTCACGCCTGTTTCGGTGCCTATCCACAGAACTCCATCTTGAGCTCCCCACAAAGCTGTCACCGCTCCCGGTAAGAGCCCGTCAGCCGCAGTGAATGTCTCCCAAGTTCCTCCCTGATACCGAGTGAGTCCAGCTTGATGTCCAATCCAGAGTGCATCGTGACGATCTACCAACAAGTCACGCACATAGTCTAGTTGATGCCAATCATTTGGGGATAGGGGAAGGAGCTCGCCTGTGCTCCGCTCGATGGCAACAATACCATCGGGGCCCCCAGCCCAGATGAGGTCGTCCTGTTCTGCTAAAGCCAGTGTTACGTAAGGAGGGCGAATAATCATCCAACCCGGGGGTGGGGCTGCAGGTGGTGGTGTCCGCCCCGTCAACACAAAGGCCACAGTTCCTCCTATTACCACCAAGGCGAGCAGCCCCCAAATGAGCCACGTTGAGAAGCGAGATGACCGGTGTATTTCACAGCTCACTCTTGGAACTCCATTTCACGAATGCACTCCCACCTTCCGACTTGCTGTACGCGCCCTTGGCGTAGCATGACCACTCTGTTAGTAACAGCTGCTGCTTCAGATACATCGTGCGTCACGTACACGATGGTGCTCCCGGTGTGTTGCCTGACGGCATGAATCAGCTCGATTATCTGCCTCTTCAGCTCCAGGTCGAGGTTAGCCAGCGGCTCGTCTAGCAGGAGGATGGGTGGCTTAGGAGCCAAAGCGCGGGCCAGGGCTGCCCGCTGAGCCTCTCCACCCGACAATTGGTGGGGATAACGCTGTTCAAGTCCCTCTAGGTGGGTGAGCCGCAGCGTCTCATGCAGTCGTTGGTCGGCTTCGGCCCGTGATAGACCACCCAGCCCAAACAACACGTTTCGTTTCACGGTCATGTGAGGCCAGAGTGTCGGCTGCTGAAACACCATGCCTACCCCCCGCTCATGTGGTGGACAGGCCCAACCGCTTTTACTGACCAGCCGCCCGTTCAAGACGATACTCCCACTGTCAGGCACCTCCAACCCCGCAATTAGACGCAAGATCGTTGTCTTCCCGCTTCCGGAGGGGCCAACTAGTGCCAGTGCCTCTCCCTGAGCGACCCTGAATGTTACTTCACGTACTGCAGGCACGCTGCTAAAAGTCTTACCCACCCCCTGCAGGGAAATCATGCTGTCCCTCCCCACAGTCGCTTTCGGCTCATCAATACGCCGGCGCAGGCTGCGCCAGCCACCAACAGAATAACCAGGGATAGAGCAGACACCGTGTCTGTGGCACCATAGTGCAAGAGATTGTAGATGCGCATGGGCAAAGTTGCCTCTCCAGGTGGGGCAACCAACAAAGATGCGCCGAGTTCCCCTAGCGAAAGTACAAAAACGATCAACGACGTGATTGCGATTGCTGGCGCCATCATCGGGGCGTGAACCCATAGAAAGCGACGCCAGCGGCTTACATCAGGCAGCGAAGCAGCTTCCGCCAGCAAGGGGTCAATGTGACGCACCTGGGAGGCAGCGGCGTAGATGCCGAAGGGGAGAATCCGGGCAACATGAGCTACCACCAGCATCAAGGGTGTCCCATAGCCCCAATCCAGCCAGGGCTGATTCCAAAGATAGATCAGAGCTATGCCAGTAACTGGTGCTGGCACAGCCAACGGAAGAACACATACTAGCCAACTCAACTTTCCGGTGCTAGTCTGACGGGTCAAGGCAACTGCTAGTGGCAAGGCTACTGCCGTAGCAGTGACGGCACAAGTGGCTGCCACGATGATGGTAAGCGTGAGCTCTTGCCCCGCTGGCGCCACAGCCGCTGCCAAGACCCTAGGCATGCCACCGCGAGCCAACAACAACAAGGCAGGCGCAGCAGAAGCAATACCCCACACGCCTACGCTTAAGAGCAAGAACGCTCGGGCTGGCCACGCCCATGTCGAGGTCGCTAGGCGCAGGTGGAAACTAGGCTGGCCGCGAAGAGGGCTGTTCCTCAATTGTGATTCCGACAAAGCGAGCACGGCTACGGCAAGCGCCATAAGCGGCAATGAAAATGCAAAGCTCATCATTGGGTCAAAGGTCTGGCTGAAAGAAGCATATATCTCGGACACATAACAATTATACTCAAACATTGATGGCACACCATACTCTATTAACGCCAGCACAAATACCAGCCCCGCTCCTGCCAGAATGGATGGCATGACCAGCGGAAGCAAGATGCGGCGAGCCACACTCCAAGGTTCCTTAACCAGCGAGGCTGCCTCAAGGAGTTCGGGCTCAATTGCTTCTAGCCCGCCTCTCACCAGAAGTGTCACAATGGGAAAGGTAGCCAGCGTTAGGACTGATGCTGTTGGCCAGAAACCATATGTTGAGAGCGTAAAGTGTTCGGGCCCTAGAATCCAGGTGAGGACTTGGTCTAGAATTTGGCGCCGACCAGCAATAGCCATCCAGGTCAGGACGTGGATGTAAGGCGGAATTAGGAAGGGAACCAGGTAGGTGGCGCGGACGAACTTTTGCCATCGACCTTCGCTGCACATCCAGACAGCGAGGCTGGTGCCGAGCACCATGGCCATAACTGCTACCGTTGCTGCCAGCAAGAAGCTTTTGCCCAACAACTGGAGGCTTCGATATGACGGAAGCGCCCAGGCTAGCATCTGCGGGTTTTTCGCTAACGCGGGAGCCAGCCACATCACGCCCAGGAGTAGCACTGGCGCCAGGGCAAGCACAAGAAAAACGCCCATGGCGACCCACTTTGCTAGGCCTACTGACCTTAGCACTGCAAATGTCCTCCTGGAGTGGAGCGCACTTGTTGCCACAACGCTTTGCCACTCAACAGCGAATCACTACAGATCGGAATTGCTGCGCTCTCATTGCAGGAAGGCTTGTTTCAACCAAGCTGATGAAGCTGGCATTTGCTCGGCAACATCGCTTGGCTGGACAGCCATCCCACGGATGTCTTGCAGTTGAGGCATATCTGGTGGAATATCGATAGTCTGTCGTACGGGCATCTGCCATGATTCAGAATGCGCCAGTCTCGCCTCTACCTCTGGGCTCAGCAAGAAATCTACGAGGTGTTTGGCCTCCTCTGGATGAGGGGCACCATTGATTAGAGCCACCGTATTGGGGATAATCAGTGTCCCCAATCCATTCTGGTCTGGGAATATCATCTCCACAGGCTGGCCCTTCACCAGAGCTATGTGGGCGTCATCGGTGTCGGTCAGTCCCACCCTGAGCTCCCCACTGACAACCATATCGCGAACTACCGAGTTGCCGTCTACTACACGCACCTTTCGCTCCCGCAATGCCTCGAAAAACTCCTGAGCCTCATTTGGTCCTAAGGTGGCAAAAAGAGCAGCGGCATGAGTGGCTGTCGTCCCGAACAGAGGGTTGGCGATTCCTACTTCAGCTTCACCCCAGACAGGGTCTAGCAGGTCGAATATGGATTGGGGATAGCGCTCTTGTGGCACGAGCTCTATATTTACGATGAGGACGCGAGCCCGCGCCGCAAACCCAGTCCAGTAGCTTTCAGGGTCCCGGTATTGCGTTGGTATACCACTTGCCGAAGGCGAATCATAAGGGGCGAGCACTCCCTGCTCCTTTAATAGCAGGGTCTGGGCATACTCAGAACTCCAAAACACATCTGCTTGGGGTCGACTGTTCTCGGCAATGAGACGGCTCACCAGGCCCGTAGTTTTGGCTGCTTCCACATCATATACTGCCTTGACCTGTATCCCCGTCTGGCTCTCGAAATCGTTCAGGACGGGCTCGGAAAAGAGTTGGTCCAGCGATGTGTACACCACAACGGTATCTTTGGTCTCGTTTACCTGGCATGCCGTGAGGCTGAGCAGCGTCAGCCCAATAATCACCATACCGACCAAGAACGTCGCTGCCATCCATCTTGGATGAGTCATATTCCTATCCGCCATTCTCACGGAGATTCAGTGAGACGCTACCTATCATATCTCAAAATGCTGAGGCTCAGACGGCATCTACACTTAAAGTGGTGCGCCACATTGAGTGCAAAACCGCTTGCCAGGTTCATTTGCATAACCACATCTGGGGCACAATGTTGCTGCCTTCTTGGATGGGGATTCGCTGGCAGGCCAGGCTGGCAAAGCCGTGCCGCATTGAACACAAAGCTCGAAACCGGCTCTATTTTTATATCCGCATCTTGGGCATATCTTTGCCGCCCTTTTGGGTCCGGCAGCGGGTGAGGGAGCCACGGACGCGGCGCATTGACTACAAAATTTTGCTCCCTCATCAATTGGTGCTCCGCAGTTTGCACAGTGCCTAACAGCGGGAGTTACGGGTAAAGGGGGCACCTCCGCTTTTGTTTCTTCCGGTGCTGGCATTTCCGGTGGGGCAAACGATGGACGTGAAAGGACGTGTTTCATAAGTTGATTGAGAGCCTCGGCACTCAGGGAAGCTACCACACCTTGTTGTCCTGCCAGATCGAAGAGGAAAAGGTCAAAACTTGAGCGTACTAGCAACATCACCTCGTGTCCAATCTCATCATCCTCTCTGAAGGCGGAGATTCCCAGTGCTACCTTGCTGACCTCGTGAACAATACTATCGGCAATCCGAACGCCCGCCTCAGCTAATTCATAGACTTGGACTACCCCTGTTTCGTCAACGGAATCAACCAGTCCAACCAGTATGAGCTCCTCGATAGCCCTAGCTACATCTTCCGGGGATAGTGCTGCGGTAATAGACACGGGCATGACCTTTTCCACAAATAGCAGCGGCCAGCGAAAATCCTCGGTGCTGGCATCGGCCAACCTGGCCAGTACCTCCTCCTGATTGAAGATATTGACCGGCTCGGTATGGGTTTGTATAGAGTGGTAGCGCACAAGGCGGAGATGTTCCACAATAGCTAGGAATACTAGGATACCCTCAGTAGACAACAACAAGCTTATGCCCTCTTCCCTCAGCGAATCATTTGCCCCCAGCAATTTAGCTATCAGCAGCCCCATGTCAGATTCCGACCTGATGCTAACACGCCGATTCGCACCGGTTCTCACCACAGCGACAATAGTGTCACCCTCATCAGGCGGCCAGGCCAGTATGGAGCGGCTGATGGATTCATCGGCAACCGTGTAGTGAAACTGCGCCATCTTGGCTGGCACGGTTAAAGTGGTCATGGCTTCCTTGAACTTGCTGCGCAGCGACGCATCTAGAGTCCCATAAATATCGGCTGCTATCTCTTGTCCCTCCAAAGAGGGCGGCTGCAGGCCCAGGTCATTGGGAGTCAGCCCCAGGCTGTTCAATGCTGCGTAAAGCTCAGCTTCCGTAAGTAGAAAATCACCTTGGTCAATCTGCATCGTCCTTACTCCTTCATGTTGGCAGCTCGGGATTGTAGTTGCTTAACATGTCTTTTGCTTGGCCCACGAATTGCCCCTCGCTTAATCCATGATGCTTTAAAATGCTATTCATTTGCTGGGGATTCTTTCCAATCTTACCGGCGATATCCACCAGATCGGGGTTGCCCAGAGGTTGCCCCACTTTACCGGCTACGTAGTTGCTTCGATTCACAGCTTTAGCCAAGGATTTAGGGTCGCTGTGGCTCAACGCAGAGGCTTTCTGCTGGTCAAGGAGGGGAGACATTTCTTTGGGCGAAATCCTCGTAGGGTCTGGTGACATCTCACCGCCATATTCGCGTCTCATCAGCTGGTTTTGGTCCACCGTTGTCTGCCCCGACGTCTCGTAGGAACCCTTGTAGTTCCCATCGGCATCCACTTTATGGACTGTGGTTCTTCCCTGCGCCTGGCGGGCGTTGGTAAATCCCTCTGGATAGGAATCGGCCTGGCCGGCACCCGGTCCGATGCGGTCATAGCTCTTGTAGTCTACGTCAGTGGCGGTTACCCCCTTCTGTTTCAAGCAATCGTCCACGGCGTCCCCATGGGTGTCGGTAAATTTTCTTGCAAGATCATCGTAGGCCTCGTCTACGGTTTGGTTAGTGCGGTTGGCATACATTTTCAACGTCTCATCGTCAAATTTGGGCACGAGCGTGCGGTCTGCATCGGTTTTGACGGAACGAGTTCCCAAGGAGCGCGAGCTGGAGCCGCTATCTCCCACCAAAACTTCGTCAACCTTGACTTGGTTCTTTTGCTGGAACCTGTCAACGGCTACTTTCGTGCCTCTATCAACAGCGTCATCGGTGGTCTCGCTGATTACTTTGTTTAGCTTCAAGGCATCATCTGGGCTGATATGGCCCCCACTCTCCAATTTGGCCAAATCATCCATTCCGCCGTTTTTATACAAGGCTCGGATAGCATCGTCATCACCGGAGTCCAACGCTCTCCGCAGAGCAGCTTTCTTGGAGGCCAAGCGAAGTCCATCGCGGCCAACGAATGCAGCGGGTTTTGCGCCTCCTATGGGCTTATTCAACTTCTTATATATATCGTCGGCATATTCGCCTACGGTTTTTGTCAGCCCAGGGAACTTCTTTGCCACGAAGCCCACACCCTTGGTTAATACTCCCCCGATGGCTCGCCCCATGAGTTCATCAACTAGGGCACCCCCAACAGCCTTGCCGAAGAGCTTTAGCCCGCTCTCTCCCCGGTCAACCCCGTCTTTCATCCTGTACAGGGCGTCAGTCGGGGTGTAGATAAACTCTGAGGCACCCCCGCTTACAGCCCCGACTATACCACGCAGTGCTAGAGCGCTGTAGGAAGTATTGCCGTCAGCGTCGGTGCCGGTGAATATCTCCTTGCTGGTCATCGCAATCCCATCCTGTATCCAGTCCATTGTGCTGGGCTTGCCGCCCGGCACCTTGATGTCGCGACCAATGCGGTTCCTCAAGACACCTCGCAGCTGGTTGACATAGTCCATGTTGATACTACCATCGGGGTTGACAGCGACCTGTTCAGCTCGTTCTAGGACGTCATCGTAGCCATGGCGTTTAGCATATCCTTTGATGCGCTCTAGCGTATCGGCTGCGTTTTTCCGAATTTGCCGCTCTGCTGCCGCCTCGGCCTCCAGTTGTTGGTGCCGGTTATGCAGCCATTCATCGGACTTCCGCTGCCAGTCCTTCCACTTTCTATCCAACTCCTCTTTGCGGCGCCGCAGCTGGTCCATGCGCTCCCGGGCATAATCGGGGTCTTCCCAATTCCCTTCAACCAGGATATCCCCAGGCTGCCCCTCGTATCCGTTCTCCCCCGGTGGGGAGCCGGGGCTCCAGCGGGGAAGCGGATTACCATCCGGGTCCAAAATGGTGGGGCCCTGCCCTGTGAGAGAGCTGCCTATGACTCCTGCCCCAACCCCCAGGGCACCGCCGCCAACACCCGTCGCAGCTTGGTACCCTGATGTCTCTATACAGTCAGCTTGGCAGGAGCAGTCGTGGGCTAAGACTACGTCCGTGAAGAAAATATCCTGGAAAAGATACAAGAGCGCAGCCAATCCCACCAGTGACCCTATGTTACCCGCGGCTTTTGGTGCTACCCTGGTGCCAGTGCGAATCTGGGAGAGGTCAATACTGCGGGGGGTCATCGCCAGGAAGCCCGTGATGAGAGCTACTAGAACGATGAATTGTTCCTTCTGGGGGGCAAAAGTTACACGGTCTTGGTGAGTAATCACCACCGAAATCAGCATTGGTATGGCGATAGCTGCCACCAGGCACATCCATCTGGGAAACCTGTCTCGAAAGTCAAAGAAGGAGCTCAGGCTGCGTTGTATGCTGGGCCCGAAGCGGGCCACGGCAAAGACGAAGAGGCCAACGACTGAGGGGAAGATTATCTGGGGAAACAGACCCACTTGGAAGGTTACGGTATAATGGGAGCCTGCCCAAGTCAGAACGAATATGATGGTTGCCAGGGCAGGGGCCACAAGGAAGCGGTTCCCCACGGCCAGCTTGGGAGTCAAGCGCTCCACCAATTTTGCCAGCGGTTTGCGAAACAGAACTATAACCACCATCAACGCCACGGGCACTGCTATTACCTTTAGTCCAACTCCAGCGGAGCAGAGCCACATTAGGAATGTACCAGCGCTAAAGCTTGAGCAACCAATGTCAGGCAGTATCGCATTGATGGCGCGCGACGGCAGGCTTAGAGGGAACCAGGCGATGCAGGAGATGACGAGGCAAATGCCAAATACCATCAAAGCCGCCGCCCCTGGACTTCGTTTCTGATAAACTGCCTTGCTTGCAGCCTCGCTCGATGCCGGAGGAGCAGCCGGAGCTAGAGCACTACCGCAAAAGCTACAAAAGCGGGTGCCCGCGGGGGCGTCTCTCCCACAGTTAGCGCAACGCATCGCTTGTTCTCTACTGGTTTACTGCCCTTGTTAGCAGACTAGTAAACAACTAACCTATGATACTGTATCTTATACCTTAAACTCCAATGTCAAGGGGGCGATTCACACTCCAACTCGCCCTACCGCTGCTATGTTTGTCGGGGGAAGCCACAGCTCCCGCAGAATTTGTCCTCTGCTGCAAACGGTGTACCACAGCTAGGACAGTGCACAGGCATGCTTTTTGTTGGCATCTCGGCTACTGCTGGCTCATGCCGGTGGGCCGTCTCTGGTGGTTGGCTAGTCCTTTGTTGTTCTTTTATGATTGGCCACTTGGAAAAGGCAAATATCAGAAACCATATTAAGTTCACTATGGGGACAAGCATGAGCAGACCTAGCCATTTCGAATACCCTGCTTTAGAGAATATAAACATCCAGGAGACAAGCATAAGGACAAGGCTAATGATACCGACAACAATTCCGATAGCGCCAATGATTCCGAAAATATCTTCCAGTCCGATAGCGCCAATGTTTCCGAAAATATCTTCCAGGTTCACACACTCACCTCAACTGCGTATCTGTCGCATCGAGCAAGTTTGCCCCTCATAAGCTTTCACCTAGTATTAAAAGTATAGCCGATTGCAGGACCTTGAGCAAGATGAAAAAGGACGGCTTGTGGCTGGATAGAAGCCGTAGTTATTGCGGGGCAAAAGACTCAGGCAACTGAACCGATGTTCCTAAGTAAGTCCAGATGAGTAAGCAAGAAATCCTTACCAGAATCCCTACGAAGCCTATTTAGGACTAAACTTGGTTCTTCGTAATGCCCAACATTTAAGACACCTGTTATGTTCTCCCAGGGCGGGTTGGCAAATTCCCTGCTAAACATGTATGGAAAGGTCCGAGTCATCTGCTACGGCGCGACGCCATCAGTGAGGCTTCGCTAACGAGGGGAGCTCTTAATTCTGTCCTGTTTGGCTCCCCCAAGCGGGATTCGAGCTCTTGTTGAACGCGATAATTGCAAATTGAGTAGAATGTCCACAATCTGGTCCAACCTATGAGCATCACCCAATATCCGTCAGACAAAGCGAAGGTGTGTGTTATTTGCATGAACTGAGCTACGCATCATCTTGGGAAGTTGAATTCCTTTGAAGTGGAGCTGGGGTGACAATAGGCAGAACTTTCAGACTTGCCTTTGCTCTCACTTTCTAGTGATTATCAGAATTTACTTTTAGGATCAAACAATCACAGGTGCAGGTCAAGTTGTCGGTCAATAAGTAACGAAACAGGCAAATGTTACCCGTGCACTGAATGGACTTTCGCCTAATAAGCCTTTCTTCTTATCAATTGTACTACTATCCCAACGGTAACAAGCACTAGTCCAGCAATCACAACGGCTACTACGCTTTGATCAGGCACCGTCGCAACCGAAAGCCGTTTCAACAATATCCCAAGTAATGCCCAATCAACCACAAGGCAATAATAAATGTCTTTTCGTGTAAAAACCACCGATAATGCAAGAGCAATACCAACGATAATCACTGCTACTGCCCAAAATTGCTCACCAAGCCCAAACATGTTCCAGCTAATATCCACCAGCAAGGCGGTAACATTGGCAATCGTAGCTATGGTGATCCAGCCAAGGTAGACGCTGAAGGGAAGATGCACCAGATACTTTTCAGTCTTTGTCGCGTCTGTTTTGCCGATATTTAGCCTCAAGTAAATGGCTATCAGGCACCCGAGCAGTATCAGCATTAGAAGCAGAGATAGAGATAAGTTTTCATAGTGCCAGGCAAATATCCAGCCGATGTTAGCGAGACAGGAAACAAAGAACAACGGCCCGATTCTCTGTATGAAGGCAGTCCTCTGGGCATCCCTTCTAACAGAGGGGATTAATTGATATACGACGAAGATCGCGAGCAATACATATATTAGCCCCCAGATTGAAAAAGTCAGTCCCGCTGGCACGAACAAATTTGGATATAGGTCAGATAACTCGCCGGTAGTTCTGTTATTTATGGGCAGAGCATTGGCCAACCCATTAACAATGACGGTACCGAGAAATCCCAGTAAGTTTAGGATTGACAGGGATAATAATAGACGACTTCTATCCATAGATTCTCCTGCACTTATACGTAGGAATGCTGTATAATACTCCCGGTCCTATTCCACTGTAAAGGGTCAAAATTGACAGCCAAGCCGCTGTTTTTGGGTGTCTGAGGGCTTGATTTGTTGCACATTACACTTTTTGTGCAGCACTCGTTGACCTCGCCACGTCTGTGCCGCCAAGAATCACATCATAGCCAAGTTCCTCATACAAAGCAGCCCCTCATTTCGCAATGATGTAGTCAATCACCGCCTGTATTTCTACCGCTGGGCCGCCATTTTCATTGAGCACACATTGTTTTTCACATTCTACTAAAGATGCTTTCTTTAGCTGGTCTATAGAGAGAAATTGCTTGGCAAGCTTTTTTGCCCCGACGAAATTGCCTACAGTCACCCGTCTCATGACCCCTCGAATATCAAAATTCGTATTCCTTGAACAGCGGGGGTTTTCACAATACTGACATCTGGAGGCTTTACACATGATTATGCGCATTTCTTCGGGACATCCGCGATAAAGGCTCTCTGGCGTAAATGGCTTATCCAGCACTCTGACACAATTTTTCATATTCGCTTGATACTTGAACGGCTCAAGATTCAATTTTTTCAATACCGCGTTTGCAGCACTTAAACCAGATGTTGTCACTGCCGGCGTACCAGTCCCCATTACAGTAGACTCGCCGCAGCAGAACAGGTTATCCCACTCACTCTTTGTATGTAACCTGTGTAACATGTGCTGCCCCAGCATTTGCTTAGGCCCCGCTACGGCACCACCATTCTTAAGGGTGTATCGTTCAATGGTTCGCGGGGTAGCAACTTCAGCGTAGCGCACGCCATCCGTAAACCCGGGGAACCTTTTTTCTAGTACCGCAATCAGCCGTGCTTTCTCCTTTTCCTTCTTGAGAAGATAGTCATCTACATCTGCGTCATCCCAATTTGCAAATGTCGGCCCGATTGCAACAACGACATGACCGTTTCCGTCGCACAGCGTCTTATCGTCGACGCTCAAAATATAAACGGTCACCTCGCTTTCATCCAGCAAATTCGGGTTTCCAACCAACATTTCGATGGGCGCTGTATCCTCTGGAATAACTCGCTTATCTATATGGGCATACAACACGACGCTGGGATGGGTAGGGACTTGATTTGCAGCCCACTCCATTCTTTGAGCTTTTAGGTGCGTCTTATCGATCAATTTGCCGTACAAATTCCACACTGTTCCCGAATAAATGAGATTGTCTGCATATATATTCTTGCCGCTCTTCAGCTCTACCCCCGATGGATGATCTCCGTTAAACAGAATTCTAACCACTTCACTTTCGAGCAGCATATCTCCACCGTTTTCTTCGATCGCTTTCTCCAGTTTCCCCGGTAGAAAAAGCGTGGAACCGGCAGGATAATAACTGCCTCCGACATGATTATCCACGAACATGACTGCGGCAAGGACGGCTGGAGATTCTTCTACCGTGGTATAACAGTACGTGGAGGTAAGCTTGTCAAAGAATTTGAATATATCTGGATCGGAAAAATATTTATTCAGTAGATCCTTTGCGCTCTTATTAAGATAGCTAAAGAACCGGGCATAGGAAATTGGATGCCGTAAGAGGCCTTTTAATGATTCATTTAGATCTGTTTCATCGGGGGTGGTATAGCTCGGGCTCTCAACCATCACGTGCCTGTACATTTTCTCAAGATCACGATAAAACCTCTTTATGTTTTCCTTTTCACCAGGGAACACTTGTGCCAGCTCCTCAGCAAACATATCAAGATCTGGCCAGAATTTGATTCTCTTACCATTGAAATTTACACAGTACAGAAAATCATGCTTGATGACATCGATCGGCTCTTCCAAACAGTTGAAGACAAAGCGATGTGAGTTGAACCCCTTTTCTCCAAAGCCGTAAAGCATAGCTGCCCCTTGGTCAAAGATAATATTGTTGCGTTTGAAGATCCCACAGGACCCGCCTGGCGTATAACTCTTATCAATAACAGCTACGTGCACTCCTCTTTTCGCAAGCAAGCTGGCAGCAGTTAAGCCGGATAATCCCCCGCCAATCACTATTACATCGTATTGCATTATAACTATCCTCAAAAAACGGCGGCCAAGTTGTGGTATTTGATGTCAATGGCAACCAGCAAAAACCATAGTTTCATTATATCAGACGTTGTCTTCTTGGTATTCAGGACATACGTTGAAGCGAAATGCAGAAACTTGTTCGTTTCGTCTGTAATAACTGGCTCAGTCAATTTTGGATCACAAGGTTATGAAAATGAATATACCCTTGCAAATCGCTTCAATCAGGCATTGAGTATTCAAGATCACAGAGCATTCGTTGGCATCTATTTCAAATTACCCGTATACTTGTAGTCTATTATCCATTAAGACAGATTTGGCGTATGTTGAAAGTAGTATTCTAGAGACATCATAAGTAACAATTGTCGGTTATGTTCAATGATAACTCCGCACATCACATAGAGCGTTCCGCTACCCTTTGTAGCAGTGGTTGGGATGTTATTTTTATCTCTTCCATTGGTTCAGCATAATTCTTATAAAGTATGTTCAAGGACGCGATATGGTTAATTCTGAGATGCCCTTTTGCAAAACTCTTGATCAAGTTCTAATCAACCCAGCCAGTTCGTTCATTCCTCGATTGTATATTCCCAAACGCAGTGGGGTTCGTCCTCGCTCTTGCGTGGAGGAAATTTGAGTGCCTTCACTTTTATCTTTGAGTTGTATTTTTTTGCGCTCCATTGAAATCCGAATGCCTCCAAGTCCTCACATATCTTTTGCCCAGCCTCGGGTTTCCCGTGGGCAGCAGCACTTTCAGGGACTATGCACTGGTAGCAAGACATGACATAATGATTCTCCCCCTTCTTCTCAAACCGCAGATCCATGTTTGTTGCCATGGCGGGCAGAAGTTGGTTTATCTTCAGAGCTGTTCCGATATCGTTTCCTTTGTAGTTCATTAACACCTGAGCTTGGTTGTTTTCCACATCTCCCGCACCGCCTTTCTTGAACCATGCTTCGTGCCGGCATTCGTCAGCCACTCCTTCGCCATACCTCCTCGCCACGGCCTCGTACCAGCACCTTTCCACAGCCCCGTATATTATCCCGCCAAATTTGATGAGCTTGATGAGTGCCTCTTTGCTGAAATCTGTAAGTTTCAGATCAGGTCTAAATGGGCCGCTGTAGTCTACTAGCTCTTCCATGTCGGTCTCCTTTTGCTTAATCTGCAACAAAATTATAACGCTCCGAACTGATTTTGGATATGGTTTGTGCTGCGTATGCCCGTGGGCTGCCTCTAGCTTCAGGAAGAATCGGGCAGCATTGCTGACGTGGTCACAATAACACCCAGTTTTTTCCCTGCAGGGTGCGTGTCTGACTATCCTTGTATCACACCGTATTGCTGAGTGACGAAACTTGGAAGAACGGTGAGGTTAATCTGCATGACGGTTTATCCCTAATTACTTGAAGCCTGCAGTCCCAATCTGTATGATAAACGCATGTCCACAGAATACTTCGAAGATTTACAGCTACATCAAATATACCAATCAAGAAAGTATCATCTCGTCGAGACAGACATTATCGAATTTGCCAGCCAGTGGGACCCGCAGCCGTTTCATTTAGACCCGGAGGTTGCTAAAGAGACAAAGTTGGGCGGCATTTGTACCTCCGGCATTCACCTTATAGCGATTTGTGGAAAGCTGATGGGTGAGAGAAAGTCCAAAGTCGCGTTTGTTGCAGGTGCAGGCTTTGAAAAAGTCCAGTTTCTGGCTCCCGCCCGTCCAGGAGACAACCTGGTAATGGAAATAGAAACGACTGCGAAACGGGAGTCCAAGTCTGACCCCAATTCCGGCATCGCAAAATTTTCTACCAGATTGCTCAATCAGCAGGGCGAGGTTGTGCTAGCTATGGAATCCAATCTGCTAGTAGCAAAACGGCCCAAGCTGTAAATATATACCAATGCCAGTGCTTTGAAGTTGTGACAAGATCCTTGCTCACCAGCCAAATCGCTTTTGCCCCAACACTAGCTTCGCACCTTGAATAAGCATCTCTACAACTGTCTTGTTGGGCATAGCTAATGCATTGCGAAATGCCTTTTCACTTTCCTGCAGTGCTGTCCTCCACTCTTCGTCTGATTGTTGCGTCATTATGTTGTCCCCCTTACGATTTCCTCCAGAGTGACATTAGTATTTTACGCGGACCTTTCACGGCGAGTTAATAGCCTCATTATCAATTGGTCTGCCAATAGACGACGTCTACAAAAGGGGTAAATGCTGAAATAGCAGATACAACAATGAGCCAGATTGACAAACCAACAGGTTAGCTGTTCTCCCTGGCAGTGAGTTCTGCTAGCTGATCCAGCACTGCCTTCAGGGCATCCAGCTCTTCTCCATAGCTAGCCCAATCACCCGCCTTGAGATACTGCAGCGCCGCGTCGTAGTGTTGCTGCGCCTTTTCAATCAGGCTGGCAATGTCAGCAATTGGTGGCTCCTCCGGCTCTGCTGGGGTTGGCGGTTCGACAACGGGTTCAGTCGGCGGAGCTTCAGCACCAAAGATGGCAGCGATACTCTCCTTCAGGGTAGGCGCCATAGCTATCTGGTCACCGGCGGCCACAATAACCCGCTTTAGCTCCGGAAGACCACCGGCCTCTGCCTGGAGAAAGACCGGCTCCACATATAGATTGGACTTACCCAGAGGAATCATCAGCAGATTCCCGCGGATAACCCGAGAACCACCGCGGCTCCAGAGGGCAAGTTGCTCGGTGATGGTGGTATCCTGTTGTATCCGGTTCTCAATCTGGCTGGGACCGTAAACCAGCCGCTCCTTTGGAAAGAAATAGGCCAGCAACCTGCCATAGTTTTCTCCATCGCAGCGGGCGGCAAGCCAGCCGATGGTATTGTTCTTGTTCACCGGGGTGAAGGGCAACATGAGCAGAAACTCCTCCTCGTCCTCGTCGGGTAGCTGCATGATCACATAGTACGGCTCCATAACCTGTGCTCCACCGGCATAGACCTCTCTGGGCACGGCCCACAGGTCCTCTTTATTGTAGAATACCCGGGCATCGCGCATATGGTAGCTCTGGTATACCGAGGCCTGGATATCGAACAGGTCCTGGGGATATCTCCAGTGCGACCGCAAGAACGCGGGCATTTGTTCCGCCGGTACAAAAAGGTCGGGGAAGATGGCACGGTACGTCTGTATTACAGCATCCTCCGGATCGGCGACATAGAAAGTGACATCGCCGTTGTAGGCATCGATAACCACTTTCACGCTGTTGCGAATGTAGTTCAGCTCAGCATTAAACGGCTCGGAATAAGGGTAGCGGTTACTGGTGGTATAGGCATCCTGTATCCAGAATAATCTCCCGTCCCCTACCACCAGATAGGGGTCACTGTCCAGCTTCAAGAATGGGGCCAGGTGGTTCACCCTCTCCCTGATGTTCCGGTAGTACAGTACCCTGCTCTCGGAGGTCAATTCGCCGCTGATAAGTATATTGAAGTCGCCCAGTTGCCAGGCGTAGACCAACCGGCGAAGGAGACTGCCCAGGCTGACTCCGCCCGTGCCCTGGTAGTAGCCATAAACATTCTCATCACCCATTGGATAGTCAAATTCCTGTGTCCTCGTGTTCACAACTACATAATCATCCGTCTTTTCTCCGAAATATATCTGGGGCAGTGTTATATCGAAGACACCGGTTGGTGGTATGTCCTTTACCAGCAACTCTGGCAGCCCTTCGGCACTGACCTCATTAACGGGACTCAGCGCAATACCGTAGCCATGCGTGAACTGCAGCCGCCGGTTGACCCAGGTCTGCGCCTCTCCGGCCAGTTTCTCCGCAGATAATTCCCGGGCGGACAGCATGACCTGCCGGTAGTCACCATCAATCGTATAGCGGTCAACGTCGACATCGATAAAGTCATAGTAGAGCCGGATTGACTGGATCTGGTTATAGGTATCCTCCAAAGGGCGGTGGTCCCAGAGCCTGATGTTGTTAATGGTGGCTTCGCTCTGGACTATGTCCTGAGGACTCGGTGTCTCTTCCGCAGGAAAGGACTGTTCTTCGACTTCGTTGAGATCGAAAGCCTCCCTGGTGAACTGGATATTGTACTCGATGTAGGGCATTTCTCGAGCCAGCTCGCTGGGCTGTACCTGAAAGCGTTGTACCAGAGCCGGGAAGATACTCCCCACGATGATGGCAGCCCCTATCCACACTCCCACCACGTAGTACAGCAAGCGGCGATTGCGCCGTATTACATAAAGCACAAGGAGCCCTATACATATAATTACCACGGCGAAAAGAATCCACTGGGCCGGTAGCTTGGCATGTATGTCAGCGTAGCTAGCCCCAAAGACTACTCCCCTTGTGGAGAAGACCAGTTCCCAGATACCAAGTCGGTAACCCCAGGCGGCAAGGCCCAGAATAGCTATGCCCAGGCCACAGACGTGCGCCAACACCGGCCTGGCAAGATCGAATTTAAGCCGCCGTTCCGTATAGCTCAGTAGATATACCACAGCGCTGCCAATAAGGCTGACTATCAGTGCGCCCAGAAACCAGCTTCGCAGCATATGGTAAAAGGGCAGGGTGAAGACATAGAACCCGATCTCCCTGTGGAAAATCGGGTCGGCGATGCCGAAGGACTGCCCGTTAAGGAACCGAAGCACGATTTCCCAATTGCCCTGGGCAACCATGCCAAATATCAGACCGATTACCGCTGTCCCTATGATAAAGCCGAACTTCAGTCCTCTCTGTAGCCGCGGAATTGTCTCCCAGGGCCACAAATTGGCCTCACTCCCTGGCGTCAGGCGTGTAGCCAGCACCAAGTTTCCCAGGAACAAGATGCAAAAGACGATGGCCGCTGAGAAGAAGAGCAGCACCCTGGTCTTCAAAATAGTGGTATAGACAGTCCCATAACCCAGGCTGCTGAACCATAACCACTCGGTGTAGAATCCCTTTGATACACTCAGGACAATGAATAGAATCAACACCGCAGCCACAATCAGGATTATTCTGGTGCTGCGTCTGCCGCGGACAGGCCGTACAGGCTCTTGACCGCTGCTTTGCGGAAACCACCGCTGCCATCGTCTCTGGTCGAATGAATTCAATGCACTAGCCCCAACCTTTTTGAACCATGGCGGGCAGGATACACTGCCCTCTGGCTCTTATCTCATCCAGGTTGCTGAACCAACATGGATCCAATGTAAGTGGCACGGTAACATACTTGTCTGTATCGGTCAATGCGACGGGTAGAAGTATGCCACTCATCATCAGGGGTCTATAAAGCTGCCACGAGAGCAGCGCATCGTTTTGTTTAATTCAGCCAAACCTAACAGGGTAAACCTGGGAAAGGCTGAGGGAAAGTCAAGCGCTAAAAGGAGACACCCTATCGGCAGACTGTGAGAGATTCGAACCTACAACCCGCTGCTTTGCAGACGGAATTGGTTACTCGGCAGCTGACTTCTTTTTCTAGATTGACTATAGTTTCCGTCTTCATTATTTTCCCTGATTTAGCATTATCCAATTCGATGCTCAAATTCTGATGTGGCTCCAACATCCGGAATAGGGGTGTCCTATTTCAGACTTGCGAAGACCCCTCATGCTTTTGAGCTGCGGGATTCTTGTTGATTTTATTCACCATACCTTTCAATTTGGCTACATCGTTCTCGGTAAACAATCTCCAACTGTTCCTGTCCCTATGTTCTACATCAGCATATGATCCCTCTCTGACCCATCGTAGAAAAGTGTTCCTACTTACCCCTGCTATCTGACAAGCCTCAGCGGTCCTATAATAAATTATCCCGTTAAGAGTGGTTGGCATCTTCTATTTCGTCAAAGTCGTATTTAGGTACATTCAATTATAGCTTGACTTTATGGTGAAGGAATCACCCAAAGGTACTGATCTAGCCAGAAAATAGTCCTAGCCAGATATTACTAGAGGACAAGTTAGGCGGTTAAATGCGGAGCTTAGACCTAGTACAAAGGTCTGGTTGGCTATCGTGGTAGTCAGTGACACATTGGGAGAAGCCCGTAAGATACTGAACTGCCAAGTTGCCTAGGAAATGATAAAATCAGGGTGTCGGTTGCCCCGGCGTGTTGACACCCTGATTCCTCCCAGAATTTGTAGGGCAGTCTCATCTGGTAGCTTCAGTAGGCCGTGAGGGATTCGAACCCACGACACCCTGATTAAAAGGAAGGTAGCCAAACCTGCGGTTTTCTGGGTGTCCTCACAGCGGAAGCTGGCCGCAAATCTAGTCGATTCTCAAACAATCAGGTTGACACGAGCGCATCAGATCAGGTTGACA
>CAZXAJ010000008.1:29063-71559 GCA_964638975.1 uncultured Dehalococcoidales bacterium
TCTAGTCGATTCTCAAACAATCAGGTTGACACGAGCGCATCAGATCAGGTTGACACGAGCGCATCAGATCAGGTTGACAACCTGCCCAGAGAGTGTCTAAGGCCACGACTGTGCGGAGCCTATACTAAACAGGAATCATACCACTTCTTGCTCTCCCGCAACCTCCGCGGTACATGAAGGCTAGTCTACCAGAGGTCTCTTCTGACCTGTCCCCTTTCCATTAGGATCCCAGTCTAACATTGACGCTGGTCATCTCTTTTGGGGGCACGTCAGGTGAGTGGGACTTACCCAATGAAGCTCTTCTTGTCTAATGGCAGAGGAGCCGCTGAGGTAACGAAGAGAGTCTCTTGCTCCTGCGGGTTGGGGAGTGCATCGCCATTGCCGGACCCGTCAATACTACCTGCCCTTGAAGTTAGGCCGGCGCTTCTCAACAAACGCCGTGATCCCCTCAATAACGTCATCAGTCTGCATGCACAGACCCTGCCCCCAGCTTTCCAACTGAAGAGCTGTGGCCACGTCCATGGTCAGCCCCCGGTGTACTGCCGTTTTTGACAGGCCGATGGCTCTAGTGGGCCCTTCGGCAAGACGTTTCGCGATGGTCAGCGCCTCCACGTCAAGCTTCTCCGGTGCCGTCACCTTGTTGACCAGGCCAATACGCCTGGCTTCTTCTGCATCAATCATGTCCGCCGTGAAGAGCAGCTCTTTGGCTCTGAGAAGCCCGACGATCCTGGGCAGCAGGTAGTTCATCCCCACGTCCGGAAACAGCCCCCGTCGCACTGCGACCGTGCAGAATGTAGCGGACTCCGAGGCGACCACGATGTCGGAACACATGACCATCGAGAGGCCACCGCCGGCGGCCACGCCGTTCACGGCACACACCAGAGGCTTCTCCATCCCCAGCATGGACAGGTAGGCTTTGTTGAGCTGAGCCACGGTGTTCTTGGTTATGAAGGCCATATCGCCAGGCGAGGCACTACCGAATTCACGGGATCCCATGTCCATGCCGGCGCAGAAGGCTCGCCCAGTGGCACGCAGCAGCACGGCTCGAACCCCATCGTCCGAATGAAGTCGGTCCATGGTCTCCGATATCTCCCCGGCCATCAACTCATTTAGCGCATTCATCCTGTCAGGACGGTTAAGAGTAATAATTGCCAGCCCGCCCTCCATCTTCAGCGTCAGTGTCTGTAACCCAGCATCTGTCCAACTCATGTCCCTCCTTTCGTCACTCTGACCATTCGTCTCTGCAGTTATAATTGACGGCGTGCGCCGTTATAGACCCTGCCCTCGGCTGGCGACCGAGGGGGTTCATTCCAAGCCAGGATTCCCCGGATCAACTCGTATCGGCTGGTCGAAAATCCAGTTATCATGTTGTCTTGAGAAGAAAAATGAGCCGGGCGGGATTCGGGCCCGCGACGCCGCGATTGAGAGACACAGGACCCTTGTGCCGCCCAATGCCCTCCAGTGCCATCGAGCGCGGGCTTGTTCTTAACACAGCCTCGACATCGCACTTTCTGGTGTGGGGGAGGGTCACGATGCGTCAAGAACTTCGTTAGCAGAAATGTTAGCAAACCAGGCCCAACATTGCGCGCTGCGCTGTTCTTAGCTTGGAGTCGAATTTCATATGTGCCAATGCCACTATGCCAACCCGCTCTCTCATACACGGTCCCCTCTCTTCTGTTGAATTCGTCTAAAGGGTCTAGACGTAACTTCCAGTGTAGAGCCGTGCGCCCGATGGCTGTACCAGTGGTCATCGGATTCGTCTTGTGCGCTCCTTACCGGCTGATGCGCTGTGCTGAGAGGCAGACTACGCGATTCCACCTGTGCTCGGGCTATGCTAACATCGATGTGTCAACCTGTCAAGATGCTGAACATGTATGGATTGCAGGATGCTTGGACAGTTTGGCAGATGCGGAGGCGAATGGAGCGAATGCATCCGAGAATTCGGGGTAGAGTATCTACGCGAGCGGATACACAGACTCCACCCTGAATTGGGGGAGGGAAATGTTGACCAGACGTTCGAGGAGGCAAAGCATAGAGTGTGGCCCGAACATCCCGATGGCCCGCCGAAACTCTACCGTGCCGTATTGGCTCCCAAGGACGATATGGTCGATACCCAGACCTTTAATCGTAATTACTCTCAACATTTCATTGAATTGTTTAGCCTCAGATTCCAAGATACAGAACGGGTCAATCTGGGGGCCAGACCTATTTACTCGCAGCTAAATCCTCAGTCGGGCCAAAACACTAGGGAAGAGTCCTTTTGAGAGCTTTTGCCTGCCTCCGTGATGGTGGCCCTCATTGTGGACTCGAACCACAGCCCCCGGTCTTATCAGGACTGTAACCTAAGCTTGAAAGCGAATTTGTGCGCTTCTTAGCATTATTAGTGTTCCGTCTTTGCACCTGGGACGTCAACCCAGCGCAAAATAGGTGCGTGTGGTGCGATTTTGCTATTTGGGGTAGGGGATGAGGCGCACTTAACATTTCCTGAATCGCAAAGTCCAGCGTCTTAAATCGTCCATAAATGCAAGAAGACGGGGGAGAGCCTATGACACAAGCCTTGACGCTGTGGTGCTACTTTGGTGAAGGCAACAAAATGGAAGTGGAATAGATAAATAGTGTCTGAGGGCAGCCATTCTTTCAAAGTATCTACAGTCGTCTACGAGGCACTTGCCAGTGTGACTATTCGAGTTTTAGCCTCTAGGCTACTAATAATAGCGACCTCATTGACAGTAGCTACAGTGCATATTAGAATCTTGTTATTGTGAGCATAGAATTATTTCTCTACTCAAAGCAATTACCAGCCAAGAGTGCTATCGAGCAAATCATTTACCCACTTGGCTTTCAACCTGTAGACGAATCCATTAAAAGACCATATTACTATTACAACTACTTCGAAGAGGAAAACTACGAATCGGTGTGTGGAGTCCAACTTACAGTTTCAAAGGCTGACCCAAAAGACCGAGAAATTCCACGAGGAACTCGCACGATTTTCAGTGCTAGAACAGCTGCTGGAAGATGTTATGAAGACATTGAAACGCAGAATAATGTAATCCGAAAGTTGAAATCCGTTTTTGGTGGTTCGGTCTATAACGATGGGGATGGAAGGTACGCATATGTAGAGAACTACGCTCCACATCTATCTGCTGCTGAGAAAAGGTGCGGATTTGTTTACCTTAGTTTCTGCATGAATATCATGCGAGTTGTAATCGTAGCTTCTAAACTTGACAAGGACTATATAAAACGCAAGGAACTTCTGGGGGAGCTATATAAATTCGACAAAGGTCTCGTAACGAACAATCTAATTGTAGTTTATCTAGTTAGCATCCTTGAGACTTTTTTAAAAGATTTATTTATCGCATACATTGAAATGCAACCCGATTTGTTACAGAAAATTTTCGATAGGTCATCGAAGATAGATTTCCAGACTTTAAGAGCATTGCTGGAAAGGGAAAAATCTCTAGCAGAATTTGAGGCTGACTACTATACTTTCCAAAACCTCAAATCTGCAAATTTAGCATATTCAACCTATCTGTCAGTAAATCTTTTTAATATATGGGACAGGAGGAGGAGGAAGATTGACAAGAAATTCTATAAGGTTAGAGATGTCGTTGAAGAACTTATTGAGTTACGACATAAAATTGCACACACTGCTTATCTTGAACCTGACTTTGACGAAGCACAAGTTAAAAAATATATCGAAGCTGTTGAAACAGCAGGAAAATTACTTGCCGAAGCTCTAGAGGCGAAGGGCTTTCGTATTGACCTTGATAAACATCTTTGAATTCTGCGAAGGTCGGGAATATTAGATCACAGCAACATAGTAGAGTCTCACGCTATCCTCAAACTCCACTGACCTTGTGTATCTGAACAGAGCATGGTCTTCCTTAAACAACAGTGAGCTGAATTGTGAACAGGCGACGGACAGGATGGTTCACCGACTGAGTGTGGGAGAGTTATGACTGGTGGGCGAGGCTGGATTCGAACCAGCGACCTCTACTTTATCAGAGTAGCGTTCTAACCGACTGAACTACCCGCCCACAGCGTACATTTTATCGTCGTCGTTGTTGTAAGTCAAAGGTGACGGTGAAGATAATGATTAAGCTTTACTAAAGGGATGATGTTATGCGTCGGTTAAGATGTCTTGAAAGAAGGGAACTGGTCTCGGAATCTTATCAGGACTGTGTTCTAGCCAACTGAGCTAATGGCCCTGGGTGGTATATAGCCCTTACGGGAAGCGACTGTCAAGCTGGCTAAACCATGGAGAGGAATATTCCAGCGACCACTGAGGTAGCGATGGCACCTGCCATGTTAGGCCCCATGGCATGCATCAGTAAGAAGTTTCTGGGGTTCGCCTTTTGCCCCTGTGTCTGAGCTACCCGGGCTGCCATAGGAACGGCAGAAACGCCGGCAGCACCGATCAACGGGTTTATCTTCTCTTTTGAGAATAGATTAAATATTTGCGCTCCCCAGATGCCACCAGCAGTACCAAAGGCGAAGGCTACTACAGCCAGACCAATAATTATCAAAGTCTTGGGATTCAAGAATACCGCCGCTGGCATCAGTGCCCCGACGGTCAGCCCCAACAGAAATGTCAGTACATCTACGAATACGCCACCCGCCGATGCTGCTAACCTATCGGTAACGCCGGTAACGGAAAGTAAATTGCCAAACATGAGCATGCCGATAAGAGGTGCAGAGGCTGGTACAAGTAAAGCAGCCACCACAAAGACAGCTATAGGGAATATGACCTTCTCTAACTTGGAAACCTCTCGTATCTGGGGCTTCATATATATCTGCCGCTCTTTCTTCGTGGTAAGCAGCCTTATTATCGGTGGCTGGAGTATGGGCACCAGGGCCATGTAAGAATAAGCCACCAGCGTGATAGGGCCTAGCAACTGGGGTGCCTTAGCTACGGCAAGGTAAACCGTAGGGGGGCCATCGGAACCCCCGATAATACCGACACAGACGGCTTCGTTTATGCTGAACCATCCTGTAAGGTAAGCAATAAGGAATACAACGAAAACTCCCAGCTGGGCCGTAGCCCCAAACATAAAAGACAGGGGGCGAGCTATAGCCGGTGTGAAATCCGCCATGGCGCCGAGACCGAGGAATATAAGCAGGGGAATTATCTCGCTCTCTAATCCATACTGGTATAGCAGGTTTAAGATTCCTATTTTCCCTTCCGCTATCTCCTTCAGTCCGCCTGATGCCGGCAGTGGAACGGCACCGGCCTCTGCTGGAGCATAAATCATTAATCCAGCAAAAGGTATATTAACCATCATGATGCCTAGACCGATGGGCACTAACAGAACGGGCTCCATCTTCTTGGCTATGCCAAGATAGATGAGCCCGCCCCCGATGAGGAGCATCAGGAAGTTGCCCCAGGTTAACCCGCCAAAAGCCATCTCGTATAAGCCGAACATCTTAGTTTATACCTCTATCAATTAAATTCAGTCCTTGTCCCTTGGGGCTCTTCTTCGTATCACAAATCCTATCAGCCAGATTACAATGCAGAGAATCGCCAGGGTGATGAGGGTAGAGCCAAAACCACCACCGGCGATTTTTGCGACCAGTGCCCAGTCTATCATCTCAGCATGATTCCCTTTCCTGCCATAGAAGAGACGCGGTGCGCTTTATGACTTCGTAACCAAAACCGCGGTAGGCAAGATAACTTGATAGGCGTCGGTAAAAGTCCGGATAGTCCAGATGGGCAAGGTTATGCATCCGACCGGAGCCCAGCTTATAAGCAATCTGCTCGTCGTCTATGTCCCTGGTTACTTGTTCAACGATTTCTGCAGCTACTTTTTTATCTCTTAATTCCTTCTTTATTAATCTTTTGCTCTTAGGCCTGAAGGACAGGCGATTATCCTTCCAGAATTGGGCGAAGGCAAAGTCATCGCTCAAATTTTGCTCCCTGAGTCTGGCAAGCGTTTTTCCTGCCACTTCCTCGGCAAAGCCGCGCCGGTGAAGCCACTGCCTGATTTCCGCTTCGCTGCGCGGGCGATAACTGAGATAACGGTAGGCTGCGTCAAGGCAGCCCTGTAAGGAACTATTGTTTGCCAACCGGCTTTTTCCTAAGTTATATCAGTCTTCTTGTGTAGACGGTTCTCGACCTTCTCCAAGAGGGATGCTGGGAATATCTGTTGGAGCTCTTAGTTTGCTTTCCAGTTGCGAAGCAAGCTCAGGGTGCTCTCTCAGGTAATCTTTGGCATTTTCTCTGCCCTGACCCAACTTCATGTCGCCATAAGTAAAGAAGGCGCCCGCTTTCTTAATCAGGCCTGTTGCCACCCCAAGGTCGACTAAATTCCCCTCTTTGCTTATCCCGTGATTAAACATAATATCAAATTCAGCGCTGCGAAAGGGGGGGGCCACCTTATTCTTAACCACTCTGGCTTTTACCTTGGTGCCTACTATTTCTGTGCCCAGCTTGATGGAATCACCCCGCCTCAAGTCTATCCTCACCGAACTATAGAACTTAAGCGCCCTCCCCCCAGGGGTTACCTCCGGATTACCGAAAATAATGCCTACCTTTTCTCGTAACTGGTTAATAAAAATAACCGCTACTTTGGACCTGCCGATGGCGGCGCTCAATTTTCTCAGCGCTTGGGACATCAATCTTGCCTGCAAACCAACATGGGCATCGCCCATCTCTCCTTCTATCTCTGCTCTGGGTACCAGGGCGGCTACACTATCGATGACTATCACGTCCACAGCGCCGCTTCTCACCAGGGTTTCAGCAATTTCCAGAGCTTGCTCGCCGGTATCAGGTTGGGAGATAAGTAAATCAGCTAGTTTAACACCACAGTGAGCGGCATAGGTAGGGTCGAAAGCATGTTCAGCATCAATATACGCTGCAATGCCGGCGGCATTTTGAGCTTCAGCCATTATGTGCTGGGCAAGTGTAGTTTTACCTGAAGACTCAGAGCCAAATATCTCGGTAACTCGCCCTCGAGGTATACCACCTACTCCTAAAGCCAGATCAAGAGCCAGTGCCCCAGTTGGAATGGCATCTCCAGGCACTCTAACCGGGGCTTCGCCTAGCTTCATAATTGAGCCTTTGCCGTATTGCCTCTCGATTTGCTCAATAGCTAATTCTACTGCCTTCTCTTTCTCACTAGCCACTTCTCAGCCATTATACCATAGCGGCTGTACCCCAATCAATGAAAAACACCTTGGGTCAAGAGCTTGAGGGATGTTGACAAAGAGCCTGTTTTCCCTCTGAAGGAGCTATAAGTAATCTATTCTTAACTTCTAGGGCACAATCATAGGAGCCTCTAGCCAGGCGGATATGGGAACTACATCGCCATCTTGCACCCGATATATTCTTGCCTTGTTCCAGCCCCTGTGGTCCTCCGGGGTATAGGTAATTTGCTTAATTCCATCACAATCGAAGTTTTTCATATTATCCATGGCTCGTTTTATGGCAACGCCGTCGAGGTTTTCATAGCCTACCTCTTCCAGGGCTCTTCTTACGAGTTCGCATGTCACCATCGCTGTTACAGTTCCGTTTTGCTCATCACCCGCAAAATCATAGGGCCTGCCATACTTCAGACGCAGGTCTCGCAGCAACTCCATGCCTGGAATTTCGGTCTCATCAACCCAGGGGCCGGTTCTTGGACTAGTATACCCCTCAGCAGAGGCCCCTACTTGCTCAAGCATCTTTACTCCTTGAGTATTCTCCATGCCACCAAACTGTATCTTGCCCACGAGCCCCAGCCTGTCAGCGTCCCTCAGTACTGTGGCTGCCAGGCTCCAGAGGGGAAGAATATAAACGTAATCTGCCCCATTCTGCTCTATCCTCAGCAATTCGGAAGACGTATCCAGTGGTGCATAGCCAGCAACATATTCCGAGGGCAGCATTTCTATACCCAGGCTCTCAACATAGCTCCTGGCTGGTTCGATAGCATGTGGGCCAGCGACTGTATCTGGCCCCAGCACAACTACTTTAGGAGGCCGGTCCTCTTTCCAGTTGTCCATAATCCATTCACACCAGACGGCATATGACTCTGCCCAGGTCACGTATATGGAATAAATCCAACAGGGGGGGTACATTATACCCTCGGTTTGGGCGAGACAAATCAAGGGAATCTCGTCCTTTTCAGTAGATGACCTAAACATTTGCGCCTCACTAATTGATATTATGAGTGGTATACCACGGTCGACGAATCTCCGGTAGGCGCTAATTTCTCGATCTTCTACGGTTGCACCGTCTACCCACACGAGTTCCAGAGTCACTTCGGGAATATCATTTTCATCATTGAAGTAGTCCAGATAATCCTGGAGGGCATAAAATGGGTATGAACAGGGACCACCAACGGGTCCTGTCAGGGCAACCAGGGCTCCAATCTCCACCACCTTTTCCTGCCCTGCTGGCGCAGTTGGCCCAGGGGCACAGGCTGTAAACAAAAGCAGAGCTGTTAATGCTATTGTCAGGAGACTAATCCCGAGCTTTTTGTTCTTTAACCCTCTGTTTTTCATTTTTCCACCCCCACTTTCTTAGTATTGTTGTCAACTAGAGCTTTATTTCCGTCAATGTCTCTGCGCCTCTTTGTGCTCAAGTATGCCTATCCCTTTAGTAGCGACTGAGCGAGCTTCGTTCCACTGAGGAGTACGGATGAAACTCCTCCCCCGGGTCTTGTCCAATGGCCGGTGAGGTGGAGATTTTCGATCGGGCTTTCTCGCGGCGGCTTATCCCAGAACCCTCCTGGGGTATTTGCCCAACCCACAATTGAGCCGTCGGTATTTAAAGTATATCTTTCCATCGTCAGCGGGGTAGCTGAATCTTTGACTACGATGTGTTGTGATAGGCCGGGAATCACTTTCTCTGCCTTATTAATTAACGCCTCAGTCATTCCAGCCTTCTCTTGTTCCCAGTCTTTCCTCTTGAGGTGGTAAGGTGCGTAAGCAAGAAGAGTCACAATATGCTTATTCTCTGGTGCTATGCTGGGGTCAAGCAGTGTAGGGGTTGAAATGACAAGAGGGGATAAAAAAGGAGGCATGTCGCCCTCGCAAATAATATCAAATCCCTTGTCGAGGTCGAAGGTCTCAAAGACGTCCAGTTCAAAGTCAGTTATTCCTACCGTCCTGGGGTCTAAATCAACACCCAGATATACCACAAAAATAGACGGCCCGACCTCCATTTGCCTCAATCTGGCAACAAAATCGGGCTCTAGCTTATCTTCACCTGCAAGATCAAAGTAGCTCTGTCTTGCAGCAGCATTGGATATTACATATCTTGCCTTTATTTTTCTCCCATCCTCTGTCTCTACACCAACAGCCTTACCGTCTTCGGTGATAATCTTGGTTACCCTGGTTTTGAATTCCAGCTCCCCGCCAAAGTTCTGCAAACCTTTCGCGAGCGCATCAGCTAATGTTTGCGGCCCTCCCTTGGGCCAGAAACCGCCTTCAGTGAAATGCGCCATTATTAACCTTGAGCAGAATATAGCGGAGCCCCTGGAGGGAGATACTGCTGCGTCGGTAAGAGAAAGGAAGGAGATAAACGATTTCAGCTTTTCATTTGTGATATATTCATCAAGCAACTCTTTAAATGTTTTATCTCTGTACTTCTGTAGAGCAGGACCTGGTGAAGAGACCTTCTCCGTGAAAAGTGCCTTCATGGTATCGAGGAGCTGGGTAATTCCCCCTCTTTCCTCAGGAAATTTTTCCAATAATTTGGCTATATACAGAGGCATATCCTTAAAAGGAAAGGCAAAGGACTCCCCGGGGAAAACAACTCGCATCAACGGGTCTAAGCGATAGAATTCTACCTCGTCCTTTAAACCGAGATCAGAAAGGAATTCGTATATTATTCCACCTGGCTCACATCCATTTATACGAAGAACTCCGGCACTAAATTTGAATCCCTTTCTGTTAAAGGAGACACAATACCCTCCTGGACTGGTATGTTGCTCAATGACTCTTACTCTCTTTCCCCCCTTGGCCAAAGCTGCCCCACAGGCTAACCCGCCAATCCCGGCTCCTATCACTACCGCATCGTAGTCCTCTGGGGACCCCCTGTAACTCATACCTCCTCCTTTATTTTCTATAAAAATTCATCTCGCCAATCCCGGCGCTAAGCGGGTCTCTGTCCCTCTTTGTCCCTACCCTTAGGACCAGTAAGGCCGAGCATTACGCTTTCAGGTATCGCCATCTGTGCCGTCCAGCCGCCATCGATTACCAAGGATGATGCGGTAACATATGCGGAATCATCTGATGCCAGGTATAGAGCGGCTCGAGCAACATCCTCTGGCTGCCCTACTCTTCTCTGGGGTATGAAGTCTCCTTGAATTGGCTTGCCCTCGTATTCTGTCATTGGTGTACTAATCATACCCGGGCAAATACAGTTGACGCGAATGTTCTTGTGTGCATATTCCAGAGCCACCGCTTTAGTTAACTGGACGACTCCGCCTTTCGAGGCGCCATAAGCAGCCCGATATGGCGAACCGATAAAGCTCGTAATAGAGGCAGTATTGATGATGACGCCTCCACCCTGGTTAAGCATCACCGGAATGGCATACTTCGAACCGAGAAAGACGCCCTTGAGGTTTGTGCCAAGGACAAGGTCCCAATCCTCCTCTGTGACCTTTGCCGTGCGGGTAGGCGTGCCCATAGTGCCAGCGTTATTGTAGAGGATGTCTATCAGCCCGTATGTGTCCACAGTTGTCTTGACCATCCTTTCGGCATCGGCTGCATGGGAGACATCAGCCTCTATGAAGATAGCCTCGCCCCCAGCTTCTTTGATCATCTTGACCGTTTCTCGCCCTCCTTCCGGAGCCCAGTCGACGATAGCCACTTTGGCACCCTCCTTGGCAAAGAGAAGGGCAGTGGCTCGGCCGATTCCGGATGCCGCCCCCGTAATCAAAGCCACCTTTCCATCTAGCTTACCCATTTTTAGTGCCTCCTTTATTTACATCTAATGGGATTTTCCGTTTCAACTAATATAGAATATTCTCGAGGAAGAGTCAGCTTCTCAAAAGACATTATGAGCTCTATTTCCTCTTCTCCTCTTCAAAACCACCAAGCTTAAAAAGGATTTTGTAAATCTTCTGCCTCCCTGGCGCATGGGTTTTTACTTTGAAGAGACGTCAAACCGTAATATCCCAGGACTCCTGAAGCGCTGCGAAGGCTGGTCCTTATATTTGTCCTTTATATCTATTTAGCCCCACCTGGTATCTACAAATTTCTTGTGGTCCTCGGGGAGTGTCCCTTTAGCCAGGAACTCTATCTTGTCCATCCTGAGTTTGAATACATCCTGGCAACTTTTGGTGACGGCTTCAGATAGCGCCTTGCGATCCACATCAGGTTCAACCTCGAGGTTCAAGGTTATCTTGTCCCTGTGTTCCTCCAATCGGAGCATCATCTGGTACTTCGCCACTCCAGAGACCTTGGACATAGCCTCATCCAGCTCCCTCTGATGGACAAACTGCCCCTTAACCCTGATATGCTCACCAACCATTCCCAGAATGCGGGTTATCTTCGGTGCCGTTCTGCCGCAGGGGCAGGGTTCATCGGTATAGGAGGCCAGGTCGCCAGTGCCAAAGCGGACCAGAGGGTAAACATCGTCGAAGACGGTTACTACCACCTCTCCTGGTTCCTGAGGACCAACCTGCTTCCCTGTGCTCGGATCGACTATCTCAACCAGGCACGCCTCATCATCGTAGTGGTAACCCTGACCTAACCCACAATCATAAGCCACTTCCCCAAGGTCAGCAGTGCCATAACCATCTCCTACCGTGAGACCATAATCCTCCTCAAAGGTCTTTCTCAATACTTGGATATGCCGCTCGCCTCCACCAGTGGTATATTTGAGGTTGAAATCCCTTCGGACGTCGTACCCCATCTCCTCTGCCTTCTTCAGAACGGTCATGGTAAAGCTGGGGAAGCTGAAGAGAGCAGTAGCCTTCAGATCGTGCAGAAGCTTTACCTGAAGCTCGCTCTGTCCTATCCCGGCGGGGACTACTGTACACCCTATTAAATCTAAGGCATCTGTCAAAAACAAGCCGGCAGGAACCATGTGGTACATCGTGGAAACAAGCACTACATCGCCTGGCTTAGGCCAGCCTGCTCTAAAGAAACTCTTCGCTGCATGCTTTACCCGTTCCGGCCCCCAGGCATCGTAGATAGGCCCAGGGGAGACATAAATCCTGGTCAGGCTATTAACGGGCACAGCCAGGAATCCCCCAAAGGGAGGATTCGCCTGCTGCAGCTTTACAAGATCGTCCTTTGTCGTGACTGGCAACTTCTCCAGGTCCTTGACGGTGCGAATCTCGGAAGGTGATACCCCAGCCTCATCGAGCTTCGTTTTTATGGCGGGAGCATTCTTGTAGGCAAATTGCATTTGCTCCGCCAGTCTTTTGTTAAGCCACCTCTCTCTCTCCTCCGGAGGCATCTTCTCCTTGGATTCATCACTCAGGGATGCCAACTCTTCAGGGCTTAGCCGACTCAACATTGTCTACCTCCTTTAATGTGTTTCTTCTTCTTTATTTCCATAATACCATTATAACATTAGCTCGGTCACCATCAAGGTGAAGTTGTGTTCATTTTCCACTTCTAATTAGATTTGGCGCCCAGCCTCATATCCTGCCGCTATAGCTGCTAATATGGTGCCCTGGTCTCTTCCAGCAAAGCCCTTGGCATCCCCTGCCAAATGGGTCTCAATCCCTTTTCCCTCCGCCATTTCGGCCAGGAATATGTTTGGTTGCCTGTCGCCGGCCAACACGATGGTATCGATTTGCGGTAGCCTTTCTCTTCCGCTGTCATTCACCATCCAGACTTCATCCACAGGCAAAATCTCAACCCTTTGGACCCTTTTATATCTTTTCACGCCTTTACTTATTATTCTTCCCATTAAATAATGTCTGTCGCTGGAAGCCATTTTTTCTGCAAAGTGTGCCCCTTTTTCAACTACATAGATTTTCTTGCCGCTTTCTGACAGATAATCTGCCACTTGAAGCCCGATTTGGTCTCCCCCGATAACCAGGATGTTATCTCCCGTCAATCTTTCTTCCTCGAGGAGCTCATCCACCATTAATAGCTCTAAGTCCTTTATATTATCCAAACCCTCGATAAATCCTAGTGGTACCTCGGGCAAGCTCCCTGTTGCTATCACAAGCGCGTCAGGGCTGGTTCGGCCTAGCAAATCCTCATCAACCGTGGTGTTTAAGCGAATTTCCACTCCCAGCCTGTTAAGTTGTCTTTCATACCAGGGGATGATATCTCCTATTTCTTCTCTCTCGGGCATTTTAGCAGCCAGTCTAAGTTGTCCTCCTATCCATCCTCTACTCTCGCATAGAATGACCCTGTGTCCGGCGAAAGCCGCCCTCCTGGCTGTTTCCAGCCCGGCACATCCTGCCCCAGCAACCAAGACCTTCCTCTCCGCAGCCTTCTTCTCGCCCTTTATGTCCTTTATAAGATACTCTCTGCCTACCCTTGGGTTTACAGCGCAACTTGCCTCTCCCTGTCTGAGAATCCCCTCGATACACCCCAGGCACTCCGCTAAACACAATCTTATTTCTGTTGTTTCTCCCTTTCTTGCTTTCTCAACCATGTCAGGATCGGCTATTTGGGCCCTGCCCATGGCAACCAGGTCTGCCTTGCCCTCCATGATTATCTTGTCGGCCATAATTGGATCCTTGATTCTTCCTACCGTTATGACCGGAATAGAAACATGTTTCTTGACTTCCTCGCTGAAGTGAACAAAGGCACCCTGAGCCTCATACATGGGCGCTATGTTAACGTGGAGGCTGCCGTAATAAGCAGCACCGATTGTTATGTTCAAGTAGTTGACGCTCTCCCTCTCCAGGATGGGAGCTAATCGGCATAAGTCGGCCAGATTACATCCTCCCTCCCCTATGAGGTCATCTCCACTTAGTCGAACGCCCACTGGAATCTCATCGCCAACCTTTTCCCTCACCCTATGTATGACCTCAAGCAAAAACCTTAGCCTGTTGTCAAAACTACCTCCATACTCATCAGTCCTCCTATTGTAGTGAGGCGTAAGGAATTCGTTTAGCAGGTATGAATGTGCGGCATGAATTTCCACAAAATCAAAGCCCACCCTTACACATCGTTCGGCAGCTGCCCCGAAGGCTTCCACATACTCCTTTATTTCTTCTTTGCTGAGGTCCTTTACTGGAAGGCCTGCCTGGACCATTTCCGGAATCACCGAGGGGCAAACGCTTGGCTGGGGAAGATGTAACAGGCCGCTATGGTTTATTTGTTGTCCAAACTTAACGTCATACCGATGTACTGCCTTTACCATCTCTTGCAGGCTGGGAAGAATCCTCTCGTCCCAAAGGTGCACCTGATTCATTACTGGTGGTAAGCCCAAAGGATGTATTTGTGCCGAGCCAGCTATAATCATGCCCGGCTGGCTCCGTGCCCTTTCGACGAGGAATTCAGTGAGCTGAGGGGTTACACATCCATCATCATCTACTCCAAAACCGGGATCCATGGCAGGCATTACAATCCGGTTCTCCACTTCCATTGAGCCTATTCTCACCGGTTGGAAAAGATATTTCAGTCTTGCCAAGGTTCTCGTCCTTTTCTCCCGAGCTTAGGTGTGCTCATTTTAGCTGTCTGTTAAGCGCTCAGGCAAGAGGGCTAATAGATTCAGGAGTACTTCTCACTACTGAGCTTTATCTTGCGACTGCGCCTTTGGTGAAAAAAGGGAATTGCCCAGGCGATGCCACCCAGAAGCAAAGCCTCCGCAGCTATAGCCCCGCCTCCAATTAGGGCAACTTCCTGCCAGAAGCCCGGGGGGAATAACATGATGAGGTAGTCTTTGCTCGGGTCAAGCATCCAGTATGGATTGCTGAAACTGATGTGGTGAAACTGGATAAATAGCCATTGGAAGCTGAAAATGGAGACGATGCCGAACACAGCTAAAAGACCCAGGGTAAGGATACACCCACGGGTTATTCCTTTAGCTAAATCTTGCCGGCGACCTCTCTTCCACAGCACAAAGAACAAAGCGTAAGTAACGACATAGGCAAAAACTATCCCCTGCACCAAATAATCCAGCCGAAGCAGTCCCTTTACATCCTCGAGATGAATAATCTCGTAATCGTGAAATAGCTCGAATTCCCTTCCGTCTTTGACTACCTCTATTTGGGGCGTTTCCACCCTGGAATTGAAATAGTCAATGAGCCTTGTTGCCACTTGGTTTAGCTGTGACTCGTCTATCCCCGTAGCTTCGCTTATCTCGTATTTAGCAAAACCATATTCATAAACATACGTGCTGTTAAATAGCAGACGGACGGTGCTGGTAAGAAGCAAAAGAGGGAGGCAAATTATGAATAGCCAATAAGCAACCCTGGCCATTTTTGCCCTTCAGAAGGGTTTTTCCCCCATATTCCGAATCCCTATTTCACTTAATTTTCTGGATCTTCTGAGTCATATCATCCAACAGTTCCTCAGGGGCTAGTTTAAAGAATGACATCATGCTGGCAAACAACTTACTCGTAGGATCACCTTCACCTGAGGGTTGCAATATAATATGAGCATGGGAGACTCGCTGGCCACGAATAAATACAGTAACAAACTCGGGGTTGAAAACCTTCTTGAGTTTTCTGGCCAGTGTCTTGGCAACGACAAATAACTGCCCAGCCTCTTCATCCTCCAGATCATAGAAGAAGGCGACGTGTCTTTTGGGAAGCACTAAACAACGACCCGGGATAAAATTTCCCGTATCGGAGACAACCTGGGCAATATCGAGGATGCATAAAATCGTCTCATCTTCATAAATCTTCCGGGCGCTTGCTTCTCCTTCTATGATCTTACAGAAGATACATTCTTCGCTCAATTTCTACCTCCTAGATTATCGCCTAGTTTATCAAAAGGCTCGCCTGATTTTACACTCTACCCCAGTTAATTGTCATTCTGGCGATTCTGCAGGCAAGGACTTGTCGTTGTGGGAGCGTTGGGTAAAAACTATACTGTAGTCTGGCTGCCTGTAGGAATTCACCATCTTTCTCATCTAGGATGAGTGGGATCTTGGTGGCGTCTCCTAATCTATCCTGCGTCTTATTGGTGGGGTTGGGGAATCGAGTTGAGACAGCGTCACCACCACGAAGCCATTGACAACCTGTGACTCCGGCGCCCTTAGAGTCAAAAGAGACCCTCACTCAATCAGTGGACGATTGACGATGGGCCGGCAATGGTCTCGGGTATAAACTCCGGCGGTCTGACCAGTTCCATTGTAATTGCCCCTGGCCCACATTCGATGGCGCACAGGCCACAGCCTCGGCACTTCTCAGTATCGATAACAGCCTTCGGTGTGCTGAGACCAGGAACCTTCTTCATCTCGATAGCGCTGAAGAAGCACCGTGACACACATTCTTCGCAGCCGTTGCAGGTCTCGTTATCGACCCTGCCCACGAATCTGCTACCGGCAAGTACCTCATTCATCTTGCCAATTCGACTGGCTGGCTCTAAAACCACGCAGCAACAGCTACAGCAGTAGCAGATAAACTCCAGGGCTTCCATAGCACGAATATTGGTCACCGTGGGTACCAGCCCGGCCTTTGTGGCCTTGAGAGATACATCCATGGCTTCATCAGCAGAGACCTTTTTGCCGCTGCCCCGGAACAGATCATATTCCGCTCTCCTGCCGAACTGAGTGCAGGTAAAAATGGGGCGGTCGCAACTCTTCGCCATCACCCGGCAACAGCAGTTACGGACACTGATAAGCTCCTTGTTTGCGTTGAGTAGGGCCTCGATACTCTCATTTTGGAGAAGCTCAACACCTGGTGGAATGCTTTCTGGGGCGAGTATAGCTCTGAGGGTGGGGTTCCCCATAGCGATGAGTTGATCGGCTACCTCACGCCACCAGTCGCCCTCATAGAAGTCCATCCATAGCTTGTCCATCCCAGGTGGGATATATTCCGGCGCACTGGACAGTATGTTGTCATGCAGTGTCCCTAGGGAACCAGGGTAGCGATGCCCTCTCCTTGATGCTACCAGGAGTCCTCTTTGCGATAAATCCTTAATTTTGCTCTCAACAGCTTTCTCATCCATGTTTAGTTTAGCCGCCACATCCGCATTCGAAGCCGGTAGTTCAAGCAAAAAGCGGGCCTCCTCGGGCGTCATGGCTTTTTCGAGTATCCTGTGTAGTCCTTCTGAGTCAGCCTTCCCATTTCTCTCCGCTAGCTTGATATAAGCCTCATCAAATTTCGTCATTTCTTTCCTCCTTTCTAAATAGCCCCCGGCTTTGTGACTCTCCGAGCTGTTACAACGACTCGGTTGAGGATGGAAACATGCTTGCGGTGATTTTCAAGCTTTTAGTTTCTGCCCTATCCCAAACCTCCTCCAAGATTCGCTTATAACCTGTATGCTTTATTTTCCACTCTCCGTTCACTTTGACATATTCGTCATGGTAGAAGGCTGCACCCGTGAGGGCCCTATTTGACTGAGTCATGACGAGATAGTCTTGTAAACCCCATATACCAGTGGCTGTGGTATCACTGGTTAGCTCAATCTCGGGATGATGGCACTGGTGCGTGCTGATCATGGTAGGATTTAGACTTTCCTTAAGGAATTTCATAATGGCAGCTCTGCCTTGGAAACTGTGCTTCCCTTCAGAATAAGCAGAGGTTGCATCCTCCGTAAAACACTCTGCTAATTCATCCCACAATTTGCTGTCAAGGGCACGGAGGTATTTGTATTTCAGCCGCTTGATAGCTTCAATGTCCTCAAACCGTTGCATTTTTGCCTCGAGTTCCGCTAGCTTCGCCATAGTAACAACCTCCTTCCTTTGGGCAGCTTTAAAAACCTGTCCCTAGTTCCGTTTCCCGCTTTTGGCCATGTGCCGGGCGGCAATATAGCCGAAGATCAGGCTCTTGCCTTGAGCAGCACCGCTGTCGTAATGGTGACCTATGGGCAACATGGCCTGCGTGTTGCTGGTGCAGTACAGGCCTGGTATGACTTCTCCTCGGACGTCTATCACCTCGGCATTGGCATTGGTTACCAGTCCTCCCAGGTTGCCGGCTGTGGTCAAACCAAGCTTCACCCCGTAGAAGGGTGGCTTCTCTAGAGGACCCAGGACCGGACTGGGCTTGCGGCCGGGGAACACGAATTCACCCCACTGGCGGTCATAGGTACTCTCCCCGCGGTGGAAGTCGGGGTCCTTCCCCTCGTTGGCAAACCTATTGAACCGCTCTACCGTCTCCACCAAGTTAGCTCCCGGGATGCCTAATGCTTCAGCCAGCTCGGGCAAGGTATCACCCCGTTTCATCCACTCCTTCAGTTCGGTGCCCCGCTTAATGTTGAACACTGGAAATATATCCCTGAAGGCTTGATCGCAAATCCAGAATATAGGGACATTGCTGAATTCTCCGCTTATTCGATCGTAAGCGAGGAATGCCCTACCCATGTCAGGATAGAAGGTCTCATCACAGCAACGCTTGCCGTGGCGGTTTACCATGATCATATAGGGATAGCCGTAGATAAAGGGCCGGTAGAAGGGCTTGCCACCCTCTACCACTTCGCCAGGAAGGTTAACGCCGGGTTGGAATATGCTGTGGTCCATGAGCGCCACGGCGGCACCAACCTCCATTCCCATTATATGACCGTCTCCCTCATTAGAAGGCGCGGTGTAGGCATGTAAAGGAGGAGAGTATATAAACCTCTTGTTCATGTCCTCATTCCACTCGAAGCCTCCGGTAGCCAGCAGAATCCCCTTCTTACCCCTTACGAAGAAGTCCTTACCATCACGCTCAGCTCGCAGTCCTATTACCCTACCGTTCTGCGCTATCAACTCCTTGCCACGGGTATTGGTGAGCAGCTTGATTCCTCTATGGATGCAGGCCAGAACCAGCGAGCCGATAAGGGCTCTCCCTTGAACCCACGGCGGACGCGGACCTATCAGGTACTTAACCGGCTCACCGCGCACCTTGCTCAGCAAAGGGTGCGCTTGCTCTGACTTCTCCATGATCGGGGGCATGATTTCAGGATCAGGCCATATCTTACGGCCCATAGGCTTACCGCCGGGATGGTCTGCACAATATTCCGTGCGACTGCTGTCATCCTCGCAAGACATCTTTAAGGGGGTGTGTTCCTCCAGGTAGCGGACCGTCTCTGGGCCCGTATCCAAGTAGGCAGCTAGAAGCTCTTCATCATGGTGTCCCATGCTTATACCGCGTATATACGTCAGTGCGTCCTCACGGGAATCCTGGATTCCCATCTCCAACATATGGTGGTTGAATGGTATCCAGATAACACCTCCCGACAAAGCAGTACCCCCACCCAGAACCTCTGCCTTTTCCAGCACCACCGTGCTCAGACCCAGATCGTGTCCCACTATGGCTGCGGTGAGCCCGCCGCTGCTTGAGCCGATAGATAGTAGGTCAACCTCCACATCCCATTTATCAGGAACTTTAGCGTGTTTAATCATGAATTAACCCCCATAAGCTGCGTTTATATCCGGGCTAAAATGTATGATTCCCTTTCCGCTTGTTCTCTGCGCTGTCAACGCTGATTCTACATCTCAGCCCCGACCAAAATCAATTGTTCTGCCTGACATGCTAGCGTAGTATCTTCGACAACCTTGCTCAGGGCAATATTGGGCGTTCTTGCCTAGTAGCAGATGTGAGATGGCCGGGCGACATAAATGTTTTTCCCAAAGGGCACCACATATTTCTGGTCAGCCGGGACGGGTTAGTCCACCATCTACGGTAATAGTAGTCCCCGTAACGTAATCTGAAGCGTCAGAGGCAAGGTAAATTGCTGCTCCTACGATATCCTCAGGCTTTGCCGCACGTCCTAGAGGAACCCTCTTCAGTTCTTCTCGCAAATCAGCATCCTCCTGGAAATACCTGCCAGTCATTTCGGTTTCGACAAAGCCTGGAGCTATAGCGTTGACTCGGATACGATAGGGGGCCCATTCCAGGGCTAAACGCTGAGTCAGACTGATAACTCCGTCCTTAGAGACTGCATAGGCCGAAAAATAGGGCAAGTTTCCTCGCCCAATTGCGGAGGCGATATTGATAATGCTGCCTTTCCCCTGTTTTATCATCGCCTCTGTCACTGCCTTACTGCACAAAAGGGTGGTCGTTAGGTTCAGCTGCATGACAGCGTCCCAAGACTTCTCGCTTTGCTGCAAAGCGGGCTTTTTGGGAGTACCACCGACATTATTGATCAGAATGTCAACTCGATTGAATTCCTCTAACGTTCTACCTACCATGTTAGCTACCTGTTCACTTTCTCGGACATCCGCAGGCACGGGAAGAGCCCTGCTACCTAAGGCACGAATTTCTTCCGCTGTCTTGTCAATGTCGGCAGCCGTTCTAGCGGCAACCACCACATCGGCTCCGGCTTGCGCCAAGCCCAAAGCCAGAGCTTTTCCTATCCCCCTGCCAGCCCCAGTCACAATGGCCACCCTATTTGCCAAAGAAAATAACGAACTCATTTCCACACCCCCTCGACTTTGAATATTTTCTTTGTCCATATTGTACTGATTCTCTACACAGACCGTCAAAAGGATGACAGAGAATTGACACCCATGGGATACACTGCTATCATCGGCCTGTACAGGAATGCCCGCCTAGTACAAATCTATCAATCGTTGAAAAGGGAAATTCCCACCGGATATGTGAGGTTTCGTATGATGTCGCACAATGACCTGTCCAGGTTTTTTGAGCCAGAGGGGGTAGCCGTGTCTGGCTCTATGCAGGCTCGCTCTGGTACTGCATATGGTGTGATGAAGAACATGCTGGACTTCGGATTCTCAGGCAGGATCTACCCAATCAATCCATCATGTGCAGAAGTCCTTGGCCTGAAGGTGTACCCCAACATAGACGAAATAGATGCAAACATAGATCTGGCTATTGTAATAATACCGCCCACGGCGGTACCGGAAGTAATCCAGCGATGTGCCCAAAAAGGAGTTAGGGCTGCGATTGTTATTTCGGAAGGATTTGCCGAAGCGAGCGAAGAAGGTGGCAGACTTCAGTCGCAATTAGTGGATATCTCCCGCCGCAGCGGGATTCGTATTCTCGGGCCAAATACGCTCGGCGTTCTTAATACCAGCAACTACCTGGTGACTGGTCCTTATCTCCTGGGTTACAACAAGCCGGTCAAAGGCAGCATAGGGTACTGCGCCCAGAGTGGCCTTCTCACCTTTGGGACACATCCTGTGAGGGACCGAGCCTATCCTATAAGCAAAATATGTGACTTTGGCAACAAGTCTGATGTCAATGAAGTTGATCTCCTTGCCTATCTTGCCGATGACCCAGATACGAAAGTAATCTGTATGCACCTGGAGGATATAAAGGACGGCCGGAGCTTCATGGAAATGGCTGCCAGGGCTGTATCCAGAAAACCAGTATTGATTTTCAAACCCGGCAGGAACGAAGCTAGCGCGAGAGCAGCTGCCTCTCACACGGGAGCTCTTGCTGGAAATGACGAGATTCATGAAGACGCTTTTAAACAGACAGGAATCATCAGGTTGAGCAGTTGGCAAGATTTTTGGGAGGTACCCCGGGTATTCGCATCACAGCCTCTTCCCAAGGGCAACCGGGTAGCTATCGTCACGGCTACAGGAGGTGCAGGTGTAATACTGGTTGACGAGGCTGTTAGAGATGGACTGGTTATTACTGAGTTCAAGACTGAGACCAAGAGCAAACTTGCAGAATTGTCCCCCCGCTTTGTCAATAACCCGGTCGATCTTGGACCAATATTATCGGTTATGGATAATCCTAGCTCAGTATATGAAGAGGTTATCCCGCTAGTTTTGGCAGATGAAAATGTAGATTGCGCTGTAATTGTAGTGCACGGTGGACTTATGATACCCATCTTCAGTAGCTTGAGAAGTCGTATTTCACAGCTCTCGAAGCCGGTTACAGTCTTCTGCTACGGAATCAATCTGGCTGAGATGGAAGAGAGCGCTAGACAGCTGGAAAGTCTGGGATTCGCAACTTACTTCGACCTTGAAACTGCCGTCAGGGCCCTTGGCGTAGCGGCAGCCTACTCCAGGATCAAATCGGGCCTGCAAAATCCGGGATATGCATGAGAAGTGACAATCGCAAAACCGAAGCCGTGCCGGAGTTAACTATTAAAGCACTAGACTAGGCGATGTGAGAGAAAAGGTCGAAGCTACCGGGGGTGCTGAGTTTAACATTGTCGGGTTGAGACCGTTTCAGGCACAGAGGTAGTTGCAAATTTCTCAAATAATGCCTTGTTTCAGCCCCTTCTTCCAGTGCAAACACGGACTTCATCAAGCTGTCCAGGCCTTGATTCAGAGAGTGCTACTCCCATCATAGCCATAACAGCTTGCTCGGAATTAAATAGCTAAACATTTAACCGGGAGATTGCTTTATTTAACGGATTTTTTGCTCAGGAGCCCTTAAATGCTAAAAGGACGGTGCTGAAAACCCTATGTTATAATCCAGCTAATGCCGCAGAAGTTTGTTCATCTTCATGTCCACACTGAATATAGCTTACTTGATGGCATGTGTCGCATTCCCCATCTCATTGCCAGGACCAAAGAGTTAGGCATGGACAGCCTGGCTATCACCGACCATGGTGCAATGTATGGAGTTATCGATTTTTATGTGGCGGCTAAGGAAGCAGGTGTAAAACCAATCATTGGCTGTGAAGTCTACGTAGCCGAGACCGATTGCCGTATTCGAGAACCGGCCCACAAAACCCCCTATCATCTTACTCTGCTGGCCAAGAACGAGGAGGGCTACCGTAATTTGGTCCAACTGGTTACTAAAAGCCAGCTCCAGGGATTTTATTATAAGCCCAGGGTAGATAAGGAGCTTTTGAAGCTTCATCATGATGGACTTATTGCCCTTTCTGGGTGTGCTCACGGAGAACTAGCTCGACTCATCCTGGGAGGGCAGACCAACGAACTTGACAGAGCAGCTTCGTGGTATAAGGAGGTCTTCGGCGATTACTATCTGGAGATTCAAAGGCATCCTATCCCCGAATTGGAGCATGTAAATCAGGAGCTTGTTTCGCTATCCGCTAGACTCAATATACCTCCGGTAGCTACGTTTGATGTGCATTACGTAGATAAGAAGGACGCTCCCGCCCATGAACTCCTCTTGTGTGTACAGACCAACACCTCCATATATGATGAAAAAAGGCTGAAGATGGCCGGCGATTTCTTCTACTTGAAAAGTCCTGAGGAGGTGGAACAACTGTTTGCTGACTTACCTCAGGCTGTGGATAATACTCAGGCGGTTGCTGATATGTGTCAGTTGGAGTTGGATTTTACCAAGCTATATCTGCCGCACGTGGAATTGCCTGGGGGTAGGGAGGCCGACGATTTCCTGGCGGAGCTCTGTTGGCAGAGCCTGGAAAGGCGTTACCCGGAACCTAGCTCGGAGGTCAAGGAGCGGCTTAGCTACGAGCTCGATGTCATACAAAAGACAAAGTTCGCCCATTACTTTCTGGTTGTCTGGGATATAATTTCTTTTGCCAGAGAGCGGGGAGTCTATTTTGGCGTTAGGGGAAGCGCTGCTGCCAGCCTGGTTCTTTACTGCCTGGGCGTCACTGATATAGATCCGTTAGCCTACGGGCTTGTTTTTGAACGGTTTCTCAATGTAGAGCGTCTTGAGCTTCCCGATATTGACCTCGATTTTCAAGACGACCGCCGCGATGAAGTCCTGGCCTATGTCAACCAAAAATACGGCTCCGACCACGTAGCTCAAATTATTACCTTTGGTACCTTAGGAGCCAGAGCGGCGCTAAGGGACACCGGACGAGCTCTGGGCATGCCTTACAGTCAGGTTGACCAGGTAGCCAGGCTCATTCCTACCGAGCTTACTATAACCCTGGACAGAGCTTTGCAGCAGAGCGGAGAGATTCACGACGCCTATAATCGAGATGAAGCAATACGCAACTTAATTGACTCGGCCAGGAAATTGGAGGGAATGGTCAGGCATGTCAGCACTCATGCTGCCGGCGTGGTTATCTCGCATGAGCCTTTAACCGAATGTGTGCCACTGCAACTGCTGGGAAAGGGTGAACAACGTACCGTCATGACTCAATTCCACATGGGGAACATCGCCCGCCTGGGACTGTTAAAAATGGATTTCCTCGGATTATCCAATTTGACCATTTTGGCTAAGGCTAAAGAAATTATCGCGCAAAGCCGTGGAATCTCCCTGGACTTGCAGTGTATTCCTCTTGACGATGGCAAGACCTTTGATTTGCTTGCTTCGGGGGAAACCAAAGGCATCTTCCAACTGGAGAGTACCGGAATGCGCCGCTATATCAGGGAACTCGGGCCCAACAACTTCAGCGACATCGCTGCTATGGTGGCGCTCTATCGCCCTGGTCCCATGGAACAGATTCCCACTTTTATTAGAGCCAAGCAGGGAGTTACCCCCATTCATTATCCCCATCCAATTCTAAAAGAGATTCTAGAAGAAACCTACGGAGTTATCGTTTATCAGGAGCAGGTAATATTTATCGCCCAAGCTCTAGCCGGCTATAGCCTGGGCCAGGCTGATATCTTTCGTAAAGCTATGGGCAAAAAGATAGCTGCGGCGATGAAGAAGGAAGAGCGCAATTTTATCGCCGGAGCTAGAAATAATGGCGTATCGCCAGAATTAGCTAAGGAGGTATTTTCCTTAATCGAGCCTTTCGCTGGTTACGCTTTCAATAAAGCCCACAGCGTTAGCTATGCCCTCATTGCCTATCGCACTGCCTATCTTAAGGCAAACTACCCCATTGAATACATGGTTGCCTTGCTCAACACTTATTCGGATAATATGGAAAAGGTTCGTTCGGCGATTGCTGAATGCCGGAGACTGGGCATCAAAGTACTCCCGCCGGATATTAATAGAAGCCATGCTAGCTTCGCCATTGAGCGATATGATGAGAATAATCCGGCCATCCGCTTTGGACTAGCTTCTATTAAGAATGTCGGCTTTTCTCCAATTGAGCATATCTTGTCTGGCCGGGACTCAGGGGGCGACTTTAAATCCATAGAAGACTTCTGCTATCGAACCGACCTGCGTAACATAAATAAGAAAGTATTGGAAAGCTTGATCATGGTTGGTGCTTTTGACTCCTTGGGTAGTCGAAAAACGCTCATCGCGTCCCTAAGTAAAATTATCTCCCTGGCTCAAACGGAGCAAAGAGCAAAGGAATCGGGACAAGTTAGCATGTTTGATTTATGGGCTCAAAGCTCCCCAGCCCCGGGTGTGAACTACAAACAAGCGGAGGAAGAGGTATCCACCCAGCAAAAGCTAATTTGGGAAAGGGAGCTGTTAGGGGTTTATTTCTCACAACCCCTTGATTTGCTCACCAGAGAACTATCTTCAACAGGTACTGTTTCCTGTGGCGAAATCAACATGGACATGGTCGATGAGACGGTGGCGGTCACAGGAATGGTGGTCTCGATACGCCAAGCTTACACCCGAGAGCAACGCCCTTTTATAGTCGCCTCAATTGAAGACCTGGATGCTAGTATTGAGGTCATCGCTTGGCCCAGGGTTTATGAGAGCACCCAAGGACTATGGCAGGAGGGCAACATTCTCACCGTCAAAGGCATAGTGAAGGTCAGGGGTGGGGAAATACAATTAAACTGCCAGGACGTGACCCCTCTTCCTGCGAGGCAAGAAGTGCTAAAGGAACCCCAGCACCGCCATGTCATGATAGACATCGACCAGTCGGACGACGCAGAAAAAGACATCGAATGCCTCCATAAAATTATGGATATTCTCAAGAGTTATCCGGGGCAGGATAAAGTCTCTCTCGCTGTTGTCAGTGAGGATGAAATGACCAACCTGGAGATACCAGAGGTAACAATCGATTACTGCCCCGAATTAGCCATGGAATTGAGCAAAGTGCTAGGGGAAAGCAAGTTCAGGCTTGAGCTGTAGGCCAGGTTGTTTTGTGCTGTTTCCGCACAATTCGAGCCTTGACTGGAAGGTAAAATGCAATTACAATGACGGCGTGTAATTAATTGACGCCTACGCAGCCGATTTGAGTAGAGAAAGGGACAAAAATGGATTTCAATTTTACCCCGCAGCAAGAAGCAATGAGGAAGGAGTTTGAGGACTTTTCTAAAGAAGAGGAGAAGAGGGCTCCCTGGTGGTGGGTAGGTGGTGGGCTTGCCGAGGAAGAATCAGATGAAGCCTGGGCTTACCACCGCTCAGTAGTTAAGAAGGTGGTGGAAAAGGGCTGGTTGTGTTTGCCCTGGCCAAAGGAATATGGGGGCCATGGGCACGGCACGATTGAGCAGCTCATCTTCCATGAGGTAACATCCTACCACAAGCTTCCGGCGGTTCCCCTACACTTTATGACTGTGGCTGCCGGCATATTGAGGTATGGAACCGACGAGCAAAAGAAGGAGTGGCTGCCAAAAATTGCTAGGGCGGAGGTATCTTGGGCTGAGTTGCTGAGTGAACCTGATGCAGGCTCAGACCTTGCCTCCCTCAAGACTACTGCCGTTGAAGATGGCGATGACTATGTGATAAATGGACAGAAGATCTGGACCAGCGGTGCTCACCATGCTGACCACCTCTTCGTCCTGGCAAGAACGGACCCTGACCCGTCAAAAAGACATAGAGGGTTGAGTTTCTTCATCGACAAAATCGGGCCGGGAATTGAGTTTCGCCCCTTGATTTACATGAATCGCAGCCACGTGTACAACGAAACATTTATAGATAATTTCCGCATACCCAAGCGGAATATGATAGGGGAGTTAAACCAAGGATGGTACGTTTTCACAGCCGGGAGGAATTTCGCTCGCGCTCACATAGGCATACCGGCCAGTGGCAAGCGGAACCTGGAGGATTTCATTGAGTACTGCAAAGAGACGCGGGTCAATGGGGAAATTCTGGGCAAGAAACCGACTGTCCGTCAGAAGCTGGCTGAATATCTCATCAGCTATGAAGCCAGTCTGAAACTCGCTTATTATGTGGGCTGGCTCCAAAGCGTGGGGCAAGAAGTCGCTGCCGAGGCTGCAGCCTGTGGCTATTTCTCTAATGAGCTGAACCTGCGCGTCGCTAATACCGCCGTGGAGATAATGGGCCTTTATGGGGTGGTGAAGAGGGATTCCAAATGGGCTCCCCTTTTGGGTAAATTTCAGGACATCAGCCAATGGGGTACAGGCACCACTCTTGCAGGAGGCACTACAGAAATACGGAAGAACATAATCGCCTTGCAGGGGCTAAATCTACCCAGGGGTTAAATCCAGTCGGTAGCTGCCACTTAGAGGACTGTCAATTTGGTGAATCGAGGGCATTGGCATGTCAAGAAGGTCTGGCAAAGGGGAGAACAGCAGTAGCAATAACGATAGGATTTTGACAAAGCCCTCAAAAAAGGGCGATAATCAATAATCCTTTTGCACATAAGGAGGGTTCTATGAGCAATGGCTCGGTTATCACTGAAGAAATGAAAAGCATGGTTGGCAGGGAGATAGCTAAGGTAGTACACGAGGTGGATAAAACAATGCTGAGCAGGCTTGCTGAAGCCATCGACGACCCCAATCCCAGGTGGCAGGAGGAGGCGGCGCCGGGATTCATAACGGCTGCTGTAGTGAGTGGAAGTGGTGAACCACCTAAAGTGTTGTTCCCTCTGAAGCGTATGGTAGCCGGTGGTGGCGATTGGGAGTTTCACCTACCCATAAAGCTTGGCGATGTCATAACTTGCACTACTCATGTGGCCGATCTCTACGAGCGTGAGGGAAAGGCAGGGAAGTTGCTTTTTATAGTCACCGAGACCTCTATTACTAACCAGAGAGGGGAGCTGGCCGCCAAGGGTAGAGCCACCCTGATAAACTATTAAAGCGAGGAGACTGCAAAATGGCTGAGCAGATATTTTACGAAGATGTTAAAGAAGGGTCAGATATAACACCCCTTGTCAAGAACCCCACTAAGAGGCAATTGGTGAAGTGGGCGGGGGCCTCCGGCGACTTCAATGAACTCCATTATGATAAGGATTTTGCTACCAGCCTTGGCTTTCCCAGCGTTATCATTCACGGCCGCTTGAAGGCTGCCTTCCTGGGGCAACTGATGACCGATTGGATTGGGGATAAGGGTAAGCTAAAGAGGCTGTCGTGCAATTACCGGGGTAACGACCTGCCCGGTGAGACTCTTACGTGTAAAGGCAAGGTTACCAAGAAGTATGTACAGGACTCAGAACATGTGGTGGAATGTGAGATATGGACAGAGAATCCCAAGGGCGAGAAGACTACGCCGGGGACCGCGATTGCCGTCCTTCCCTCTAAGGGATAGAGGCATAAATTGAGATTTTGGTAGGCTTGTTCGAAAACGACTGACCAGCTTTAATCCAATTTTTTAGGAGGTGCTATGTTAGGGATTATATCATACGGTGCTTATATTCCAGTGTATAGATTGAGCCAAGGTGAAATCTCCCGCGCTTGGGGTGGGGGAGGCGGACGTGGGGAGAAAGCTGTGGCCAATTATGATGAAGATAGCATAACAATGTCGGTGGAGGCCGCTATCGACTGCTTAGATGGCATGGACCGCCATGCGGTCGATGGCTTATACTTCGCCTCTACAACGCCTCCCTATGAAGAGAAACAGTCCGCCAGTATTATAGCGGCGGCTGTCGACCTCCGTGATGATATATTCACCTTAGACCTTTTGAGTTCCCTACGGTCAGGGACAAGCGCCGTCAGGGCTGCCTGTGATGCCATTAAGGGCGGGTCAGCGAAGACGGTTCTGGTAACTGCTGCCGACAGCCGACTGCCTGCTCCGAATTCCGAATTCGAGCCCGTCCTTGGAGATGGCGCCGCCGCTTTCCTTATTGGGGACAAAGATGTTGCCGTCTATATCGAGGGCAGCCATTCTATCTCCAGTGATTTCCTTGATATTTGGAAAAGGGAGGAGGATAGCTATGTTCGAACCTGGGAAGACCGCTTTATTCTGCAACACGGCTACACTGAAAAGCTTTCCAGGGTAGTCTCCGAGCTCATGAAAAAGCATAAATTGAGTCCCAAGGATTTTACCAAGGTTGTCTACTATGCCCCTGATGCCAGAAGTCACCGCCGTGTAGTAAAGGGTCTTGGTTTTGACCCTTCTCAGGTTCAAGAGCCGATGTTTGACTCGCTAGGCAACACCGGCGCTGCCTTTGCTCCCATGATGCTGGTGGCAGCTTTAGAGGAGGCAAAACCAGGTGACAGAATATTATGGGCCAATTATGGTGACGGGGCTGATGCCTTTATCCTGCAGGTGACCGAGCAGATAGCAAAAATCAAGGGCAGGCGAGGGATAAAACAGCACTTGGCGTCGAAGATGTCTATCCCCAATTATGAGAAATACATCCGCTTTCGTGACCTGATGGCCTGGGAGCCAGAGCGCCGTCCCACCTATACTAGCTCACTACCCATGCTGTGGAGAGACCGCCGTCAGGTTCTCCCCCTTCACGGAGGCAAGTGCCGCCAATGTGGACACATTCAACTCCCAATACAGAGGGTATGCGCCTGGTGCCAGGCCAAGGACGATTATGAAGAGGTGCGGTTATCCGACAAAAAAGCCACCGTCTTTACCTTCAGCATGGATGAGCGGGCCATAGAAGTCGATTTGCCCCGTGTCTGGACTATATCCGATTTCGATGATGGTGGCAGATTTTACTGTGTTATGACCGACCGGGACCCAGCAAAGGTCGACATCGGGATGCGAGTGGAGATGACATTCAGAAAAATACACGATGGGGCTGGACTTCACAACTATTTCTGGAAATGCCGACCTATCAGGGTAGAATAGGAGGAAAAGAAATGGAGAGCATCAAAGACAAAGTTGCCATCATCGGCATGGGATGCACGCAGTTCGGCGAACTCTGGGATAAGGATGCCTACGATCTGGTTATTGACTCTGCCTATGAGGCCTATGAGGATGCCGGCATAGATCCCAAGGCTATTCAGGCTGCCTGGGTAGGAACCATCACGGGCACGACAGGAACCCAATTGTCTGCCCCTCTGAAGACCGATTATATACCAGTCACCAGGGTCGAAAACATGTGTGCCACCGGCATGGAGTCTCTAAGGGCTGCTAGTTACGCCATAATAGCTAAGGCTTATGACCTTGTATTGGCCATTGGCTATGAGAAGCTGAAGGATACTGGTTTTGGTGGCCTTGGCATCGCGACTCAAGCTGGCGGCAGTGAGAAGTGGCATCCGGTATTTGGCTCCGGGGATTCTGCTCCGGGCCGCTATGCCCTGGCGGCAACTAGGTACTTCCACCGCTTCGGTTTGAGTCGAGAGGAGGGGAAGAGGACTCTGGCCAAGATTTCGGTAAAAAGCCATTATAACGGTGCCCGAAACCCGAGGGCCCACTTGCGTATGGAGGTAACTGAAGAACAGGTTATCAACGCACCAATCATAGCCTGGCCTCTTGGCTTGTTCGATGCTTGTGGAGTGACTGATGGGGCCTCAGCCGCTATTCTCTGTCGCACCGAGGACGTGAAAAAGTATAAGCCTGGGGGTGAGTACATCACCATTAAGTCATTTGGTATCTCAACGGGCCCGGGAATGGGCAAGATAAGGACGGATTATGACTACACTCATTGGGAGGAAACCCAAAGGGCTGCCAGGCAGGCATACGCTGATGCTGGGATAAAAGATCCCCGCAAGGATATCGATATGTGCGAAGTTCATGACTGCTTTTCCATCGCCGAGTTGATGTGTTATGAAGACCTGGGTTTCTGCGAGAAGGGAAAAGCAAAATTCGATATTGAAGCCGGTGCCTTTGCACTGGATGGGAAGCACCCGTTCAATGTTGGCGGTGGCTTGAAGTCCTTCGGGCATCCCGTGGGAGCCAGTGGCATACGTGAGGTCTATGAAGGATATGTGGAGATATTGGGCAGAGCTCAATTGCCCGAGCGGCAACTGAAGAATGTGGAAATGGCGCTGGCACATAACCAGGGTGGTAACCCCGGCCGATTTATAGCTAGTGTCTGCATTGTTGGCGTCCCCGGGAAATGAATCTGGCCTCATGGCTTGTGGGTACTCATTCGCAGTGACGCATTGTCTCCTGGCCTTGTCACTGCGAGGAGCGTGAGCGGCGAAGCGATGTGGAGAGATGTTTTCTTTGCTTCACTCGTGAGGTCGCCGGAAATAGACGCTGCCCCCATTTCTTGCTATATTGGGACTCTGTGTTTAAGTTAATTCCCTCAGGCAGTGTTAGCTCAGCTTCAGGATTCGTGGCCGGGGCAGTTCGTGCCGGAATGAAAAGCGAAGAGGAGCTTGATTTAGCTATTCTTTGCTCCGAAGTGTCCTGCACGGCTGCTGGCGTGTTTACTACCAACCAGATCAAATCAGCCCCAGTTATCCTGTCCCAAAGTCATATAGCAAAAAGGCGAGCGCAGGCAATCGTGGTGAATTCCGGTTGTGCCAACGCCTGTGTGGGGGCACAGGGACTGGCAGACGCCCGGGAAATGGCAGAGCTAGCAGCAGCAAAGTTGAGTATATCTCCTGAAGAAGTCCTTGTAGCCAGCACAGGCATAATCGGAGTGCCGCTGCCTATGGACTGTATCAGAACAGGGATTGGGGAAATAAGACTGCGCAAAGATGGGGGTCATGGCTTTGCCAGGGCGATAATGACCACTGATACCAGAGCCAAGGAAGTGGCAGTTCAGGTTGATATGGAAGGTGTGGAGTTTACCATCGCCGGGGTGGCTAAAGGGGCAGGCATGATTCACCCCAGCATGGCTACCATGCTTTGTTTTATAGCCACCGATGCTTCTGTAAGCGCCGATTTCCTGCAGGCAGCATTGCAGAAGGCGGTGGATTGCTCTTTCAATATGATAAGCATTGATGGCGATACCAGCACCAACGATTGTGCATTCCTATTGGCCAACGCCCTGGCTGGTAACAAGCCTGTTGACTTCGATAATGGTGAGGCTTTCCAGGAAGCCTTAAATGCAGTTTGCACCTATCTGGCTAAGTCCATAGCTCAGGATGGAGAGGGAGGCACAAAGCTTATTGAAGTCATGGTGGAAGGAGCGGAAGACCAGGCTGGAGCTCGCCAGGCAGCCAGGGCGATTGTGAGTTCATCGTTGGTGAAAACAGCCGTCCATGGCAACGACCCCAACTGGGGACGTGTTGTTGCTGCCCTGGGACGAAGTGGGACGGAGGTGAAGGAGAACAAATTGGATGTCTATTTAAATGACGTTTGTGTCATGAAGCAGGGTTCTCCTGCCCCTTTTAACCAGGAAGAAATGAGATTGGCTTTGAGCAAAAGTGACGATGTGCTCATAAAGCTATGCCTCAACTTAGGAAACGGCAAGGCCACTGCCTGGGGCTGCGACCTATCTGAGGAATATGTTACTATTAACAGCGGTTATTCGACATAATGCAAAAGGGAATCATAGTAGTCAAGATTGGCGGCAGCACCCTGGGCAACCATGACACCACCCTGGAGGACTTAGTAGAGCTTCAAAAACAGGGGCTGTCACTGGTGGTGGTTCATGGCGGCGCCAAGGTGACCTCCGAGTGGCTTGCCCGGCTGGGTATTCCCACCAGTTTTGTAAACGGGTTGAGAGTTACCGATGTCGAGACCCTGAAGGTGGTGGCTGCGGCTTTAGGGGGTCTGGTTAACAAGGAATTGGTGGTGGCTATACAGGCCCTGGGAGGAAAGGCCGTAGGCCTAGGTGGCTGTGATGGTAATTTGCTTTGGGCAAGCATTAAGAGCCCGGAGCTAGGCTATGTCGGTGAAATTGTAGCCGTTGACCCCACTCCATTGGAGTTATTGCTGGAGGCAGGCTATATGCCGGTGGTAGCGCCGGTAAGTTTCGGCTCGGTTGGAGGCAAGGTCATGCTGCTTAACGTTAACGGAGACACGGCTGCCGGAGAAATTGCTGCGGCATTATCCGCAGAAAAACTCATATTCCTGACCGATGTCGATGGCATCCATGACGGTTTGGGGAAGGTGGTTCCCAGGCTCAACCTGGCCGAAGCAAAGAGTATGGTCGCTTCCAGTGTGGCTTCGGGGGGCATGGTCCCTAAAATAGAAGCCAGCCTTAGAGCGCTGACTACCACGCACATTGCGCACATCGTCGATGGTAGAATGTCCCATGCCTTGCTCAAGGCCATCGCGGGTGATGAGATTCCTGGTTTAAGCTCTGAGCAAGCTCAATTTGGAGGAACAAGCATTGTCCCAGGATAATTGGCAGGAGTTAGAGCAGAAGCTATTTCTGAGAACGGTAAATAGAGTACCTGTGACTTTGGTGCGTGGTCAAGGGGCTTGGGTCCGGGACAGCGAGGGCAGAAAATATCTCGACTTTGTCGGTGGCTGGGCGGTAAACAGCCTCGGGCATTGCCCTCCGGTGGTAGTCGAGGCTTTGGAGAAGCAGGCGAGAACCCTGATCCAGGCATCTAATCAGTTTTACACCATTCCTCAGATAGAGCTGGCACAGCTTTTAATTGAGAATAGCTGCCTTGATAGGATTTTCTTTTGTAACAGCGGTGCTGAAGCTAATGAAGGGGCGATAAAACTGGCTCGCAGATATGGAAAACTTCGACGCAACGGCGCTTATGAGGTCATTACTACCTATAGTTCTTTTCATGGGCGAACTCTGGCTATGACCGCAGCAACGGGACAAAGTAAATTTCAGGAGCCCTACATACCTCTGCCTGACGGCTTTGTCAACGTTGAATATAATGACGTCGAGGCGATCAAGCGGGCAACCAATGAGCAAACCTGCGCTGTAATATTGGAGCCAGTCCAGGGGGAAGGCGGAGTCAATGTCCCAGACGTTGACTATCTCAAAAAGGTACAGAGCTGGTGTCGGGAAAAGGGAATCCTTTTTATTTTGGATGAAATCCAGACGGGCATCGGTCGAACAGGAACTCTCTTCGCCTATGAGCAGTACGATGTCGAACCGGATATAATGACCCTGGCCAAGGGACTGGGCAGCGGTGTGCCCATTGGTGCTTTCTTGGCTAAAGAAGAGTTCTCCCTCTTTTCCCCGGGTGAGCATGGCTCCACCTTTGGTGGCAATCCACTGGTCTGCGCCGCCGCTTATGCCACCCTGAAATACATCATTGATAACGATATCCCGAGAAGGGCTAAGCGAGTAGGGAATTATTTTATGACCAAGCTAGAAAGCTTGAAACAGCGCTTTGATTTTATTACTGAGCTTAGGGGTAAGGGACTCTTGATCGCCTTAGAATTTAACAGCGAAATTGCTGAGGAGCTGGTCTTGGCTTGCCTTGGCAAAGGTCTGCTGGTTAACACAGTGAAGCCGAATGCCCTTCGCTTTATGCCTCCCCTTATCATCACCGAAAAGGAGGTGGACAAGGCAATCCTGGTCCTGGAAAGCGTTTTAAGCGAGCAGAAAATCAAAGTCGGGGGATAATAAAATGTCGGACAAAGTAGTATTGGCCTATAGCGGCGGTCTGGACACCTCTGTGGCCATAAAGTGGCTTGAAGAAAAATACAATCTAAAAGTCGTTACCCTCACTGTGGACGTAGGCAATGTGGCTGACCTTGAAGCTATTAGACTAAAAGCGCTTGATGTCGGAGCTATAAAAGCACTGGAACTCGATGCTGAGGAATCCTTTATCAAGTCCTTTGTTTTCCCTGCTCTTCAAGCCGATGCCGTTTATGAGGGCCAGTATCCCCTGGCCACAGCCCTGGGACGCCCTCTCATCGCCCAACTCCTGGTGGAAACAGCCAGAAAGGAAGGAGCGACGGCGGTAGCTCACGGCTGCACCGGCAAGGGCAATGACCAGGTGAGGATTGATGTAAGCGTAGCAGCTCTAGCTCCCGAGCTAAAGGTGATAGCTCCGGCTCGGGAATGGAATATGACACGGGAGCAAACAATTGAATATGCTCAGACTCACAATATTCCCATCCCCATCACCAAGGCCAGCCCATATTCCATTGATGAAAGTCTGTGGGGGAGGGCCATCGAATGTGGTGTGCTGGAAGACCCCTGGAATGAGCCACCCGAAGACGCTTTCTTATGGACAAAGTCCCTCAAAGAAACACCGGCTCAGCCTGCTTATCTGGAGATTGGTTTTGACAGAGGGATACCGGTAAGCCTTGATGGTGAGAAATCGGACTGTGTTGCGCTTGTCCAGAAGATTCATAATCTGGCCGGCGAGCATGGCGTAGGCAGGATTGACCATATTGAAAACAGGCTGGTCGGCATAAAGTCGAGAGAAGTTTATGAGGCGCCGGCAGCCGTGGTTTTGCTTAAAGCCCACCAGGCCCTGGAGGACCTGGTGCTGGCAAAGGAACAGCTCCGCTTCAAGGCCAGGGTAGCCGCTGAGTATGCCGACCTTATTTATAACGGGCTATGGTTCACAGCTATGCGGCAGGATTTAGCCGCCTATGTGGAGAGCACACAGAGATACGTCACCGGCACGGTAAGGGTGAAGCTCTACAAAGCTAACTGCCAGATAGTGGGTAGAAAATCGCCTTATTCTCTTTATGATTACAGCCTGGCTACTTACGATAAAGGTGATGCCTTTGACCAGAGTGCCTCTCCTGGCTTTATCCACATCTGGGGGCTGCCGGTGAGGACCCAGGCCAGGGTGCAGCCACCAGAACCACCTGAATAACGATAGCTTCGTATTCTGGAGGCAAGATACCCGATTTATAGCAGGCCTGATTGGCACGGTGTCCCTGGGATTCCCGCTGGAATGCACCTGAGAGGCCCGAGAAAGGGCATTAAACCTTCTGCCACAGGAATTCCCCCTTTGTGTGGCCACCGAGCTAAACGAATACAGGAATAACCAATACAATACTGATATAATCTGTTTAGCCAGGAATTCGAGGACTTCACTATTATGCGAGCAAGTGACAGATGGTTTCGTTCGAAGAAGAAATAGGTCTCCATCGCATGACTCTAAGCGATTCTCCCCCTAAGCTCCACGATTTCTTACAAGCAGCATTTCGGGCTGGGTTATATCGGGTGTGGGTCGTTCATGTGAAGGGATCAGGCCCAATGCGTCTGGAAGTTGGACGTTACTAGTCAAAGCATCCTCTGGTAACATTCCATAGACTGGTTAAGCGCTATAACGGGGCCATAGGAGCCACTCGGGTACAACTTGGTGAATGCTAAATAGTCAAGGGAGGACACTATGTCAGACATAATAGCTAAGGTCATATCCCAAAAAGGCACCTGCGAAGCTGGACATAGGGTTGGCGATGAATTCATCATCGGACAAGAGACTCCGCCTGGCATGTGTTCGTGGGCATTCTACACGCTTTTCCCTTTCGCTGTAGTACTGCAATTTGGAGGATCATTTCCTTGGGAAAAGGATACAAACAAGGCTACTATTGCCTGCCCTGACCCTGCAAATCCCGTGGTATTTGAATTGAGGCGTGAACGGCTTTAATTAGCGCGAGAGGTCAAGAGGAGTCACATTAAGCCAAAAAGTCTGGGGAGGCGCGATGTCCTCAGGCTTCGGTCCGGGGCTCTGTTAAAAATACTGGCAAAACAAGGGATAATAGCTGAAAGCGAGCTTCTATCCATATCCGGTGGCTGACAGTAAGGACCCAGGCAAAGCTGCAGTCGGAACCCCCTGCTATTCTGGGTACATAATGCCTGATTTGTAGTAGGCCTGATTGGCGTGGTGTCCCTGGTATTCCTTAGGAAGCCTGTTAAGAGTTATCCTCGCACCATTCGATAATATCGGTTGACCAGACGGTCCCGATGGCTTTTTCCAGTACCGTCTTGCGTGGCTCAGGTATATCCAGCAGCATCCGCAGGATGCGGTCCTCAAATTGGCTTAGAAACGGGCACTCTTTACGCAGTGAGAGTATTGTAGTTCTTGCTCCGCCATAGACCAGATAGTTGAGTGATCGGGCATGGGGCTCTATATTCTCCCGCACATGACCGCAGACCCGGCCCAGAAACTCCTCTATCTGCTTTTCCCGGTGTCGTGCAAACCTCGCCTGGGAGGAGCCACCCTTCTTGTGGCGGGCATGTACCAGGCCTGTCCCCGTCTTGCTATCTATGAGCTTTGTGCCCCGGCAGACGCCGATGCTGTATGCTCCTAAGCGGACCAGTATCAGACCGATAAGGAAGTCATGACTGAGAAGGGAGCGCAGGGGCCCGACATCGCAGCCGTCGGTGATATATCCTTCTGCAATCGGGAACGGAGGCAAAATCAGGTACGCTCGCGGCGGGCTCCGGAAAAACGCCGCTCCCATTCCGGAGCCGGCAATAATCTCAGCCATGCCTGTCGGTGTGGCAGTTGTGGCAAACACCTGTCCCAGCAGATTCTCAACCCTGGCTTGAGGCGTCCCCTGTGGGAGATATAACGATATCGCTTTGCTTTCGGTCAGAGCCAGTTCGTCCAGAAAGGCGAGCATCTTCGCCCTGCCGAGACGGAATCTTCTTGATATAAACATAATATCAATCGCCCGGTCGGGCGAAATACTCTGGCTACATACTGACTATGGTAACGCCGTCGCCGCCCTCGCCCTGCTCCCCGGGCTGGAAAGACGTTACCAGCGGGTGAGAGGCCAGAAACCCCCTGACAATCTGACGCACGGTGCCCGTGCCGATACCGTGAATGATACGAACACGGCTCAAGCTGCATAAAGATGCTTCGTTAAGGTAGTCGTCCAGCGCCGGCTCAACCTCCTCGGCCCTCTTTCCCCGCAGGTCGAGCTCGAGAGGGACCCTGTGCTTGCTCAAGCTCCTCGTTATGGGGGCACCCCCCGTCTTCACCGCGCCGGTTGATGGTATCCTCTTTTCCACGCTGTCCAGCCTGAGAGTCATCTTCACCTTCCCGGCATGGACTTCGACGAGTCCACGCTCCTCGGACACTGAAAGTACCGTCGCCGGCATGCCAGCCTCTCTCAACCAGACGGTATCACCGGCGGTAATCGGGCCCGCCTCGGCCTCGTTTTCGTCTATATCGACCGCCGGTCCGGCCTGCCATACCGTGGCATCCAGCTGCTCCTGTGCCTCTGCCAGTGCCTTTTTAGCCTGCTCGATTCTTTCGCGCGATCTTTCCTTGCGTAATTCCGCTGCCGCCTCACGAATTTTCACCTGTAGTCCGGCAGCCTCGCGGACTATCCCGTCACGCGTCTCCTTGATGATTTTGCGCCTCTCCTCTTCTAACTGGCGGAGCCTGTTTTTCAAGTCCGCGTCGCTCTGTTCCGCCTCATTCAGTTCCTTCTCCAGGCTGTGGCGCAGCGACTCAACATTCTTCTGTTCGGTCACCAGATGGGTAAGCAAAGCCTCGATCTCCCGGGTGCCCCGGGAAAGCATGTGTCGGGCGCGGGTGATAATCTCCGCGGGCAGTCCCAGGCGAGACGCTGTAGCCAGAGCATTGCTGCCGCCCGGGATACCCACTGTCAGGTGATAGGTAGGCGTCATCGTAGTGGGGTCCACATCCAGAGACGCGTTTTGCATCCCGTCGGTAGCGTGGGCCAGCGCCTTTAGTTCGGTATAGTGGGTGGTGGCTACGGTCATCGTTCTCTGTGATAGGAAATGAAGCAGGATAGCGCGGGCGAGAGCCGAGCCTTCGCCCGGGTCGGTGTTCGTGCCCAGCTCGTCGAGAAGCACCAGGCTCTTTGGCGTGGCGCTGTTGATGATGCGCACGATGTTGCCTACGTGCCAGCTGAAGGTAGAAAGGGTCTGTTCGATGCTCTGCTCATCGCCGATGTCGGCAAATACGCCGTCAAAAAGGGGGATGCGGCTTTCCGCCTGGGCGGGGATGGGCAGTCCGGCCTGCGCCATCATGCTGAGAAGTCCTATCGTCTTGAGAGCAACTGTCTTACCACCTGTATTGGGCCCGGTAATGACCAGAGTGGAGAAGTCCCGGCCGATCTCGACTGACAGCGGCACTGCCTTCTTTCCCAGCAGCGGATGTCTGGCTTCGACCAGCCTGAGCACTCCATCCGGTCCAGGTACCCCTCCCTCGGCGCTTCTACCGGCGGACACGATAACAGGCTCGGTGGCATTGGCCTCCCTGGCGTATCTCGCCTTAGCCAGCGCCAGGTCAATCTCAGCAATCAGGTCTATGTTAAGGAAAATTTCGCTTTCGAATGCCCCGACTTCAGAACTCAGTGTTTTCAGTATCCTTTCTATTTCGTCCTTCTCTTCAGCAACCAGCTCGCGCAGTTCATTCTGCACCTCCGTAGTTGTCCATGGCTCGATAAATACAGTGGCCTCGGTATTGGAGACATCGTGGACAATGCCCTTTATCTGTCGGCGAAATTCCACCTTGATGGGAATTACATACCGACCTTCCCGCTCGGTAACAATGGGTTCCTGGACTATCTTCCGTCCTCTAGGCGAAGTAATTATAGCTTTCAGGTGAGTGACCAGTTCCTGGCGTACTTCTCTCATTCTACGTCTCACCGACGCCAGTTTAGATGAGGCAGTGTCCAGCAGGTCGCCGGTCGGACTAAAGCAGCCGCCGATATCCTTTTCAAGCTGCTCAAGTGCTACGATGTCCGTGGCCAGGCCACTGAGTAACGGGAGTTCGCCCGGCATGTTCAGCAGGTGGCTTTTTAGCTTATGGGCAGCGTTCAGCGTTTTCTGAATTTCCAGCAGAGATTTAGGGTCCAGCACTTTGCCGCGTGCCGCCATCTTAACCACTTCCCGTATATCAACGACTTCACCGATATGGGTATCCGGACTGAGTGAAAGCAAACGGCGCGCCTCAGCCGACTGTCTGAGCTGCAGGCGGACCTCATCTTCATCCGTGAGGGGAGTGAGGTCGAGGGCAAGCTCTCGGCTGGCCGAAAACGAGGTAAAGCCGGCCAGTATCTCCCTTATCTTATGAAATTCGAGCAGTTCTAAATCCCTGTTGCCCAAGGTAACCTTCCCCAGTTGCCTGTACTATCATGGCTATATCGGTCAGCGAATAGTATAAAGCAATCACCCGCGTTTTCAAACAGTCGGCTTCTCCGGTGAGGGGTGGACAGAATTACATGCGTCTTTTTGAATGGGGTTCCAGGGTATTGGGGGGACGTAATAGCTGATTCGTGGCAGGCCTGATTGGCACGGTGTCCCTGGAATTATGTGGTCAGTAATCACGGTCGAGAGGCTGCACAGCTTCCTCAAAATAACGATGAAAGCAACGAGGCAGGTCGTGGTAATCGAGGTCGGATATAGCATCTGAGAAGTCCTTTGAGTTTAGGGTGTTCCAAAATAGGACCGTTTTACCTCGCAAGCTCCCGCTTTTTGCGTCATGTTTAAGCGCTGCCAAGGCCTTGCCTGTATAGCTGCCATCTAGTTTGATTCCTTCACATTCTCTCATCAGGGATACTGCCTCCATCCCCTCATCTGTAAAGAGCGCGTATCGTTTGCCGAAATAATCGTGTCTGATATCAATGTCTGTTTCAGAGAACTCGAATCCGGGGAAAGAAGCGTCCAGAGAACAAAGTAGGGAGTTCGTCTTGTTGATGAGTTTAATCATTGCTCCGGTATTAACAGATTTTTCACCGCACACCCCTACCGAGACTACTCGGCAACCGAGCTTCGCTGCCCTGAGGCCGAGAGTCAGTCCGGCCGCTGTGCCCATCGTACCGCAGGCGATGTAAATATAATCTGGCTCCGGCATTTCTCCACTCGTGATTTGTCCTCTTAATTCAAGAGCTGCATTAATAAAACCGGTAACGCCGAGGGGCGAAGAACCGCCGGGAGAGATTAAGTAGGGAAAGCGGCCTTTTTTCAGCCTGTGCCGCAGAAGCTGATAGGTGGTTGCAGCGTAAATCAGCGGCATATTTCTTACGGATTCCAGGCCGGCCCCACACAGGTGTAGTTCCGCACCACAGTAGTGGCTCATGAGTAAATTGCGGCGAACATACCGGGCATTTGGCTGGGGCATTAACATGGAGATGCTCTTCAGACCGGCCTGCCGCGCATATATGGCGGTGGCCAGGGCATGGTTCGACCCGGCACCACCGAAGGTTATGACCTCCTTCGCTTTGGAGCGCAGAGCATCGCCCAGAGTGAACTCTAACTTTCGAAGCTTGTTACCACCGTAGACTTTGCCACTCAAGTCATCGCGTTTTATATAGAGTTGGCGGACGCCTAACTCAGCTCCCAGTCGTTCGAGCTTTTGCACGGGGGTAGGAAATTCGCCCAGCGGTACATGGGCAAGCTTGTCCCGCAGTAGCGGGTAATGTTCAAATAGCGGAATCACCTCTAATATTTCCTTACGTTAATATTGTGCAGCTCGACTATCAGGAGTCCTGCTTTGCTAACGGCTATGATGACATATTATCAGCGGTGGCTCGTGTTATCAATTTGCCTTTGGTATTCCGGGGACGTAATACCTGATTTGTAGCAGGCATGATTGGCGTGGTATCCCTGGAATTCAGGAAGGTACAACGATGATTCATTGCATCACACAGAATGCTATTTCGTTCAATACCTCTGGGACCTGAGGTAACAACCTCAGTTTTTCCTGCCTGGAGCTTCATTCGATAAATCGATTGTTATATACTTGCAGCGGAACAAGAGAGGAGGGGGGCTCGCATCATGCCGCTAGCCAGGCTTAATGGTATTAACATTAACTATCAGGTAGAAGGACAGGGTGAATCTCTGGTGATGATAATGGGATTTACCGCCAGCCGGAGTGGCTGGATGCCCCAGATACGTTTTTTCAGGAAGTATTACCGGGTAATTACCTTTGATAATCGGGGAGTCGGCAAATCGGACAAGCCGCCGGGCCCTTATTCCATCAGGATGATGGCCGACGATACAGTAAAGCTTATGGACCTTTTAGGGATTGAAAAGGCCCATATTCTGGGCATTTCCATGGGTGGCATGATTGCCCAGGAACTGGCTATCAACTATCCGCAGAGAGTCATGAAGTTGGTACTGGCCTCTACATATGCCCGTCAGGATGAAACGGGCGGAGATACTCTGGAGCAGGCTAAATTTTTACAGCTAACCCCGGAAAAGAAAATCGTCGCTATGGTGGACCTGGCTTTTAATAAGCCGCTTTATAGATTCATCTTCGGCCTCCTCGCCAGATTTCAGGCCAGGTTCAGGGGAGCTTCAGGTAGGTTGGAGATTGCCGGACAGAGTGAAGCTTGCCTGGAACACAATACGATAGAGAGACTGTCATCAATCACGGCTCCGACTCTGGTTATCGTGGGAACTGGAGATAGAATCATCAAGCCCGTTTCTTCCGAGGTGATAGCCGGCAAAATACCCAACGCTAAGCTAGTCAGAGTTGAGGGTGGGTCTCATTATTTTTCCTTTGAGATGAAAAACGTATTCAACCGGGAAGTGCTGAATTTTCTGAAGAGTGATGCTCCACGCGTTCATTGACTTGCCACCTGGAGCACTACGGCCTGATTGCTATGGTGTCCCTGGAATTCTAATGGGATATAGAACAGTCTATTACTTGTTAACTCTCTTTTACCTAGATTACATTATTTCAGCGTCAACAATTTTGAACTTACCATCAACCTTCATTATGTTGTCACGCCTTATATCTTTCAGACCTACCTTACGTCCCCATTCTTTTAACCGCTTAACTTCATCAAGCGGCACCTCAACTTTCTCCCCCCATTTCTGCAACATAAATATATCTGTGACCTTACCCCCAAAAACTAGGCCAGTTATAATGAGAGTCTTCCGGTTAAAA
>CAZXAJ010000009.1:0-70170 GCA_964638975.1 uncultured Dehalococcoidales bacterium
TAGAAATGGGTGTCATCCTTTACCTTCAATTTCAGCAGAAATATTGACATGACCGATTAGTTCCTAATGGTTTATTCAATTATCCGTATGGGGGATGTAACGAACCTTAGTGAAGGTGTATTTTCCTAACTGTTACGGTAGAGTAATTCCCATGCGTTGTCCAAACTTAAGTAGAAAGCAATCCGTTTTATTGACGTTGTGGAACACATTACCGTTTGTGGTGACATAATGTCTAATCACGTAATTGGTGCAGAGCCGGTATCAAAAGAAGAACTTGAATTCGAATATATGCCATGGTGTGGGGCTGTCGGTAACCCTGTTGAAAAACAGTGTAGTGCTGAAACGTGTACAGATTACGACTATTCATTCCCGGATATGGTAGAGGATTCAATCGGCCTATACCTAAGCCAGTCCCTTTGTACACCGCTGCTCACTTCAGAAGAAGAGTACATTCTAGGAAGTTGCTTGGAAGAAGGAAAACGTTTAAGAGAGATAGAATGGGAATGCCACGAAGCACACTACGGAAACACGGTAGCTTCCAATTTAATAAGAGCGTTTATTGAGCGCATTTGTGTTGAATATCCGGTATTTAATACGCTATGTTATCAACTGGGGTTGAATCAAGCGGAAGACATCGAACATAAGGTGCAGAGCCATATGTTCAGGGAGGCAGTCGACGGACACCTAGATAGTCTTTTAGTATCCAGTATAGCCGAGGCTACGGGTATGGATAGAGAAAATGTTAATGACTCACTGGTTAATATATCTGCTGATACTAGGATAATACCCTGGCATTTACTAACAGTCGGACAGAGAAAATCGTTGGAGGAACTGGGTAGCTCAGTCAAATCATCATCATTCATAGAAGAACTGTATAAATGTATCTCCGAAATAGAGGCTCATTTTGAGAAAATCAGGCGAAAAGAGCAGCGGGCTGTCAAGCATTTACTGGAAGCTAATCTTCGCCTAGTCGTCAGTATCGCCAGGAACTACATGCCGCAGGGGATGTCGTTTCTAGACCTTATCCAGGAAGGCAACTTGGGGCTCCTTCACGCTATAAAGAAGTTCGATCATCGAAGAGGTTACAGATTAAGCACTTATGCCACATGGTGGATAAGGCAAGCAATAACACGAGCATTAGCGGAAAAATCACGCATCATGCGCCTGCCTATGAACATAATAGACAAACTAAGGAAAATAATGTCAGCAAGGTATATGCTATCGCATGAATTAGGCCGCGAGCCGACGATGGAAGAGATAGCATCCAGGTTGGATTTATCTACATTACAAGTGAGAAGAGTTATGAGAGCCGTTTCGGAACAACCTGTTTCTTTGGATATGCCGGTAGGGGAAGGAGATGACGGTAACGAGCTTGGCAATTTTGTGGAAGATCACACCGCCGCATCACCCGAGGAACTGGCGGCAAAGGGAATGCTAAGACAGCAAATTAGCGAAGCGCTCAATTCTTTGAGGCCAAGGGAACGCTATGTAATTGAATTGAGGTTTGGTCTGAATGATGGGGAACAGCGTACGCTAGAGGAGATAGGAAATAATCTGGGTGTTACCAGAGAACGGGTTAGGCAAATAGAATTAAGAGCTTTAAACATGTTACGAACCCCCGAGTTGAGTGAAAAGTTGAAGGATTATGTCCGGTAGTTCTACGGAACTTAAGCTGAAGTACATGAAAAATAGGTTAGGAGATAACGAAAGTAAGAAAATACGTATTAAGGTATGGTGGCAGATGTGGAAACTAAAAAGCTGCACTAGATGTGGTGGCGACGTTTTGATAGACAAAGACCATTATGGGTGGTATATGCAGTGTCTGCAGTGCGGCTATCTTTGGGATCTTGAGGAGTTGGCCGGTGCCAAGGAGCCTTTGCAGCATAAACAAAGGACAATTTCAAACAATTTCACAAGGAGGGGATAACAAATGACCAAGATTTTGGGGATTGATTTGGGAACAACCAATTCTTGTATGGCCATCATGGAGGCTGGTGAAGCCGGGATAGTTGAGAATGCAGAGGGTGGAAGAACAACACCTTCGATGGTCGCGATGTCCAAAGAAGGAGAGAGGTACGTGGGGCAGATGGCCAAACGACAAGCGGTAACCAATCCGGACAACACCATCTTTTCAATAAAGCGTCTGATCGGTCGGAGTTACGACGACCCCGAAGTGCAGGAAGACCTACAGTTACTGCCTTACAAAATCGTCAAGGCAAAAAACGATGATGCATATGTTAAGATGGGAACTAAGGATTATGCACCGGCTGAAATATCAGCTATGATTCTCCAGAAAATGAAACAGGATGCTGAACTCAAACTGAGTGAAAATATAACTCAGGCCGTTATCACTGTTCCCGCATACTTTAACGATTCACAGCGTCAGGCAACGAAGGACGCAGGCCGAATTGCTGGTCTTGAGGTGCTTAGGATAATAAACGAGCCAACTGCGGCATCGCTGGCGTATGGAATGGATAAAAAGGGTGACAGGACCATTGCTGTTTATGACCTTGGAGGTGGAACTTTCGACATATCGGTACTTCAGATCGGTGAAGGTGTATTCGAAGTTAAATCGACGAATGGCGATACCCATCTTGGCGGCGACGATTTTGACCAGCGAGTTACAGACTGGTTGGTATCGGAATTCAAGCGTGACCAGGGCATCGATCTAAAACAGGATAAAATGGCGTTACAGAGGCTCAAAGAGGCAGCAGAGAAAGCGAAGTGTGAGTTATCCACCACGCTTCAAACTGATATAAACCTCCCATTTATTACGGCCGATGCGAGCGGCCCCAAGCACATGAATATCACACTTACTAGGGCTAAGTTGGAGCAACTGGTCAGAGACCTTATTGAAAAAACAGATGAACCCTGTCGTCAAGCTCTATCCGATGCTGGTTTATCGGCTGCTGATATTAACGATGTTATCCTGGTTGGCGGTCAGACGCGAATGCCCGCTATTATCGAGAAAGTCAGCGACATTTTTGGAAAGGAACCCCATAAAGGAGTAAACCCGGATGAAGTCGTAGCCATCGGAGCTGCTATCCAGGCTGGAGTTCTCAAGGGTGAGGTTAAAGATGTGTTGCTGCTTGACGTGACACCACTTACTCTGGGGATCGAAACACTGGGCGGTGTTATGACACCCCTAATATCTAGAAATACAACTATTCCCACCTCTAAAACAGAGACATTCACCACAGCATCGGATAACCAGCCCAGCGTGGACGTTCACGTGTTGCAGGGAGAACGTCCGATGGCTACTGAGAACAAGACTATCGGCCGATTTATGCTCGATGGCATTCTGCCTGCTCCTAGAGGAACGCCCCAGATTGAGGTTACTTTTGATATTGATGCTAACGGTATTTTAAATGTATCGGCGAAAGACAAAGGCACAGGACGCGAGCAGAAAATAACCATCACGGCTTCATCCGGGCTCTCGCAGGAAGAAATCGACCGCATGGTTGAAGAAGCAGAGCTGCATGCTGACGAAGACCGAAGAAAACAAGAAGAGATTGAGACGAAGAATATGGCGGATAGCCTTGCGTACAACGCGGAAAAGACCATACGTGAACACGGTGATAAAATACAAGACGATCTTAGATCAGAGGTTCAGGGTAAAATAGAGCAGGTACGATCGGCACTGCAGGGAAGCGATATTTCCCAAATAAGAGCCGCTGCTGAGGACCTTCAAGCTTCGCTGCAAAAAATCGGTACAGCAGTATATGGACAGCCAGGGGCTGGCCCTGCCGATGGGGCCGGAGAACCCGGTGGCGCTGGAACCGAACCAGGTGAAGAACCCCCAGAAGGAACCGTCGAGGGCGAGTTCAGAGAGGTATGATTTCACGCATGGAAGGTGGTTAGACATGGAATTAACAGTTGGAATCGATGTGCTTGATAGGTATGGAAAATATATAGGTACTGTCGACCACCTGATGCGGGATACGTGGAGCGGCGAGGTAAAAAAATATATGGTTTTTCGAAAGGAAGCTGGTAAAGACGTGGTTTTCAAACCTAAGGACGTGCTGGAAGCTGCTGAAGATCACGTGAAGCTTAAAATGGCAGTTGACGATTCTGATTGAATAATAAAATAAAGAGGTTCTATTTTCACTTATGATACAGCAATCATATATTCCCATGTCATTGACGCATCCTGACATAGCACCGGTTAATTGCGATAATCCCTGCTTGAAAAAATCTTAGAGATAAAGTGCTATTATACTATCCGAGAGAGCATGAATGATAGAGCACAGGATCGCAGAAGCTTTGCTAAGGTAGTCGTTGGACTTGTATTGGTATTAATCCTCGGTATTGTCGGTTACAGCGTCATCGAAGGCTGGGGTTTCCTCGATGCTCTGTACATGACTGTTATCACTCTGAGCACTGTAGGTTACGGAGAAGTATACTCTCTATCAGATGCGGGTAAAATTTTCAGCTCAGTTTTAATTGTTATTGGTGTTGGAGTAGCGCTATATGTTTTTACTACAGCTATTCAGTATATGGTCAAGGGTCAGCTAGGCATTGTATTCGGGAGGCGTAGAATGCAGGGTAAAATAGATAAGCTTAATGGCCATTACATTGTCTGCGGATATGGAAGGGTGGGGCAGTCCATAGCTAGGACGTTTAAAAATGAAAAAAGAGAGTTCGTTGTCATCGATTATAACAATGAGGCATGCCGAGTTGCATCTGAAGAGAGTTGCTTCAATATCCAGGGGGATGCCGCCGATGACAAAATCTTGCGAGCTGCTGGGGTTGAAAAAGCCAAGGGCCTGGTTGCAGCTACAGATAACGATGCCACCAATGTTTTCGTCATCGTGTCGGCGAGAAAGTTAAACAAAAACCTCTCTATCATTTCACGTGCCAGCTCTGTTGAGTCGGAAGCTAAGCTAGAGGCTGTTGGAGCTACTCGTGCCATCAATCCCTATAATTCGGCTGGAGAAAGAATCGCCAGACTCGTCCTTTATCCTTTAGTAACCGATTTTGTAGATGAAGCCTTAACGGGATACGGTAAAGATCTTTCTCTGGAGGATATCGAAATAAAACCGACATCTGTGGTCACTGGTAAGACAATCAGCGAGGCACAAGAATACAGCGGCGGAGCATCCGTCTTGGCCATAAAGAAGAGTAATGGCGATATGATTCCTAAACCGCGCGATGAAGTAAGAATCGAAACCAATGACCGATTGGTAGTTCTGGGAACTAGAGACCAATTGAGGCTTTTCGAATATACGGAATCAAAATAGAAGTAACCGACTGAAATAATATTGCGTGGATTTATCCATCTATGAATTGATAACATGGCAGACGGCAGCATCGCGCCAACAGGTGATAGGGAATGGTACCAGTTAACAGTAGATGAGTCGCTGGAACGTCTGAACTCAAAACGGCCTGGGCTTACTGAGGAAGAAGCAGCCAACAGGCTGCAGGAATACGGCCTCAACGAACTTGAGAAAGAGAAAAAAGCCTCACCAATTGTCGCATTTCTTCGGCAATTTTTAAGCCCCCTTATCTATGTCCTCATCGTAGCTGTTATTATCTCCATAGCTGTTGCTCATTATATCGACGCTGGAGTCATTACGGCTGTCCTGATAATCAACGCAATTATAGGTTACGTACAGGAAAGCCGGGCTGCGGCAGCTATGGAGGCACTGATGCGGATAGCTGCGCCTAAAGCGAAGGTGAGGCGTAGCGGGAAAACAATCACGATACCCAATAGAGAAGTGGTCCGCGGGGATATTGTGATATTGGAGGCCGGCGACAAAATACCGGCAGATGCCCGAATAATAGAAGTCAGCAATCTGAAGGTCAATGAAGCTGCATTGACCGGTGAATCGGTTGCGACAGACAAGCAATCAAGAGCCCTACACGAGAAAGTGTCAATAGCTGACCAGAAGAATATCGTGCATATGGGAACAACCGTAACCTACGGACGTGCGACTGCTGTAGTTGTTGCGACAGGAATGTCGACGGAGATGGGCCGGATTGCCCGATCACTTGCTGGGGTCAAACGTGAGAAGACACCGCTGCAAAGGAATATCAGCCAGATAAGCAGATACCTAGCGGTGATATTTGTATGTGTCGCTGCTCTACTTGTCATAGTAGGGGCAATCAGAGGGCTGGAATGGCTGGAGATATTTCTTGTGGCAGTCGCAGCTGCTGTCTCCGCTATCCCCGAAGGATTACCCGCGATTGTGACGATAGTTCTAGCCTTAGGAATGCGTGCGATGGCGCGCAGAAAGGCTATTATTCGAAAGCTTGTTGCTGTTGAAACTCTGGGAGCGGCGACAGTTATCTGTACCGACAAGACCGGTACACTCACGTTAAATGAGATGACTGTACGAAAGCTACATGTCAATGGGAGAACAATAGCTATAACTGGGGAGGGTTACGAACCGAAGGGGGAGTTTCACGAAAACAGCAGTAAATTGGACCCTCAGCAGGATGATTCAATCATGTTGCTTCTGAAGATAGGGGCTCTCTGTAACGATGCGCTTCTTTCCACTGGCGACGATTGCTGCAGTATTCTTGGCGATCCTACGGAAGGTGCGCTGGTGGTAGCGGCTGCAAAAGCCGGAATAGAAAAAGAGAATCTGGAGAAAAAGCATCATCGACTGGACGAAATCCCCTTCCAGAGCGAGAAACAATACATGGCAACCCTGCATCCATACAACGGTAAAAAAGTGGGGTACGTAAAAGGTTCACCCGAGAAGCTGCTGAGTCTAAGCCAATATATATTAAAAGATGGCGAAAAACAATTAATTGATGACAGCGAAATGCATCGAATCGAGAATATCGGTGGTGCTATGGCAAAGGAAGCAATGAGGGTCATTGCCTTCGCTTATTTAGAGGCTACAGCTGATAAAACCGAGATCGAAGACGCTGATTTGAAAGGTAATCTCGTTTTTGTCGGGCTTGCCGGAATGGAAGATCCTCCACGTGAAGAAGCGAAAGAGGCGATATCCCTCTGCAAACAGGCAGGAATAAGGGTAGTTATGATTACCGGAGATAATAAGGTTACCGCAGAATCCATCGCCCGACAACTCGATCTGGGTACAGGCAAAGCGGTCAACGGAAAAGAGCTTGAAAGTATAAGTAACGAAGATTTGGAACGGGAGATAGAAGATGTTTCGATATTCGCCCGTGTAGAACCCATGCACAAGCTCAGGATAGTAAATGCACTGAAAAAACGCGGCCAGATTGTGGCCATGACAGGAGATGGTGTGAATGATGCCCCTGCCCTGAGAACGGCGGACATTGGAGTTGCAATGGGTATCAAGGGGACCGATGTAGCGAAAGAAGCCTCCGAAATGGTGCTTGCAGACGACAATTTTACCTCGATAGTGGCTGCCATCGAAGAAGGCAGGGTGATATTTAATAAATTGCGCAGCGTGCTCTTCTTTGTGTTGAGTACCAATATAGGTGAATTACTGGGTTTCTTGCTGTCGCTGATATTTATTGGCCAGGCACCTTTGCTAGCAGTACAAATAATATGGGTAAACCTTGTAACCGACGCGTCAATGGGATTACCTCTGGGCATGGAGCCCAGAGTAGGTGACGAACTCAAGCAGCCTCCGCGCCACCCTTCGGTAGGTTTAATCTACCCAGGGTTACTTCTTCGTGTGGCTTTCTTGGCGGCGATGATGGGCGCAGGTGTATTCGCCATATTCCACTGGTTCGAGGGAAGGGTTAGCCTGGAAGAAGCACGAACCATTTCCTTCTGTACTCTTGTTGCCTTCGAATGGTTTCGTGCGTTCAATGCCCGGTCCGACGAGCATACTGTTTTTAAGCTGGGCGTTTTTCGAAATCGCTATATGATACTCGCCTTGGCTATCGCAGTTTCGTTACAGATGATGGTTATCTATGCACCGTTTATGCAGATTGCATTCGATACTGTACCATTAGAAGCCTCGCAATGGGGTATCGCTATCGGGGTCGCTGCCTCTCTATTTCTAGTAGAAGAACTCCGTAAAGTCCTAGCCCCCAAAATGTTCAACAGCGGAAAATGGCTGCCAAGAGCAGAACATACCGCCGCTTAATCTGCTACAAACTGACAAATCGGCCACCTGAGCTATAGTGTCAGCGCAACTTTAGCCTGCCGTTACAGAATATCGGTATGCACCACACAAGTTTTACTTATTACGCTTCTTCGCTGGGACTTATAACCAGAATTGGGGTGTTTGAATTTCGAATGACTTCGTCTGCTACACTTCCCATTATTGTACGGCTCAATCCACCACGACCATGTGTGGCCATAGCGATGAGAGAGATATCACTTTCAGCGGCATAATTTATTATTGCGTTCGCGGGAGCACCTTCCTGCGTTACACAGCTTGCTTTTACACCCTTCTCCCGTATTCGCTCCGCCCAGTTCCCAAGATATGCTTGTGCTTCGCTCTCCAGCTGTTTGATTACCTCCGGCCTTGGCGTAGCGGGGAAGGCCTCCCCGGGGGCCATTACCGGTGGAGTTGCCATCATGGTAGTCGGTACATTAATAGCTTGAAACAGTACAACTTCACTGTTGAAATGTAACGCCTGTTCAATAGCATATGGTATGATTTGCTCTGCCAGAGTCGAGCCGTCCAGACAGACAAGTATTTTGTTAAACATATAATCCTCCTCTCATCAATCATGTTAGTTTATCTGATATGACGACTTGTCACTTTACACGATATGTTCGCCAGAACCACTAGGATGTGCTGACAGAAAGAAACCTCCTGTTTGGTAAGGTCGCCTTCTCGAATCGCGTATGTTCAATTCCTGGCCAATATTTTCTTCAGGTCGTTATAACTCCTTGTGTTGACTACGTCTTTGGCCTCAAGCCATCCTCTGCGTGCCTGATACACCCCATAGCGCATGAATTCAAGATTACCGATACTGTGAGCATCGGTGGAAATAGCCAGCATTACCCCTCTTTCCTTTGCCATTTTGCAGTGTATATCCGTGAGGTCCAATCTCTCGGGTTGAGAGTTTAGCTCTAATATTATTCCTTTATCTACAGCCGCTCTCATTATTTTCTCCATATTGATATCGTAGGGCTCACGCTCGTTTATCAATCTTCCAGTTGGATGGGCGAGAATGGTAAAATATGGATTGCTTATGGCACGAAGTATCCTGTCTGTCTGTTTGTCTTGCGGAAGGTCGAATTTGTGATGCACAGAACCAACAACCAAATCGAGCTCTTTTAGTATTTCATCCGAGAGGTCAAGCGAGCCATCTTCCAAGATATCTACCTCTATTCCCTTTAGTACAGCAATTTCCTTCAGCTTCTTATTTAGCTGGTCTATTTCCTTTATCTGCTGCGCGAGACGTTTCTCATCCAAACCTTTGGTCATGGCAAGATGCTTGGAATGATCGGTAATTGCGATATATTTATAGCCTTTTTTGACCGCCGCCTTTGCCATTTCCTCGAGGCTGTTATGTCCCTCCGTGGCGCTCGTATGTACGTGCAAATCACCTTGTATATCCTCTAAGGTAATAAGGTCAGCCTGTTGCTTTTTTCGAGCCGCTTCAATCTCCCCCCTGTTCTCCCTGAGTTCCGGCTCTATATAAGGAAGTCCAACTGTCTTATAGACCTCTTGTTCTGTCCTCCCCGCTATTCGTTTGCTACCCTTAAATACGCCATATTCGTTTATTTTCAGGCCTTTTTTTACACCCATTTTTCTGACTGCAATATTATGCGCCTTGGATCCGGTGAAGTAATGTAGAGCAGCTCCGTAGCTGACCTGAGGAATAACACGCAGGTCGACCTGTAATCCGGTGCGTAATATAACAGTAGAGCGCGTATTTCCTTGAGATACTACCTCCGCTATATCCTCGTAGTTCACGAAGCGGTCCATTGCATCAGAACCCTTTTCGCAGATGGCGAGTATATCGAGGTCGCCGACGGTCTCCATTTTCCTGCGGTAACTGCCGGCAATATCTACCGTTTTCACGCCCTTGCCTTTTCGTAAATATTCAAGTAGCGGGACAGCCATTTCCTCGGCGGTTGGCAGTTTTAACCGTTTTTCACCTCCTATTACAGCACCTCTACGTTTTATCGCCTCTAGAATTTTCCCCTCTGTCTTAGCCCCGAAACCGGGCAACTTACTGATTCTGTTATTCTCAGCCGCTTCCTTCAGTTGCTCAATACTGGATACTCCCATGTCCTTATAAAGAATTTTGACCCGCTTTGGCCCCAGCCCGGCCAAACGAGTCAGTTCTGTTAATTCTTCAGGTATATCCTGTCTCAAATCTTCCAGTTGGGGTAAAGTGCCCGTCTCGACGATTTTAGATATTTTACCCGCCAAATCTTTCCCAATACCGGGCAATGCAGACAGGTTCTCCCCTTGCTTTACCATGTCCGCAATGCTCTGTGGTAAACCCGATATCGTACGTGCGGCATTACGATATGCACGTACTCGGAACTGGTTGGCCTCCTCTATCTCGAGCAGATCCGCCATTTCGTTAAATATATCTGCGATCTCGGAATTATGTACCGGCATATAAAAACTCCATTTAATCGTGCTCAGTTATACAAAATTATGATGATAAAAATACTGCTTGTACGCTATCGCACGATTTCTATCAAGGGTCTTCATGATTGAGAGCTACAAGGGAATAGCCATATTCGAGGGCTTGTCACGCCGGTCATCTATCATGATAATCGTTTGAACCCTTTGTACCCCTTCATTGAATCCGCCGTCGTGCATGCGCCTGATTACGTCCATAACATTACCCAAGTCTCCCTCTATCAGCGTCCCCATCGAGTTGAGTTGATACTTGATGTCTTTTTCCTCCTGCAGCGGTTTCAAGGCTTCATTGACCTCGGTACTTATAGAAGGCGTAGCAGTTCCTACTGGCAAAACACTGACCTGTACGATCGCCATTTCACACCTCCTTGTTAATACATTCTCAAACGGTTGCTTTGACATGCGCGGTCTTCACCTGTGCGTTCTCAAACTCCGCAACTTTTTGTTTGACTTGTACCAAGCTGTCTGGATTCAGTGATATGGAATCTATGCCCTCAGCTACCAAGAATTTGGCAAAATCGGGATAATCGCTCGGAGCCTGACCGCATATACCCACTTTCTTTGCTTCACCGTGTGCCAGGGCAATAAGATAGGCTATCGTTGTCTTCACTGCTCTATGACGTTCCTCGAAGAGATGAGCCAGTTCGGCAGAGTCCCGGTCTACTCCAAGTACGAGCTGTGTAAGGTCATTGGAACCTATTGAAAAACCATCGAATCGCTCCGAAAATTCAGCAGCTAAAACGACATTTGAAGGGATCTCGCACATTACATAGACCTCCAGACCGTTTTCGCCCCTTTTAAGACCGTTTTGTGTCATCACCTTCAGCACTTTATCGGCCTCCTCAGGCGTCCGGCAGAATGGAATCATCATTATCACATTTACCAGCCCCATTTCATCCCGAACACGTTTAATAGCTTTGCATTCCAGGGCAAATCCCGCTCTATATTTCTCGCTATAGTAACGAGAAGCACCGCGGAAACCGAGCATTGGGTTTTCTTCTTCAGGTTCAAACTGCTTCCCGCCGATAAGATTAGCATATTCGTTGGTTTTAAAGTCGCTCATGCGAACTATAACAGTATACGGGTATTGAGAAGCTGCTATCTTGCCAATTCCTTCTGCTAAGTGGTCTACGAAATACTGTGTTTTATCCTTATAGCCCCTGGTCAATTCATTTATCTGATTGCGCGCATCCTTGTCGTTTAGTTTATCGAAAAGAACGAGCGCCATTGGATGAATTTTGATAATGTTATTGATAATGAACTCCATGCGAGCGAGGCCAATGCCTTCGCACGGAAGACGCCACCATCGGAAGGCAGCAGCGGGGCTGGATATATTCATCATTATCTGCGTTTTTGTTTCGGGAATCTCTTCGAGATTAATATCGGTTTCCTGGTATTTAAGAATACCGTCATATACATATCCTCTGTCACCCTCGGCACAGGAGAGTGTGATGCCCTGTCCGTTTTCCAGGACCTCCGTTGCTTCGCTGGTTCCCACTATTGCAGGTATGCCCAATTCACGGCTGACTATGGCAGCGTGCGATGTACGTCCTCCCAAGTCTGTAATAATACCCGCCGCCTTTTTCATAATAGGAACCCAGTCAGGATCTGTGCTTTCCGTTATCAGTATGGCTCCCTCCTCAAACCTGTCTATCTCTTCAGCGCTTTTAATAATCAGAGCTTTTCCAGTGGTGATCGCCTCCCCAATGCTTAATCCGCTTAACAGTCTTTCTCCCTGTTCTTGCAGATGATACGTCTTCAGTGAACTAGGTTCCGTTTGCGAATGCACAGTCTCCGGACGGGCCTGAACAATAAAAAGTTCTCCTGTTTCGCCATCTTTAGCCCATTCAATATCCATCGGTCTCTTGTAATGATTTTCTATATCACACGCCCATTTAGCGAGCTGGAGAATATCATCATTATTTAATACGAAGGAGCGCTGTTCTCGTTTCGATGTCTGCACGCTTTTCGTTGTATTACCCCCATTTTTGGAGTAAACAATTTTCTTCTCTTTGCTACCCAGTTCTTTACCTATAATAGGGATATATTTCGAGCCTCCCAGTAAAGGCTTAAAAACTACGTATTCGTCCGGGTTGACAGTGCCCTGAACCACACTTTCACCGAGACCCCAAGAGGCGTTAATAATGACAACATTAGGAAACCCTGTCTCGGTATCAAGCGAGAACATGACACCGGCACCCGCGAGGTCCGACCGGACCATTTTTTGGATACCTACGGAAAGGGCAACTTTCGTTTGCTCAAATCCTTTGGTTTCACGGTAGCTGATGGCCCTGTCTGTAAACAGCGAGGCATAACACCAGCGGCATGCCTGTAACACATCCTCCTCCCCAGAAACATTCAAGTACGTCTCCTGCTGCCCGGCAAAACTTGCACCAGGCAGGTCTTCCGCTGTGGCGCTGCTTCTCACAGCAACACTTACATCTTCAGTTTCATATTTTCTGCATAGCTCAGCGTAAGCACCGTGTATCTCCTCGGCTATCTCGTCAGGAAACCCGGCTTTCCGTATCAGCTTCCGTATTGCCTTTCCCACTTTGCTCAGTGGCTCATCCCCGTTCTCCAATCCCTCCAAATGCGACTTTATTTTTTTATCCAAATCATTGGCTTTAATAAATTTTCTATATGCCTCTGCGGTGGTAGCAAAACCATCGGGCACCTGAATACCTTTGCTTTTTAGCTCTTTAACCATTTCACCGAGTGAGGCGTTTTTACCACCCACCCTCGCAACATCCCTGTAGCTGATGTCTTCAAACCATTTCACATATGCCGTTTTTTTACCCATGTTTGTCGCTCCTTCAAAAAGTGGCTCTCTGCCATCTGCATCATTTAGTGTATACCATATGAGCCTATTACTTTACTAACTTTTCGAAATCTTTTTCATCGAGGATCTCTATTCCCTGCCTTCTAGCGGCATCGAGTTTGCTTCCAGGCCCCTTACCTACTACTACGTAATCAGTCTGGCTGCTGACGCTGGACGTTGCCCTGGCACCGAGTTCCTCGACTATCTCTTCCGCCTCAGACCTTGTGTAACTGCTCAGTTCACCCGTGAAAACAAACGTCTTTCCCTTGAGCGGAAGGTGGGCTTTTTGTTTTGACATCGCTTCAATCTCAATACCAGAGCCCAGCAACCGCTCGAGTACCTCACTGTTTTTCCTCTGTTGAAAGAACTCCTCTATACTTGATGCTATTTCGGGGCCGATGTCGTTAATTTCCCCAAGTTCATCGCGATTAGCATTCACAATCTGGTCAAATGATTCAAACTCCCTTGAAAGAACTTGAGCGATATGCTGTCCCACATGGCGAATTCCTAATCCATATAAGAAACGTGCTAAATTTACTTTCTTTGATTGCTGGATTGCGTTGTATAGCTGATTAGCTGATTTTTGGGCAAAGCCATCCAGCTTCAGCAGATCGTCTACGGATAAGTGATAAAGGTCCGCCAAGTCGTTTACCATCCCGCTCCTAACCAGTTGAACCGCAGTCTTTTCGCTTAGCCCTTCGATGTTCAATGCCTCACGTGAAGCGTAGTGGACTACATTCCCGATAAGCTGTGCCGGACAGGAAAGCCCCGCAGGACAGAAATGATATGCACCTTCTTTAATTACCCTGGTTCCGCATACCGGGCATTTTTCGGGCATCGAGAATTCCTTTTGCCTTTTGTCAACTGGTTCTTCTACTCGTTCGACAACCTCAGGAATTACATCCCCGGCTCGGGCTATCCTTACTTTGTCACCTTCCCGAATATCCTTCCTTCTGACCTCATCCTCATTGTGTAATGTAGCCCGACTAATGGTAACACCCCCCACATCAACCGGCTGGAGCAATGCCACAGGAGTCAGCATGCCAGTTCGCCCGACCTGAACCACTATCTGTTCTAACCTTGTAACCTCAGATCTGGGAGGGAACTTCCAGGCTAACGCCCACCGGGGACTCCGCTGACGCGTACCGAGTCTTCCGCGATCCCGCAGGTCGTCAAGCTTAATAACCAGACCATCGATCTCGTATTCCAGCCCATCTCTCTCGTTCAACATTTTCCGATATTGCTCTTTCACCTCATCAAATGAGCCGCACTTTTTATTGTGGGGGTCTGTCTTCAATCCCCACAGTTCGAACTGTTCTAGAATTTGCTCATGTGTATGAAAATCAAATCCCTCCGTTTTCAAAACGGTATAGAAGCGAATATCAAGCGGCCGGCCGGCTACCATCATGGGATCGAGCTGTCGTAAAATGCCCGCGGCAGCATTTCTGGGATTGGCAAAGGGGTCTTCTCCACGTTCGACTCGCTCTTTGTTTAGCTGCTGAAATCCTTTCTTTAACATCAGCGCTTCTCCACGTACAGCAAGCAGGCCGGGCAAACCATCCTGGCTGTGAAGCTTCAATGGGACCGAACGGATAGTCTTCAGGTTCTCCGATATATCTTCCCCGGTTTCACCATCACCCCTGGTCGCTCCCCGTTCAAAAAATCCATTCCGGTAGACAATCTCTACGGAAACCCCGTCGAATTTGGGCTCTACAAATAGCTTAATATGTTCCTTCTTTGATTCCCGACTGACGAAGTCAATGAAATCCTTTATTTTTACTTCCTCAAGCGTTGAATTCAAACTAAGCATTGGTGCCGCATGTTTGGCCTTATTCAATTTACTGACAGGTTTGGCACCGATACGGCGAGTAGGTGAGTTGACCGATTGAAGTTTTGGGAAGGCCTCTTCCAGTTCTTGAAGCCGTCGAAACAGCTTGTCATAGACTGCATCCGATATTTCAGGTCTATTTTTTACATAGTAGAGGTAATCGTGATAATTAATGCCTTCCCGCAAGGCTTCGATTTCTCTTTCCGCCTCGTTTCTCGATATATCTTCAACCGGTTTGAATTCCGTCGAAGGGTTTTTCTTGAAGTCCATTTACTTACCCCAACTTACAAAACGTCTGTTACACCTTTAATAACGGTCACAGCCTTTGTCTCTGTTCAAGTTGGCCAAGAGAGCGTGGTAACCAGCCTGGGACTTTCCGGCCTTTTAATACCTGTAACGAAGATGCTGCTGACGTATTTCAGTAATACTCCTTTCCCCTGGTCAAGATACAATCAGATCGTTTCTTACATCAATTACCCCTGCAGTGTGCCAGGCGATATTGCCCGCCATATGCCGGGCCGACGGTGACAGAACTGTACCCGCCAGATAGACTATTCCATCCTGAACGCTTATGTCCACTGTATTGATATCGATTTCACCTGTGCGCCTGAAAGCGGCAGCAATATCATCGGCTATTGCCATATCGGGCAAACTTTCTGAGGGCACTACGGTTATCGCATTGGTAACGGAGAGCACACCCAGCAGATCATAGACTAAATCTTCTGCTCGCATTTTTTCCCAGAATGCGTCTAGATTGCCTTCTAAAGTTACATGCCCCGCCTCCACAGAGACACCTAGTGCAGAGAAATCAATGTTTCCACTCCACAAATATATCTTTTCGATACGCGATTTAAGCTCTTCGTCGGTCACTGCAGGCAGAGCTGGTGGGAATTCGACAGCTAACCGATTTTCTATTACTGAAACGTCCGGAATCATCGAAGCATCTATCTCAGCAGCTCGCCGCGCGCTAAAAGACTGCACCACACCGGACAGTACAACCTTGCTGTCGACGACCTCGACCTTTACCCGCGAAGCATCCACTCTGTCATCCCAGTATAACTGGTCAACTATATTCTTTTTCATTTCTTCGCTACCGATAACCATGGAAAACCCCCTTCTTTTTCCCTAACAACATACCATTCGCGAATATCCAGACACATCCACCTATAGGTCATATTTCGTCAGCTTCAAGGATTAATCCATCTCAGTACGCAATGAAAGACAACTATAAAGATTAATTCTTTCCGGCAGACAAACTTGTCCTGGTGGTCGATGCTCCAGCGCACGAAAACAAATATGCTCAACTTGAACTGTCCGGGAAGGGTAATGGCCGAGAACTTATTTAAAATAATGTAGTTGATCGAAGCAGACGGTAAAAAAAATGGAGAGAGGGGGGAACGTGAAAGATAATTCCCTGCTGGGAACCAGACCTAGAGTGTTCAGCACAAATCCCGATAACCTAGATGAGAGCAGGATATTTGTGCTTGGTCGTACAAAATGGTACGAACGAATAGAGGAGGAAACAGGCGCTGTCGCATTTACACCGATAGCTGACTCAGAGCAAGAGCTGCGTAGATTGCTTAGAGGGCAGGGATTGAGCGAATTCGATGAACTCGATGACGAACAGGCCGAACTTATTCGAGAGGAGTTTTTGGAGCAATCGCCCCTGTATACTGAAGAGCAGGAACGGTCGGACGAGGAACCCTTCCAAGAGCAGCGGACTGACTGACTTCATGCCCTTCTAAAAAGCTTAGCCGACGTCAGCGTGCGCCTCGCCTGTTCCAGTCATCCAAGTATTGCATAACTTCCTCATCGCTTAAATCGTACCAGTCATAATAGAAACTTGCGACGGCGAAGGCACCGGTACGAGCGATAAGAAGGGATATCACGTTATCTGCGTCCGACTGCACCAGATTATACGCGGTTTCAGATGCAGTTGGTACCGCAACAACTGCCTGCCAGGCGCCGCGGCGCCTAGCAGATTTCAACGCTGCCAGCATTGTGTAGCCCGAGGCTAGGCCGTCATCGATTATAATAGCTGTCCTTTCTTTTAACGGTACGGAGGACAGTTTGCTGTGAAATACCGATCCTCGACGCGAAATCTCCCTTCGGACTTGTTCAGCCTGAGCTTGAATCTGGCCGTCGGTTAACTGCAATTGACTCACGATCGGCCGGTTTAACACGACCTCTCCGTCCTCGGTGACCGCACCATAACCTGCCTCGGGATTAAAGGGGATCTGAATCTTGCGGGTGACGATTACATCGAGAAGCGAGCCCAGCGCATCCGCCACCTCAACTGCCACAGGCACGCCGCCGCGAGGAATGGCCAGCACTACAGGATTTTCCAGGTTTAGGGGCTTCAATGCCTCGCTCAACTTTATACCAGCGTCCGTTCTATCTTCAAAATGTGGGGCCAGTTCATAAACAATCATACCCGGTCGCAACCTCGACGTTTCCATTGATCCGGCTTTATTTCCTTTTCCACACACCGGTCTTTTTATCTTTTGTATACTCCTTTTTCACCGCCGACCAGGCGACCCTGTTGGCTATCTCCTCCAGGGAGGCATTACCCTTCCGCTTTTTCGGGTTCTTGTATTGTTCATATGCGTTATTGTGCGCATTGCGGAAAATTTCCTGCGCATGTTCCGGCAGGTTGTTACGCACCCTTGCAGGTAGGGCTGTTATGTCATCGTAGGGCATCGTACCTCCTTCATCTCGTAGGTAATACACGCAACTAGCTTACATCTAGCGGCTGAATTCCTGCATCGCCCATTGTAGTAAAAAGTGCTCCCAATAGGATTAATAATTTTAACTAAAATGTCCTATTTCAGGAGTTATTCCTCGAAGCTGGATGTCATCGATCATTAGTTCGATAATAGGGTAAGAGAGACAGCTGCATTCAGGGCAGCATATTATACGATTGCCATTGAGATCCTTGCCCGGAAGGAGAAGCAATCTGGGCTATCAAGCAGACCCAGGTAACTGAATACAAGTATCATTCGCCTGATGCTTTGGTAATATTTCAAACCGGTAGCGGTATGAGGTAACGATTTACAACACAGATTCTAGATCGTATTATAGGCAAAAATCGCTATATATATGATGGACTTCAGGCATGTTATAATGTATCACTAAGGCGGTGTAAGTATGATCGAGAAAACGAGCATGACCTCTTCGAACGAAGCGATATCGAAGGCCCCGACCGGAATAAAGGGGCTCGACGAGATTACAGGCGGCGGCCTGCCGAAGGGAAGGGTAACGCTGTTTCTCGGCCAGTCGGGTGTGGGCAAGACCGTACTGGCCATGCAGATTCTGGCAAGGGGTACTCTCGATTACGGCGAGCCCGGCGTATTCATATCATTCGAGGAAACCGCCGAGGACCTGGCTGCCAATTTTGCGTCCCTCGGTTACGACGTTCCGGGTCTGTCAGCAGAGGGCAGGCTTATCTTAGATTACATCCAGCTGTATCCGGGTGCCTTCTACGAAGCCGGCAAATATGAACTGGAAGGGCTGTTACTCAGGATAACCAATATTGTGGACAAAATCGGAGCAAAACGTATCGTACTGGACGGATTACCGGCCCTCTTTCAGGGCTTTAGCGATGCGGGCCCGGTGCGTGCCGCATTAATACGCATCGTAGAATGGGTTAAATCCAGAAACATAACATGTATCGTCACCGCGGAGAATGAGGCCGAGATGGCCCGGCAGGGCATAGGGCGAACCATTTCCGACTGTATCGTACTGCTTGAAAACATTATGGAAAACAACATAGCGACAAGGTATCTGAGCGTGGTCAAGTACCGTGGCTCCGCCCACCACAGTGACAGGTTCCCGTTTTTGATAACTGATGGTGGCATATCTGTACTCCCCGTCACCTCCATCATTATGGACTACGCGGTCTCGGAAGAGCGGCTACCAACGGGAATTGAAGCGCTCGATTCCATGCTGTCAGGCGGCTACATGCGGGGGAGCAGTATCTTGATATCAGGAGGGTCCGGGACAGGGAAAACCAGCGTGGCCTGTCACCTGGCAGCGGCGGCTTGCGAACGGGGAGAGCGGTGCCTTTACTATGCCTACGAGGAATCGAAATCCGAGGTATTCCGTAATATGAGGTCCATCGGAATAGACCTGGAAAGGTGGGAGAAACAGGGGCTCCTGCGCTTCCATACCGAGAGGGTCAGCCATTATGGCCTGGAAAGCCACCTGGTCAACATCGAGGACATGCTGGAAGCGTTCAAGCCCGGTATAGTTATCTTCGACCCGTTCTCGGACATGCAGGATATAGGGCCTTTCTTTCAGGTAAAGGGGATGAGCCAGCGGCTGATTGACCATCTGAAATCCCGCGGGGTAACGGCTCTTTTTACCAATTTGAGTGAAGGGGACCATGCTTCACCGGCAACCAGTATAGGCGTATCCACGGTAATGGATACATGGATAGTGCTTCGCAATCACGAAAGCGTCGGCGAACTTACTCGCCTGCTCTATGTCCTCAAATCCAGGGGTACCGCCCACTCGAATCGGGTTCGCGAGTTCCTGTTAACGGAGAAGGGGGTAAAACTCGTAGAAGTCTATATGGGGCCCGGGGGCATACTCACCGGCAGCGCTCGCGATTTGCAGTATAGAGAGGACGGGATAGAGCTGGAAAATCGAAGGAGAGATATTGAGCATAAGAAGCGCGAGTTAGAAAATAAACGTCGTATGCTTCAGGCGCAGATCGATGCGCTCCAGGAGGAAATTAGAGAGGCCGAGATGGAGTTGAAAAACGATATTGCGTTTTCAGAAGAGGAGGAGGCCAGAATCAGGTTACGGCAGAGAATGGGACAGCAGCAAGCAGACAAAGGGGAGGCCCATACCGTTGAGCCCGGCTGAATCTTCACATCATACATTCTGTGTTTACGTGATGGAGGGCTATCGCTCCTGCCAGCGCGCCCTGGAGAACTTGGCGGATGTGTGCGAACGGTACCTGCCCGGGCATCACTCTATAGAGGTTATCGATGTCGCTGTTAACCCCGAGGTCGCCGCGAGCGAGGATATTCTTGCAGTGCCGACTGTGATCAGGACGGCGCCGTTACCTGCTCTGAGGATTATCGGAGACCTTTCCGACAGGGAGACATGCATGCGCCTGCTCGGGATAAGTGACCACGAATGAAACTATGCGGAGAGGCGCTCAATCAGGGTAGGATGAATAGAGAGAGGAAACATTCGAAAGAGCGAAAAGGCGGGTTGGGGAAGAAAGTTGATAAGAAGGCAGAACAGAAGAGAGTTTCCAGCGGGAGAGGGAAAACCGAACCCACAACCGCTGGGATTGACATGAGTTTCCAGCAACCGCGAAGCCCCCTCCAAGTCATACTTGACGCTACGCCGCACGGAATAGTGGTCCTGGAAGGCGAGGAAGGCTTGATTTCCTATATCAACAGCCGGGCCCTAGAGCTGTGTGGGGCAGACCTCCGCGGGCTGGAGATGAAGACCTATTCCGCAGCAGTAACGAAGTTTCTAAGGATGGAAGGCGAGGTATATAAACCGGAAGACCTCCCTGCACCCCGCGCGCTTCTGCACGGCGAGCGCGTACGTGGAGAGGAAATGATAATAGAGCGTCCGGACGGCAGCCGGATAGCCGTTGCTGCCCATGCGGCCCCCACACGGGATGAGGAAGGCAACATAACAGGCTCCGTGGGAATTTTCGAGGATATAACGACGCAGAAAGAGCTGGAGAAATTGCGCAGTGCTCACAGCGATAGGATCGAAGAACTCCTGCACGAGCGGACCCGGGAACTGATGCGCAGCCAAATCAACTTTGGCCATCTGTTCAACAGCATGCCAGACGGCGCGGTCGTGGTGGACACGCGGGGAATCGTCCGGTTCGCAAATCCAGCCGCACTGGGGCTGTTTAACGCTGTTGAGGGTGAGTTTATCGGGTCCCAGTTCGGGATGCCTGTGGTTGAGGGTTCAGCGGAGATTGCAGTCATGCAGGAAGGCAGGACACTGACCATCGAGCTCAGTTCCACAGAGGTATACTGGGAGGACGAGCAGGCACACTTGGTCATCTTACGGGACGTAACCACGAGAAAAAGGGCTTTAGAGCGGGTAAGGACGCTTTCACGCCGCCTGATCGACGCGCAGGAGAGGGAGCGTCGTTATATAGGGCACGAGCTGCATGACGAGGTAGGCGGCTCACTGACGGCGCTCAAGCTTGCCTTGGACCGGGCACGGCACGCGCTGAGAGGCCAAGAAAAAGCCATGCTGAATGAAGCGAATGAACTGCTTGATTATACGCTGGACTATGTGCGCACTCTGTCTCACAGCATGAGGCCCGGGGTTCTCGATGACTTCGGTCTGGAGAAGGCGCTGAGGTGGTACGTGAATCGCTACACCAGTCAGACGGGTATCAAGGTAAATCTTGCGTGTCAACGTTGCGCGGGCAGGTATCCGGAGGATGTGGAGACAGCCATATATAGAATTGTACAGGAATCGCTGACCAACACGGCCAAGTACTCCAGAGCCAGCCAAGCAAAGGTGGAGTGCCGGTACAAAGACGGCACTCTGGGGCTGGTAATAGAAGACGACGGATGCGGTTTCGATGCCAGCGTTATATCCCAGGAGTCGATGGGGATCAGCGGTATGTACGACAGGGCGTTTCTGCTCGGGGGAACGCTAACAGTCGACTCGTCACCGGGAAAAGGCACCAGGATAACATGCGAACTGCCGGTAAAGTCGGCTTAAACATGGTAAAAATACGTAGCAGCACAGGTTGAAATTACGCAGTATTGCAGATTTCCGGAATGGTGACCGGCTAAATAAAATACGTCATGGATATGTGGAGAGTTCTTATCGCCGATGACCACAAGATGGTAAGGCAGGGTGTAAGGAGTTTACTGGAAGAGGAACCAGATTTCGATATCGTCGGCGAGGCCGCGGACGGTGTCGAAGCAGTTGATCTGGCAAAGCAGCTTAAGCCGGATATCCTGGTGACCGATCTCAAGATGCCCCGTCTCAACGGTTTGCAGGTAGCAAGACGCCTGAGGAAGGCTGTTCCTGATACACGCATCATCGTGCTCACCATGATCGATGATGAAGTGTACGTGGCAGAAGCGCTGGAAGCGGGCGCGCAGGGCTATGTGGTGAAAGACTCGGGTATCGACGAGCTTATTGAAGCAATACACACGGTAGGCAGGGGCGGATGTTTTATCAGCAGGCGGATAGACGGGGGCACAAAGGCATAGGCCCGACTATTGGAGATTAATATTCCATAGAAGGCAGTCGCTAGTCCGAGATTGTTTTTAATAAATGAAAGGGATGCCGCGGGAGCTTACACGCAGCATCCCTTTGTTATCCGGTCAAAGGTAATGTCGCAAATTCGCCGTACTGAACCAATCTAAATAGGCGTCGATATCTTCCTCAACGTATTTGCCCCCGGTTCTTTATGTACTCATAAGGGGCTCCATGCTCTGATTGACCAGTGGCTCTTTCTATGAAGTACCATCTATCTCCTCCTTCACATCTAATTGCGTAGAGCAGGCATTCACTGCTCCGTTGCCAACCGTCTATTCATTTATAACTAGAAATTTAGGACTTATGTATGGACCATTTGTGTAGTTCTTTTCCAACGACAGAACTAACCTTATCAAAACATTCGACTCATTAATACTTCAGAGATAAATATCAGCGATAATTAGCTCTTTCTGGTAACTAAACTTATACGAACGGTCGATGCATGAACACACGAAAACGAATTATAAAAAAGAGAATTCTGCTCTAGACGTACCACGATACGAAATTTGGGAGTACAGATTATGCTCCGAATGTCAGAGGGAGCGGCAGCGCTCAATTTCGCTGAAATCGACGCCGTGATTTTCGATATGGACGGCGTTGTTACCTATACCGCGGACATCCACGCGTCAGCATGGAAACGCATGTTCGATGAATATTTGCGGCAGTGGGGCAGGGCGAAAAAAAAGCGTCATCGTCCGTTCGACATCGATAGGGATTATCGCCGCTACGTGGATGGTAAGCCCAGGTATGACGGCGTCCGGAGTTTCCTTAAATCACGAAAAATAGCGCTCCCTTACGGAAATCCTGATGATGGTTCAGATAAGAAAACAATATGCGGCCTGGGGAACCGTAAAAACCGGTATTTTCTGGAGATGTTGAAGAGGCAGGGAGTAAAACCTTATCAGTCGACCGTAGATTTTATCAAAGAGTTAAAGCAATACGAGGTGAAAACGGCTGTAATATCCTCGAGCCGTAACTGTAGAGAGGTGCTTAGAAGCGCCGGAGTCGAGGGGCTCTTCGATGTCAGGGTCGACGGCGTGGATTTGGACAGACTCCAGTTAAAAGGCAAACCCGATCCGGCAATTTTTATTGAAGCCGCAGACCAACTTGATGTACGTGCCGAGCGGGCCGCTATAGTTGAAGATGCGCTCGCCGGTGTCGAGGCGGGGCATAAGGGCAATTTCAGGCTCGTAATCGGGGTAGACAGGGATCAGCAGGACAGGGAATTGAAGGAACATGGAGCCGATATTGTGGTTGATGATTTATCCAGTCTCTCCATAGATAAAAGCGAACGTCAGAATAAGAACCTGCCTTCGGCTTTGCAGGAACTGGACAGCATCGTTCATGCCTTTGAAACACGTACACCGGTTATCTTCCTGGACTACGACGGCACACTTACCCCGATTGTCAACAATCCCTCCGACGCAGTGCTGGCAAAAAAAACAAAGCAAATCCTTGTGCAACTGGCAGAACAGTTCACCGTGGCCGTCGTCAGCGGGCGGGATCTGCAAGATATCAGGAATATGGTTGGTATCGACACTATTGTATATGCTGGCAGCCACGGTTTCGATATCCAGGGTCCCAGCGATACCTACCGTCTGGAGAAGGGCAAAAAGTATTTGCCTGCTCTCGATAGAGCAGAGAAGGAATTAAATAAACTCTGCGGCGATATCCCCGGTGCACGGATTGAGCGTAAAAGGTTCAGCGTCGCTGTGCATTATAGACAGGCAGAAGAAAAAAGCATTAAGGCCATCGAGCGAAGCGTTGATAAAGTTGCCTCACAGGAAAAAGGGCTGCGCAAATCACACGGCAAGAAAGTGTTCGAACTGGCTCCTGCTATAAAGTGGGATAAAGGCAGAGCGCTTCTCTCTCTGGTAAAAACACTTTACAGTAGGCGAAGGGACGTAGTGCCTTTATATATCGGCGACGATATCACCGATGAAGATGCTTTTATGGCGATTAAATCTCAGGGAATACCTATAATCGTGGGAGAACCACATCGAGAGACAGGGGCGAGCTACCGATTGGAAGACCCGGAAGAAGTAAGGTTGTTCCTAGAAAAACTCTCCCGGCACAGGCAAAAACAGTCAATTAGTGGAGCTTTGACCCTTAAATACGAGCGTTTCGAGCCCGAACAGGAAAAACATCGAGAGGCGCTATGCACGCTGGGGAACGGATACTTCGCCACACGCGGAGCGGCTCCCGAATCAAGTGCGGATGATACCCACTACCCCGGCACTTATATTGCGGATTGCTTTAACCGTCTGACAAGCACAGTGGAAGGGCAGACTATAGAAAATGAAAGTATGGTAAATGCACCCAACTGGCTATCGCTGCGTTTCCAGCCCGAGGGTGGACACTGGTTCGACCTAGAGAATGTCGAATTGATTGAATTCAGTCAGGAACTGGACATGCAGCGCGGCTTGCTAAGCAGATTCATACGCTATAAAGACGGCGAGGGACGCGTCACCAGGGTCAATCAGCGCAGGTTTGTATCAATGGCTGATCCTCATGTCGCCGCTCTCGAAACCACGCTGGTTCCTGAAAACTGGGTTGGCAACCTGGAAATTCATACCGCGCTGGATGGTACGGTGACCAATTCGGGGGTGGAGCGCTATCGCCAGTTGAACAGCCAGCACCTTTCTCCATATGAACAGGATCAAGTTGACGAAGAGACGGTTTACTTGCAGGCAGAGACAGTTCAGTCCCGTATTAGAATATCGGAAGCTGCCCGGACAAGGGTACTGATAAATAAGGAGCCCAAAAAAGTCAAACGGCGCCTGATATATGAGCCGGGCTATATTGCTCAGGAGTTTTCAATACCCCTGAAAAAGGGGGATGAAGTAACAGTCGAAAAGGTCATTACGCTTTTCACGTCAAATGATAAGGCCGTTTCGGAAAGCGGACTCGCCGCCAAGGACAAAGCAAAATCTGCGGACAGCTTCGATGGGCTTCTTGAGCGCCATGTTATGAGCTGGGATCACCTCTGGCAGCGCTGCCGAATGATGCTGCGAGAGGATGTGCACACCGCTCTCGTCCTTCGTCTTCATATTTTCCACCTCTTGCAGACTGTATCAGTTAATACAATAGACCTCGACGCCGGTGTCCCAGCACGGGGGTTGCACGGGGAGGCGTATCGGGGACATATTCTATGGGACGAGATTTTCGTTTTCCCATTTATCAATCTCAGGATACCTGATTTGACCAGGGCGTTGCTGATGTATCGCTACCGAAGGCTTCCTCACGCCCGTGAAAACGCCCTGGCGGAAGGCCTTGAGGGTGCGCTCTACCCTTGGCAGAGCGGCAGCGACGGACGCGAGGAGAGCCAGTTCATTCACCTGAACCCCATTTCCAGGCGCTGGATACCTGACAATTCCTGGCTGCAACGTCATGTGAATATAGCTGTAGCGTACAATATATGGCTTTATTACCAGGTGACCGCCGATAGCGACTTTCTCTCGTTTTATGGCGGAGAAATGTTTGTGGAGATAACACGGTTCCTGGCAAGTATAACCACGTACAATAAGTCGCTCGACCGATATGAGATAAAAAAAGTCATGGGTCCCGACGAGTATCACGACGCCTATCCTGACTCTGAAGAACCGGGGATAGAAAACAACGCATATACCAACGTGATGACGGCATGGGTCATGTATCGTGCCCTGGAACTGCTCGAGTTAATTCCTGACTACAGGCGTACAGCCCTCTGCGAGAAACTGTCCCTCAGCAGAGAGGAACTGGAACGATGGGACGATATCAGCCGCAGGATGCGCATCTGTTTCCACGGCAAGGGAATCATAAGCCAGTTTGAAGGCTATGACCGCCTAAAAGAGTTCGACTGGGATGGGTATCGAAAACGGTACGGCAACATCCAGCGGCTGGACCGCATCCTGGAATCGGAAGGCGACACGACTAACCGCTACAAACTTTCCAAGCAGACCGATGTTTTGATGCTCTTCTATTTGCTGTCGGCAGATGAATTGAGCCAGTTATTTGACAGGATGGACTACAAGCTGGATTCGGAGGCAATACCGAGGAACATCAGGTACTATGTGGAACGCACCGCACACGGTTCTACGTTGAGCCGTGTCGTTCACTCGTGGGTGCTGGCGCGCTCTCAGCGAGAACAATCGTGGCATCTTTTCAAACAGGCCCTTGAAAGCGACATTTCGGACATACAGGGCGGAACAACTCCTGAAGGGATTCACCTGGGTGCGATGGCGGGAACTGTTGATATCATTCAGCGCTGCTATACCGGGATAGAAACGAGGGGGGATACACTATGGCTTAATCCATTCCTTCCCAATGAGTTGAAAGAATTGAGGTTCAATATTCAGTATCGCGGGCATGTACTCGACCTGTCGATCAGTAAGAAGGAGGTTATCGTAATAGCACACAGGAGCGATGCCGGCCCGATGAAACTTGGCTTCAGGGATAGAGTAGTACAACTTAAGCAGGGACATACTAAAAAATTCAAAATTTAAGTAACTCGCTCCGGGGATAACTATGAGTAAAGCCAGTAGTGGAAATAGGGTATTAGGTCTACGGCGCCCTCAACCGCGTCTACTGCGATTTCTGAGAACAATACTTACCGAGACCCCTTTTCTCAAGATGGTTTCCCTGCTAATTATCCTCTGGCTGCTCTTCTCTTTGTTGATGTACCTCTCAGAGCGCAGCGCAGAGGGCACCGCTATCAACTCATATGGTCATGCGCTGTACTGGGGGATCGCTGCCTTCTCTACCGCAGGGATAGCGGATACGCCGTTGAATGACAGCTCCCAGGTAATAGGCGGTATATGGATAGTGATCGGCTCGATTATCTTTTTCGGGACAATCGTGGCCACGGTAACAACCTACTTTAACCGGCCGATGAAGAGACCGGTAAAACAGATTATAGATACCATCGAGTACAACCTGGAACAGATGCAGGACCTCGACGAAGAAGAACTCGATCTGCTTAAGGAGACCACAGACTCGCTTATCAGCAACATCGAAAAGTTAAAGAAAGGTCTTAGTGCAGAGGGCGAACAGCATGGTCAGTAAAAAGAAACAAATGAAGAGCGACAGGCGATTATTCGAAACGATGGATATAGATGAAGCAGTCGAACGCCTGTCTACTGATACCAATAACGGCCTTTCCGCTGAAGAAGTTGAAAAGAGGTTGGAGCAGTACGGAGAGAACAAAATTGAGGAAGAAGGACATAACCCGCTAAAGCAGTTTTTCTCCTATTTCTGGGGACCGATTCCGTGGATGATAGAGATAGCATTGGTGCTTGCCGGTGCGGTACAGAGGTGGGAGGAATTCGGGGTTATTTTCCTTATGCTCATGATAAACGGGGGTGTTTCCTTCTGGCACGAGAATAAAGCGAGCAACGCAATACAGGCGCTGAGGGCAAAACTCGCCCTGGAAGCGCGGGTTGTTCGCGGTGGAAACCAGCAGAAAATCGATGCGAAACAGCTTGTTCCGGGAGACATAGTGGTGCTTCGTATGGGTGATGTAGCCCCGGCTGACGCCAAACTGCTGAACGGCCAGAACATCAGCATTGACGAATCATCCCTGACCGGTGAATCACTTCCCGTGGATAAAGGTGAAGGTGATTCTGTATATTCCAGTACAACGGCAAAGCAGGGTGAGGCTAGAGCGGTCGTAATAGGTACGGGACGCAATACGAAGTTCGCGCGAACTGTGGAACTGGTCGAAACCGCCGGACAGGTATCTCATTTCCAGAAAGCGGTGCTTCGAATAGGGTATTTCCTGATAGCTACCGTTGCTGGTCTTATTGTAATTATCGTCTCTGTTTCCCTTACGGTTAGAAGCGATGACTGGGTGGACGTACTGATATTTGCTCTGGGCCTCACTGTTGCGGGAATACCAGTAGCACTACCAGCGGTGCTTTCGGTGACCATGTCCATCGGGGCGAACCGTTTGGCCAAGATGAAGGCAATAGTCGCGAGGCTAGCAGCAATGGAGGAGATGGCTGGTCTGGAGGTGCTATGTGCGGACAAGACCGGCACACTTACCAAGAACCAGCTTGAGCTCCAGGACCCGGTAGTTATAGATGCTGAGGACAAACGCGATCTTATCCTTGCAGCCGCTCTAACCACACGAGGGGACACGGATGATCCGATCGACCAGGCTATCCTGGCAGCGCTAGGAAACAAGGACGAGCTTAAAAGCTACGATATCACGGACTTTCAATCCTTTGACCCTACGCGGAAGCGAGCGGATGCGAAGGTGAAAAGAAACGGCATCGAGTTCTCCGTATCCAAGGGAGCCCCCCAAGCGATACTTGACCTGATCGATGCCGATGAATCGAAGCGTGAAGAGGTATCCGACAAGGTCGACGAGCTTGGTGAATCCGGCTTCAGGTCCCTCGGCGTCTCCCGGACCGACGCAAACGGTAAATGGCACTACCTTGGTATCCTGCCTCTACTTGACCCGCCGCGCGACGACTCTGCCGAGGTAATAAAAAATGCCCACGAGCACAATATCGATATTCGAATGGTAACCGGCGACCACATTGCGATAGCTAAACAGGTCGCAAAACAGCTCGGTCTCGGGCTGAACATGCGGAAAGCATCAGATATATTCAAGGAGGAGGCTGGTGAGAAGGAAGGGAATCATGAGGAATACAGTGAAATCAGCGATGATTTACTCTCAGCAGGTGGATTTGCGGAGGTTACACCGGAACATAAGTTTAAGATAATTAAGCAGTTCCAGGCGAATGACCGTATCGTGGGTATGACAGGAGACGGCGTAAACGATGCGCCGGCGCTCAGGCAGGCAGATGTAGGTATAGCGGTACCGGGCGCCACTGACGCAGCCCGCTCAGCGGCTGCGCTTGTGCTCACCGAACAGGGCCTAGGAGTCATAACAAGGGCGGTAGAAGAAGCACGACGCATCTTCGGACGAATGACCAGCTATGCAACGTACCGCATAGCGGAGACCGTCAGGCTGGTCTCGTTCGTGTCGATATCTATTCTGGCATTCAACTTCTACCCGGTGACACCGATTATGATTGTCCTGCTAGCTATACTGAACGACATCCCGATAATGGCTATTGCCTGGGACAATGCCCGAACACCGCAGCATCCGGTAAGGTGGGACATGGGCAACGTAATCACTATTGCGACTGTACTGGGAGTATCCGGAGTGATTTCTTCATTCTTGTTGTACTGGTTTTTACGGGTTCATACTGACATCTCATCAGAGGTAATCCAGACCCTGATCTTCCTCAAACTCCTGATAGCCGGGCACATGACCATCTTTCTTACACGTAACCGCACCTGGCTGTGGCAAAAACCTTTGCCGAGCTTAATTCTTTTCAGTGCCCTCGAGGCAACGCAGCTTGTTGGAACATTGGCAGCGGTTTACGGCTGGTTGGTTGAGCCCATCGGCTGGGGCTATGCTATGGCAGTGTGGGGATATTCAATAGTATGGATGTTTATCAATAACGGGGTGAAAATAGCTGTGCTGTATGGAATCGAACGATTTAAAAATGAGCCTGTCTACAGCGAGTAGACTACCTGACGTTTAAAGTATATAAGAGGTACTCATGTTTGAAAAAATCTTGATAGGACTCGACGGTTCGACTCTGGCGGAGCAGGTAATACCTTATGCTATTGAGCAAGCAGTAAATTTCGACAGCAGGGTAGTGCTTCTGCGGGTTATCGGAAACGAAGCGGTTGCAGCGCCGGCGAGGGCAACTGCGTCATATCTGCAAGCGATGGCGATAGAGGAGGATAAGGCACACAAGTATCTTGAAGGCATTGAAGTCTCCTTTCGTGAAAGGGGGATAGTTACGGAAGTTGCGGTGATTCAGGGAGAACCATCTGATACGCTCATAAGTTACGCTGAACAAAACGGTGCGGACCTGATAATACTGGCTACACACGGGTACGGTGGGTTAAAGCGTTTGGTGCTCGGCAGTGTGGCTGACAGAGTAATCAGGGAAACAAAGCAGCCGGTACTGGCGATAAAGCCCGTTGGTGAGTCATAGGGGGCAACAAAGCGATTGTAGTTTTGGAAATCGCATGGATAACCGATTGCAGAACCGCAGCATCCTTATCAGTGCACTCAACTTGAACAAAGGCCATGGTTTGAAGGCTTAGTCTTTGCGGGGGCATGGCATAAGCACTAGGATGGAAGAAGCTTGTTTGCGGTTTTTAAAATCTCGTCGCATGCCTCGTGGTTGTTAGGCTAATGGCCTCAGCAAACGGAGGTTCTCATGATTGAAATGGATTTGAGCAACATAGAACGGTACCTGAAGGAAAGCCAGGGCGGTTCGGTTAAATTGAGGGGAGTGGGGGAGGTCGGCGCCTTGGATGAGCAGGCAATAAAGGAGTTTGGCTATGGCAAATCACTTAAGGTAACCTATGAAACGGACGGGCAGGAACAGCAAGTAGTGTTCTCGGCCATGCGTGGAGATAAGTACGGCCACCAGTTCTATTGGGACAGAGCAGCCATCCTAATGTTTGAGTATGATACCAGTGCTAGGATGGAAAAGCATGTAAAGCCCTTGGGACTGGGATATATAGACAAGAAGGGCCGTCTCGTACCGGTAAATGAACCAGAGGAGTTCTTCATCGTGAACGAGCTTATCCCGGGGAGGCCGTATTACGTAGACCTCGAAAGGATTAAGAAGGCTAATGCAGATTTCGGTGATGAAGAACGGGCTCGAGAATTCGCACGCTGGCTGGCGCGAATACACGCTCAGAAACAAAACGCTCCCGACATCTACTTACGCCGTGTGCGCCAGCTCATCGGTGACTCTGAATGCATCTGGGGACTTATCGACTCATATCCGCACCCCTATGAGTACTTTCCTCCGGAACGGTTCCAGCAGTTAGAGAAGACTCTTGTTGACTGGCGCTGGAAATTACGGAAGTACATCAGCCGCCTGGCCGTCACACATGGCGATTTCCATCCCTGGAACATAATGATCCATCCTGATGGGGACTTCTCCGTGCTCGATCGTAGCCGGGGTGAATGGGGAGAACCTGCGGATGATGTATCGGCCATGAGCTGTAATTACTTTCTGTATGGACTGTACCAGGGCCCACGCTTATCCGGGGATTTTGAAAAGCTATATATGGCTTTCTGGGAAGAGTACCTGGAGCAGACAGGGGACTACGAGATACTGGAGGTCATCGCTCCCTTTTATGTTTTTCGCGGTCTGGTCGTAGCCAGCCCGGAATGGTACCCAAACCATCCAAAAGATGTGCGGCAAGCGTTACTTCGGTTTCTTGAAAACGTCCTTGCTGAAGAGCGTTTCGATTACTCGAATATTAACAAGTATTTAGACTGATTCTTTACGCGGTGCGCTAATGGAGAGTGAGAATGATAGGGAGCCCGGGTGGGTAATCTGGTTCGTGGGCCTTCCCGGGTCGGGAAAGAGCACATACGCCGGTGCTGTCTATCGGGTGCTGCGAGGCAAGGGTGAAAATGTGCAATATCTATCCATGGATGAACGGCGCAGGGCTTATGCCCCCTCCCCTAAATATACTCCAGAGGAGCGAGCCAGGGCATACAAACTCTTTGCCGAGGAGGCAGCCCGGATCGCCCATCGCGGCAACAACGTGATTATGGATGGGACGGGGCCGAAGCGCTCCATGCGGCGTTATGCCCGAAAGCTGGTTCCCCGTTTTGCGGAGGTCTTTGTCCGCTGCCCTCTGGAGACAGCTATCCAGAGAGAGGGCAATCGCGCCGAGGGTTTGGTCATGGCCGATCTGTACCAAAAGGCACTGAAGCGCAGGGGGACAGGTCTCCAGTTCGAAGGACTCGGTGAGGTGATTGGTGTGGATACGCCCTTCGAAGAAGACCACCTGGCTGAATGTGTAGTCGACAGCGACAAGAGGAGCGTTGAGCAGGGGCGAGACCAAGTTCTCGCTTTTCTTGACACCTGGAAATCACAGCGTGAGAAAAGTGGCTGACAAATATCGCGGGCAGTCTGGCTGCGACGAATAACAGGAGTTGCAGATGGCGACAACTATATTTCTGGTTCGCCACGGCCAAACAGAGGCAAACGTGGCGGGGTACTATATGGGCTGGTCCAACGAAGACTTGGACGGGTCTGGCCGTGTGCAGGCCCGGCAACTGTCCTACAGGCTCGCCAGACTGCCCATCAATTCGATCTACACCAGTCCCCTCCGCAGAGCTTACAGCACTGCGGAAGCCGTTGCTGAACCTCACAAGTTGGAGGTGGAGACGCTTGAGGACCTCATAGAAATTCGCCTCGGGGAGTGGCAGGGGATGCATAGGGACGAGATCAAGCAAAGGTGGCTGGAGCTGTGGCGAAAGTCGAGGCGTGATCCCTCAGAGCTTATATTGCCCGGCGGAGAGAGCTACCGGGAGGTCACCAGGAGAGCTGTACAAGCCCTCAGGAAAGCAGCAGCAGACAATGCAGGGAAGCAGGCGGTGATGGTGACCCACGAGGCTATTATAAGAGTTATAGTTGCCCAGATCCTCGAAGTTTCGAATAGTATCTATCACAGGCTTCAGATTGACAACGGATCGATCGCTGTGGTACGGACCGGTAAAAGGCCTCAACTCGTCAGGTTGAATGATATATCCCATCAGGAAGACGGGTTCGGCATTGAAGCAAGAGGAGGACGATTATAGAGTATAAGCGTGTAGAGCATACCTATGATGCGAGGAAAGCCGATGACGGACAAGAGCCAGATCAAGCAAAAGATAAGGGAGATCTACGAGGTTCTGCCCAAGCTGGATGACCAGAGATGCGGATACAAGAGTTGCGGAGAGTTTGCCAGGGCGGTAGCCGAAGGAAGAGCGCCGTGTCACGGATGCGTAAGCGGGGGCCCTGAGGTGGCTGCGAAGGTGTGCGAAATTGTGGGAAAAGAAGTCCCTGAAGAAGCAAAAACCGATATAGCTTACACTCGGTTCCCCCAGCCCGCTACGCCGGGCGCCCGGATAGGCCGGGGCAGAGGTATGGGCAGACGCGCGGGCCGTGGCCGCGGTGGCGGACGGGGAGGCTTTGGCCGCAGGTCAGGTAGAGGCAGGGGTTGGAATGGTAATTGGTCCAGGGGAAGATAGGATCCTTCAGCCGGCACCTCGAAGGCGCGCAGTCGTCTATGCAATAGTGGGGGGACGTTAGTGAACCCGGATGTACAGGGACAAATCGACATTAAGGAAGTAGAAGAAGTCCACACTGAGAAAGCCCTTGAGTATATCAACAATCCGAGAAACGTTGGTATACTCAGATACTACGATGCGAAAGGCGAGAAGAAGGCTGCCATCAGGGGACGGACATTCACCGTGGCGATCTACCTAAAGTTCCAGGGCGATACCATTCATAAGGCATCTTACTTTTCCGACAGCCTGGGTGGTCTGATCCACGCTTACGGAAGCGCTTTAACTGAAATGATCAAAGGTAAGACGATAAGGGAGGCCCTGTGGATTCGTCCAGAGGATATTTCAAGGTCTCTGGATCTCCCGGAGACCGGATTCGGGAAATGGTTCAAGCAGGCGCTGATAGAGGCAATCAATGATTACGGCAAATATAGAGGGGCTCCCTGGAAAAAGCCGTATGAGCATGGCTGGTAGCCCGGAGAAAGCTGCTGGGACGTGTGTAAAATCCGACACCGGTCACGCCAAGGCGAATGATATGCGACCGCGGCCTGGTACAGGGATAATGCCCAATGTAATGTTTATAAGGGAGCTTTCGAAGTGAAAGAAGCAATGCTGTACGAGCGCTGTGACCAGAAGCAGGTGAGATGCCTTCTTTGTGCCCATCGCTGCCTCATCGATGAAGGGAAAAGGGGGGTATGCCTGGTGCGTGAGAATCACAGTGGCACCCTCTACACCCAGGCATACGGTAAGAGCATATCACATGGGATGGACCCTGTTGAGAAGAAGCCACTCTTTCACTTCCATCCCGGCAGCAGGGCCTTCTCCATAGCCACCGCGGGCTGCAACTTCCGTTGCCGGTTCTGCCAGAACTGGGAGATATCACAGGTGCTGCGGGAGAGCGGTTCTATTTTCGGAGGAGAGCTGCCGCCCGAAAGGATAGTAGACTTGGCCCAACAAACAGGGTGCCAGAGCATAGCCTACACCTACACGGAGCCCACCATTTTCTTTGAATATGCCTATGATACAGCCCAGCTAGCCCGTCAATCTGGACTAAATAATGTCTTTGTTACTAACGGCTACATGACTGAAAAAGCCCTGGAGACCATCCAGCCCTATCTGGAGGCAGCTAACGTTGACCTTAAGAGCTTTGACGATACTTTCTATAGAAAGTGGGTGGGGGCCAGGCTTCAGCCGGTGCTTGATACCTTGAAGTTAATGAAGGGCCTGGACATCTGGGTAGAGGTTACTACACTGGTCATTCCAACGCTTAATGACTCGGAGGATAATCTACGCCGCATTGCTGAGTTCATTTTTGAGGAACTTGGTGAAGCTACTCCCTGGCATATCAGTCGCTTCTATCCCGCCTACGAGCTCAAAGACCTTTCCCAGACTCCCATCGAAGTCCTGGAGAAAGCACGGGCAATCGGGCTTAAGGCAGGGCTCCGTTATGTTTACGTGGGCAATGTGCCCGAAAGCGACGGAACTAACACTTTCTGCTACAACTGCGGGCGCCTGCTGATTCGGCGCTTCGGTCAGGGGCTTCTGGAATATCACATCAGGGATGGTCACTGCCCTCACTGCGGGGCTAAGATAGATGGAGTCGGTATGTAGAAGCATACCGAAAATCTTCGAAACGAGGGTTCTACCAAACAGTTAGCAAGGATATAAGAGAACCTTATGACTATTATGCATATCATATGAGCCAAGATCTCGCCTGGAGGTTTATCATGGGAAGCATGTCGCTGCCAGAAGACAAGTTCATCGAAATCGACGGCCTCAGCCTTCACTACCTCGACTGGGGTCGCATAGGTGCCGATCCAATGATCTTGCTTCATGGGCTTTGTGGCAATGCCCACTACTGGGACTTCTTTGCCCATAACATGAGAAATGATTACCATGTGCTGGCTCCAGATCAACGTGGTCATGGTGACAGCGGCTGGACGGAAAGCTACGGGCCCAGAGATTATGTTCTTGACCTCGAGTCTTTTGCTGCCAGCCTAGGGTTGGAAAACATAGTTCTTGTTGGCCACTCAATGGGCGGTATTAACGCTATTATTTACGCGGCGATTCATCCTGAGCAGGTAGGCCGGCTGGTGATTGTAGACATTGGCCCAGAGATATCTGACGCTGGAATAGAGCGAATGGAAAAGGAGCGTGATAATGAACCGGAGGCATTCGAATCCAAAGAGGACGCCATTTCTTACATGCGACAAACAGAGCCCCGTCAATCTGATGCCTTCATCGAGCACCAGGCTAAGTACGCGCTGAAGAGAGATGACGGGGGGAGGCTCACGTTCAAGTATGACAAGGCTCTTCGAAATACTGAGCTGCGTTCGCCTCAGTGGCTATGGGAGTACCTCAACCAGATTGTTTGCCCTACCTTAATTGTCCACGGTGTAGAAAGCGATATGCTGGCTGCTGAGGTAGCTCAGGCCATGGCTCATAGTCTGGCTTTTGGCTCAGTGGTTGATATTGAGCACGCCGGTCATAGCATTCCTGGGGATAATTCAGAAACATTCGAAGCTTCTGTATACGCCTTCTTAAACAGTGTCTTTGAGCAATAGTGATGGCACCAGGTTGTCGGGCTTCTTTCACCAACCAACTGAGTACAGGATCAGGCCCAGCCCTAGGCCGATAACTAGGTTGAAGAGCTTGATGAGCACGGTATCTTTCACCGTATAGGAAAGCAATGGCAGCATACCATGTCCGTCCTGGACAACTGAACTGGCCAACAGCACGGAGAATGGAATAAGCCCATCGGCGAACATTGCCACAAACACTAGGTGCGGTCCAGATTCCGGAACGATCGCCACCACACTCGCGATGAGGAGCACCCAGAACATATGCCCCTGTACGAAAGATTCAAGGTCCCAATACCTGAATCCCAACCATACGACTACCAGTGCTCCAAAAGTCCATAGAAATACACGCCATAGATGCTTTTTGACAATATGATCCCAGATGTGCTCCGCGAGGTAGTGTTCTGGTACTGTCGTGACGATGAAGAATGCTATCGGCAGAAGGGTTACCAGAACCACCTTTTGCCAGTTCCATGTGGGCGGGCCAAGCGCACCTGTCAGAATTGAGACGGCGAAGGCGACCAGAATGGCCAGAATTATAAGGCGATGCTGAGAGATTGCCTTGAGTTGCGGCAGCATGTCCTCTCGACTAAAACAACGGCAGCCTTCCACATCCTCGTCATGAACTTGCTGCAGCTGGCACGCCTCGCAAGGTTTGATTTTGACAGCATCCGCTATTAAATCTATCAGCCATGCTGAACATAGGGCCAGAACAAACAGTACCCCGAACAAAAGGAGCGCCTTTGTTGGGAACATAGCCAGCATAACAAAGGCCTCGTCCCCACTTGTAGCGATCATGCCAGCAGCAATTGCACCAAAGGAGAGCAGGCCGTGAACATAGAAGGAAACGTTCAGAAACGCACCTAGGCAGCCTGGCGTCACGCCCAAGAACGATGCCATGAAGTACTGGCGCCATCGGCTGCCCTTGACAGCGACGGAAAGCACTCCTCTGGTCATGACATTAAGATAGTCTATTAGCATCATCATGACAAAGACGAAAAAAGTGATTATCAAGGCGTGTTTCAGTTCTGCTACTACTTCTGTCATGTATCTAGGTCCCTTGCTTCTAGATAGCTGTCCGCCCTAAGCCAGACAGGCAGCGCATGCATGCCCCGGTTGTATTTGAAGCCTAACGTGGAATATAATATCACATGAATATGAGATGTAGGGAAGGGATGTACGATAAAATACTTGTTCCGCTGGACGGTTCGGAGTTGGCCGAGTCACCTCTTGACTACGCCAAGGAGTTGGCTATGAGATCCGGGGCTGAACTCATTCTGCTTCACGTGTGCGGGCCAGAGGAGTGCAACTGCGGGCCAGATGAGTGCCATATTCAACCCATGCATCGGGTCTATCTTGAGCATACTAAAAACATTCTTAGGGAGGCCTTAAAAAAGGCTGGCAGTGAAACGGAGCAGTTAAGCTCGGTAGTCTTGGCTGGTGACCCCGCTTATGAAATTCTCCGGTACATAGAGGAGAATAAGGTTAGCCTAATCGTGATGGCAACTCATGGCCGCTCCGGCTTAAGGCGCTGGGTAATGGGCAGCGTTGCGGTTAAGATACATCGGTGTTCGAGTGCACCAGTGCGACTTGTAAGGTCATTCCAGAATGAGAAGATGTCCACTAAGGACTGGCCGGAGAAGAGGATACTGGCTCTACTAGACGGCTCAGAACAGGCAGAACAGGTGTTACCTTACGTAGTGGATCACGCTAAGATGAGTGAAGCTGAGGTGACTCTACTACGAGTTTGCGAGAAGCCATTCATAACGAGTGACTACCCCGAAGCGAGCATGACTCTGACCTGGGAGGAGCATGTTGAGCGAGTGAAATCACACTACCATAAGCAATGCAGACTCTATCTTGAAGAGGTCGAGAACCGGCTCAAGGACACAGGTCTCAAAATAAATCTAGAGAGTATGTTAGCGGATAACGTAGCCCAAGAGATCATTGAATATACAGCAAGAAGCAATCCCAATCTCATAGCAATGACTACCCATGCACAGTGTGGACTCGGTATCTGGCCAATAGGCAGCACCGCGGACAAGGTTATCCATGGAACTTCTAACCCCATATTGCTGGTAAGGCCTCGCTGAGGTTGCCCTGTGAGGTGATATTGTGGAAAACCACCTAGCTACCCTGAATAGACTTATAAGAGAACATGAAGAAACATTAGAGTCCATCCAAGAGTGTAGCGTTTGTACAGATAATCTGGCAAGCTTGTGTCAAAGGTGGATTCCGGGACATCCTGAGGAGTTAGAGCATGAGTTGGCGCACCTCGAGGGTGCACTGAGCAGACTCAATGCAGCTTTTGAAAAGCATATGCTTGTCGAAGAACGTGAGTTCCTGCCAACCTTGACCAAACACGCAACGGACATAGTTAGCAAAGGATTGATGTATAAGCATAGGGAAATACTTCAGTCAATTAATCTACTAAGGGCAAACGCGAGAGACTCAGTGAAGAAATCCTCTGATCGAGAGCAACTGATAATTGGCGAGTCCAGAATCAACGAAGCGATACGCTATATTCAGCAGTTAGTGGAAGACCATGTACACGTCCAAGAGGTTATCTTCAGTCTAGCGCGCGAGGTTCTGGCTGAAGAGTCAGAATACACCAGCGGTCAATAATCAGACGTCATCGAGCGAGAATCCCTTAGGCTATCAATCGGTTGGTTCTCTTGTTACGTAGGCAACAAGAGAGCATATTGTGTGATACGTCGAGCCTATCCCATAAACTGTGTGATTCATAGACATCATTTCAACTAAAATGGTGCTATGAATAACGAAATACATACCCGATTTAGATGGATTAAACACTATCATTCTTCAGGAAATTTAGGTATCACTTGTCAGCGATGTGGAATCTCCCGACCAACGCTGAGAAAATGGCTCCGCCGGTATGACGAAGGTGGGTTGCCCGCCTTATCCAGCCAAAGCCGTAGGCCTCATGGCTCCCCAAATAGGAAGATTTTTGAAACGCAAGAACAGCAGGTCTTGCTACTTCGGCAGGAAAACAACCTAGGGGCTCGTCGTATTCAGAATGAATTGAAACGGCAGTACGGATTATCCCTATCTCTGGCTTCAATCCATAAAATACTGGTAAAGCATCAGGTTGAGCCTTTAAGGCGACTCAAGCGCAAAAAAAAGGTTTTACGATACTCAAAAGGTATCCCTGGGGAGAGGGTACAGGTAGATACCTGTAAGATTGCCAACGGTATATATCAATACACGGCAGTCGATGACTGTACCCGATACCAGGTTCTGGAAATATATCCGGCTAGGACAGCTTCAAACACCATATTATTCTTGGAGAAGATGGTGGAGGAGATGCATTTCCCTATCCAGCGTATTCAGACTGACCGGGGCAAAGAGTTCTTTGCATATAAAGTACAAGAATGGCTCGGTGAGTATTGTATCAAGTTCCGCCCTATACGGCCAGGGCAACCTCATCTTAATGGGAAAGTGGAACGAGCTCAGCAAACTGATCTTAGGGAGTTCTGGGCTTTAGTAGACTTATCTCATGATCATGTTAGCGACCAGCTCTCCGAATATCAGCATTATTACAATTGGGATAGGATTCATGGCTCTCTTGGCAAGACCCCCATGGACAAGGTAGTCGAACTAAGCCAGCAGACTCCGTTTTGGGATGAAGTAGAAGGTAGCTATGATTCTACTAGAGAGTTGATCCGCATACACGAGTATGCCAAAGATGTTAAACTATTAAAATTGAAACGATGTCTGTGAATCACACACATAAACCCATTGGAAATAGGTAACCGCTGCAGGTGCAGCCGGTTTTTAAATTAATTTTCAGCTGCACCCATATGGTAAACCATATGGGTGCAGCTGGACCGGACTGTCTGGCGATGCCCTTTCTCTTGGCATGGAAGATGCCGATGACGCTGCTATCGTTTCTAGGATCGGGTGTGTGGAATGGTCAATTGCTGGATACGGGATAGGCTGAGCCTTTTCAAAACAGAGATTGGGACGCTTCAATTGTGGCTGCATGCTTAACGAAGGCTCCGAACCCGGAGCCCTTGAGGAAATCAGCCTGAAGATCGAGTTCAGCTACCCATCGGCGATTGAATTATCCTTTTCTCTAGGTGAATCCCGACCCATTAACTGCCATCGGCATCGAGGGAGTAGAGTAGACAGCATAGCAGTTACTCATGGCGCTGGCCTCCTACTGATATTTATCTTGTCATCTGAGAACTCACCACGCTTGGTCGAAGGTAGGCTCATACGTTAGAGGCTAATGATTTCCCCTTAACCGGGACATCGCCCTTTCTCAGCAACGTTTTAACAATGTAGAAGCCGTTTTGCAAATTGGCGTGACAGATGCGCTCATCAGTACCCAGATGGTTTGTTAGAGTGATTTAGCTTCGAAATAAGTGAGTTTGGATTAATCCCTTGGATAACGTAGATATACCCAATTTAGCGATGCAGTTGTAGCATATAATTACGTATACTCTGATTAACAGATTGACAAAACCTACGCAAGTAAAATACTTATACGTTTTTGCCAAGAATTCATCGATATCTATGGTTTAGCGGCTATTACAGACCGACAGGGGGCTCAGCTTGAAGCTGCCAAAATTAAGTGTTAATTTCTATAAGATTGTCTTTGGTGTTAGCTTTTCGCTCATTTGGGCCAAGGTCATGTACATCATCTGGCCCCAGCCTTCTTATACAACCTTCGTATTATTTTACTTTGGACTAGGCAGCATCCTCCTCAAATGGGTGATCTTCGAAATCATTGATAGGCTCCATAAGAGATTAAGACTCAAGACAGTGGCAAAAGAGCTAGAAGAATCTGACATGCGGATTCACGAAGTGGCTAAGGATAAGTACCCAGCACAAGAAAGACAGGTAGCAGCCAATGGAGCATCAAGCATCAACCTCGAACTGGGGTTGAAGGAGATTGAAAACGGTGTATCGACCATGGCGAACATGGTGGAGACAGCTGTTGAACGGTCACTGGAAGGGCTCAGAGGACGAGACATGAGACTGGCCAGAAAGATTGTCGAAGATGATAGAAAGCTGGACGAGAAAGAATTTGCAATCAGGGAAGACTGCATGCAGGTAATTACTACCAGTTCTCCCAAGGTTGATCATCTACGCAGAATAGTTGCTGTACTCGGGATTGTCACAGAGCTTGAGCGTATGGGTGATTACGCCGAAGGCATAGCCAACGTCACCTTGATGATAGGAGAAGAGAGAGCCTTGGCTCTGCCGACGGAGGTTCCCCTAATGGCTAGCAGAGGTATAGAAATGCTCCGGGATGGTGTGGAATCTTTTTTAGAGAGAGACGTAGCGAAGGCCAAGAATGTATGTAAACTGGATGACGAAGTGGATGCTTTATACGATCGCACTTTTCGAGAACTTCTCGTTTCTATGATTCAGGAACCAGAGGGTATTACACAGGCGACCCGTCTCATGTGGGCAGCACATAATCTAGAGCGATTTGCTGATAGAGTAACCAATATCTGCGAGTGGGTCGTTTTCGATGTGAGCGGTGTAATGGTCGACATTGGAGCATCGAAGTACTGATAATATCCCAAGAATTATTCGTTTTACCAAGCATTACAAAGCCCTCTGGCTGTCAGTCAAAGGGCTCCTTTTTATCTGAAAAAGGAAAACCTTTTAACCCAAACAGATTTTAAGGGCAGCAGTACAGCATAGGCAGTCCAACCACTTTGTGGGTACAATGATTAGGGACTGGTTATGTAACCTATCAATAGCGTGGCCAATACGAGCGCTTGGGTAAAAACTACGACTCAATCGGGTTTGGTTCCTACTTTCAAGAGTGTTGTTGCGGAAATTATCTGCGTGAGAATATTCTAGAGCTATCTTGGCTTATGGGTAATGCAGCCAAGGCGCGGAGTTCAAATGTCTTTATTTTGTTTACTCCGGTGGCTTCACTTCGTCGAGAGTTATCCAGCCCTCACGTAAAGCGTAGAGAACGGCTTCAGTGCGTGTGTCGACCCCTAGTTTAGCAAAGATGTTAGCCATGTGGGTCTGAACTGTCCGCCCACTGATACCGAGTTCCTGCGCAACATCTTTGTTGCTGCCCCCTCTGGCTACTACCTTGAGTACCTCCACCTCGCGATCCTTTAAAAGTAAAATCTTCGCTGCTAGCTCACCACGCTCTATCTCGTTCAGCATCTTTGTGACACCATTCTTCTCCAGCACAACCTCTCCCCTGCATAAGGCGCGAATCGAGCTGACCATCTCACGAAGATCCGTTTTCTTCAGTAGAAAGCCCGCTGCTCCCGCCCGCAGGTAAGTAAGCAGAAACGATCCGGAAATGGTATGACTAACACCTAGGATAGCCGTATCTGCAGAGACTTCTCTAATGCGTCTCGTGACCTCCACACTGCGTGGCTCAGATATGCTAACCCCAATTACGATTACCCCTGGTGTCAGTTCCTCTGCCAGTCTCACGGCTTCTTCGTAGTCACTCGACTTGGCAACAACCTCTATATCCTCTTCCTCTTCCAAAATTCGGCACAGACCTTCCCTGTATATTGGCTCATCGTCAGCAACAATAACCCTGATTTTATCCACTTATGACACCAAATTGTCTTTCGTTCTCATATTGTCTGGGCAGTATAGGCATAATTAACTGCCCTTGTCAAGTAATATGCCTACGCAATTATGACAACATTGCGTAGGTGAAACGGGCGAAAACCCTCGTGCATAAGAGTTTTGTGCGTTTAATAAATATGTACTATGACTGATGCTTTTCTGCACTAGCAGGACGATAATCACTACGCTACTCAGTGAGGAGGATAAAACGGTAATTATAGATGGGTGGCTCCTGTTTTTCCCTCTACTTCGCAGTGCGAGCTCTGTGCCAATAGAAGCAATGAATAAGAGCGTTTAACTGCTTCCGGCCAGGATTACATAAGTGGATTAATTAATGTGTGCCAAAGTATACGTACTCCTGGACATCATAGATGGTAACTGTGACCAAGCAATTGGGATTCTACAGAATATACCTGGTGTGGTGGCGGTGGACATAGTCGAAGGGCCACCGGATATAGTATTTGTTGTTGAGGCTGGCGAACGGCAGTGTCTGGCGGAGTTGACCATCAGTGCTTTGGAACTGGTGGAGAGCACGACGGCGGGTATACAATTACTGCCCACCTTGGATAATTATAGTAACAATATCAATACAAATTCCACCTATTCCAGCAGGAGTAATGAAGGGAAGAAGCTGTATACTAGCAAAAGATCGGCCCTGGGAGGAGGCTGAAGATGTGGCATGAAATTAGTAAGGATAGCACCGTATTTTTGCTGTTGTCTTTCGAGGGGCCCGATCCATACTCACTGGCTGGCGGTCTAGGAAACAGAATAACAAACCTTTCCCGGGCCCTTGCCGGCATAGGATTCCCTACTCATCTCTTTTTTGTTGGCGACCCGAGAGCAAGAGGGGAGGAAACCGTCGATCAGGGCAAACTTACGCTTCACCGCTGGTGTCAGTGGATCAGTGAGTACTATCCCAACGGCGTTTACCATGGTGAAAATGATAAAGTCAATGATTTCAACTCATCAATCCCTCCATTCATAATCGACAGGATAGCGAAACCTGCGGTGGAGAGGGACAAATTAGTAGTGATTATGAGCGAAGAATGGCACACAGCTGAAGCTGTTTGCCGCATCATCGAGCAGCTAAAGAGTCAGGGAGCCAGAGACAACGTGGTAGCGTTCTGGAATGCGAACAACACCTTCGGTTTTGACCGGATTGACTGGCAGCGTCTGGCGAGAAATACCGTAATCACCACTGTAAGCCGCTATATGAAGCATATTATGCGGGAAAGGGGAATAAATCCGCTAGTGATTCCGAATGGGATTCCAGAGACATTACTCGGTGAAGTTGATGACAATATATCAGCTATGTTGAGAAAGCGCCTAGAATCCGAGATGCTTTTTACAAAGGTTGCTCGCTATGACACTACTAAAGGATGGAACGAAGCTGTGGAGGCGGTAGCCAAGCTCAACTGGAGAGGCGCAAAGACGACATTGCTAGCCAGAGGTGGCATGGAGTCCTACGGTGAGGAAGTTATTTACAACGCTAGGCAGGCAGGTCTTAAGGTCAGGGATGTGACTAGTAGCGGCAACAGTATGGGTGATTACCTGGAGGCTATTGACGATGATAGTAAAGCGGAAATACTGAACATAAGATTTCACTGTCCTCCAGAACTTCTGCGTATCCTCTATCACGCCTCGGATGCTGTGCTTGCCAACAGCGCCCATGAACCCTTCGGGCTAGTGGGCTTAGAGACTATGGCGGCCGGCGGCATTGCCTTTACTGGCTGTACCGGAGAGGACTATGCTATCCACATGCACAACGCTATTGTCCTTGAGACCTCGGCCCCAGAAGAGATTGAGAGTTACGTGACCTATCTGGATCACCATGAAGAAAAAGAGGAGGATATCCGCAGGGAGGGGCCAAGGACGGCCAGGCGTTTTATCTGGAAAGAGGTTATTAAGCACATCATTGAAAGGACTGAGGGCCAAGCGTCCATACAGGGTATTCTACGGAAACCTGTTAGGAATCATGTAGCCGCGTCTGGAGTAAATGGATTATACTATACGATGTCGCTGAACAAAGCGGCAGTTCCTTTAACGCTAGGGTAGTTTAGCAAAACAACAGCGTTGGTCAACTTCTTATAAGATAGATTAAGGAGGTAAGAAAATGGCGAAATTCCAAAAGCTAGATGCCAGGAAGCTCTTAGGAGATGTGCCAGATGAGTTCGTATTCCGTTGCCATGATGGTAGTATCTTCAGGAATATGAGTGAGCTTCGCGACGGCCTCGAGGCTATTTCTGATGAGACTTACTACATTCACGCCAATGCTGATAGGAACGACTTTAGCAACTGGGTAAGCGATATAATCAGAGATGAAAAACTTGCAAGGGACCTCGTAAAAGCACCAAGCAGGCTTCAGGCGGCGAAAAGCGTGGCAGCGAGGATTAGTTCCCTTTCCGCAAAGCTGGAGCCAATGACTGCTTAATACTGAAGTCTAGAAGTACTACTCCTATCCTTGTGGTTTGTAAACATAAGACGCCCTTATGAGCCTGAGCCCCGTCTGGAAGTGGTGGGGCAATTTGCGAGTGCAACTGTTCAAGAAGTATGCTTCCGAAGGAGTGGAGATGCGCCCCGTACTGTATGATGATCTACCTGTTGATGAACAGGAAGTCGTATATCTGTAGATCGTAAGCAACACTGGGGCACGCGGTGGGAATCTGGTAAACGACCTGAGTGGTTGTAGACAATCATAGCAATGGCACTACTGGAACCGGAAATCGCCCTAAGCCAGGCGAGTAGCTTCACAACATATGTAGGTCCTGCGACAACCAGCATGGTCTAACCAATTCTTAGGAGAACCAGTATGGGTAGCGAACCAAAGTGTGAGAGAAAACGGAGAGCAGAGGTCAGAGCGTTGAAGCAGGGTCATAACCTGCGAATAGTTCGGCGCTGGACTAAGAACTCCCGACTTACTGGTCGTGAAAGGCAGTAGAAATAGCTAATCTATAAGTGAAAATTGAACCATAAGGCTGATCCATCTTCCAACATCATTACAAGCTTCGTGGCCACTAGGGGCAAAATAGTGAAATGCCCTATGCTCTTGATAGAATACGCTTACCAATCGCTGGTGCAACGATTGCGGAAATGATAGCCAAAATCACGAGCGAGGAAAACAGGTTCTCCCCGATGAGATCAAGGCCACGAGACACCTCAGCAACTGCTATTATCAGGCTTAATCTGGCACCGTGGAATATACCGGAAGCAAGGCTTTCCATGCGGCTAAAGCCAATCAATCTGTTGGCTACAGTTACACTGCATGCCTTGGAAAGCAGGGCTACTACGACTATCACTGCTAGGATGGCAATATTATTCGCACTTGAAAAAAGTAAGGGCAAGTTGACTTCAGCACCAATAAGTATAAATAACAGAGGGATAAAGAACCCATATCCAAAGCTCTGTAGATGCTGCCGCGCGTGACTCGGAATGATCTCACTTACAATTAAACCCGCAATGAAGGCTCCGATAATAGCGTGGAAGCCCAGGAAACTGGAGGCCGCAGCCAGAGAGAAAATCACAGCAAAGGCTATCCTGATTTCAATGTCAAAATGGCCCTCTTTGACTACCCTTGCTTTTACTTTCTTGTGAAACCCTTTCCTGCTGAGAATCCAGGGCAGTAAAAGCAGGATGAGCATTGCCAGCAGGCCATAGAAAAATTCAGCCCCGATTGAGCCTTCTGTACCAGCGAGCACAAAAGCCAAGAGGAATATGCTTATGATGTCTACAAATACCACCGAGCCTACCAATGTTTGTGAAAATTTCCTTGAACAAGAAACATCTTTGAGTAACGGAAGTATCAATCCGATAGAGGTAGTGCAGAAGATTGTGCCCATCAGCATAGGGTGTACGTCTACCATATATGAAATGGCGGCCCCTGCTGCAAACGGTAGTAGCAGGGAAGCACTGGCCACTGCCACTGCCTGCTTTAGGTAGCCTTCTCTGTAGATGGCGCCGAAATCAGTTTCCAGACCGACAACAAACATCAGATACACCAGGCCAAAGCATGAGAAGAACTCGATTACCTGCTCCTCGCGGGGTATCAGGTTCAGAAAGGATACACCGAGAACGATTCCGTATATGAGTTCAGCGACTATGACCGGTAGTCCTAACCGACGGGCCAGCGGTGGTATAAATACCAGTCCTGCGAAGATGGTAAGCAGAGTAATACGTATTGATTCCATGGTTAGTGAAGAACAGAAGAGGAAATTATGCCAGGATCCTTTTTTTCAATTTGCGGTGAGGCTGTTCTCCCCCGTCATCGCTCCAGGCGCCAATGATATGCCCAAGTCATTTGGCTGTCAAGCCGCATAAGTACCTCGCGTGTCGGTCACAGCGTCCTTACCCGAGACTGCAGTAAATATGGATAGGCCTCAACCCTTCCCTTTTTTACTGAGCGTAGCAAAGCTCTATTGGCGTCTTATTCCGTGGCAAAGCTTGATAAGTCGATGCCTACCCACAATGAAGGTACTTGTTCACCAAATTCAGGTACTCATTGCCCTCCTGATGCAGCCACTCGCGAAGGTTCTGGTCGCCATGGTTTCGGAGACCGGCAGCGAAGCCACGGACCAAGATCGGGGAGAAGACCCCATCCCTCTCGTAGATGGCGTGGTCCTTTAGTAGGAGTTCAGCAGATTCCCAGCAAGAGCTTGGCAGTTTGGGCAGACGCATGCGAATGCCTTCGTCCTGCGGAGAAAAAATGTTCACCCCTACATGCAGCTTTTCAGCTAGCTCCAATGCATCTGGCATTTCTAACCCATACCTTGCCGCCACCGCCAGACCCGCAAGCAACAGATGTACGTTAGCCGAACCGTCCGGTGAACGAAACTCCAGCGTCTGACTCTGAGAGAAGTTCGGTAATTCTTCATTCTCGAGTGGATTAGCATTTTTGACCATGTCGTTGGCACCAAGCCACCCGAGTGGGATCCTGACGAGCGCAGAGCGGTTCTGTTCTCCCCAGCACAGGTTGGTTGGTGCCTCCTGGCTGGGGCTCAGCCTCAGGTAAGAGATGGGAACCGTGTTGCCGAAGGCGGTAAGAGAAGGTGCCATACTTAGATAACCGGCGATGATCCGCTTGGCCGTATCAGTAAGCTGGTTTGCTTCGACCAGCACATTCTTTCCCTTTCTAAGCACCTCGGTGTGTATGTGCAGTCCGTTACCTGCATGCCCAACCTGAATCTTAGGAGCGAAACTGACGGTTAGGCTGTGCCTGTAGGCCACCGTCCTCAGGATCCAGCGCGCGATGACAATATGGTCGGCGGCGTCCTCCAACGCTACGGGTAGGAACTCAATTTCGTCCTGCTCTATTTCAAAATCGTCACCTGGAATATAGCCCACCTCAGCGTGGCCATACTTAATCCGGCAGCCCGCCTGCGCCATGGCCGTCAACGCTTCCAGCCTAAGCGCTTCACCTTTGGAGAACGGGGAGGACTCTTGATATCCTCTCTGCGGTTCCGTGGGGTATAGGGGATCGACATGGCGTATAAGATAATACTCCAGTTCCCCCATTGCCTTCATCGACAGCCCTGTGCTTTGCAATAGCGCTTCCTGGGCTCGTTTCACCACGTTCTCGAATGAACTCGGCAGCGGTACACCATCGACTGTATAGAAAGAGCAAAGCACATCAACTGTTGGCACCTCCGTAAATGGGTTCACGAAAGCAGTCTTGAAGCGGGGAATGACATAGAGATCGCTCGATCCGGAGTCTATATATGAAAACAGGCTTGAACCATCGACTCGTTCGCCAGAAGATAAAAAGCGGTCCAGTTGAAATTTGCTATTAATGCCACAGTTCAGGGTCTTCAGCCTCCCATCTCCGCCGACATAGCGGAAATTGACGAATCTAATCTCGTTTTTTTCAATGTAAGTGATGAGGTCCTTTTTGGTAAATTCCTCAGGTAGCTTGTTCAGAAATCTGACAATCTTATTGGGATGCATATCAATATGTGGATCTGCCATTACAACACCTCGTAAGCGTTCTCTTAATCGGTAAATATAGAGTCTATCCCGCCTACTACACGGAGTGCCCTATTCTACCACGATCTCACGTCGCCGAGTCAATAAAATCTTAAAGGAAGGGTAACCTACCTCCGAAAACTGGCCTATTTATAACTTAGTTTAACCTTCGTTTTTCAGTTTCAACTTCAAATTAGGCATTAGCTTCGTATAGAAAATGGTCCGCACCTTTTCACGTGTAAACCTCAGCTTCATCTTGGTAATCCGCTAAATCGTGTTATTGAAGGTTTAAAAATATTATAGACGATCATTACGGACTTGACGGTAATAGTAGCTCAATCTATACTGTCGGTCAGTATTGCTATTTTAGATAGAAGCGAGGTTTTTATATTATCAGACTTTAACATCGACTTGGGATATGGTTGGTGGTTCACTGTTACCTATGTATTAATTACAATCTCTATGATAGCTATATACGGCAAAGGTTTCTCAAGGAGATTCTTCAGTCTAGCTACTTCCAAATCCATTAAACAGAAGATACCTGTAGTTCTCGGTGCTGCTTTGTTTGGTAGGGCGCTTATGCTCTAGTCAGACTTTATACCTCTTAAACTAAGCGTTGTTGGTTCTTACTTGGAGTATTCATCTTTGTAGTAGGTGTTATTCTAACGACTATTGCCATGATTAACTTTGCCAATACCCCTCAGGATCAACCCGCTACTAAGGGTATGTATCGAATCTCACGAAACCCTATATGATTACTAGTTATATTTATATGTTTAGGCGTCGCAATAGCGACAGCATACTGAATCATAGCAGCAGCATGTCTGCTGCTTGCTATCTTGTCCTATTATTCAATTCGTACTCAGGAGCATTCTTGCATTTAAAAGTATGGGTATGCCTACCGTGAGTATATGAAGTCCACACCACGGTATTTAAGTTTCATTCGAAGTCTATCAGAATCAGGGGAATAGGGGAGGACATATGAAGATCACAATTCTTAACGGAAGTCCCAAGGGAGAGTTTAGCATAACGTTACAGTACGCATACTTCATACAAAAGAAATATCCTCAACATGAGTTCAAAGTCTGTAACGTCTCACATCGCATCAAGAAGCTTCAGAAGGATGTCTTAGCTTTCCAGGAAACTATCGATGATATTCGTTCATCTGATGCTATCTTATGGGCCTTCGGGTTGTTTGTTCTTGCTGTACCATCTCAGTATATGCGATTCATCGAGTTGATATACGAAAGAGGAGTCGAAGACGCCTTTAAAAACAAATATACAGCAGTGCTTTCCACTTCCATTCATTACTTTGACCACACGGCTCACAACTACATGAGGGCCGTTTGCGAAGACCTGAATATGAAATATGTGGATGCACTTTCTCTGGACATAGTTGACATGATGAAGGAGGAAAGGAGACGGGCTCTGACATTATTTGCCGATAACTTTTTCGAGGCGATCGAGAAGGGATTTACTACGTCAAATTTGTTTAAACCTGTAACGTTCAGTAATTTCACCTACCTACCTACCCCGCCTAGGAACACGATCGACAATAAAGGCAAGAGGATCATCGTTTTGACAGATGCCTATGACAGCAATTCAAACTTAGGCAAGATGATTAACAGATTTAAAGATTCGTTCACGACGGAAATCGAAGTAATTAACTTGAACGATATCGACATCAAAGGCGGATGCCTGGGATGTATGCGATGCGGATATGATTATCTTTGCGTCCAGAAGGACGGATTTGCTGACTTCTACAACAGTCAAGTACGAACTGCCGACATTATAGTCTTTGCAGGCGAAGTGAAAGGTCGGTATCTATCATCGAAATGGAAAGAGTTCTATGATAGGGCCTTTTTCTGGAACCATACCCCGTCTTTAGTTGGCAAGCAATTAGGATATATAACCGCAGGGCCTTTAAGTCAAACACCGAATATCATTCAGATTTTGGAGGCTTCTTCAACCGCAAGACAAGACGCTAATCACGCAGACATCATCACCGATGAGTGCGGAGATTCCAAACAACTGGATGCTCAATTACAAAGCTTTGGGGAACGCTTGGTTAACTACGCAGTTATGGGTTACGTCAGACCGCAGAACTTTCTTGCTGTTGGCGGTCATAAGGTCTTTAGAGACAACATCTGGGGAAGGTTACGCATGGTGTGGCAGGCAGATCACAGATATTATAAGACGCACGGCAAGTATGATTTCCCGCAGAAAGAACGCAAACTTTGGATCTTCAATCCCGTCATGATATCTCTGTCACGAATACCAAGATTCAGGAAGAAGTTTTATTTAAACATAACGAGATTCTCCAGTCAGAGATTAAGGAAGCTGGCTGATAAAAAAGCCTAAATTTGTTCGTTTAACCTTCCTTTGACTCTTTGACTGGTTAATCCTTTTCTATAATTACACAAATCCAAATCCCCATTTCCGCTTTTTTTAGACCCAAGATGTCCGCGATGCCATCCGATAGGTAATTTACCCTTCATCTAGCCTCTATTTGCTCTTCATTTGTCATCTATTTTCCCGAACTCCCTGAGGGAGTAGAAGAAGCAATTGCTTCCTCATAATGAACGAAAAGTCATTTTGTTCCACAATTGAAGCAGAATTGAAGCTAAACAGCTTCAGCACCTTTACAAACACTGGCATAGCTTCAGAACCGAAGCTAACGTCTCACTGTCCGAATAGGCTTATAAGGTATAGCCGAAAGGCGGGAGTCCGTCAGTCATAGCACACTCCAGCGCAGGCAAGGTTGAAGGTATACGCCGAATACCTTTGAAGGGAGTGTAAGCGTATGTCAGCACCTGCCTACATCAAGAACCTGTTGCGCCCCAACGGCCAGAAGCCTACTGGCCGTAAAGTCTGGAGTATCGACCTTGAGACGGTCTGGCTTCCGTTCTTCACCGCAACCAACACGGAAGGGATAACCGTTATCCCCAGTGAAGCGTTAGGCGCACCGCTTCGACTGGCTTATGAACTCGACGGAAGCGTTAAGTTCAACTCAAAGACTGGCAAGCCAGTCATCAAGGTGGTGAAGGATGTATCCGACCAGATTCGCCTTGTCCGTGAGAACTTCGTCGCTGGACTGCAACAGTACGTCACCAGCGTACAGTCGAAGCAAGGCGAAGAGTACAAGGAACAGGTAAGGTTGAATATCGAAGCGGGTACGCCCATCCGTGAACGTGATAGGGAAGCCTTAGACACCGCTATAGCCGAGATGGTGGAAAGGGCTATGGCGGAAAGGGAAGCCGAACCAGTACAAACGGAAGCCGAAAAGGAAGCAGTCACCGCATAGACCTACTACGGCGTATGCCTTCCCTTCCCTGCGCTGGACTAGAAGGAAGGGATATGCCAGCACCTAAATGGGCTACTCCCGAACGTCAGAACCATTTAGTAAGCCTGTTCCTTCGCAGTGGCGGTTTCTGTGTATTCGGCGGTAAGCCGTGTACTAATCCCGAACGTCACCACTATGAACCCTACATAGAAGCCTTAGTCAAGGACTGGATAGCGGATGACAGGGAAGCCAGAAGCTATATACTGCGACTGCAAAGGCAGGCACTCCACAGAATCCCCGAACGTGGTTCACTTCGTGGCACTTTCAACGCTATCAGCAGAACCATATACCACGATAATCAACCACTGTTCTATGTAGAAGAATTAGGGATAAGCGGACTGACGTTCAGGCCGTTCGCAAAGGTACGGCTTGCCAGTTCTTACGTCAGGCTTCACGTTGACATCGGCGACGTGATGGCGGGACTTAGTAAGAACAGGCGGCGCAAGGCAATCCGATACTCTAAAGCCTTGCCAGTAGAAGCGCAAAGGCAGGTTGATACGCTTTGCAGTAGGGCGGTAGCCGACCATCTGAGGTAAAGCTGAAAAACAGAAAAGACCTCTGTTCAGGGGGTCTTTTTTGCTTTCAGGGAGACCTTCGGTCTGAAGTTCTATTAAGGCACTTCAGGGCGGGGGTCTCTTTTATTTAGAAACCGTAGAAGGGATTGTGTCATGACCGACGAAGAAGTGAAGGAGCTGCTCATGGAGTGGGCGGAGGCCAGAGGCGGCAGCTTCACTGAGGAAGACCTCGCCAGCCTGATAGCCGTCCTGGAGGAGCGGTTCCTCAGCCCCGAAACGGCAACCCTGGAGCAGGCGAGGGAAGCGATAGGGCTGGTTTAGGATATCGGCCTCGCTACCGCAATCATCTATTGCCTCAACATAACCTCAGCATAGGCCTCGTATAACCCTCGTTCAGACCGAATCAAGGGGGTGAAGAGATGAGCTGGCGCAAGAAACTGGACCGGTGGCTCACCAGGCTCTTCTGGCTGCTGGCGCTGGGCGTTATCGCCCTGCTTCTGCTGCAGCAGCTCGGCTTCGTGAGCTGACCGGGAAGGAGGCATGGAGATGGCCAGGTGCTGGTGTGGCATAGACCACAGCACGATAGCCCAGCGTGGGGGAAGCCAGAACGGCCCGATAAAACACTGGGGCTGGAATTGGAAGCTCTACGAGATCCGCAAGTATGACCGGGATGAAGAGCCGGGCGATGAAAAGAACCAAGAAGATGCCCGTTAAACCGCAAGGGCCGCCCTGCCCTGCGGAGATCGCCAGGTATCATCCGAAGGCATCTGAAGCGGAGTATTCAACCTCTTATTCAGCCTCAGGATGAGAAGGGAAGCGAGCGGCCGGCCACCGCCCTGGGGCAGGGCGTTTCACGTCAGCTTCTGACTCCTTCCGGACGGTGATAAGAACCGGAATTTATCACAGTTCGCACTGGTGCCAGAAGCAAACGGAGAGGGGGTGATCCGATGGACCTCTACTGTGAGCGCTGCGGCGAGCCCTGGGAGCACTACTATGTCCTCCATGAGATGACGCCGCAGGAGCGCTATCGATTCCTCCACGGCGAGGGCTGCCCGTCGTGCTACGGGAGGCCGGTGGAGAAGCGCCCTCTACGCGCAGAGATTGCCGCTGCGCTTCATTCAGTGCTGGGTGGTGATCTCGACGGCCTTGCCGCAGAGATGGAGGATGCCGAGGCCTTGCTCGGCAGTGAATTCTGGGAATAAAGGAGTCTTGAGATGGCAAGAATCTTTGTCTACGACGACCGCGAATTCCCCGACCCCGACCCGGACATGAGCGTGGAGGAAGTCAAGAGGATGATGACCGACTTCTTCCCCGAACTCGCCAATGCCGAGGTCAGGGAGCATAAGCGCGGCGATGACACCCTCCACGAGTTCGTGCGTAGGGTGGGCACCAAGGGATAAAAGCCTGGTGGAAACAGGCAACCTCATAGAGGCCTTGAAGCAGCTCCCCGAGGTGAGGCTGCGCCTCATAGAGCTGGCCTGGGAGGTGGCCCGTGATGACGGCACCATCGACGCCGAGCAGCTGTTGTCCAGGGGCGAGGAGCTGGAGGAGGCCGCCTGCGAGGCGAAAGCCTACGCCGATGCCACCAGAAAGGCGGTCTCATGCCTGATGAGCCTGGGCCGCTCCTGATGTTGTCCGACAAGCTACGCTCCCCCAGACCTCCCTCACTGGCCATACTGCTGGCCCGCTTCGCCAGCGCCGATGACTACAGGGACTTCGTGGCCCTGGTGAGGGAGTACCTGCCGGAGCGGGAGCAGGAAATCCTCAGGCAGCCGTGCCCCTCAGACCAGATGGCCGTTTTCATCAACCACTTCGGAGACCGCTACTTCCCGCTGGAACCGGGCTTCGTCGAGATGGTTGAGGGCTACGAAGAGTTTATCAGCCGCATCCCCGTGACGGTGATGGGCATCAGCTATGACGATTATCACGATATACCCAGCCACTTCGGAAGCGGCTACCAGCTTATGACCTACCTGATGATGGACCCTTACGGCGGCCCGGAAGGCGAGGGGCGCATAGCCCTGGCCGAGGCCTGCCGGGAACACGTGCCGGCGGAGATTTTGGCGTGTGTACCCAGGGGAGGGCTGGAATTCGACTACGCGCACCAGATACTTGACGGGACGACCTACGAGGCGCTGGCCAGGTGGGGCGATATCCTGACGGGTAACACAGGCACCTACTTCCTCGATATGGACTACGAGTACCTGTGTCAGAGCGAGCTGCCGGAGTGGTGCCCGGAATGGGTTGAGGACCTGAGCCGGCACTGGCAGCGGGCGGAGGCGATACAGAGCTCGGTCAACCAGCTCGCGGAATGGCTGGAGGAGGATCCCCCGGCACGCTTCGCGGAGCTGCTAGATTTCATTGAACGGAGGATGAATGAGCAAGAGGCTCAGCCGGGAGCCGATGCCCCTTCAGTGGGCCCTGCCCGATCAGCTTGATATCCCTCCCGACGAGCTCAAGGTGCGGCTGGACTTCTACCGCGACTCGGTGGTGATGTTCCTGGTGCAGGACGGCACCATCACCACGCGCATGGTGTCGGCCAGCGATGTGGCCATGGCTATGCTGCGGGAGGTGCCGCTGACGTCGGGGGTCTTGCCCCCCAGCGCCCTATGGTGGAGCCAGGGCAGGGACGGCCCCGAGGTGGCCCTGTGGCGTCAGCCGCGGGTTTGGCCTGTCGCCGTCATGGTGGAGCCGCTGAAACCGCCATTGAGAATGCGCCTGCCCATGCCCGGGCTGATCTTCGTCTGCCGTCAGGGCAGCCCGCCCAGGGTATACGCCGCCAGGGAGAGGCCGAAAAGCCTGGAGAACACCATATACCACGCACCGCTGTTCAACCTCTTCCATGACGGAAGGACCTGCGCCGGCACACACCGGTTCCCCAACAGTATCGGCGATATACCGGAGTCGTTCTTCTCCAGCTTCTTCTCCATCGAGGCCTCATACGGGGGCAGGTCGCAGAAACACCCCGACAACCTCATGGCGCTGTGGAGGGAGATTGACGGTAGGAAACGCTACCCCATGAGCGACCTGGTGCCGCTGGGCACAATGATGGACATCATCAAACAGTAAGGAGAGACGGATATGTGATGAACAGAGTGGGTTACCTCCTGAATGCCATGGGTGGCCTCGAGGGGGAGCCCGGCTTCTTCTACAACTACATCCTGGGGGCAAACGGCCTCTTTATTCGCGCCCAGGGACCCCTTATTGAGGCCACAGTGCAGATCGCCCATGCAGATGTGCGAGGCCTCGCCCCCGTGAGGAAGTCGGTGCGGCTCAACTACGGCAAGATACCCTGGCATATATACGATCTCGCAGTATCGCTGTTCGCCGCCGAACCCCGGCGGGAGCACTATCTGGCGGTTGTCTGGGATAGAGGCTACCGCCTGAGGATACCGCCCCAGGAGCGTGATTCAGCCGGCGTCAGCTACGAGAGGCTGCCACACACACTGCTCGACATCCACAGCCACAGCCTGATGTCGGCCTTCTTCAGCGGCACGGATAACCGCGACGAGCAGGGGCTGCGCCTCTACATGGTTGTGGGAGGCCTGGACACGATGTTCCCCGAGACCCGCCTGCGGGTGGGCGTCTACGGGTACTACGCGTCGCTGGAGCTGCACGAGGTGTTCGGTGTACAGGCTGGACAATAGCTTCGCCCGGGCTCCATTTACCGTCACGGTGGCGGGATGCGGCGGCACCGGTGGATTCGTCGCCGAGGGCCTCTGCCGGCTCCTGCCGCAGCAAGCCAGGCTAGTGCTGGTGGACCATGACCGCGTCGAGGAGCGGAACCTACTGCGACAGAACTTCACCCGACAGGATATCGGCCGCTTCAAGAGCGAGGCGCTGGCGTATAACCTCGCCAGAAAGACCGGGCGCCCTGTCTGTTACTCCACGTATCCCGTGGCAATGATCGACTTCGAATCGCCCGGATTGATCTTGGGGTGCGTGGACAATGGACCCGCCCGCAGGGACATAGCAAGCCAGCTCAACGAGCATTCCTACTATAACCGCTGGTGGGTCGACGCCGGCAACGGCGAGAACTATGGTCAGATACTCATCGGCAATCAAACGAGAAGGCTGCTCCATTCCTTTGATGCGGAGAGCGAAACCTGCCTGGCGCTGCCCCTGCCCACCATCCAGATGCCGGCCCTGCTCTCCCAGACACCGGGGATGAGGAGCTGTGCCGATGCTGTTGCGGCTAGCGACCAGGGTCCGACCATCAACCAGGTCATGGCCGCCCTGATGCTCGAGGTGGTGCGCAGGCTGATCGATGGCACCTGCCACTGGATGCAGCTCTACCTGGACATGGAGACAGGGTCCCTGGTGCCCGTCATGGCCACCCCTGAGGCCGTAGAAGGATTAACTGGGATAAAGAGGAAAAAGCTCTTGGATGTCAAAAAGTAGTTAAGGAGGTGCGCCATGAGCGCTGAGATCAAGGTGGTCATCTCCCTCAAGGATGGCAGGGGTTTCGTGGGCATACAGTCCCCCAACTGCGATCCCGTGTTCACCACTCTGGAGGGAGATCTGGAAGCGGCGCTGGGGAGGGTGCCCGACTTGGTGCAGCAGGCACAGGAGAAGTGGGCTGAGAGCGCCCGGTACCCGAAGGCCGACGTGCCCAAGCCGCCGCCACCGCCTCAACCGAGCCGGACGACGTCACCGCGAAGCCAAGCATCGCAGGCTCAGACCCCGCAGCAGAGGATGTTCTAGCCCTGCGGTGAGCACCCGGAGTGACAAAAGTGACAGATGTGACGGGAAATACAGAAACTTCTACGCAAGAAGAATTACAGGGACTTTATGCAAAATACCGTCACAAGTGTCACAAAAGGGACAGTTGGGACAGGTGAGACCCTTTCTTGCAGGAACTTCTATGCGAGAAGAATTACAAGGGACTTTATGCAAAATCCCGTCACAAGTGTCACTTCTGTCACTGATAACGGCGATTGAAGGGATCCGGGGAAAGACTTTTTGAAAGAGAATGGGCAACACAGCGCCGGGGCTGGCCTCCCGGCGCTGGTAAAAATCAGGCCGGGAAGGAGGTGATTAAGATGGCAAGACGGAAAAAGTCGCCGGTCGAAGAGACGACCGCCGAGGCCGAAACCACCGCTACCGAGCCGCAGGAAGAGGAATCCACTGCTGCGGAAACGGTCACAGCCGAGGTACAGGTGAGGGAGCTCCGGGAGGCGATGGGGCTCATCGGGCCGGTCGTGCCGAAGAAGCCTGTTCTTGAGTCCCTGTCATGCGTACAGCTCAGGAACGGTCAGGCCATGGCCACCGACCTGGAGATAGCGGCCACCGTGGACCTCCCCGGATTCGAGGGAACCTGCCTGGTTCCCTATCGCCCGGTGCTCGACCTAATTAGGTACATCCCCGGCCACGAGGAGTTAACCATTGAGCAGAGGGGCAGGGAACTGAACCTGTCCTGGTCCGAGGGGAAGGCCTCCTACGAGACGTATGAGCCCGGGGACTACCCGCCGCTGCGGGAGCCAGAGGCCAAGGTGGAGGCGATCGTTGATGGAGACACCCTGATCTCCTCTCTGCTCTCCATGGTGGGGTACTGCGCTACCGAGCAGTCGCGTCCGGTGCTCACCGGGGTGACCCTGTACCTGGGTGACAGCGTGGAGGTCGCCGCGGGAGATGGCTACAGGATGGCCTTCAGGACGCTACCGGTAGCGATACCCACTGAGGAGGATGGCATGAGCAACGTCATCATCCCCATCAGGGCCATAGAGTTCCTCAACCACCTGTGGACTAAAGCCCCGCGTACAGCCCCACTGGTTGATTCCCTCGTCGAACTGGTCTCCTCTAGGGGTAAGCTGCATCTGTCCCTCGGCGATAACGGTCTCCAAGCCCGGTTCGGTCCGGTCTCCATGGTATCCCAGCTGATAGCCGGAACCCCTCCGAACTTCAGGCAGCTCATACCCGCTGAGCCTCCGATCGGGGTCTACATCTATGCACCCGACCTGGAGAGGGCGGTGCGCCGCGTACGGGGGGTGGCTGAGGACGCCAGAGGCATCGTGCGCCTGGCCTGGGAGAACGGGACCATGAACGTATCCGCCAAGGGCGAGGAGAAGGCCAGTATTGAGGCGACCATACCGGTGGAGATTCAGGGTGATTCTGGTAAAGTCGCTCTGAACGTCAAGTACCTTCTGGAGTACCTCAAGGGCAAGACAGGTATGGTCACCATGGGCGTCACCAGTTCCACAGCGCCCGTACTCTTCCGCTACGCAAGCTCGCCGCTGGTGCTGATCATGCCCATGTTCACCCAGTGAGCGCACAGGGGGCGGGGATTCGAATCCCCGCCCCTCCTAATCCTAACCTTTAGAAAGGAGGTGCAGAAGTGCCAGGAATATCGCTGGAACCATCCAGGTTCCCTCTGGGGGTGATGCTGTTCACCAGGGGGGTCAACGACAGGGCGGCCGAGGACAAGGCCTTCGCTGCATTCGTTATTGAGAGCCTCAACCGCCACGGCCAGGGAGACTGGGGAGACATGTGCGAGGAGGACAGGAGGGAGAACGAGCTTTCCCTAAAAGAGGGTTACCGCCTGCTCTCGGCATACGATAAGGACGGCCTCCCCAAAATCTGGATCATCACCGAGGCCGACCGCAGCGCGACCACGGTGCTTTTCCCGGATGAATACTAGGAAGGAGGCGAGGTGGAGGAGCAAGTAGAAAAGCAGATCGACGAGCTGGTGGGCGCACTAACAGACCCCATCATTGTCTACCCTGGAGGCTGGATGGATACGGTCCCTGAGAATCTAAAGGCCGACATCACCATCCACCGCCTGGCTCAGCTGATGAAGGGAGAGGAGGGACTGGCCACCTGGCCGGAGGTGTGTGCTTACCTTATGACCGTAACCCTAGAGTTCCCCGTCGCCTCCGAGTGGGTAAATATATACATGTATGCCCTGACACAGTACAAGGGTGATATGGTGCCGAAGGATATCCGCCAGGATGAGCTCAGCGACTATGAGATGAGTCTGCTGAACGACTTCCGCAGATGGATCTATGAGCGACGTCTCAAGGAGAGGAAGCGGAGACAGCACGCCGATAGGCTAAAGGCAGCTACTGGGAAGCGAAAGGGGAAGAGTGAAAGGGATGTGGCTGAACCGGGCCAGATGACACTTCCACTCCTATTTGAAAATAAGTACAAGGCTATGGGGATTATCAACCAGAAACGGAGGCCTTGAAATTAAAATCCAAGTGTTTTGTCATGGCAATACGAGTAGATCCATCGTTGGGCGCTAAACATTATGCTTAATTTTTAATACGAACCTGCCCCTACTTTCGAGTTTTAATATACCCGATTGATACATAACAACTCTGAGTTTTAATCCTTAAAAAATTTAGCAAAGAACGCTACACCGCCGACGGCACCAAAGAGAACAATTGCCGGAACGCCGAATAACTGGTATATAGTAGAACCTACGACGTACACTCCTATTACGGCGACCAGCGGTACTACCACATACTTGAGAACCGCTTCTTCCACGTCCCTCACCTCCTTACAAGTGTTTTTCTTCAACATTTACGGAAAGGAACATAGGATTGTTACCGTTACCATCTTCTTAATCAGCCATTTAAGTACAACCTGGACAAGTTGAGGGTTTAATACTATGTTAGTGTTTTGTCTTGTCAGGTTTTCCGTAAGTCTGCCCTTTCTCGGGTGTCGGAGGAAACGGCTCTCCCTTTACTACCGTCCGCTCCTTACCAGTGTTCCCTCCTCGCGGTCCTTGTATAGGATACTGTCCCGATCTTTTAGCTATTTCACCTGGTTTATGTTTTTCGCCCATTGCTTATTCCTCCTTAATCAAGCAATGCAAATAATGTGCTATCTGAAGCTGTCATCGAGCTAATAGTTCAACTCATTTGCATATGCGTACGAAATGATCTCCCCATCGCTAGTTTGCTGATACCCCTTCTCCTTATGTGATAGTTCTTGCATCTGAGTCGCAGTGTATTCCTTGAAATCTTCCATTACCGAAGCCATGATGCGCAATTCACTAAGAGAGAAGACATTGAGGTCCGGATCCTTCACGGCCTTGATGAGTTCACCTACGTATCCGTTCGGGTACGACTCCTCGATGAACTCAACTAGCCCCTTGGAGAATAAGGTAGCATAATATATTGCATAATTGTCAGGCACTGGTCCATACGGTAAATGCGCATATTGTAGACCGGTAATGGAGAGCGTGTATTCCTTGAAGTGTTTAAAATCAGCATAAAATAGCAACTTGTTGAGTTTGCTTTTTAATACCCCATCTCTAGAAAAGAAGAGCACAGCATTGTACAGCTTTGAGAGGTCAAGTTTTCTAAATCCATTCATATTATTCTTCTCAGCGCCACCAAAATTAATCATGATAGTATCATCTAAGGACCGGGAGATATCCTCTGATTCTCTCAATGTCTCTAGAAGTTTCTTCTTCCTAGTATCGGAGAATATTCCCTCCGATTTTTCTATAAGCTTGAACAGATTGGACGTATCCATAGATAGCCGAAGTAGGTTTTCATGAGATTCGTTTTGGAGTGCACCATTTTCGTATCGATTTATGGTAGCAACTCCGATGCCGAGCAATTTAGCGAACTCGCCTTGAGTCAGATGGTGCGCTTTTCTCCAACCTGCTATTTCTTCGGGTTGAAGTAAAGCGTGTTTTCGACGATATTCTCTATAGACAAGTTCAAAAGGATCATGGTTTACCGCCGGATTCAAAACCTCATCCCCGCAATCCTTGCATTTAATGTATTCGACATTTATAGTTATCGGTTCTCCTCGTACATTGAAGGTTTCCTCTTTAATTATTCTTTCAAATCCGGTTTCCTTTTCACAATTCGTGCACAGACCACGATCGATATTAATTGTCTTCATCGTCTCTCTCCTCTACATCCTTTTCTACTTTGAATGGATGCTCCAATGTGTGGTCGGCGAAATGAAAGGATATAACTCTTACTAGCCTTAGTGGCCCAAAAGAGGCTAATTTCATCTTAATATAAATAGCTTTGTTCTCAATAATTTTCCCAAATATCCACAAATCACCTTGCTGATCTCGATCTCGGCATGGGCCTTCGCAATAGTCCTCAACTGATAAACCTAACAGTGTTTCGTTTATATCTTGATAGTTAAATCCGAGCTGTAATATGCATTCTTTATTCTCTGCGCGTGGCACCAGCAACCATCCTTGATCGACTACGGGATTAGCTATCGTTTCCTTAACTAACTGTAGAAAGTCTCTAACCTTTTCTCTTTGGTGCAAACTTCTGCCTCGACCTTATTCTGTTGAAATTATATCACATGATAAATAATTGTCAAGCTATTATCATATGATAAATAATATATTTTATAAATATCGCTATTTGATTTAGTCGGTAAAATTCGTGCAGCTTCTGTTGCTAAGGTATTGAAATTACCTCTAGATTGTCTACTATGGTTAAATGACCACCCTCCTCTCACCTTCTGAATATCCTCGCATAATTAGCAATGTAGCTGAATAGAAATATTTGGAAACTACTTCTCAGGAGCTATTGCTTGTGGCAATCTCGAATGCGTTGGAAAAAACTTGGGTAAAGGAGCTATAGCGGTATTGGTTGGTACTAGTGGAGCTAGAGTCAGCTTATTTAAACCGTATTGGAATACACGCTCTTATCAGGTCCGTAGTACGATTCATAAACGTGCTGGTAGACAAGCTCGCATTTGTCGTTGAAGATGTCAGAGCTATATGCTTCGGGAAGCTGATCCAGAATCTCTTCTATGGCTACCCTGACCGCTGCCCTTGTCTGCTGGCGTTTTCGCCAGTCCAGGACCAGCTTCTCACGCTTTAGGGTTGCTAAAAGATCTCTAGCCACCTTCTTGACCTGCTGCTCCTCTTTCTTAGTTAGATTCATCTCAGGTTTAGTGAGCAGGTCGAATATCGCCAGCTCCTCCTCGGTTAGACCTTCTGAGATACCCCGCTTTGACTCTTCATCGAGACTGCGGGCGAACTCTATTAGTTGCTTGAAGAACTCCTCAACGTTCACACTCCCAGCGTTATACTCATCGATAAGCCTCTGGAACCGCTCCAGGTAGTCATAGCGAGATCTGTTTAGCTGTACCATTGCAGTGACTTTTACTTCAAGAAAGCGGCGCAGCTTCTCAGCCTTTGTTCTCTGAAATCCTTTCTCGAACTTCTTCTTGAGCCCTTCGAAGTCAATCTTACTCAGGTCGATGCGTCGTTCGGCTTCATATGGTAGAGTACCTGATTCTCTAATAACGTAACCTTCAGTAGCTACGGACTCATCCAGCAGTTTCTCGAGCGACTGCATTACTCCCGATATATCCGGCGGTTCAATTTCCGACCGGATCTTGTCCGCAATCGCCCTGAGCGCCTTACACACTGGAGAGAACTCATCGGCACATCGATCCGGCAGTATTGCTTTATATAGACTTGCTACACTGTTAGCAAGGAACAGGTATCTTCTTCGGGTGTCATCATTGACGATTACCGCCTCGACTGCCTCATCAAGCAGTTTAATACGTTCGAATCCATGTGATTCCATTATTCCTGCTAATTGAACATCAAGCCCCTCACTAAAGGTCGTGGCCTCAGCGATGGCCTCCCTTAGTTTGTTAACCAGTTCGCTCTTATCCACCACAGGTGGCTCAGCCGCTTCACCCCCCGCTCCGTATATCGCCAGCGCCTTCTGCAGGTCTCGAAACACGCCGACGTAATCAACGATCAGACCGTTCACCTTATCCCGGAAGACGCGGTTAGCACGTGCTATGGTTTGCATTAAGGTATGGTTCCTCATCGGCTTGTCGAGGTAGATGGTGGAGCAACAGGGTACATCAAAGCCAGTCATCCACATGGCACAGACGAACACGATGCGAAAAGGATTGTCAGCATCTTTAAACTTCTCATCCAGGTCCTCGGTAGCCATGCGCTTGCGGTGCGGGACGATATCCAGCCCCTTCTTCTTCATCTCCTCTTTCTCATTCTGCCCCGGAGATACAACGACGGCCATGTCCGTCTCTTCCATATAGCGGATTTTATCCTCCAGTTCCTCGCGCTCCTCGGCTGTGCAAATCTCTAATCTGGAGCGCAGCTTTGTGAGATGCAAACGCCAGTACTTACCGACCTTATCGTGCATCCGCAACGCAGTGGCTTTATCGATGCAGACCACCATCGCCTTGCCCTGGTAACCACGGCTCATGAAATGAGCAACGATATCCTTAGCTATGGTATCGAGACGCTCCTCACGAGTGATCAAATGATATTGCCTTGAGAATTCGCGCTGTAGCTTCTTCTCCTGGTCTTCGTCCAGTTCGGCCTCCTCCAGCAAAAGCTCCATATCCTCATTGAGGTCTTCGTTGGTCAGTTGCAGCTCGGGAATGCGGTTCTCGTAGTAAAGCGGTACTGTGGCATCGTCATCGACCGACTGCTTAAAGTTATAGACGCTTACGTAGTCACCAAAGACCTCCCGCGTTTTTTCCTCACCGACAATAAGGGGAGTACCGGTGAAGGCGATGAACGCTGCGTTGGGCATTGCTCTACGCATGTTCCTGGCCAGCGTATCGTACTGCGTGCGGTGGGCTTCATCGGTGATAACGATTATATCTGAGCGCTCCGTCAATACAGGATACAAACCAACCTTTGGAGATTGAAATTTTTGGATAAGTGTGAAGATATAGCGATGGTCTTCTCTTAACAGTTGTTGCAGGTGCTCACCGCTCTCAGCCTGCGCCTGCTGTTCCGTGATAACACCGGCACGCGCAAAGTTCTTATATATCTGGTCATCCAACTCATCCCTATCCGTGACGATCACGAATGTCCAGTTTCCGGAGATCGTTCTGAGGACCTTCTGGGCGAAGAATATCATTGAGATGCTCTTGCCGCTTCCCTGTGTATGCCAGAAAACGCCGAGACGCCCCTTCTTAGCATCGATTTGAATCAGGGCTTCGATGGCATTGGCCACCCCCAGGTACTGATGGTTTTTGGCGACGAGCTTTACCTGGCCGCCCAGGACCTCCATGAAGATGGTGAAGTTCTCGGCGATGTCCAGCAGTTTTTCGTATGTGCAGGTGCCTCGGATCATCGTGTCCAGGGACACAATCCCCTCTTCCCCCTCGGTATTGATCTTCTTCCACTCGTTAAAGTGCTCCCACTCTGAGGTGACGCTGCCGATGCGGCTTTGGCTGCCGTTGGAGAGGATTATGAAAGCGTTGTACCAGAAGACATGCGGTATCGTGTCGCGGTAGTCCTTGAGGTTTTTATCGTACGCGGTCTTGAGCGCTTTGTGTGATGCCTTGAGTTCGATGAATACCAGCGGCAGTCCGTTGACAAACCCGATTAGGTCTGCCCTCTTGGTGTACATCTCTCCCGCAATCCAGAATTGCGACGCCAGGAAGAAATCGTTGCTGCTGGAATCGTTCCAGTCGATAACGCGGACGCGCTCTACCACCTGCTCGTCGCCGCTTTCGCCGCCCTTAAAAGTGACCTTCACGCCATCCTTAAGCAGTTGGTACACCTCGCGGTTAGCTGCGGCCATGGTCATCAGGCTGCGGTCACGGAGCAATTCCTCGATAGCTAGACCTATTGCCTCATTGGGCAGGTCAGGATTTAGCTTCTCTAAAAGCGGCCGAAGTCGTTCGAGCAGTACAACCTCGCCCATGTTATCCCGGCCCAAGGCGCTCTTGCCGCTGTCGAACTCATGGTAACAGTTCGTGGTTCCCCAGCCGAGTTTCGAAAACAGGTCAATGGCAGGCTGCTCGACCAACGCGTCCTCGGAGTAGTCGCTTTGTTCTTGGGGCGTCATGCTGCATTCTCCCCGATGTCGATATCCAAATCTGATATATCTACCTCACCCGAAATTAGCTGTGGGAGAAGCAAGTTACGTGTTCGATGGAGATTTTCAATTTGTAGGCTAAGTAAATAAATATTTCGAAACATCGGTTCTATCACTCGCGAGAATTTGCCTAACGTATTTATATCCGGCTGTGCTATCAGGTACTTGTCAAAGCATTCAACGCGAACCCTTTGTCGCCCCGAAGTACCCGACATGCTTTTAATAGCGTTTTGTCTAAAATCCTCGTCTCTAGAAAGCAAATAGACATACTCGGGCGTTAAGGTAATCGACCGGAAAACTATAAACTCAGTCGACCCGATCCCAATTGTTTCATCAGACTCGAGAAACTGTACGAAACCTGTTTTACCATTCTCTAAGCATGGAGTAATTCTCGCGAAGAGGGTATCACCATTTCGGAACTTAGCACCATTACTGCCAGTGCGGGTTTCTGTTACAGTCACTATCATGTTTTTTATGGATAGGCCTTCCATAGCAACATATGGCTTCTTACCTTCTCTATCAGTTTTTTCATGCGGATTAACACGTATCGCATCACTTGCCTTCTTTATCTCCCACCCCTCTGGAATCATCCCCAGCGTGGAATCGACCATCTTCACATTCTCGTGGCCAGGGAAGCGGAAGTTGATGAACCACTCTCGGTAGATTAATTGGGCTATTTCCTCCAAGATTTTAATTCGTCGGTTGTTGTTCTCTACGAGGTCGTCGTAGGCGGAGAGGATGGCTGCTATTTTGCGCTGGGTCTCAACGTCAGGAAGAATTATCTCTATAGCTTCAACTTGGGTTGGGCTCACGTTCGCTTGGCTAGCCGATCCATGTGCCATTAGGGCTATCGTTCGAGCTTTGTCCTCAGTACGAAGAACATAGTATAAAAATAAGGGGTTACATTCATCCAAATTTGTAACCGTGATTTTTCCCGCACGCTGATTAAGGAGGCATAGCCCTAGTTTTGGACTGTGAATAGCAACCCTTCCTACAACAGAACTTGGCTGGGTTATTTGTGATCCAGTTAGTGAAATCAGTAAGTCCTCTCCCTGTACGTGATATTTTTTGTCAAGGGAAAGATATTTTTCACCAACATATTGTACGTCAGATAGGTCTACATAGCCTGACCTGATGTTTTTAATCTTGATAACAGGTATACCACTTTCCCTAAACTCAGAGCTCTTAAAGGCATAACCCGACATCACCCTTGCCACGTCTCCCAGTCGGTAGCGTCGCCACGTACTACCTTCAAGGTTCATTATTTTGACCCTCTAACAATATTGATATGTTTTCGGAAATCCGTGCTTCAAGTTGTTTAGCTTCATTATTCAAAATCTCTAGTTCTTCATTCATTTCTTCAAGAAACGCTGTAAAATCGAAATCATCATGATGGCCTTCAGCAATACCAACATAACGACCTGGATTCAAGCTCAAGTCATTGGCTCTTATCTCATCAATCGTGCTTATCTTGCACAAACCAAGCACATCTATATAGTGCTTTTGCGGGAAATTCTTAATTAAGATTTCGTCACTGCCATATCTATTCTCATGTTTTTCATCGCGGTACAATCTAACGATATTTGCAAGAAATTCTATCTGTTGGGAAGTAAAGTCGCGGTGTGCACGGTCGAGCTGTCTATAAAGTTGACGTGCATCGATGAATAGGACCTTTTCTGCTCTATCCATGCCTTTCTTGCCGCAATCAAGGAACCACAGCATGCAGGGCAATGGAACCGTGTAAAAGAAGTTTGATCCTATGGCTACAACTACGTCTACTACATGCTCTTCGATTAACTTGCGGCGTATCTCCATCTCTGAGCCTCGAGCATCGGCAGCCGAGTTGGCCATCACGAAACCCGCTCGGCCATTCTTGTTAAGTGCGTTGTAAAACATCTGAATCCACAGATAGTTGGCTATGTCCGGGCGAGGAATGCCGAGAAGGAAGCGGGGATCGTCCTTGATGCGTTCTTTATCGACGCCAGAAACGTTGAAAGGGGGATTGGCCATAACGAAGTCGAACTTTCCGATGCTGTCATGTCGGTCCTCATAGTAGCTGTTACCTTGCAGTATGTTCCCCTCAAGTCCGTTGACGGCGAGGTTCATCTGGCATAGGCGGATTGTTTCCTGCACTCTCTCCTGTCCATAGATGCTGATCTCACCGCTTGGATTCTTCTTATGTCTGCGCACGAACTTGCCGCTCTGCACAAACATGCCGCCAGAACCGCAGGCCGGGTCTAGAATCTTGCCGTGGAAGGGCTCGATAATCTCGACAATCAGCTTGACGATAGATGTAGGGGTAAAGAACTCGCCGCCCTTCTGCCCCTCCTTCATAGCGAACTTGCCAAGAAAGTACTCGTATATCTTGCCGAAAACATCGCCCTCGATATCCATTGGAATCCGACTTAGGATGCGAAGAATTTCAGTTAGCGTCGGATTGTCCATCCTCTGATATGTCCTGGGCAGTACCCCTTTCAAGTATGGATTCGCCTCCTCGATAGCTCCCATCGCGTCATTGATCGCCTTGCCGAGGTCGACTAATTCTGGCAATTTTTTCAGGGTTTCAAAGCGGGCTTCATCCGGTATATAGAGAATCCCTTGAGCATGATAGTCAGTTGGGCCGATCTGCCTTCGCCCCGAACCATCTTTTGCGGCAAACTCCTTCTGTGCTTCAGTGAACTTGTGGTCTGCATATCTGAGGAATATCAAGCCCAGTACCGGTCCCGAATACTCCGACGGTCTCAGCGGCGAGTTCGCCCATAACTGATCCGCCGCTTCCCACAACCGTTTCTCAATTTCATTGTTGTTCGCTGGCATTTATCTCGCTTCTTTGAAAATCCATTATTCCAGTTACGATTTTAATTTATCATGGGCGTTTTTATTTTCGAAATTCGCTCTATTTATCTCTCCAATGAATATATAAGAACAAAACAAGCGGCAAAGCAATACCAAAGGCGGAGGGAATCCAATATGGCCTTAATACAGCAAACCAAGTCACCAGCCAAAAAAGGAGAAATAGTAATGGTATTAGCCAAGTATGAGACGCTGGATAATCCCTACCATATCCAACTGGATCGCGTAAAAACTCAATAGAACTTTGGCGTAATTTCCCTGTCTTCCATTCTAATTTTAAGATATCCCTTAACCTTCTATATGGCACCTCCTGTACAATCATACCATCTTCCATTAGTTCATCTTGGACCTGTTTTAGGAAGACGCCATTTAAGAAATTAGTGAACGTGAAAAAAAAGGCGAGGTAACATCCAACAGCATTGATCGCGTGTGCCAATATATGAAGCTGGTAATTTACAGGTGTATTTTTATTAACCGTAATTACAGCAGCGAATGCAACTATAAGAAAAGCAGTACCAGCTAAAAAGAAATTTAACCTACTAAACTGTGATGTAATATTGGTATGAAATATTTCAACGGCAAGTTTGCGACGCGCGCGTATACCCTCTGTCTCTTCCTCGGCCATTTTGATACTCCTATAAATGGGCTGCCTGTTCTAACTTAGTATAATCTAGTTGATGTCAATGGTATTCAAATATTCTTTATGGCTTCGTGCCACTCCTTGTATTGTTTTTGGAACTCCATATCTTTAATATCTAAAACATTAGTCATATCAAGTAATCTGTGCCCTACATAAAACGCAAATAGGGATAGATCTAATAATACCTCCTCGTCATATTTTCCAAGCAATTGTATTTCAATTGGTTCAGTATCTGATGAATTGGTTTCCACAGATTTAAGCATATCCTTGCCATAGGTGCTTAGTAGAATGTATCGTTCTAGTGCCCAATCGAGATCCTCTTCTGTTTGGGCTAGTTCATCAGGAACGAGATCTGATATGTCAACTCCGAACTCCTTAGCCAAACCTTGTAAAGTAGCGTGTGTATATTTATTGGCACCTTGCCAGAAATCATCGGTGGCTTCCTTAATTGTACGTGGATCGTTTTCCATGTGTAGCAAAGCCTTCTTCGCATCTCGCGTTTGTTCGCTCCTCTTGACATCTAAATCGTACTGCGGTCTGCTTGAGAACTCATTTCTTAGCCATATTGCCACCTGTTTGGGGTCTGCATCAAATAGAAACGCGTGTGCCAATGATTCGAACGCTGATCTTAGAAGTGTGGCAGCCCCTGAATAATATCCGATCTTTAGGCCGATTAGTGAAAAGCGAAGCGTCTTGGCACACTTGGCCATAAGGAACAGGATTATCCCCTCTGGTTCATTTAATCGGATCGGCATTTCTAATGACATAAGTCCGTTCAATGTAATAATGGCTGCGTTCCTGGCGAGTGCAAGGTGCTTTAGGACGTCCTCTGACAGGTTTCTAAGGTGCTCGGCTTCATCATCGTCAAATTTATTGAATTCGGAGTTACTCATCTCTGTCATGGTCATTAACCTCCTACTTGCTGCTCAATGCTAAGACGTCTGATTACGAAGTATAAGCACAAAAGATTATGAATCTATTTCTGTTAGGCCAATATGCTACAGAATAATTATATCGCGATGGTCTACTGCGATATTATATCAACGTAGTCAATCTCTAGAGATTGACTACGTTACAGCGGCTTTGTATTTACAGTACCTACTTTACTTCGACAATGCAGCGGAATTTGCCCAGATATTATCAAGACCACGGCAATTTATTCATCCGGAATGAGCTACTTCTTCAATGCTAAGAAACCAAACCATGGCCTAACTGTAGCGAGGACATGGTTATTGAGCTTGATATTGATGAGGCCGGGCTATCTACCCGGCCTCGCTGCCATCAAGAAGACCCTGCTGAAAACCAGAGTTCTTGATTTTATCTTGTTTGGCTCCCCGAGCAGGATTCGAACCTACAACCTAGCGGTTAACAGCCGCCCGCTC
>CAZXAJ010000010.1:0-69579 GCA_964638975.1 uncultured Dehalococcoidales bacterium
ATTGCCGCAGCCATGCTGTGGAACTTCATTATCAATTTATCCTGGACCTGGCGGCGGATTACGCCCTCCAGCGAGTAGTGAGCCTCTAGTCTGAGGTAAAATATTGTGTGGAGAAAATGTTAAGGCTGTGATGATGGGAGACAGGGCACCAGCAAAATACTATATTGGTTGCAGTGGCTGGCATTATGACCACTGGCGTGGGCTTTATTACCCCGAGGGATTGTCCAAGCCTAAATGGCTGCAATTTTACGCCAGGCAATTCACTACTGTGGAGCTTAATAACAGTTTCTATCGTCTGCCTTCGGAAAAGGCTTTCACTACCTGGCGAGAATCTACACCCGATGGCTTCGTTTTTGCTGTTAAGGTGAGTCGTTTTATCACGCATATAAAAAGGTTAAAGAATTTAGATTCAGCTGTGGAGACCTTTCTATCGCGAGCTGTTCTTTTGGAACAAAAGCTGGGTCCTTTGCTATATCAACTGCCGCCCAACATGAAACGCAGCGATGAGGTACTGGAAAGTTTTCTGTCTTCCTTGCCCCAGGATTATAGGCATGTGGTCGAATTTCGCCACAAATCCTGGATCGATGACGCTGTTTTCGATATTCTGCGAAAATATAACGTTGGATTGTGTGTTTTTGATATGCCTGACTTTAGCTGCCCTCTTGTAGCCACCAGTGATTTTGCCTATGTCCGTTTCCATGGCAGCGAGGGTCTATATTGCAGTTGCTACTCTGACGAAGGGCTTTCCCAATGGGCACAGAGAATTGCTCGGCTGGGCCAGGACATTAAGGCTGTCTATATCTATTTCAATAATGATGCCGAGGGATTTGCGATTAAGAACGCTGTAACATTGAGGGATTTATTAAACTCACCATAGGTTTACCTTTCATAATACTGCACAAACCTGCTCAGGGCTCGGGCTGCTCGATTGAACGAAGGGAACACCGGTATGCCAGCCTGTGCACATCTATTTTGGAGATCAAAAGCAAGATTTGCCGCTTCTGGAGCATCATTGCGTTGTAGTACTGTGGCTATTGGCTTATCCATCCTCTTCTTAGTCTCAATGAGCGCATCAATATGCCCGTTTAAGCGCCTGGTAGCACCTTTACCGAAGGGAGTAGTCACATAGGTAAGGACGAAATCAATTCCATTGTAACTAGCTACAGCTTCAAGGGCTTTAAGGAAGATGTCGGGACGCCATCCCAAGCTGGAGACATCAACGGGGTTGCGCATACTAGTCCCGGGATCGAGTTCATCAGGCATGATTTCCCTCAACTTTTTCCTGAGGTCCAGGGGGAATGGGACTATAGTCAATCCTTCCCTGGTGCAAATATCTGTGGCTAAAACACTGCATCCTCCTCCTATGCCAATGAGCCCTACCTTTCTCCCTGTAAGAGGCTTCAAATGCAGGAATAGTAAAATCGAGTCCACCATCTCTTGCAGATCGTAAACTTGCATTACTCCCAGTTGATGGAATAGGGAACTCCAGGTGACAATGCTACCAGCCAACGCTCCGGTATGGGAGGCCGCTGCTTTGGTTCCGGCCTCGGTTGTTCCTCCTTTTAGGAGTATCACTGGTTTGGCCTCCGCCGCCTTCTGCAATGCTTTGGCGAAACGCCTTCCATCTCGGGTCCCCTCAATGTAGCCGATAATGATCTTGGTTTGAGGGTCATGGGTAAAATACTCTAAAAGTTCCGCTTCATTAATGTCAGGGGCATTGCCATAGCTCACAACCTTACTGAAGCGAACGCCTCTGGCGCTCCCAATATTAATTAAATCATAGCTATTCCCTCCACTCTGGCAAAGAAAACCAACATTGCCACTCTTCTTGGGGAAGGAAGACACGTAGGAAACTTTTGACTCGGGGCAGTATATGCCCATGGAGTTAGGACCGAGGACTCGTATTTTCCCTCGACGAGCAATTTCTATAATTTCCTTCTCCAGGCGAATTCCTTCTTCTTCCCCAGTTTCGCTGAACCCAGCGGTGAAAATTTGGACTAGCTTAACCCCTTTCGCGACACATTCCCTCATAAGTTGAGGAGTAAGGGAGGCTCTAATGCCGCAAATAACGTGGTCTATAGAGCCAGGAATGTCCATGATGCTAGGGTAGGCCTTTAAACCTGATAATTCGCTGGCTTCAGGGTGAATGACATAAAGCGCTCCTCCATAGTCAAACCGGGTCAACCCGTTCAAGTAGAAAAGATTAACAGGATTTTGAGGGGTTCGTGACGCCCCTGCTATGGCTATTGACTTGGGATGGAAGATGTATTCCAGGTCCGGCATGTTTTCCTCCTTGGTTGAAGGGTTGTCTAATTTTGATTTTACGTTCATCCCTCAGGCATTCCGGGGATAATTTGTCTCTTTTTGAAAGGTCCTGCAAAAGATATTATGTTATGCTCCGCATAGGTATTCTTCATCTTAAGCTTCCCCGCCAGGGTCAAAATCATGCTTCTGCTTGGCTCAGATGAAAACAGCGGTAATGAGCTGCTTTCCTGCCATTATCTCCCCTCATGGTATCGAACAAACCTGCGTATGGCCCGGGCTGCTCGGTTGAATGAGGGGAATACAGGTATATCTGCCTGCCTGCACCTTTCCTGAATGTCAAAAGTAAACTTGACCAGTTCTGGGACATGGTCATCCTGTAACGCCATGACCAGGGGCTTGGTGAGATTCCTCTTGGTCTTGATAAGAGCATCGATATCCGCAATGACCCGTGGTTTAAACAGCGGGTCAAGAGTGCCAACGTGTAAACTAATGTAGAGAAGGATGAAATCGAGCTCATCATACCCGTCTACAGCCTCAAGGGATTGGGAAAGGACATCGGGATTCCACCCTGACGCAGAGAGGTCAACGGGGTTGCGCACACTGGTGCCGGGATCGACCTCAGCAGGAAGGATCTCTCTCAGCCTCCTCTTCAGTTCGTCAGGGAACGGGGGAACAACGAGTTCCTCCCTGGCACAACTATCCGCGACCAGAACGCTATTCCCCCCACCGAGACCGACAAGCCCTATCTTTCTTCCCTGAACATGATGGAAATGCTGAGATAGCAAGACTAGATCAATCAATTCGTCCATATCGTCAACTTGCGGCACACCTAACTGGTGGAAGAGAGATTCCCAGATTATGTTGCTGCCGGCTAGTGCTGCCGTATGAGAGGCTGCTGCTTTGGATCCGACCTCGGTTGTTCCTCCTTTTAGGAGTATCACCGGTTTGGCATCCGCCGCCTTCTGCAGTGCCTCGGTAAAACGCCTTCCATCTCGTGTCCCCTCAATGTAGCCGATAATGACCCTTGTTTCGGGATCATCGGCGAAATACTCCATCAAATCCGCTTCGTTAATGTCACAGCCATTGCCAAAACTCACGACCTTACTGAAGCGAAGGCCCCTGGCTGCTCCGAGCATGACCAGCATCATTGAATTTCCGCCACTCTGGGAGATAAAACCAACGTGGCCACCATCCTTGGGAAAGAAGGGCTCGTAGGAAATCCCCAGCTTGGGATAGTATATGCCCATGCAGTTGGGGCCGAGGACTCGCACATTCCCCTGACGCGCAATTTCAGCGATTTCCCTCTCCAAGCGAATTCCCTCTTCTTGGCCAGTCTCGCTGAACCCGGCAGTGAAAATTTGGACTAGCTTCACCCCTTTGGCGGTGCATTCCCTAATAAGCTGAGGGGTAAGAGCAGCTTTAATGGCACAAGTGACGTGGTCTACTGGGCCGGGGATATCCAAGATGCTGGGATAGGCCTTTAAGCCCGATACTTCACCGGTCTTTGGGTTAACAGGATAAATCTTGCCCTTGTATCCGAACTGGATCAATGGATTCAAGAACATCTCTGTAGTGTCGCTGTGTCCTGAGACTCCGACCGCGGCTATCGAGCTGGGATGAAAGATGTAGTCTAAGTCTGACAATTTAGTCCTCCTCAATTAAGATTGTCTTTGTTCATAATAGCTGACAAACCTGTTTATAGCCCGAGCTGCTCGATCAAATGAAGTGAACACAGGTATGCCGCCCGCTGCGCAGCTTCTTTGAAGGTCAACGGCTAGTTTTCCTTCTTGGGGAGCTTGATTATAGCGTAGCACCATGGCTATTGGCTTGCTGAAATTCCTCCTGGTCTCGATGATGGGATCGATTACCTTAGTTATCCTTTCCTCAATACCAGGGCCTAAACCAAAGTAAATAAGGATGAAATCAATTCCATCATATTTAGCTGTAGTCTCAAGAAGCGCTGGAACAACTCCGGGTCTTGGCCATGAGGTGGAAAAATCAAGGGGGTTATGCACAATACTGCCAGGGTCAAGTTCCTCTGGCATAAACTCTCTCAACCTTCCCCTTATTTCCTCTGGAAATGGAGGGATTAGTAATCGTTCCTTTTCACAACTATCGGTAATCAAGACGCTGGCCCCCCCACCACTACCAACAAGCCCCAGTTTCCTTCCTCGCACTGGCTTAAAATGCTGAAATAGCAGCGTCAAATCAATCAATTCCTCCAAATCAGAAACTTGCATTACCCCCAATTGACGGAAGAAAGATTCCCAGATAACGTTGCTACCGGCTAGTGATCCGGTATGAGAAGCTGCTGTTTTGGTCCCAGCCTCGGTTGTTCCCCCTTTGAGCATGATCACCGGTTTGGCTCTAGTTGCCTCCCGCAGTACATTAATGAAGCGCCTCCCATCTCGTGTCCCTTCAATGTAGCCAATGATGATTTTGGTCTGTGGGTCGTGGGTGAAATATTCCAGGAGCTCCGCTTCATTGATGTCACAAGCATTACCGTAGCTCACAACCTTACTGAAGTAAACCCCCCTTGAGTTTCCAATTTGAACCACTTCCATAGAATTTCCCCCGCTCTGGGAAAGTAGACCAACGTTGCCACCTTCCTTGGAAAAGTAGTCTATATAGGCAATTTTTGAGCCTGGGCAGTATATGCCCATGCAGTTGGGACCAAGAACTCGCACATTCCCCCGACGGGCAATTTCTGCAATCTCATTCTCCAGGCGGATTCCTTTTTCTTGCCCGGTTTCACTGAACCCGGAGGTATAAATCTGAATTAGCTTCACCCCCTTGGCAACACATTGGCGCATAAGTTGAGGAGTGAGATCGGCTCTGATGGCGCAGCTAACATGGTCTACCGGGCCGGGAACATCCATTATGCTGGGATAGACCTTCAAGCCTGCTATTTCCCTGGCTGTGAGATGGATCGGGTAGATTTTTCCTTCGTAGCCAAATTGTAACAAGGGGTACAAGTAGAAACGGTTGGTAACTCTGGCGGGATTGGGTGAGGCTCCTACTATGGCTATTGACTTGGGATGGAAAATAGATTCCAGATCTGACATTTTTCCTCCTTGGTTAGGCGTGCTTCTTTATTGTCTTCGTTCATGGTATTGAATAAACCTGCTTATGGCCCGGGCTGCCCGATTGAATGAAGGGAACACTGGTATATTCACCTGCCTGACTATTTCTTGAATGCCGGAACTTAATTTCCGTGTTTCTGGAGCGAAGTCTTCGAGTATGACCATGGCGACAGGCTTATTAAGCTTCTTCTTGGTAATGACAAGAGCATCGACAGCCTTGTCTATCATTTGCTTTAGCGGTCCACCAATACAGCCGGCATGTAAACTAATGCAAAGAAGCATGAAGTCAACCCCGTCATACTTATCTACGGTCTCAAGTGCTTTGGAGAAAATATCAGGGTTCCACCCCGACACAGAGAGGTCAACGGGGTTGTGCACACTGGTGCCGGGGTCAGCTTCCCTGGGGACTATGTCACGCAAGCTACTCTTCAATTCTTCTGTGAATGCAGGGACAATGAGGCCTGCCCTGGCAGAAGCATCAGCAAGCAAAACACTGTACCCGCCACCAATGCCGATGAGCCCTACCCTTTTCCCCCGAAGAGGCTGCCAATGCTGAAATGGCAGGAGCAGGTCAATCAGTTCCTCCATGTCGTCAACCTGCATAACACCTAGCTGGCGGAAAAGGGAACTCCAAACAGCATCAGTGCCACCCAATGATCCAGTATGCGAGGCCACTGCTCTAGTCCCGGCCTCAGTTACTCCACCCTTGAACATGATTACTGGTTTGGCTTCTGCCGCCTTCTGCAGTGCCCGGACAAAACGCCTGCCGTCTCTAGTTCCCTCAATGTAGCCGATAATAATCTTGCTTTCGGGGTCATCGGCGAAATACTCCATCAGATCCGCTTCATTGATATCACAGGCATTCCCATAACTGACGACCTTACTGAAACGAATGCCTCTGGCTGCTCCAAGCATGACCAGGCGCATTGAATTTCCGCCACTCTGGGCAAGAAAACCAATGCGGCCACCATCCTTTGGAAAGGAGGGCTCGTAGGAAATCCCTAGGTCGGGATAGTATATGCCCATGCAATTAGGACCTAGGACTCGCACATTCCCCCGACGGGAAATTTCCGCGATTTCCTTCTCCAGGCGAATTCCCTCCTCTTCGCCACTTTCGCTGAACCCAGCAGTGAAAATTTGGACCAGCTTCACCCTTTTGGCAGCGCACTCTCTCATGAGTTCAGGCGTGCGGGTAGCTCTAATGCCGCAAGTAACATGGTCTACTGGGCCGGGAACGTCCATTATGCTGGGGTAGGCCTTTAAGCCTGACACTTCATTAGCTTTATGATGAATGGGATAGATCTTCCCTTTGTAGCCAGACTGGATTAATGGATCCAGGAACATATCCGCAGTGCTGTTGTGCTGTGAAACTCCCGCTACTGCTATTGAGCTGGGATGAAAAATGAATTCCAGGTCTGGCATTTTGTTCCTCCTTGGTTAAGCTTGCTTCCTTATTTTCTCTGTTCATGGTATTCAATAAACCTGCTTATGGCTCGAGCTGCTCGGCTGAACGAAGGGAATGTTGGTATGCCGGATTGGTGGCACCTGTTCTGTATCTCGAAGGCACAGCTCACCGTCTTTGGCTCCTCGCTGTGGCGTACTACCATAGCTACGGGCTTATCAAGGTCCTTTTTAGTCTCGGTAAGGGAATCAATCACCTTGGCCACTCTCTCGGTACCAAAGGTAACCCGGGTATAAGCGAGGATGAAATCAAGTCCATCGTAGTCAGCCATTGTCTTTAGAATTTTTGGAAAAATATCAGGATTCCAATCCAGACCAGCGGAGTCAACTGGGTTACGGACACTGGTCCCGTGATATCTTTCTTCAGGAGCAATCTCCCTTAATTTCCTTCGAACTGCTTCCGGAAATGGGGGGACTGCTAGCCCTTCTCTCTCACAGCTATCAGTGGCTAAGATGCCGCGTCCGCCACCAGTGCCGACAAGTCCCACTCTCCTTCCTTTGGGCGGCTTTGAATGCTGAAATAATAAGAGCAAGTCAACTAGCTCCTCTAAATCATGAACTTGTATGATTCCTAATTGGCGGAAGAGCGAGCCCCAAACAGCACTATTACCAGCTAGTGCTCCGGTGTGAGAAGCCACCGCTTCAATTCCTGCCTCGCCTTCCCCCCCTTTGAGCATTATTATCGGCTTAGCGATGGCCGCCTCTCGTAGTGCGTTAATGAAACGCCTTCCTTCCTTCATTCCTTCAAGATAGCCTACGATAACCTCAGTTTGGGGGTCATGGGCGAAATAGTCCATGAAGTCTGCCTCATTAAGGTCACAAGCATTCCCGAAGCTTACAACCTTACTGAAGCGAATGCCTCTGGCATTCCCAAGCTGTACTAGCTCTATGGAGTTTCCCCCACTCTGGCAAAGAAAACCAATGCTGCCGCTCTCTTTAGGAAAGCTGGCATCGAAAGAGATTCTTGAGCTAGGGCAGTATATGCCCATGCAGTTAGGACCAATAACTCGGATGCCTCCCTGATGGGCAATTTCTGCAATTTCCCTCTCCAGGCGAATTCCTTTTTCTTGCCCGGTTTCGCTGAACCCAGAGGTAAAGAACTGAATCACCTTGACCCCTTTGGTGACGCATTCCCTCATGAGTTTAGGAGTAAGTTCGGCTCTAAGGCAGCAGATAACATAGTCCACTGGTCCGGGGATATCTGAAATACCAGGATAGACTTTTACGCCCAGTATTTCACTGACTTCAGGATTGACAGGGTAGGTCTTTCCTTCGTAGCCGAATTGTATCAAAGGCTTAAGAAAAGAGCTAGTAGCATAGCTGGAGGAATCCCGGGAGACCCCTACTATGGCTATTGACCTGGGGTGGAAGACATATTCCAGGTCTGGCATTTTATTTCATAAACATCCCTTAACCCTTTGTGCCAAGGCCAGAGTTATGCCTTCTGTCTGGTTGATTTCCTCTAATGAGGCCTCCTTTATAGCTTCAATGGAGCCAAACTTTCTCAGCAGTGTTTTCTTTCGCCTTGGCCCGATGCCGGGGATTTCATCCAGCGCGGAAGTAACGACTTCTTGGCGACGCAACTTCTGATGGTAACTTATAGCAAAGCGGTGTGCTTCATTCCTCGCTCTTTGAAGCATGTGCAGAGCAGGAGAATCTTTGGGTATATAAACTGGCTTGGCTTCGCTGGGTATAAATACCTCCTCGTTTTCTTTAGCCAGGCTGGCCATAGGGATAGAATCTAGCCCTAATGCCTGTCTCACCGCCAGGGCGGCGTTAAGCTGCCCTCTGCCGCCATCGATGAGAACGAGGTCGGGAGTGATTGCCCAGGTGCTTTCCCCTGACATGCCTCTCTTGAACCTGCGTCTCAACGTCTCCTGGATCATGGCATAATCGTCAGCGCCAACTACAGTTTTGATGCGGAAACGGCGATAATGAGACGGTTTGGGTGTGCCCTTCTCCAAAACAACCATGCTGCCCACGGCCAAAGTACCTTGAATATTAGAGACATCGTAGCATTCTATTCTCAAAGGCATTTTGGGCAAGCGGAGTTTTTTCTTTAGCTCTTGCAAGCCAGAGCTTGTAGTCTTTATCTTCATCTCTTTAGCTTGGGCTAGTTGGAAACCTTTGGCAGCATTTTCAGCTACTGTATCTACTAGCTTCTTTTTAGCTCCCCGCTGTGGCACTTGAAGCTCCACTCTACTCCCTCTTTGTCGTTTAAGCCATTCGGAGAGCACTGCCGGTTCCTCTACTTGGTGCTGAAGCAATATCAGCGGCGGTATATATGAAGCCGAGGCATAGTATTGTTTCACAAAATTCGTCATTATTTGCTGAGGGGGCTCGCCACGGGTGCCTTCCATAATAAAATGGTCTTGGCCAATAAGTTTACTATTACGGACAAAAAAGAGCTCCACATAAGCCTTTTTTTCATTTTGTGCCAGACCGATGATATCCTGTTCTCCCTGTAACGTTGTAGCAATCCTCTGTCCCTCTATGACTTTCTCTATTGCTTTGATTTGGTCGCGTAACAAAGCCGCCCTCTCAAACTTGAGCTGCTGTGCTGCTGCTTTCATCTTGGTGTTTAATTCGCGAAGAATAAGCTCTTGCTTACCTTGTAAAAATAAGATGACTTGCTTTATTACCTCTTGGTATTCCTGTCCTTCCACTGCTCCAATACATGGTCCGAGACAGCGGTGGATATAGTAATCTAGACAAGGCCGCTTGTCTTTACCGTCGATGCGCTTGCTGCAGCTGCGAAATGGGAAGATTTTCTTTAGCAACTTTAAGGTTTTGCGTACTGAGCCAGCACTGGCAAAAGGCCCAAAATATCTGGCTCCGTCTTTCTGAACACGGCGAGTGACATAAACACCAGGCCAATCTTCGTTAACGTTTATCTTGAGGTAAGGGAAAGTCTTGTTATCTTTGAGGCGCACATTGTACCGGGGGATATATTTCTTTATCATGTTGCATTCCAGGATAAGCGCCTCCTGCTCGGAATTGGTAACTACAAACTCGAAATCCTCTATTTTTGCCACTAATCGCTGGATCTTGGATGACATGTTATAGGGAGCGCCAAAATAACTCTTTACCCGATTACCCAAGTTGGCAGCTTTACCGACGTAAATAACCTTACCTTCTTTGTCCTTAAACAGATAAACCCCGGGCTTTGCTGGCAAAGCTTTTAATTGCTCTGATTTCACGGCAAATTTATTGTAGCAAGTGGCTTGTATAGAGGCAAAAATAACTTGCATTGTGTTACAATAACCATGATGAACCTGGATATTGAAAGCTTCCTCAAGTATTTGACCCAAGAGAAAAGCTATTCCCAGAACACTGTGGCTGCCTATCGCAATGATTTGACTCAAATGGCAGCCTTTATTAGCACAGAGGAGGCAAAGGGCATAATCAAGTCCTATGACGAGCTTTTGAAGGGCTATTTGCTCAAGCTTAGGGAGAAAAGATATTCTGCAGCAACAACAGCTCGCAAGGTAGCTTCAGCCAAATCATTCTTCAAATTTATGGTTGATTCGGGGAGGTTGGGGGAGAATCCCACAGAAACTTTGGTTTCTCCTCAGGTTAGCAGGCATTCACTCAGGTTCTTATCTTCGTCTGAGTACCAAAGCTTGCTTTCCGAGCCATCAAAGCTATCCACTCCGGAAGCTAAAAGAGATGTGGTGATGCTGGAATTACTTTATGCCACTGGTTTACGCATAAGCGAATTAGTGTCATTAGATGTTAAAGATATTGATTTGAAGCAAAATTGTGTTCATATTAACTCGAGGAGACTGGTTCCTTTCGACTATCGCTTAAGTCGGATGTTAAAAAATTTCCTCAGAAATGATAGGTTGGATTTACTATATGACGAAAGAGAGGAAGCGCTATTTCTTAATCGACGTGGCAAGAGGCTGACGCGGCAGGGATTCTGGCAGATTATTAAGGATTATGCATCTAAGGCAGGTCTGGGTAGCAGAATCACACCACACACCTTGCGTCATAGCTTCGCCAGACATAAATTACAGAGTGGCGCTGATCTCCGTCAACTCCAGCAGCTTTTAGGTCATGCATATATTTCCAGCACTAGAGTTTATAGGCAGTCTCCACCGGGGTAGGGCTAATGGCGAAAAAATCACGGCGTGCTAAAGCTAGGCATCGGGCTAGAACAGCAAAGGCAGTACCGGAAGGGCGTCCACAACAACTAAGGCCAATACCTGCTGAGATGCAATCACTGGCCAAAGTATCTCCTAGAGCTCAGGATTACACCAGCCAATATCAATATGTTATGCCTGAAATAAAACGCATCGGCATCATTGCCGGAGCTATAATTCTGACCATCATAATACTGTCTTTTGTTCTTGGTTGACACCTCCGACTGGGGAATTGTGGTGGATTTAGAGCGGGCTAGAGAGAATTTACTAAGATATCTCGACCACGAAATAGCAGACAAGCGTGTAATTGAAGCTATGAGGCGTGTTCCACGTGAAGCCTTTATACCCCCGGAGCAATATCATGCTGCTTATGAAGATAGACCCTTAAGCATTGGCTTTGGGCAGACGATCTCCCAGCCCTTTATTGTGGCTCTGATGATACAATCTTTAGAGCTTAAGGGGGATGAAAAGGTGCTGGAGTTAGGCACTGGAAGCGGCTACGAGGCAGCTATATTAGCTGAGGTAGCTCAGAAGGTGATTACTGTGGAGTGTATACCTGAATTGGCGGAATCAGCTAAGCGGGTTCTGGATGAGCTTGGTTATTCCGACATCGAAGTTTATGTAGCTGGCAGAACTTTAGGTTGGCTGGAGGGAGCACCTTACGATGCTATTATAGTTTCTGCTGGTGCTCCCTCTGTGCCTCAAGTTCTTTTGGAGCAACTAACTTGGTATGGCCGATTGGTAATACCTGTGGGTTCTCGATGGCAGCAAGAATTACTTAAGGTTACTAAGCTCAGGAAGGGGAACGAGATAGAAAACTTAGGTGGTTGCTTTTTCGTGCCGCTTATTGGTGAAGATGCTTGGGAGCAGTGAAGAAAGCGACTAGCGATAGAAGTATCGTTGGTCCGCAAAGCAGCAAGGCATGAAAGTTGCCCCATCGAGGGTTAAGATGGCCAATCCCGGCTAATAAGATAAGGAAAGGGGAAAGCCAAGGTATGGAAATTGTTGAAGCTATACATCAGAGGAAGAGCATTCGGGCTTTTAAACCCAAATCTGTGCCCCAGGAAATTCTGAAGGAGATAATGGAGTTAGCTTTACGTGCGCCCTCTTGGGCGAATACCCAGCCCTGGGAATTCGCTGTAGTAAGTGGGAGAAAGCTGGAGGAAATAAGACGGGCCTTCGTTGAAAAGGCAGAAGAGCAACCCAATCCAGACGTCCCTCGCCCTAAAGAATTTCCCGAGCCCTATGATACTCGTCGCCGTGCTATAGGCCTGAAGGTCTTTGAACTAAAAGGAATAAGCAGGGAGGATAAGGAGAAGAGAAGGCTGTGGCGGTTGCAAGGTTTGAGGCTGTTTGAAGCTCCTTGCGTTATCTATATCTACATTGACCGCTCTTTCTACCTGCAGGGCGATGGGTTAAATATTTGGCCTATATTTGATTGCGGTTTGGTGGCTGGGAACATTATGCTGTTGGCTACTAAGTACGGGCTGGGAACTATTCCTCAAATACAAGCTGTTGACCATCCTGCTGTGTTGAGGAAGGTATTGGGAATACCAGATTCCAAGCTTATAGTGTTGGGGATAGCTATTGGCTACCCCGATTGGGATGACCCTGTAAATGAGCTCCGCTCCGAAAGAGAAACATTGGGTAATATAAGCACCTGGCATGGCTTTGATTAAGAGCCAGATTGGCTTGCAAAGTGCTCTCGAGGTAATTCAAATCCCTGTTTTCAGCTTGAAAGCTGATATCGTGGTCCTCTATGCAATGGGGTAATGCCAGGGCGCGCACTGCATGGCATGCTGGTGGGAGCGCAAGCCGTGCCCAAGTGACTCCTAGTCCATGGTCATCCCGCCATCGACGCTGTAGTTCTGACCCGTTACATATTTGCCAGCGTCAGAAGCCAGGTAGAGCGCCATATTGGCTATGTCCTCGGGCTCACCCATCCTCCCCAGGGGTATCCGGGCGAACACCTTCTCTGCCTCTCCCCGCGGCAGTTGCATCATCTTGGTGAGCTTGGTCTTTATGGAGCCCGGGGTGATGCAGTTGACCAGGATCCCGTATGGAGCGAGCTCAAGGGCGAGACAGCGTGAGAAGCCAGCTATGCCGGCCTTGACCGCTGAATAGACGGTAGAGCCGGGCATGGGGTACTTGGCGGAGCCTGAGGAAAGGCTGATGATCCGCCCAGACTTCTGCTCTACCATATGCGGGACTACTGCCCTGGTGACATTAAGGGTGCCCTTCAGGGTGATGTTTATGTGTGGCTCCCACTCCTCAGGGTCCGTCCTGTAGAAATACCTGCCCTTGAAATATACATATCCGGCGTTATTGACGAGGATATCCACCCTACCGAACTCGGCAATGGTCTTCTCCACCATCTCATTCACTTCTTTTCCATTTGATATATCAACCCTGCTTGTCAGCACTCTGGTGCCTATCTCGCGGAGCTCGGTGGCGACATTTTCCAGGCCCTCCATATTTATATCGGAAATGGACAAGGCCGCTCCCTCCTGGGCAAAGAGTAGGGCGGTGGCCCGACCTATCCCAGATCCCGCCCCGGTTATTATCGCCAGCTTGTTCTCTAGTTTCATCTTGATTCCTCCTTATCGGACCTGCCAGTCATGTACTGTGCACCTTCCCAACGCAAGCGGAAAACCCAACCTCTATGGGCTAGATTCTAGTCTGGACACAGCCTGCTGTCAAGCTGGGCTAGCTCAGGAGCCAAGGCTTTCTGGTCAGCATGGCCAAGTAACCCTCATGGGGACGCCATGATGGAACATGGGGAAAAAGTGAGTGAAGTTAGGCAAAGGGGAAACACTGATAAACTTTCAGATGCAAATGACAATCGGAAACATAAATGCCCCCAAGGGAATTCGAATCCCTGTTTTCAGCTTGAAAGGCTGACGTCCTGGTCCCCTAGACGATGGGGGCAATGTCAAGCATTTTAAGCTGAAATAGCTAAATGTGCAAGCCCAGGATGGCCAATAGTATAGGCTTGCCCAGCTTCTATCAGCAGTGGCGTATGTAAAGCACAAATTATTCTCCTTGGGCATGTGTCGCTTGGGCCTGTCAATAATTTCTATTGCGATTCTGTTATGCTCTCGACAATTTTTGAGAAAACAGGAGTGTCATCACCAAATGGACACCAAGGTCACCAGTGCCTGTCTCACTTGCCGGGCTGTGGGTCCACACATGATTCAACAGGGGAGCGGTAAAATCATTAATGTCACCACGCTTGAAGTGTTCAGGGCTAACCCTATCATATAGCCTATGCTGCCAGTAAGGTAGCTCTAGCCAGATTAGCCAGACAACTGGCTATTGGGTGGGCCAAGCACAATATTAACGTCAACTCAATTGCCCCAGGTTTCTATCGTACTACCTTGACCGAGTTCTTCTAAAGAGATGAGCAGACTAAAGATGCAATGCTACGTTCTGTAACCTTGCGCCGTTTTGGGGAGCTGCGGGACATTGGACTGGTAGCGGTTTTCCTGGCCTCCAAAGCCTCAGACTACATAACGGGATGTATAATACCAGTGGATGGCGGGATTCAATTATGAGGTAATGGCCCGTACCAAATAACGAGGCAGGGACTAGAGGTTTGATAGTCCGTCCGACATTTGTTATTATTACTCGCTATCAATAGTCCTGCTTTATTTCGACAGCAAGAGTAAACACTGCCTAACTAGAGTAGTGTTTGAGTTAGGCCAGAGCGATTCACCCTGGGCAAAGTCAGATTATGCCTGAGCAAGCGACGGCGGTAACCGAGTTTAGCAAAGTAGCCGTTAACCCTCTGGCGTGGGTGAAGCAATGGAAGGGAACTCATGGAGGTATAGTCGTTGGCTGTTTGCCAATGTATGCGCCAGAGGAGCTCATCGCTGCCGCGGGTGCAGTAGCTATAGCCTTACCAGGGACAGACAAACCCATCATTCTGGGTAATGCCTATCTCCATACCAACCTTTGTCATCCCATGCGAGGCAACTTCGAGCTTGCTCTTGGTGGGGAACTTAGTTTCATCGACGGTTTGGTATTCTGCGATATCTGCGACCAGACTAAGCGGATAGGCAATCTGTGGGAAATATATCATCGACCCAGTTTCTCGTTTCACTTGCGACTGCCCAAGAGGCTGGATACAAAGGAGGCAAAGCACTTCTATAAGGATGAGCTACGAAGACTCCGATCTTCCCTGGGAAAATTCGTCGGCCATGGAATTTCAGATGAAGATCTAAGGAGGAGCATTACCGTATATAATCACAGCCGAGAACTTCTATCCAAACTATATGAGCTCAGGAGAAAGAGCCCAATCTCTTTTCAGGCCACAGAGATAGATGCCATAGTAACAGCCGCGATGGTCATGCCTAAGGAGGAGTTCGGGCAAAGTCTCGCTCAATATTTAGATAGCAAACAAATAATGACTATACCACAATCACAGAAGGTCAGAGTGTTAGTCTGTGGAAATCCCTGTGAAGACATGGAGCCCAAGCTTCTGGATATGATAGTAGATGTTGGTGGCGTAATAGTTGATGATTATGTGTATTCAGGCTCAATGTATTTATCCAGGCAAGTGTCGGAGCAAGGTGAACCCATAGATGCTCTAGCTCAAGCCTATTTCGACAGCTACCCTTGTCCCACAAAGCACAATCTCAATGATAATTGGGGTGATTATGTAGTGAGCGTGGCGAAGCGGGCCAAAGTAGACGGAGTCATAGTGCTGCTGCCCAAATACTGTGAGATATATTCCTTTGACTATCCGGAGACGCGGGGGAAACTGCATCAAGCAGGTATACCCCACATAATGTTAGAAGTAGACCACAGCGGGGCTGATGCCCGACTGCGAACCAGGCTGGAAGCCTTTATGGAGACACTGAGGACAGGTTAGGTGATAAAGACCGAGGGCAAGGTTTATCCGTTCGAAGCGCATAAGAAGATGCAAAGCTTGCTTGATGCCAACTATCGCGATGTTGAACAGGCCAAGGCTGCGGGGAAGAAAATTGCCTGGGTGACTGGGCAGGCCCCCACAGATATCTTGGTTGCTGCGGATATTCTTCCTGCCTATCCGGAGAACCATGCTGCCTTGTGTGGTGCGAACAGAGTGGGTACCCAGCTTTGTCAAGTAGCCGAGGCACACAATTATCTACCAGACCTCTGTTCCTACGCCAGGAATAACCTGGGGTCATGTCTGCTGGAGGGGAAAACATTTCCGGTTGCCCCCCTCCCGGCACCGGATATTCTGATGGCAGTGACAACATGTAACACCCATGTGAAATGGTTTGAGGCTTTGAGTCGTTACTATAATGTGCCTCTTCTGCTGTTGGAGACACCCTTTGTGCATGACAGCCTTGGCAAGGAAGATGTAAGCAGTGCCCTGAAATATGGCGAGAACCAGTTGAAGGAGATGATCGTGTTCCTGGAGGAGTTTTGCGGTCGATCCTATGACTATGACAAGTTACAGGAATCCGTTGCCAATTCGTCGAAGGCCAGCAGCCTTTACGCCGAGTTTCTGGATATGGCGCGGCATATCCCCTCACCCATAACTTCTTTCGATGCCTTTATACACGTAGCGCCTATGATGAACTTAAGAGGATTTCCTGAGGCCGTCAGTTACTACGAACTCCTGCTAACTGAAGTGAGACAGCGGCTGGAGCAATCTTTCTCTGCTGTTGGAGGGGAATTGTACCGCCTTTACTGGGATAACATTCCAGTATGGTACAGATTAGGGTGGCTTGCACGAAAATTTGCCTATTACGGTGCCTGCACTGTGGCTGCTTTCTATTCCTGGCTCTGGGTCGAGGCTTTTGCGAGGCTGGACAGCGAGCATCCTGTAGAAAGCATAGCCGAAAGCCTCGTTCTCTTCTATGATAACAAAGGAACCAAGTCCCGTATCGATTTGCCTGTGCGCCTGGTGAAGGATTTTTCAGTCGACGGACTGATTATACAAGTGAATGTTACCTGTAGACATCTATTGGCTGATCAATTGGTTGTTGCAAGGGAAGTGCAGAGATTGACCGGGGTACCGGCAGTAGTGATTGAAGGAGATATGGTAGATGAGCGATTCTTTTCCGAGCCCCAAGTGGATAGGCAGATAGAAGACTTCATAAGCATACTCGCAACCAGAAAAGAGCGGAGATAAATCACCCGTGCGGAGCTAGAGACTAGACCTGAGTCTGGAAATGGAGAGAAGGAAGGTGAGCGAAGTATTTCAAAGACATAATTATGGAGAAAGAGAACGGCGTTGCACATGCCAAGTTTGGTTTGGTGTCGACAGAAGGGGAAACACAGCTTCTGCCCCGCAGAGTGGGATTACTGAAGGCCAAGGAGCTGATGTTGAAGAATCGAAATCTGCGAAAGGTTATGGGACCGGGGATCGAAGGTTATTATGTGGGTGCTTTGCCTCGACGGGTAGTAGGAGGGTGATCTGAAAAAAGGATGATGCCTGATAGGAGAATCATAAAAGAAGAAAGGTCGATTAAAGATTTGCACTATGCTTTCATAGGAGGATGTTCGCAAAATGGCTGGACCATTAGTTGGTATTAGAGTACTCGACTTGGGTCGCTTTATCTCTCCCCTGTTCTGCGGAATGCTGCTAGCTGATTTGGGGGCTGAGGTTGTGCGGGTGGAGAGGTCCGAAGGGGGTATAGACAGGGATTACGGCCTACTAAGCCCCAGTGGTGACAACTATGCCTTTGTTAGCCTGAACCGCAACAAGAAGGGTATTACCCTGAATTTTGAGAAGAATGAACAAGCTAGGGAGATACTCAAGCAGCTGGTTAAGCATGCCGATGTGGTCATTGAGAATTTCAGTCCATTGGCCAGTGAATCCATGGGGATCAGCTACGAAAATTTCAAGAAGGTCAAGCCCGACATTATCTTTGCCCATATCTCCGGCTTTGGTGCCACTGGCCCTTATAGCCATCGCATGGGTTTTGATATGGTCGCCAAAGCAATGTCGGGGTCGATGACCGTTAGCGGCTTCCCGGGAGATCCATGTCGCGACCAGGTAAACTGGGTGGATTATGGCACGGGCTGCCTGACCGTGGTTGGCATACTAGCCGCCCTCTATAACCGTAAAGCTACTGGAGAGGGACAAATGATTGATACCGCCCTGCTACAGACCGCCGTCACTTATATGGCATCCTATATTAGTGAATATGAGACGGGCGGTGTCGTCCGCCAACAAGTCGGCAACCGAACCTACTGGATCGGGCCGACTGACCTCTACAAGGCCAAAGATGGGAGATGGGTCTTCCTGGCCGTCTTTCCAGATAGCGTTTGGAGACGATTTTGTCGCCTCATAGGTCGTGATGACTTAGCCAGTGATCCCCGTTTCCGAAGCGACATGGATCGCTGGGAACATCGTGATATCATTGACCCGGTGGTTAAGGAATGGGTGGCTTCGCAGACGGCTGAGGAAGTAATGGCCAACGCTGAGAAGATACCCATGCCGGCTGGCATCTGCTACCAGCACACCGAGGTAGCTGGCGACCCACACGTTAAGGCACGGGAGATGCTGGTGGAGGTCCCGTCTCCTGACGGGAAAGGCAATATTGTAGTTACCGGCATACCCTTAAGAATGTCGGGGACGCGGCTCGAGCTTGAACGCTCCTTTCCAGCCCTGGGTGAGCACAATGAGGAAATATACTGCGGTCTCTTAGGATACAGCCGCGAGGACATGGATAGACTCAAACAGGACGGAGTAATCTAATTCTCCATCCGCGGCCAGCCAAATTTCGACAATACTCCTGGTATCTGATCTTCGGAGATGGAGCTTGTTTTCCTTCCAGCTTATTCTCCAGACTTAAACTCGATAGAATACGTCTGCTAGAGCATCAAAAAGGGGCATCTCGGTAACGTTCATAAGGCACATTGATGATATGCGGTATGTCATCAAAAGGAAGCTTTCTATCGGCTTTCTCGAAAGGTCAACTCCGCTGCGTCATGGGTGGAAGAGTATCTCTGTTCTTGTTATAATTCTCACTGCAAAAGACTATATGTAAAGGAGGACGAGATGGATCTAGCTTTAGCAGGAAAGACAGTCCTGGTTACCGGGGGAGGGTCAAATATCGGCCGAGGCATCTGTCTAGCTTTCGTAGCGGAAGGGTCGAATGTGGTTATAGTGGACTTGGACGAGGATCAGGCGAGGAAAGTGGAAAAGGAAGCTAATGCTATGGGGGCTGGTGGTAGGGTTTTGGTGTTGAAGACAGATGTGACCAAGCTCAATGAAGTCAAGGCTACGTTTGAAAAGGCATTGGCTGAATTTGGGAAGGTGGATGTTTTGGTTAACAGTGTGGGGTGGGATATTCCACAACTTTTCACGGAAACCACCCCGGAATTTTGGGAGAAGATTATATCTCTGAATTACCGCCACCAGATTAACTGTATTAGTACAGTGCTCCCCCACATGATAGAGAGGAAATATGGGAGTATAGTGAGCATTGGCTCCGATGCCGGGCGCATAGGGGAATTTAAAGAAAGCATTTACGCTGGTTGTAAAGCTGGAGTTATCGCTTTGAGCAAAGCTATAGCCAGGGAAGTAGGCCGTTATGGGATAAGATTGAATGTTGTTTGCCCTGGGCTGACAGCTCCTAAAGCCGAAGACTTTGGTAAAGACAGTATGTGGAAGGATTTGTTCCCAGTTTACACCCCTGAAATCCTGGAAAAGGCGGCCAAGAATTATCCCTTGCGAAGGATAGGGAAGGCGGAAGATATCGCCAAGGCGGTATTGTTCTTAGCCTCTGATGCAGCAAGCTTTATAACCGGTCAAACCCTTAGCGTCAGTGGTGGTTATTCCATGATGTAGTTTGTTAGAGGGGAGAAAGGGATTCTAGTACAGTCCTTTTCGAAAGGATGCCTAACTTCAAAGGAAAATAATTCTAAGGAAGGAGAAAAATGGAAGATATATGGGCCATTGATGTGATGAATAGGATACCTTATGCCGGGGCATTCACTGAGGAGGAGATGAAGGAGTCGTTTAGGACTCGGGAGTTCCAAGCTATGGTGAAGGGCACGTTTAGTGGATGGGCTAAGCGTTATCCTCCAGGTGAAGAGTGGAAAGTTTTAGGGAAAACCTATAGAAGCTCGCTGGAGGAGGTGCTAGCGGAGATGGATGAGGTCAAGGTGGAGAAGGTTCTTATGGATCCGCTCATGATGTGGTCGTGGTGGGAACACAAGTTTATAACGAACTATCCGATTGAGAGAGTAATTGATGCTGTAAAGAAGGCTAAGGGGAGGGTGGTTGGTGGCGTTAGCTATAATCCATTTCGAATTGAGGAGAGCCTCCGAGAGGTAGAGAAGGCAGTCAAGGAATACGGCTTTAAATATGTCTGGTTTCACCCCATTAGTTTTGGAATAGCCCCAAGCGACAGGAAGTGCTATCCCCTCTATGGCAAGTGCTCTGAGCTGGGTATACCATGTTGCTTCCAGGTTGGCCATTCGGCGGAGCCTCTCCCCAGTGAGCATGGACGTCCTATGTATGCTGATGATGTAGCTATAGATTTCCCAGAGCTTACCATAGTTCTCACCCATACCGGATTCCCGTGGATTAGTGAATTTATCTCAATGATATGGAGACACCCCAATGTTTATGGCAACATTGGTGCCTATATGCCACACTCTCTTAGTAAAGAACTCGTTGACTTCATGGATGGGGCGGTAGGTCAGAAAAAACTAATGTGGGCAACCAATGGATTCGGACTAACACGCTGCAAAAAAGAATTCATGGAACTCCCCATAAAGGATGAAACTAAAAGAAGAGTTCTTCGGGAGAATGCCATTGAAATATTCAAGCTTTCATAGAGGGTATGCGTGGCAGAACAGGCCTTAGCTGATATTAAAGCAGTAGATGTGGCTTATGATATTGCTGGTCCGTATTGCACCAGGTTGCCGAGTGATCTTGGCGGGGCTGTGACTAAGAATGAAAAGCCGGGAGAAGGAGACCCAGCAAGAGGAAAAGACCTTTTCTTTAAGAATCTGCCTCACCCGGAAAAGAAAAGAGCATTACCTGACTCTTGAAAGAGAACTAGGGAAAATTTTTTTTGAGGAGTTATTAATCTCGTAGAAATGTTGACTCTTTGACACATCACCAGAACTTCGCTGTTCTTCAAGCCTGGACAAAGGAAGAACGAGCTTGGAGCAACAGTTGAAATAGGAAGTCGCAACGGAGACTAAGAACAAAAAAAGGAGGGAGTTGTCATGCCAGCCATCGAGTATAAATGGTACAACATCGAGGATGATAAGCACACAATCAAGGAATACAAAGAATATAAGCGTATCATCTACCAACCGGGAAGAGTTGCCCGCATAATACTCAACAGACCGCAGTATTACAATGCCGTTAGCCATCCCTTGTTTGGCGAGCTGGACGATGCATTAGACCGTGCGGCAGCGGACCCGAAGTGCCGGGTAATTGTCCTTTCGGGAGCGGGGCCCCATTTCTGCTCTGGGGATGATGCTATAGGGCTTACGCCGGAGTCGGCTCCTGTTATGGCAGATGCCAAATCCCCTGAGGAGCTGATGAAAATTTATGGCTCCGAAAAAGAAGTCTGGCGGCTGTACAATAACCAGCACCAGTACTATCTATCAAACGTTCACGAGATGAAGTGGCGTAATAATCCAAAGGCTACTATCGCCATGGTGCACGGCTATGCTGTCTACATGGGATGGGTTCTGGCTCACACTACGGACCTTTGCTTCGCCACAGAGGATTCCTTATGGCTCTATCCGGGAGCGGGACCGGGACATACCATGGGGACGTGGATTATGAACCCCCGGAAAGCGCTGGAGATTAATTTTGAACACAGGTTCGTCCTTGGTCGCGAGATGTACGAAGTGGGCAATGTCAACCGTGTATTCCCTGATTATGAGACTTTGGAGAGAGAAACCCTGGCCTACGCAGAACGTGTCGCCGAGAATGTCCCCACAATGATCCGCGTCATGAAGAAAGCCATTTACAGTGCAAGAGATGCCCAGGGCTTCATGGGCTGGCATTGGGACCAGCCCAGTTATCACGAATATGTTTACTATCAGAAGGACGTACCCGAGGAAGACAGGCATGCGCAGCGTTATGAAGGAAGAGGCATGGCTCGAAGCCCCAGAGCTTTCGCTAACACAAAGATTACGCTGGAGTCACAAGGGAAAGAGGTGCCTAAGGCAGTCCTAGATGCCATAGCCAGAGCCAAAGCCAGGGATGATAAAGCCGTGTGGCAGAAAGCGCTCAAACAGGAGTGGAGAGAGAAAGATAGAAAGGAACGTGCGGAGGTGGAGGCTAAGGCGCAGGCTGAAAAAGAGGGGAAGAAGAAATAAACGACACGATCGCACCTCGAAGGCGCTTATTATACGGGGAGTTAGGTCCAAGCCAAGATCCAGGCGACTATACCTAACGGGATAAGGCATTCATACATCATAGGTAGGCAGCGGGGACATCTTAGCTGCCCCATTGACGCATAAGTGTCCGCTCCTTTCTGCCAGAATGTATCATCTGATGAAGATTTGGGCGTGGATGGATTAAAGGATTAAGCTGAGGAGCTGCGGGTGGATAGTTTTTGATACATCCTGGTTAATGGAGCCGGTTGAAGGGGAGAAGGAATGAGGGCGCGAACACCTCTTTCAAAAGCAAATGTGCGCGATACGCCGATGTTGAGCAATAATGCTGCACATTTCAGGGGTAGATGCTTAAAGCTTCCAGACCTGTGGGCTCGGGCAGGTCAAACATCAGGTTCATATTCTGTACCGCTTGTCCTGCCCCTCCCTTGACGAGGTTGTCAAGACAGCTGATGACTATAAGCCTACCTGTCTTTGCATCGATGGTGGGATAAATAAGACAAGAGTTGCTACCCCAGGCATGCTTGGTGTGGGGGGGCTTAGCTGTTATTTGAACGAAGGGGGCCTGCTTATAGAATTCCCGATATATCTGGTTTAGCTTTTCTTCTGTCTTGGCGTCTTTGGGCAGTTTGTCATCCTCTAATCTGGCATAGCAGGTGCTCAATATGCCTCTGGTCATTGGCACCAGGTGAGGCACGAAGATTATCGAGGGAGAAAGTGCTGAATTGAGTGTTTTCAGTTCTTGCTCTATCTCGGGCAAATGGCGGTGTCCCTCAAGGGAGTAAGCACAGATGTTCTCGTTGGCCTCGGCATAATGAGTAGTCAAGCTCAAGGTTCTGCCAGCGCCCGAGGCGCCTGATTTGCTATCCACCACTATATCGGGATAAATAATTCCCTCTTTGACTATGGGTGCCAGGGCTAATATGGCACCAGTGCTATAGCAACCGGGGTTTGCTACCAGGGAAGCCGAGGCAATTTCACTTTGATGCAGCTCAGGCAGGCCAAAAACCGCTTTTCTCAATAGCTCAGGTGATGGGTGAGTAAATCCATACCATCTGGGATATTCACCAGCATCCTTTAACCTGAAATCAGCGCTGACATCGATAACCTTGATGCCCTGTTTCAGGAGGGGTGGAACTATATCTACACTAGTTTTGTGAGGCATGGCTGAGAAGGCGATATCGATTTCTCCATCCAGCTCAGCTTTTATTACATAATTTGTTCCGACGAAATTGGGGAAAACATCGCCTAGTTTTTGTCCTGCTGCGCTCCGCCCGGTAACGGTGACGAGCTCTACTTGAGGATGTTCGTGAAGTAGGCGGGCCAGTTCGGCGCCAATATAGCCGGTGACATTTATTATACCTGCTTTTATTTTTGGCATGGGATGTCGTGTGCATTATACTACATAACGGGTGAGGTTAGGCAATACGTGCTGAGTAGTTTTACGAGATGCTCTGCACTAAATGCATTGGGCGAGCACAAGTGATTGACCTATACTGCGAGATGTGGTACATATTGGAGATGTTTCTGCGGTGAACGCTATCCTATGAGTGAGTCAGAATAAACATGGTATACAAGGCACTTGAAGCAAAAGTTGCGGTCGTGACTGGTGCTGGCGGGGGCATTGGTAGGGAGTTTGCGGAGGCTCTGGGCAGATCGGGGGCAAGTGTCGTGCTTGCAGATATCAATGTGGATAAGGTTGAGGCAGCTGTGGCTGAGCTGCGTAGCGGAGGCCTCGAGGCTGTGGCGGTCCAAACTGACATTACCAGTGAGGCAAGTGTAGCCGATATGGCATCGGCCGCCGTCAGCAAATTTGGTGGAATCGATATCTTGGTTAACAACGCAGCGCTCATGGCTGAACTGCCGAGAGACATACCGTTGGTTAAGTTTCCACTCGAAGAATGGGATCGTGTGTTACGAGTCAACCTGACCGGAGCATTCCTGTGTATACGTGCAGTTGTGCCGTCGATGAGGAAAAGGGGTGGAGGCAAGATTATCAGCATATCCTCTGGAGGCGCCTTTCTGGGGGGACATGCTTACGGGATCAGCAAGCTCGCGCTGCTTGGCCTGACTGTTAGTATGGCTAACGAACTCGGTAGATACAATATCACAGTGAATGCGATAGCGCCGGGCATGATTTCTAGCGAGGCGGGCAAAATTTCACGGCCGCCTGGGATGGCCGAGCTGTGGAAGCCGCATATACCACTCAAAGCCATTGGGGACCCTAAAGACCTATGCGGCGCCTTAATATTCCTAGCTTCATCAGCCAGTGACTGGGTAACCGGGCAGACACTTGATGTGGATGGGGGCTGGATAAAACGGATTTAGGCCTCACCGTACCCTATCGAAGTCACGGCGATTGGTCGGCCCGATGGCGTACAGCTGTCCCAGCGTCGACCCCTTAAATTAGGCCGTGCCCCGGGGTTTGCCTCTGACCAGGCGTTGGGCTGAAAGACTAAGGCGAAAGGAGGTATTATGGAGAAAAGGCCGAGTTACTTCGATCGTTATGAGACCGTGGCGTTTGACCGCAGCGAAAGCGGCATCTTGACAGTGCGCTTCCACACAGGCGGGGGACCAGTCGTGTATTCGAGCGCGAATCACCGTGACTGGGTGGGTGCCTTCCGCGACATCGGAGCCGACCGCGACAATAAGGTGGTAATCATAACTGGTACGGGTGATGAGTTCATATCGCGGTTTGGGTGGGACATAAATGTCGCTACTGCTCAAGATTGGGACCGTGTCTATTGGGAAGGTAAGCAACTGCTGCACAACTTGCTCAGTATCGAGGTGCCAGTGATCGGAGCAGCGAATGGGCCAGCCACCGTCCACTCAGAGCTATTGCTATTGTCTGACATCACACTCGCGTCCGAAAATACATTCTTCCAGGATAAACCACACATTCCATTCTCGACGGTGCCAGGTGACGGGATCGCGGCTGTGTGGATAGACCTCTTGGGCCCCAATCGCGGCCGGTATTTCCTGCTAACAGGTCAAATTATCACAGCTCAAGAGGCGCTTCAGCTTGGTGTAGTCAATGAGGTCCTACCATCTGACCAGCTTATGCCCAGAGCCATGAAGCTGGCAGAGCAGTTAGCCAAGCTACCACCCCTCACAGCACGCTACACGCGTGTCGTGCTGACAGAGCGGCTGAGAAGACTCGTTGACGATAGCGTGGGCTACAGCCTTGCACTAGAAGGCCTAGGCGCACTGGGCATGATAGCCCCACAACAATGACTTCATTGCGACCCCTAGAGCCCGCTGTAGAAGGCGCCAAAGCTGTGTCGCTCGGCATCGCTGAGCTCAGGGAGAAGGCTTTGCGCTGAAGGGCTAAGGAGCCTATCACTATTGCCCATCCTGATTTCCCAGCCGAGCTAAGAAAGGAGGCGCAGAGGCTCTATTGGCCCTGGGATAGATGGTACGCTGTAGCGGCTTCTAGCCTACGGCGCCTTGCCGCCTCAGACTATCGATTTCCTCGAGATTATACCCTAGTCCCCGTAATACCTCTTCAGTATGTTCACCGCTGAGGGGAGTGAAGGTTCTTACCTTGCCCGGAGTATCTGACAACTTGGGGGCTATGCCGGCTTGTTTGATTTTGCCAAAACTGGGGTGCTCTATCTCCAGCATCATTTGTCGCTGAAGCATATGTGGGTCAGAGAAGACCTCGTCTAGGGCGTAGACTTTGCCTGCCGGGATATCGTTCTTAATCAGCAGTTCAAACCATTCATCTCTGGTCTTGGTCAAGAAGCTTTGTTTCAGGTAAGAGGAGATTTCCTCCCATTTCTTGCCTTCCGGACCGTGGCGGATATGGTCTGTGTCAGTTTGATAGGGGACAAAGTCTTCCCTCCCCAGCAGGTGGCAGAGGTTTTCCCAGAACTGCGGTTCCACGCAGGCAATGGTAATGTATCTGCCGTCTTTTGTTTCGTACACTGCAAAATAGGGGTAGGCGCCGTGGATTGCGGTCTCACCTCGCTTGGGAACTACACCCTGGAAAAAATAATAGTAAGTCAGGAATGTCATGAGCGATATCGCCCCTTCTGTGAAAGCTACATCTATATATTGTCCCTTCCCCGTCTCATTCCTGGCTATCAAAGCTGTCAAAATGCCTATGATACCATATAAAGAACCGCCAGCGAAGCTTGCTATGAGATCTGTGGGAATGGCTGGAGGCATATGGCTGGGGCCAATTAAGCCTAGAACCCCAGACATTGAGATATAGTTGATATCGTGTCCGGGGAGGTCACGATAGGGCCCGTACTGACCGTAGCCAGTAAGCGAACAGTAAACGATTTTGGGATTCAGTTTGCTTATGGTCGCATAGTCTATTCCCAAGCGTTTAACTACTCCAGGCCGAAAGCTCTCAACTAGAACATCTGACTGCTGAGCAAGACGGTAGAGCACTTCACGTCCCTGCTGTGACTTCAGGTTAAGCGCTATGCTCTTTTTGTTGCGGTCCAGAGGGAAATAAGCTGCCGCTTTCCTGCTTTCCTCCCCCTTAAGCTCAGGACTCAATTTGGCTCGAGGTGCTTCAACCTTGAGCACCTCGGCTCCGAAATCCCCCAAGATCATAGTGCAGAACTGTCCCGGTGGCAGTGGCGTCAGATCCAAGATCCTGATTTGTTCTAATGCTAACATGTCTCCCTCCTCAAACGCGTAGAATACAGAGGCTTTCTCAATCAAGCTATGCCTCCAAGACGGGTTAACCATTATATCATTTCCTTTACCTCTGTTTATACAGGATAAATCACACATTCCGTTCTCGACGGTGCCTATGACTTTTCCACGCAGATCGGAATAGAACCCACACCTTCTTGATAATTGATCGAACCGCTGATAGACTAGAATCCATTGTCAAGAGGAGGCATAGCGAGAGATGGCAGAACAGGAGCCAAGAGTGAAACTACCCCCGGTGGATCAGATAGGAATTGTGGTGAAAGATATCGACAGGGCGATAGAGTATTACAGCTCTACCTTCGGCTGGGGGCCCTTTAGGGTTCGAGAAAGGGAAATGAAGGGATTCACCTATCGTGGTAAGATAGGCGATTGCCGGTTGAAGCTGGCTCTAGCTCGGTCAGGCTCCATTGAAATCGAACTCATTCAGGTTCTGGAGGGTGAAACACCTCATACGGAGTTTCTCAGGGAAAAGGGGGAGGGGCTTCAGCATCTGCGTTGCTCCGTAGATGATATCGACAACATGCTGACTGAGCTGGCCAAGGAGGGTATCGAGCCTGTGTTTCACCAGAGTCTGCCCCAATTTGGAGTATCCTGGGCCTACCTGAACACCGACAAAATCGGTGGCGTTATGTTGGAGCTAATTCAATGGCCGAAAGGTCAAAGGGTAAACAGTGGCAGTGATGCAAGATCGAAATCAATAGAAGGAGGAGCATAAGATGGAGCAGAAGGAACAAGAATTCAAGTTTGTGGGAGATGGCCCGCATGTTTTTGAAATCAGCGTCGTAGTTGAGGACCTTGAGAAGAGCATGGAGCTGTTCCAGTCTCTTTTTGGGCTGACACCTTACAAAAAGATGGAGTCACCGATAGCGAATTGCTACTTGCGCGGCAAGAAAGTGGAGGGGGCAGCAATGAAGCTGGCATATTACCGGGCTGGGCCAATCAGGTTTGAGCTCCTCCAGCCAATAGGCGATAGCATCTACACTGAGTTTCTGCGGAAGAAGGGGACTGCTGTGCAACACGTTGGTTGCCGTGTCTCGGATTTGGATAGCGAGCTTGCCGAGCTGGCGAAAAGAGGTATGGGGACTGTAGCTGGCTTGGAAGCGCCGCAAGCGGGCTTGAAGATAGCCTATCTTGATTCCGAGGACATTGTGGGCTTTCATATTGAGTTAGTACAAAGCCCAGGCTTACCCGGGGAAGACTAGGAAGCTCTCAAGCCAAGACAGACGCCTGAAAGGAGACGGCAGCATGGACAAGAAAGAAATCGGCAGGTCTAAGCAGGCTCTTGCAGAGGAGGCTCGCAGAAGGGCCAGCGACTATGAATTGCAGTGCCACGGGTGCGGCCAGTGCACACTGCTTGCGCTTCAAGAGGTTCTAGGGCTGGAAGATGAGCTAGTTTTCAAGTCCGCCTCCAGTCTTTGTGGAGGCATAGCTTTCGAGAGAAAGTTATGTGGAGCCCTGACAACAGGGCTCATGGTTCTGGGCATGAAGTTTGGTCGTGCCAATATCCAGGAAGGGCTTCCGGGCATTTTGAATGGCCTAATGCCGGCGCATAAACTGATGAGACGATTCGAGCAGGAGTTCGGGAGCACCGTCTGCGGCGAGATTATGGGAGGAGGGACAGATCAGCCCAGCGAAGAGCAGCTTAGAGCTATGATAGCCAACCCTGAGGCAGTGGAGGAAATGAGCCGTGAAATAATTGCGAAGTGCGCAGAGGTGGTAGGCAAGACGGCAGCGATGGTAATAGAGGTTATAAGTGAGGAGAGTTAGTAAGACTCTGATCAATGTCCCCAAAAGCTTTTTGGGGACCTGTAATTGCTGGAAAGGTACTTCCCAGGCTGGGTTGATTGTATACTCTGATCTTATTCCTTCATTTTGATGGTATTTCCAATGATTTTGGGCAGACCTATCCCGTAGCAATAACAAATATTTGCGAACCAGCTGGGGATTTACCAGGGTAAACATGATTGACACTTTTGAATGATGCGGGTAGAATATATTGTTTTTGATATGGCTGATGTGAAGCTTAGTTCAGGCGAAAGTTTTGAGGCCCTGTTGCGTAGATTTAATAGGCAGGTGCAGCAAGACCGCATTCTAGCCGAGGTTCGCCGCCGCAAGTACTATGAAAAACCTAGTGAAGAGAAGAAGAAGAAGGCGGCAGCGAAGAGGCGAAAGAGTTCTAGATAGCCAAGAAATGGCGCTGAAGGATAACATCAGGGAAGCCCTTAAAGAGGCGCTTAAACGGCAGCAGAGAACAGAAGTCTCCACATTAAGGTTACTGTTGTCTGAAATAAAGAATGCTGAAATTGCGCAGCAAAAGCCCGCCGATGACAATAAAGTACTTGATGTTGTTGCCAGGGAAGCAAAGCGCCGCCGAGAGAGCATCGAGGCATTTAAGCTTGGTAATCGTAGCGACCTAGTGGCGCAGGAAGAAGCAGAGCTGGCTGTTCTTATGAGCTATCTTCCTGAGCAGATGAGCCGGGAGGAGGTCATGGCTGTGGCGCGGCAGGTGATTGATGCAGTTGGGGCTAAGGGGCCGGGTGACAAAGGCAAAGTCATGTCCCAGCTTATGCCCCAGGTTAAAGGCAAAGCCGATGGCAAAGAGGTCAGCGAGATAGTTTCGGAAGTACTTGCGGCTATCTAGATTTATGGGGCGAGTGGGGGGTTAAACAATGGCGTAATGGCGGTAAAAGAATACCGCCATTGTTCTTTGCATTATGAAATTTGGAATCGTTATTTTTCCCGGCACCTGGAGTGATCGAGATTGTCACTACGCTCTTCACGGTGTATTAGGGCAGGAAGCTAGCTACATTTGGCATAAGGAAACTCAATTATCTGGATATGACTGCGTTATTCTTCCGGGGGGCTTTTCCTACGGTGATTACCTTCGGGTGGGGGCCATAGCTCGTTTTTGTCCGGTTATGACGGCAGTGGAGCAATTTGCCCACGATGGTGGACTGGTTATCGGCATCTGCAATGGTTTTCAGATTCTGTGCGAGGCTGGACTTCTGCCCGGAGTGTTGATGGCGAGTACTCACCTACAATATCGGTGCCAGTGGGTCAATCTCAGGGTTGAAGAAAATTTTTCCCTCTTTACTTCCCAGTGTGCCAAGGGTCAAGTATTGAAAATTCCCATTTCCCATTACGAAGGCAACTACTATGCCGATGAGGCTACTTTGCAGGAGCTGGAAGGGAATGGTCAAGTTGTTTTTCGCTACTCCACCCCTTTGGGCAAGATAACCGAGGAGGCTAATCCCAACGGTTCTTTACATAATATTGCTGGGATTGTTAACAGTAAGGGCAACGTATTAGGCATGATGCCTCATCCCGAGCGAGCCTGCGAGCCTCTTCTGGGCAGCACGGATGGTAATCTAATTTGGGAGTCGATTATTGAATATCTCCAAGGAAACTCTGGATAAGGTTGCTTTAAGCGAAAAGGAATACGGGCTCATTGTCCAGAAATTGGGGCGAGAGCCTAACGAGGTGGAGCTCGGGATCTTCGGCTCGTTGTGGAGTGAGCACTGTGGCTACAAACATTCCAAACCTTTGCTTAAGCTTCTGCCCTCCCGCGCCAAGCATGTCTTGGTTAATCCGGGGGAAGAAAATGCTGGCGTGGTAGACATTGGTGATGGACAGGTAGCGGTGATGAAAATGGAATCTCACAACCACCCATCGGCAGTGGAGCCTTATCAAGGAGCAGCTACCGGCGTCGGGGGTATCGTGCGTGATATCTTTACCATGGGGGCTAGGCCTATAGCCTTGCTTAACTCCCTTCGCTTTGGCCCGTTAACCGATTTGCACAATCGCTATTTGTTTAGTGGGGTTGTTGGTGGCATTGGTGGGTATGGGAATTGCCTGGGGATACCTGATGTTGGTGGTGAGGTCTTTTTTGCTCCTTGTTACTCGGCTAACCCCTTAGTCAATGCCTTCTGTTTAGGTATTGGCGAGAAAAATAGACTGGTCAGGGCCAGAGCTGGTGGTGAGGGTAACTTGTTAATGCTGGTGGGAGCTGACACCGGGCGTGATGGGATTTATGGCGCTTCCGGCCTGGCTTCGCGTACTTTTGAGGATGAGCAAGAGCTGAGGTCAACAGTTCAGGTAGGCAATCCTTTCCTGGAGAAGCTGCTTATAGAGGCCTGTCTTGAGCTAGCTCAGACTGACTGGGTTGTGGGCATGCAGGATTTGGGAGCTGCCGGGTTGACAAGTGCTGTGGTGGAGTCTGTGGCCAGGGGTGGGGTAGGAGTGGAGATAGATGTTGGTGAAGTGCCTCGCCGCGAGGAAAATATGACCCCTTACGAGGTAATGCTCTCGGAATCACAGGAAAGGATGCTGCTGATTGTGAGAAGGGGTTGTGAGGGAAAAGTGAAGGCTCTGCTTGACCGCTGGGAACTGCACTCCGATATCATTGGTCAGGTTACCAGTGGCGGCTTAGCCGTGGTTAAAGAAGGAGAAAAAGTTGTCGCTGAGATTCCGGTGGATTTGCTGGTTTCTCCACCCCTTTATCGCCAGCGGACTAAGAAGCCAGCATGGCTTGAGGAGCTTCAATCCTTCGCTGTGAACACTATCCCTGATATTAAGCCCAGCCGCTGCAATTCTGTTCTGCTCCGTTTATTGGCCTCTCCTAATATTGCCAGCAAGGAGAGCATTTATCGCCAATATGACCATCAGGTAATGAATAATTCTGTTGTACTTCCTGGTAGTGATGCTGCTGTTTTACGTATCAAGGGGACCAGGAAAGGTATTTCCTTAACTGCCGATGGCAATGGGCGATACTGTTATGTTGACCCATTTGTGGGTGGGGTGGTTGCTGTGGCTGAAGCTGCTCGGAATTTAGTCTGTAGCGGGGCTGAGCCTTTAGCTATTACCGACTGCCTTAACTTTGGCAATCCTGAAAGAGCTGAAGTCTATTACCAGCTAAAGGAATGCATTAAGGGTATGGCACGAGCTTGCCGGGAGCTGAAAGTTCCCGTAATAAGTGGGAATGTTAGCCTTTATAACGAGACCAAAGGGGAAGCCATCTATCCCACTCCAGTGGTAGGTATGCTGGGTATTGTGGAAGATATAGACAGACACTGCACTATGTCTTTTAAGAACGAAGGTGATTTGGTATTTCTGCTGGGTGGGCCCTATTCCTTAACCAGCAATTCTCAGCTCTCGGCTGGAGGCTATAACGGTCTTGCCGGTAGCGAATATCTGGAATTAATACGTGGCCTGGTGAAGGGGAAACCTGTTATTGATTTGGATATGGAGAGGAGGGTGCAGCGTTGTTGTCTAGGGGCTATAAAGCAGGGGCTGCTCAAGTCAGCCCATGATTGTGCCGAAGGCGGGTTAGCAGTAGCCATTGCCGAAAGTTGCATTATGGGCGATATTGGCTTCAGGGGCGAAGGCTGGAAGGTCAGGGCAAGACTGGATTCTGCTTTATTTGGAGAGCATCAATCACGGATCGTAGTGTCAATATCAGGCGATTCGGCAGTTAAATTGAATAAAATAGCCAGGAGATGGCAGGTGCCATTGACTTTTCTGGGGAAGCTTGGTGGAAAGCGCTTAGTGGTGGATGATTATATTGATTTACCTCTGGCCAAGGCGGAAAGAGCCTGGCGTGAGGGACTTAACAAGTTATAGGTGAAATGCAAAAACCAAAAACAAAAGGCTTGTTTCTGGGTTGTCATTTTTGCTTTTGAATTTTAACTTTCGGTTTTCTCAAGATGATGGAAGTCTCTCCATTTCGAGGCATACGCTATAACCAGGGAATAGTTGGCGGTTTAGCTCGGATTATTTGTCCTCCCTATGACGTTATCGCCCCCGAGCAACGGAAGCTTTACCAAGAAAAGAGCGATTACAACGCTATTCGCCTGGAGTCCCCCGCTGAGGGCCCAGAGCCGGCAGATGATAGCTATGGGAAAGCAGCTACTACCTTTCAGCAATGGCTAAAGAAGGGAGTCCTTCGGCTTGATGATACACCAGGCTTCTATTTGCATGACCATCATTTTGAGTATTCAGGCGAAAAAAGAGTGAGGCGTGGGCTGATAGCTCGCATTAGGCTGCAACCTTGGGGCAGCGGTATATATCCTCACGAAGAAACATTGCCCAAAGCTAAAAGCGACCGCTTGCAGTTGATGCGAGCCTGTCGGGCTAACTTTAGCCCGTTGCTTTCTCTTTACCAGGGTTCTGAGCCAAAAGTTTACCTGAAATTATCCGAAGTTGCGCGAGGTGAACCCATAATCCAGATAGCAGGTTCTCCTCCCTCTATGGGAGAGGGTCGGGGTGGGGAAGGTCACGTTGTCTGGGCGATAACTGACCCGGAAACCAAGCTGCAGCTAAGTCAGTTTCTATCCTCTCAGCCTCTCTATATTGCCGATGGCCATCACCGCTACGAGACAGCGCTGGCTTATCAATGGGAAAGAGCACAACATCAATCTGTAACTGGCGCGGAAGCCTTCAATTTTGTAATGATGGAGTTAGTTGACTTTTCCGACCCTGGGCTGGTTATTCTACCTCTCCACAGGCTGGTGCGTGGTATAGCGCCTTCGGTTTTAGCGGGGCTAGGAGACCAACTTAGAAACTTCTTTGCCCTCGAGCCTGTTTCCGCAAAGGCTGATAGCTATCAACTGTCGGCTGATAGCTGTTTAGGAGTCCTGGGTTTGCTGCCTGGCTTTTTAGCGGTGCTAAAGAAGCGTCAAGATGTCTCCCTTCAAGCCCTGATGCCCGGTCACAGGTCCCAAGCTTATAGGGACTTTAGCATTAGTATTCTCAATCATATTATTTGGGATAACATCTTGGGGTTTACTTCGAAAGAAGATGTCGCTTATACTGTAGATTGGAAAGAAGCCTACCAGCAGATAGAGGAAGGGAAATATCAATTAGCCTTTCTGGCAAATCCTCCCCAGCCAGAGGTGGTCAAGGCTGTTGCTGATGCCCAGGATAAGATGCCCAGCAAATCGACTTATTTTTATCCCAAGCTTCCCGCTGGTCTGATTATTAACCCTCTGGCGTGACCAGTAATCTCCTCTCCCTTGAAGGGGGAAGACAAATCAAGATGAGATTGCTTCGCTTCATTGGCAATGATAGCCCTCTTCCTTTGAGAAGGGGATTCTTGAGTGGAGCTATAGCTTTACTGCTTTAGCTGTGTAAATGCCAGGAAGGGTGAGTATCTCCTGTAGTTGCTCTTCACCCAGTGGTTCGTCGAGGGCCAGAATCATGAGCGCTTTTCCTCGGGGCTGGAGTCGAGATAAGTGCATGGAACTGATATTAATATCGGCCTTACCAGCTATGTTACCGATGGCGCCGACAAGCCCAGGTCGGTCGAGGTGGTCGCAGAAAAGGAAATAACCCCCTGCAGGCACAATATCCATCCAAAAGTCATCGACCTGGACAATATGGCTTTCGTTATCTCTGACTGTGCCTGATATTGTGGTAGCTCCCACATTGCTATTGACTTCGAGGGTGATCAGGTTGGAATAGTTTTGGCAGGCCATCTCTTTTTCTTCGCTGACCTTCAAGCCACGCTGAGCAGCGATAAAGCTGACATTGACCAGATTGATTTTTTCCTCGCTTGCCTGTTGCAATAGCCCGCTGATGAGAGCTGTCTTGATAGGGGCGCAATCGTAGTTGCTTACTCCGCCGCTGTACTTGATGTGTGTTGCGCTTATTTGTCCCTCCATTAGTTGACTGGCAAGGTTGCCGACGGTAGCAGCTAGCCTCATGAATGGTACCAGTTCGGGGGGTATTTGCGGAGCGTTAACGGCATATTTGCTGAATTGCCCTTGCAGCACTGCCAGGACTTCTTCGGCAATGTCTTGAGCGATGCCAGTCTGAGCTTCAATTGTAGAAGCGCCCAGATGGGGGGTAACGATTATCCTGTCTACTTTGAATAGGGGGCTATCTGTTACGGGCTCGCTGTCGAAGACATCGAAGGCAGCGCCAGCTATCTTTCCATTCTCAATTGCTTTGACCAGCGCTTTCTCATCAATCAATCCACCCCGGGCACAATTGATAATCCGGGCTGTGGGCTTTAATTTTGCCAACTCCTTGCTTCCAATGAATCTCTCGGTTGTTGCCGTCAGCGGCACGTGGAGAGTGATAAAATCAGCCTCTGTAAGAAGCTGGTCCAGGGACACCAGGTCTACCTTGAGATTGCGGGCATAGTCTTTGGAGACAAACGGATCATGGGCGATGACGCGCATTTCAAAGGCCTGGGCCCGTTTGGCTACTTCAGAGCCTACGTTACCTATGCCGATAATGCCCAGTGTCTTATTTCTAAGTTCGGTGCCAACCATTTCCTCTCTTTGCCATTTACCTGATTTAAGGCGGCTATTTGCCTGTGGTACGTTACGTGCCAGGGCAAGCATGAGGGCGATGGTATGTTCTGCGGCAGCCACGGTATTGCCTGTAGGGGCGTTAACTACCACAATGCCCTTTCTGGTAGCGGCGTCGACGTCGATATTATCTATGCCTACTCCAGCCCGACCGATCACTTTGAGTTTTTCCCCTAGTTCAATGACTTCTGCCCCTACTTGAGTTTGACTGCGCACAATCAAAGCGTCGTAATCGCCAATTATAGCCTTGAGCTGCCCAAGGTCCAGTTTGGTCTTGATATCTACTTGGGCATAGCTACGTAAGGATTGTATACCCTCTTCAGCTATCGGGTCAGCAACTAGAATTTTCATCTTCTTTTTTGAGGGGTCCTTTACTTCCTTGCTTTGGGCAAAGTCTTAGTCAGTGCTTCCAATACTATTTTCATGTCTTTTTCATTCACCATGCCAAGATGACCAATGCGGAAGATTTTTCCTGATAGTTTGCCCTGTCCTCCGGCAATAACCACTTCATGCTCATCCCTGAGTATTTGAATCAGTTTGGGGACATTAATGCTATCAGAAGCATTTATTGCGGTCACTGTGTTGGAGGCATAGTTAGCCTCCGGGAAAAGAGACAGTCCCCAAGACTTTGCTTCATTCCTAGCCATTTGAGCTACTCTAGCATGCCGGGCGAATATATTGTCCAGTCCCTCGCTTAACATTAAATCCAAAGTGGTATTTAGAGCATAGAAGATGGAAATAGCTGGTGTCCAGGGAGTTTGCCCTTTCTGGAGATAATCTTTGGCTTTGGAAAAATCCCAGTAATAGCGTGGCATCTTAGCCTGAGCATGAGCCTGCCAGGCTTTTTCACTTATACTGACCATGGCTAGCCCTGGAGGCACCATCCATCCTTTTTGGGAAGCAGTAACCACTACATCGCAATGCCAGTCATCGGTAGGTAAATTGATGCAGCCCAGGCTTGAGATAGCATCAACTAAGAGAAGTTTATCGAATTTCTTGACCACGGCGCTTATCTCATTAAGGTTGTTGGTCATCCCTGTGGATGTTTCATTGTGAGTTGCCAGCACCGCCTTGATGTTGCCATCTGCCCTTAATGCCTTGTCTACTGCATCAGGGGTAACCGCTTTCCCCCATTCAAAAGTAAGGCGGGTTACTTCAGCGCCATATTGTTCGGCAATGTCGCCAAATCGCTCGGCGAAGAATCCGTTGGATATAGATAAAACCCTATCGCCCGGCGACAGAGTATTGACAATAGCTGCCTCCATGCCACCAGTGCCTGAAGCGGTGAGTAGAAAAACATCTCCTTTAGTCTGAAATGCTTGTTTTAGTTTCTCCGTTGTTGCCCTGAGGATTTCACCAAATTCTCCCCCCCGATGGTTTATCATTTGCCGCCCCATGGCTTCAAGGGCTTGTGGCGGGCAAGGTGTTGGTCCTGGAACACGTAGCTGCATTTTTATCAACTCCTTTTTATGAATTAGCGGTTTCCCACTTCCTTTTCGCACTATCCACCATTCTCAGGAAACCGCGCTTGCCTACTTTGATAACGCTTCCATCATTCAAAGTCACTTTATCGGTGCTGACTTTCTCTCCATCGACTTCAATGGCACCTTGGGCCAGCAAACGTCTTGCTTCTGAGCGGCTTTTAACCAGACCAGCTTCTAATAGCAGCCTTGTAATATCCCTCTGAACCTCAACTTCGAGCTTGGCGCTGAGGCCAGCGGCAGTACGTATTTCGACCGTATGTATTTCCTCAGGTATCTCCCTTTTCTGAAATACCGTGACAAAATGTTCTTCTCCTGCGTCAGCTGCTTCTTTACCGTGGAACTGTCTTACAATTTCATGAGCCAATCGTTTTTTAAGGTTCATGGGGTTGACTGCGTGGGTTTTCAATTGCTCATTGAACTCAGCGATTTCTTCTTCAGGAACATCGGTCACCAGCTCAAAATAGTCCAAGATAAGAAGGTCGGGTATAGACATCACCTTGCCGTATATTTCCTGGGGAGGATCAGCGACGCCGATGTGGTTATTTAAGCTCTTGCTCATCTTATGATTACCATCAGTGCCAATCAGGAGGGGAACAAGGAAAACTTGCTGGGGAGTCTGCCCTATGCTCTGCTGTAAATCTCTACCCACAAGGCAATTAAATTTCTGGTCAATGCCACCGAATTCAACGTCGGCCTTGATAGCTACCGAATCATAGCCCTGAAGCAAAGGATAAAGCATTTCAGTCAGAGATATGGGGTTGCCAGAAGAATACCTCTTATTGAAATCCTCTCTGGCTAGAAGTTGGGCTACGGTAAATTTGCTGGTAAGTTTAATTACGTCATCCAAAGTGAATTGGGAAAACCACTCGCTTTGCCATTTTACCTCTGTTTTATCCTTGTCTACCACTTTAAAAAATTGCTCCATGTAAGTTTGAGCATTGGTCTTTATTTCAGCGGGGGAAAGCATGGGGCGGGTGGCTGACTGACCACTTGGGTCACCAATTCGCGCTGTCCAGTCACCGACTATAAGAGTGACCTTATGCCCCAGTTCTTGAAATTGACGCAGTTTTCTTAGGCCCACCACGTGTCCTAGGTGGATGTCAGGAGCACTAGGGTCAAAGCCTTGCTTTAGGTTCAAAATTATTCCCGAGTTCAGCAGCCTGGCTAGCTCAGACTCTCTTATAATTTCTGCTACTCCTCGTTTTAAAATGTTTGTAAACCTGTTATTACTCATTTCAAATCTTTGGCTAAGATTTCTTCTACTTCTAGAATATCTTTTCCCATTTGTGCCTTTAGCTCTTCGGAAGAGGGAAAGCGCTGCTCATCCCGTAATTTTTGCACAAATCTTACCCTTAGCTCTTTGCCATATAAATCACCTTCATAGTTTAGCAGGTGAGTTTCCACTATTGTTCTCCCCTCCCCAAAGGTGGGGCGAATGCCGACATTAGTTGCTGAGGGGAATTGTTTGCCGTCTACCTGTGTGATAGTAGCATAGATGCCATTGCTTGGTAATGCTTGTCGTGGTTTTATATCCAAGTTAGCGGTGGGAAATCCCAAAACTCGGCCCCGCTTGTCGGAGGTGATGACCCTGCCTGCCAGATGAAAATAGCGCCCCATTAACCTTTCTACCTTTCTCATATCGCCTTGAGCTAATGCTTGGCGGATGAGGGTGCTGCTGACTACTTCGCCATTGATTGTAAATGGGGGGACAACTTCCACGCTGAACTTCATCTCACGTCCGAGTGAGCGGAGCAGGTCAATGTTGCCCTCTCGGCCCCGTCCTAAAGCGAAGTCAGGTCCCACAATAATAGCTTGCATCCTGAGCTGTTTCTTAAGCAAGGAGATAAAGTCTCGGGCACTTAGCTGAGCTACCTTTGGGGTAAAAGACAGCACTGCGACTATGTTTATGCCCAGCTCTTTAAGGGACTTGATTCTGGTCTCCACATCGCTTAGCGAAGCTAGCTCGTTTTGCGGATGTAGTACCGATTGGGGGTGGGGGTTAAAGGTAACTACTGCGCTAAGTAAATTTTTCTCTGCTGCGCGCTGCTCCAATTTTCCCAGAAGATAGCGATGTCCCGCATGAAGGCCATCAAATACGCCTATGGTAAGGATTGTGTCCTTTTGAGGGACCAGATTAGCCAGTTCTTGTTCGATTTCCATGCTCTCAGGCTTTGATCCTCGCACTTGGAGTAGCTATTTTTCTATTCATAGCCTTGGCTATAGGCAGTAATTGGGACATAAGGAGGCGGAAGTTTTCAAAGGTAAGTGATTGAGGCCCATCTGCCAGCGCCAAGTCAGGGTTAGGATGGACCTCTATTATAAGTCCGTCTGCACCGGCAGCTACTGCTGCCAGTGCCAGTGGGGGGACTAGATACCATTTACCTGTAGCGTGACTGGGGTCGGCGAAAATGGGCAAATGGCTGACCTTTTCGATAATTGGTATAGCGCTGAGGTCCATAGTATTACGGGTATAACTTTCAAAGGTCCTGATACCCCGTTCACAAAGAATAACTTGCTCATTCCCCTGGGCCAGAATATATTCCGCGGCCAATAACCATTCCTGGATGCTAGATGACAAACCACGTTTGAGCAACACTGGCTTGTCTATTCTCCCCACCTCATCGAGCAAAATAAAGTTCTGCATATTTCTAGCTCCAATTTGCAGTATATCGACATATTTGGCTACTAAATCGACATCGTTTGGAGACATGACCTCGGTAATTACTGGCATTTGAGTTTCCTCTCTCACCTTTGCCAGCATTTTTAGTCCGCTTTCGCCCAATCCTCGAAATTGATAGGGTGAGGTGCGTGGTTTAAAGGCGCCGCCACGCAGCACAGTGGCACCAGCTGCTTTGACTGCTTGGGCAGTGGCCAAAAGCTGGTCTTCGCTTTCTATAGCGCAGGGTCCAGCCATGACGACTATTTCGTTGCCACCGATAGCCACGTCATTTAGTTCGAAAACGGTGTCTTGAGGATGGAACTCCCGGCTGGCAAGTTTGTAGGGTTTGCTTACGGGTATGACCTGGTCTACCCCAGGAAGCAATTCCAATGAATCGCGAAGTTCAGGAAAAACTCGCCCCAGCGCACCGATAACGGTATGTTCGGTACCCTGTGATATATGTGCTTTCAGGCCAGCACCTTCGATTCGTTTCCTTACTCGGCTGATTTCGTCTTGGCTGGCGCCGACTTTCATGACTACAATCATGAGTTACCTCCGATAGGCTGTGATGCTTTGTTCTTCAGCCCTGCCGCTTCTCCTAAATAAACATGGGCGATTTCCTCAGGCCCCTTTTCAGTGTTTACGAGCATCAGAATTCGCAGACAGCGGGGCAGATCATTGGGGACAGTTATTTCATGTCCGCAGAGCAAAGCGAGGTTGGGTGGCCATCCTAGCTCCCGTGTTGCTGCGGCAGGAAACTCAGCATTTAGGTCAGACGTGGTGGTGAAGAAAATAGCAGCGATGTCCTTGTGTTCAATCTTGTTAGCCTGTGCTATTTCCTTAAGCAGCTTCTTGGTTGCAGCTATGATGCTCTCTTTATCATTTGCTGGAACCGTAATAGCACCTCTGATGCCACGGCATTGCAATTTAACCTATCTCCTTTTCAAACTTAAACTAATAGCCTATCCCATTTAGCAAGCCTCCGTCAAGAAATCTTAACTTGACATGGGATAACATGGGCTAAACTACTATAATTATCTCATCTCTCGTGAGCAAAAAGTAGCTGTTATGCCACACACAGCTTAACAAATATGACAGGCCAGGTTTTAGTGATACCATTGCTTGCTATTTGCTTATCTACCAGGAGCCTCACATGGTAGAATTATGGTGGGTGTATTACACTTGCTGGTAATGTCGGTGATTTGTAGAAATGCAGAGGGATAGATTTGAGGCTCTCGTAGCGAGGGCGGTCGATAATTTGCCACCGGAGTTTCAACACAAACTGGAAAATGTTGATGTCGTGGTGGAAGATTGGCCCACACCAAGGCAACTGGGACAGGCTAAACTCAGCCATCCCAACCAATTACTTGGCCTTTATCATGGTGTGCCTCAAACCAGGCGAGGCCGGGGGTATGGAATGGTTTTGCCTGACAAGATAAGTATCTTTCAAAGGCCTATAGAGGCACAATGTCGCTTTGATGAAGAAATTGAAGCGAAAATAGAGGAAGTAGTACGCCACGAAATAGCCCACCACTTCGGCCTCGACGAAAAGACTCTGCGGAAGATAGAGGGCGAGAAGCGAAGTAGGAAGTAGGGAACAGACATTCTCGTGGCTCAGTATTATTTTATGCCTAGATTCTCCCACACCACATTAAAAGGTTTTGTCATATGTCAGTAGAAAATACTACCAGTAGGTCGGGTGAGATTACGGCTACCTTAGATGACTTTGATGTCAGAGGGCATCCTCTTAGGAGAGTTTTTCGGAGCTATTTTCCCCTATTCTTGATACTGTGGATTCTGTTCGTGTTATATCCCAATCCTCTGAAGTTAATTATCAGCGTTCAGAGGGTTTTTAACCTCGATGTTGAACCTGGTGCTGTTGAATTTATGCTTAATGATTTTCCTTCTGCCCCTGCAGCTATCGAGGAAATGGTCTTGGCTAGAATACCCTATCACTATGATTGGGAGCTTTACGGCGTGCCCTGGTATTTCCCTACGATTAAGGAGGTGTTGCAGAAAGGAAAAGGGGATTGCAAAGCACGGGCTTTGGTATTAGCTTCTATTTTTGAAGCAAGAAATATCCCCTATCAAGTTAATTTATCTCCCATACATATGTGGGTGGACTACGAGGATAAAGATGAGACCTCGATTGAGAATGCTAAGGTCAACTTTTACCAGCAAGACCCTGAAACAGGTGAAAGTTGGTTCCAGTTTCCTGAGATTAAGCTGAGAGAGGCGATGGACTACTTCTGGCGAGGCTTTTGGGGTCCCATGCCCGACGGCAGAAAAGCTCTTCTAATTTCGGGTCTATTAGCTTTGGTAGCCGCCAGAGTAATTTTGTTCAAAAACAAAGCGCTCCAGTAAAATGTTATTTCATACTAAGGGGTTATCGGTTATAATTTCTTAAAGCATGCCCATAATAGAGTTCAAAGGCAAAAAACCAAAGATAGATGCCAACGCGTTTGTTATTAATAGCGCCACATTGATTGGCGATGTTGTGATTAGCAGCAACGTTTTGGTTCTGGCAAATGCAGTTTTGAGAGGCGATTTCAACCAGGTTTACATAGGTGAGAACGTATATATTCTGGAAAATTCTGTTCTACACCCTGTAATACAGGACCCAATAACATTAGAAGGGGATTCGATAATAGGATACGGTGCCAAAGTACATGGAGGGGCTATCAAGAAGGGCGTGTTTATCGGGACAAATTCTGTAATCTTACGTGGCGTAGAGATAGGTGAGGATTCGCTAATTGCTGCGGGTTCCATACTCACAGTAGATATGAAGATTCCACCAAGGTCAGTGGTTATGGGTGCCCCGGCTAAGATAGTGAGGGAGCTTGGGGATGATGGTGTAGAGTGGATAAAAGGAGCTGTTGCCGGGTACGTAGGGCTGCTTAAGGACTATAAGACTGAGCTGAAAGAGTGGGAAATCCGGTATGGCAGATAAGAATGGGTCGGGCCTTGAAAGGCAACATCTGGAAAAGTCCCCTCTCATTCGAAAGTGGGAAGAAGGAGTTATCCAGCTCGTATGGCGGGGTTTATTTTGCTTAACAGGTGGTTCAAATATCACCTCGCCTGATTGTGGAGGAAGAGTAAAAGTCTTCCATAAAGTAGGAGTTCGGTGCATGGTCTAGTAGGACTCTTAACTAGAGATGAGTATGAGGATGCCGAACCTGCTCTTTTTGTTGAAGGCATACTTTTGTTGCTTTATAATACCTGTTATAAACTATAAAGATGTAATGGAAAAGCTGTGGTTTGCCAACAGAGCTTGCTTTGTTTGGAGCGACTATAGCGTGCTTTGTGGAAAATGAGCTCCGAACTCGGAATAGCAATACTGATAGGCTTGGGCATAGGCGCAGCTATTTTGGCGCTTGCCCTTGTGGTTATGAGGCGGACGAAGCGTGGCGAAGGTGTTGGGCCAGTTAAGGTGGATGAGCCGCCCGTTAAGCAGGTAGTAAGTACGGTAGTGGCAGAAGCCACTTTCGAGCTGGGTGATTTTACGATTAGTCCCGTTGAAGCCAGAGAAGGGGAGACGGTGAGCATTTCCTTCAGAGTGACCAATGTTGGCAATAGCCGTGGCGTTTATAAGGCGGGATTAAGAATAGATGGTGTGGAAGTATGCAAGCTGGACATGGACTTAGCCCCGGGGCAAACTGAACTGGCGACTTTTGCTGTGGCTGAGAATGCTGCCGGCGAATATAAAGTAGAGGTTGATGGCCTAGAAGGGACATTTTTTATTTCTCCGGCCAAACTTAGTGTTAACGCTATTAATATCGACCCGCGGCGAGCTAAGGAGGGGGGACATGTTAGTATTACGGCTGAGGTGACTAACGGTGGGGGGACCACTGGTGCCGAGAAACTGGAAGTTAAGCTGAGAGACGAAGTCTTGGTCTCAGAAGAGGTAATCGTAGCCCCTGGGGCGACAGAAAAAGCAAATGCCACTTTAGCTAATCTCAAGCCGGGAATCTACGAAGTAAGAATGGGCGAACTTAGGGATACATTCATGGTGGAAATGTCGGATTATATTGAGCCCATATAGTTCATCTGGGTATTAAGTTTACCGCACACGTATTTAGACGCACATTCGCTAGCATCTTGGCTAAAAAGGGTATGGATAGTCTTCATATCAAACAACTAGGGCGATGGTCATCAATAGCTATGGTAGAACGATACACGACGTCGGTGAGATTCGAGGATAGTCTTAAACTCTATAGGTCAATAGCAGACTAAAGAATGCTTTTTGAGAAGGTATTCGGCTCTTTTGTGGTTATTGACGAGTTAACCCAAACTGCCCGCTATGCTAAAACCAGCGATAATAGCCAAGAGTACTGTGAGGCCAACTAACGCCTTAGTTAATCTTGTAATGCTCCGCTGTGATTTCAAAAGAGCTAATGCCGCCACTGGGAAGTATGCCACATAATTCGGGGAATAGTCAGGTAAACCACTTCCCTTCTTGTAAGCTGCGAATTTAGATAGCATTTCATCTAGACGCTTTACATCTTTTTCATCAAATTTCCACATTACTCACCTCCTTCAACTCTATTGTGTAAGGTGTGCAACAGCAGAACCTTCCCCAAATTAGCTGGCTGGTCTATCTCTTCGACTCGCCCCACCTACGTACTCCCTCAAAAACAAATACTACTGTCGCTGCGACAAGGAAAATAATCAAGGAAATCAATAGTGTTAGAGAAGACCTCTCAGATAGTGCTGGCAGAGTGCCAACAACAGTCAAGATTGCCGTTAGCATGCCAAATATCCACACAAAGACCATAGCACAAAACTCGCCCCACTTTTGTAATCCTTTCTTCATAGCTGCTCCTCCTATTCGCTATTTTTCAAATCCGCTGGGTGGGCTACTTGTCATATGCATCGGGGTTCTTCCCTTTTATCTCGACCTTTGCTATGTCTTGCCTTCCTTTGCTCATGCGCCTTCTAGCTGGCTGAAGCTCTCTAAAGCGTTCAATTAAAGCATCTCTTTTCCGCATCAAGGTTGGAGTTATTCGCATTGTGCCATATTGCCCTAGAGTGTTTTGAAAAGTTATAGCTACATTAGCAATGTCCCTTTTTAACCTGAGGTAAGGTAGAAGCGCTTCTAAGAGCGTCTTGGCATCTTCACTGTAGGCTTGCCATCGCCAGATATTCTGCTTCTTAGTCGCTATGAAGATTCTGCCACCAAAAATAAGGAAAGGTGTTACTCCGTCCCGTTTCATATTGGTTACACTAGCTACCAAGATGCCGTATGGATTAGTTTTATACTTAGCAATATCAATATGCCCCTCGCCATCAAAGAAGCCAGCCATCCAAACCAAATCTTCTGTTGTGAGGTCTCTTCGATTGAACGGAAAGCCGAGTTGGCCAGTGCTCGTCATCTGTGAACCTGCTGGCTGGGCTACTCCATCTCGCTGCTTCTTGAGCCACATAACTCTTCCTTAAAATCAAGCAACTTAATGGACTTTGGTTTTATTGCCACGACGATTAACCCCCTCTATTGCTTCCGTCCCTTAAATCAATTATACCCCTAGCTTATCCCAAAATAGAAGATGTGCTAAGTTATGTTACAATTTTATTTAAGATACGTGTTGGCCTACACGTACTAGATGTAAAGGAAATGCAAGCTGGTTACTGTGTCTTCTTGTCGCATACAAAACTCGATAGTGCTTTCTGCGACAGGTTTGATAATATTTGTGCGAATGTAGGCATTAGACGATTCCGCTCAGAGTTTGCCTACATTGAAAAGCCATCTTGGCGAACTATAAAGGAGCAATTGGGCAAGTCTAGAGCGTTGTTCTTACTTGTCGGAAAGCAGTTAGTCGAGCAGCAAGCATCTCCGTATAATCCTGATTGGAGGTTCACACAGAACTGGATTTCATACGAGGTTGGCATAGCTCATCAGCGCAATATCGATGTTTGGGTTGTTTGCGATTCGGTAGGAATCAATTTCCCAGTACCATATTTCAATAATTATAAGCCTGACGGCTTAGAGCCACCAGATGCAATGGAATACATGGAATTTATACTTGGCTGCTATCAACGGGGTCAGAGGTTTTCATTTAGAGCAAATCAGGAAAGCCTAGGTATTCACTGCCCCACTTGTGCCATAGGATTTAATCTACATTCCGCTTTGCAATCTGGCCAAGTTATCATATGCCCACAATGTCTACATGAAATTGAGTTTTTGGAATCATTTCCTCCGAGTCTAAGGGGCTAGCCTAGAGCTTCATCGTCAACTCGAACCATACCAACGGTTCTTCACCAAAGCAGCACCATGTCGTCAAGGTTTGCGCTGTAACTTCTCCCGTGTCTTCTAGTATTCACAAGCGATTTAAGACGCTGGATTTCGTGGTTCGGGAAATAGTTGGCTTGCCTACTTGAGTAGCTTTGAGCCTTCAACTCATATCGTTTGTCACTGTTATTGGTTTCGGATATACTACTCCTATGCCAGTGTAGCTCAGGGGTAGAGCAGCGGTTTCGTAAACCGCCGGTCGTCGGTTCGAATCCGACCGCTGGCTCCATTTCTGGTTAACTGTGGAGAAGATAAAGAGACTATTATCCGGCAACGAAGCCTTAGCTTTGGGGGCCTATCACGCTGGGGTAATGGTAGCCGCTGCTTATCCTGGGACACCAAGCACAGAGATACTGGAGGCGATGGCTAAATTTGACGACATCTACGCTGAATGGTCAACGAATGAGAAAGTGGCTATGGAGTTGGGGCTGGGGGCAGCCTATGCCGGTGTCCGCGCGCTGGTATCAATGAAGCAGGTGGGCTTGAACGTGGCCAGCGACCCTTTCATGGCTGCGGCGATAACCGGGGTCAATGCTGGAATGGTGGTGATATCAGCTGATGACCCTGGAATACATAGTACCCAGAATGAGCAGGACAACCGCCACTATGCCAAATTCGCTAAGGTACCCATGCTGGAGCCCAGCGATAGCCAGGAAGCCTATGACTTCATGGCCTATGCCTTTGACATGAGCGAAGAATTCGACACCCCAGTGCTGCTGCGCACGACCACCCGCATTTCCCATTCCAAGTCGGTCGTTGAGGTGACTCGGACCAGGGCGACGGGTGCCCGAGGGCGTGGTTTCCGACACGATTTGGAGAAGTATGTAATGCTGCCTGTCTATGCCCGGCTTAGAGCTCCTTTGATGGAGGATCGTCTTGTCAAACTAGCAGCTTATACTGAATCCTTTCCCCTTAACAGGATACTATGGGGGAAGCGTCATCTCGGGGTAGTGACCAGCGGGGTCGCTTACCAGTATGCCAGGGAGGTCTTCCCGGATGCTTCCTTTCTCAAGCTGGGCATGACTTATCCCCTTCCCCAGAATTTGCTACGCCAGTTCGCCTCGGAGGTGGACAGGCTGATAGTGGTAGAGGAACTCACCCCGTTTCTTCAGGAGAATATCCGGACCATGGGAATAGAGGTCAGCGGCAAGGAGTTTATCCCCAGCGTGGGCGAGTTGAATCAATGTATTATTGAGGAGGGCGGATACCGTGCCGCGTTGTTGCCTGAGCCTTCGCTGTCACCTGTGCAGGTAAAAGACGCTGTTTCAGATTTACCCGGGCGTCCTCCTACCCTGTGCCCGGGTTGCCCGCATACGGGCATATTCTTTGTGCTCAGTACTATGGGACAGCGTTCTAAATTGCTGGATTCCGAAGGAAAGTCGGAAAAGGAACTGAAGCTGATTATCACTGGAGATATTGGTTGTTATACTCTGGCTACCTATCCTCCGCTTTGTGCTATGGATACCACTGCTTGCATGGGTGCCAGCATTGGTCAGGCATTGGGTATGGAGAAGGCGGGCGTTGCGAGCAAGGTTATTGCTGTTATCGGCGATTCCACATTTCTCCATTCTGGCATCACCGGCGTAGTGGATGGTGTGTATAACAAGGCAGGGATAACGATTATAATTCTGGACAATGGCACCACTGCTATGACGGGCCATCAGGACCACCCGGGGACAGGCATCTCGGCGCAGGGCAAAGAGACCAAGGTGGTAGAATTGGAACGGTTGGTTCGGGGTGTTGGGGTTGAGGATGTTAGGGTGGTGGATGCCTTTAATGTGAAAGCTCTGAGAACTGCTGTTAGGAGATGCATAGATAACCCGGATATGTCTGTCATCATAGTGCGTGGCGCTTGTCCGGTGCACGTGCGGAAACACTCCGAGCCCATGGCTGTTGATGCCGAGAAATGCGACCGATGTGGGACCTGTCTCAAGATCGGATGTCCAGCCATTCAAAAGGATGGTGAGGAGGTTTACATAGATGCTACTTTATGTGTGGGGGATGCCTGTGCTATTTGTCAGCAGCTCTGCCCGGACCGAGCGATAGGCCCGCTGTCTAGTCTTGCAGGTGGTAAAGCAAAGTGAAGAAGCAAGATATACTTATGGTGGGTGTGGGTGGCCAGGGAACTATTCTGGCCAGTGACATATTGGGTGAGGCAGCCCTTGCCGCGGGATACGATATCAAGAAGACTGATACACTGGGCATGGCACAGCGTGGGGGTAGTGTAGTGAGTCATGTGCGGATAGCTGAGCAGGTCTGGTCTCCCTTGATTAGTGAAGGGGAGGCTGACATAATGATTGCCTTCGAGAAGCTGGAGGCAGCTAGGTGGGGCCGCTACCTTCGACCTGGGGGGGTGGCTATCATCAATAATCACGCCATGCCTCCTTTGTCAGTCAGCCTGGGAACTCATCGCTACCCCGATGATGAAGAGATAAGGGACATGCTGAAGCAGCGGACAGAGCGCATCTATTTTGTCGAGGGGACCCGCAAGGCTATAGAGCTGGGCGATATCAGGGTTCTTAATGTAATCATGTTGGGATGTACCTCACTTCTGCTGTCCATTGATGTCCATATCTGGAATGAGTGCATGTCTCAGCGTATACCGTCAAAGATTCTGAAGGTCAACTTTGCCGCCTTTGAACTAGGAAGAAAGGAAGCCTCAGATGTCAATCTCGGATAATGTCCGAAGACGTATGGCGGAGGGGTCGTGGATCAGGAGGATGTTTGAGGAGGGGGCCATTCTCAAGCAGCGATATGGTGAGGAGAATGTCTTTGACCTTACCCTGGGCAATCCTGTTATGGAACCTCCACTTGAGTTTAAGCGAGAATTGGAGAGGTTGATGGGGAATCCTTTGCCAGGAATGCATAGATACATGGAGAATGCAGGTTATCCTGAAACAAGGGCTGCCGTGGCAGAACAGCTATCGCTGGAGACTGGCGTCAAATTCAGTATGAATGACATTGTCATGACTTGTGGTGCCGCGGGGGCATTGAATGTGGTGCTGAAGGCAATACTTAATCCTGGAGACGAGGTCATTATATTTGCCCCTTACTTCGCGGAATATGGCAATTATATAGACAACCATGGTGGGGTTACCAAGGTTTTGCCCACAGATGGGCAGTTTATACCAAAGCTCGATATTCTGGAAGCTGGTATTACGCCTAAGACCAGGGGGGTAATTATCAATTCTCCCAACAACCCAACTGGGGTTGTCTATGGTGAGGGCTTTGTTCATCAGCTTGGAGATTTACTACAGAAAAAAGGGGCTCAATACGGGATACAGGTTTTTCTTATCAGCGATGAGGCGTACCGCAAAATCATATATGATGAGCTGAGATACCCCCCAATTTTTCCTCACCACCGCCATAGTATAGTTGCCACTTCTCACTCTAAAGATTTGGCTTTGCCTGGCGAGCGAATCGGCTACATTGCTGTACATCCTGAGTGCAGCCAGAGGGAGGATTTGATAGATGCCCTCGTGTTTTGCAACCGAGTGTTAGGATATGTAAACGCACCGGCTCTAATGCAGCGAGTAGTGCGCAGCTTGCAGAACGTGAGTGTCTCGGCAGCTGAATATCAAAAGAAGAGGGATTTCTTATATAGTCATCTTACCGAGATGGGCTACTCAGTGGTGAAACCTCAGGGAGCTTTTTACATGTTTCCTGAGTCCCCTCTGAGGGATGACGTTGCTTTTGTAAAAGAGCTAGGGCAGTGGAATGTGTTGACTGTGCCTGGTCGTGGCTTTGGATTGCCAGGTTATTTTCGGGTGTCATACTGCGTTGAAGATAGGACGTTGGAAGGTTCTCTAGTTGGTCTCAGAAGAGCGGCCCAGAAGTTTGACCTATGTTAGAGTGACAACCGAAGGCTTACGGGATTGCGCAGGATTTCTCGCCTGGTATTTAGTCTTTGCCGGCGGTTTTTATTGACTTGAGCCATTGCTAGCTATATTTTTGTCTCAGTTTTGGCTTATCTATCTTACCCGTGGGATTCCGCGGCACCTTGTCGAATATAATACGCCTGGGCCTCTTGTATAGGGGCATGTTCTGTTCGCAGAATGAATTTATCTCTGCCTTATCTAGTGTCTCACCGGGTTTGGGGTCAATTATAGCTATTGCTACTTCACCTAGCCTCGCATCTGGGATTCCGATTATGGCTACGTCATATATTTTGGGATGACGGTGCAATACCTCTTCCACTTCTACTGGATAGATATTCTCACCGCCGGTAATGACAACATCTTTTTTCCTATCAACGAGGTATATAAAACCCTGGCTATCCATCCTGGCAATATCGCCTGTATAGAGCCAGCCATCTTTTCTTACTTTGGCCGTCTCTTTTGGATTCTTGTAATACTCCTTCATCACACCGCCGCCTTTGACAAGCAATTCGCCCAGTGCTCCTTGAGGCACGTCTTCCCCATCATCATTGACGATACGAGTCTCCCAGTTGCAACCAGCTTTCCCAATGGCTCCCACTTTGTGTTCATTTTCTATGCCCAAGTGAACGCAGCCTGGTCCTGTGGCCTCGCTTAGTCCATAGTTCGTGTCATACTGCATATTAGGGAAGTATTCCTTCCAGTGCTTTACCAGTGAGGGTGGTACAGGCTGGGCCCCAATATGCATAAGACGCCAGCAGCTCAGGTCGTAGTCTTCCTTTCTTAGTTCACCGTTGTCGATCTGCACCAAGATGTCATGAACCCAGGGAACCAGTAGCCATACTATTGTTGCTCTCTCTTTGTGAACGGCTTCGAATATATCCAGAGGGCTGATGTCTCTTAAGATGGTGGAGCGAGCGCCTACGATTAGGTTGCCAAACCAGTGCATTTTGGCTCCTGCGTGATATAAAGGTGGCAGGATAAGAAAGTTGTCCTCATGCTTTTGATAGTGGTGAGCTTGCTCGGTTATAGCAGCGCATACCATATTTTGGTGAGTGAGAAGTATTGGCTTAGGATCTCCCGTCGTCCCTGAACTAAAGTAGAGACCGCATCCATCTTCATCACCCAGTTCTATGTTTGGGCGTTGAGGCGCAGAGTTGCTTACTATATGTTCGAAGCTCAGCATGTCTTCGGGTGGGCTTGGACCAGCGAGGATATAGTCACTCACGGTAGGCAACTGGGAGCGGATGTCATTAACTCTTTCGATGAACGCCTCTCCTAGAATTATTGCTCTGGCTTCAGCTATGTCAGCGCAGTATTTCAAGTCGCTACTGGTGAACCTGAAGTTGAGAGGCACTGCCCAGGCTCCAGTTCTGATGATGCCGAAGTAAGCCTCAAGCCAGTTTATGGAATTCATCATCCACTGTATGACTCTATCATGTTTCCTGATGCCTATATCTATAAGGGCATTGGCTACTCTGTTGGCCTGATCATCGAACTCCTTCCAGGTGATTTCTTTCCTGATACCCTCACTGGGTCGTAGTTCAATAATTGCTACATCATCGGGATATAAGGAGGCATTTCTGGTCAACATCTCTGATATGGTAGTCATTTATCAGCTCATCTCCTTCACAAGTTGCGAGACCGCCTAATATGAGGTTAAGCTGGGCAGAAAAGTGGCAATCTTGGGAAAGCCCATCAGTATGCCAACGGTAACTATCAGTGCTGCGAGGAAGGGAAGTATTCCCTTGAAAATAGCCTCCATGGGGATATCTCCCGCAATCCCCTTGATGACATATACATTCACCCCTACCGGTGGTGTAATAACTCCCATCTCGGTTACCAGCACAATTATAACACCGAACCATATTGGGTCAAAGCTCAGAGCCAGGACCACCGGGTATAAGATGGGTATAGTAAGGGTAATCAAGGCCAGGGCATCCATGAAGCAGCCACCCAGGATGTAGATGAGAACTATGATTCCCATAATAGCCACGGAGGGAAGGGGAAGCCCGGCTACCCAATCTGCCAAAACGAGAGGTATCTTGGTCACGGCTATGAAATGCCCGAAGACCGTAGCCCCAGCGACGATGACCATGACCATACAGGTTATCCGCAGGGAATCCTTAATTGCGCTGAGGAACCCTTGCCAGGTCAACTGTCGCGTGGCTAGGCCGATGAGCAAGGCGCCGGCAGCACCGGCACCGCCAGCCTGTGTTGGACTAAACCAGCCGAAAAAGAGCCCCATTATCACCAGGGCAAATAGAGCCAGTGTCTCGATAACGCCGACAAGCCCGGCCAGTTTCTCCTTCCAGCTTGTTGCTGCACCTGCCGGAGCAAGGTTAGGGTTGCGCCAACAAAGGATTGTTATCACTATGATGAAAAACGTGGCGAGGATCAAGCCGGGGAAGACACCTGCTATGAAGAGCTTGCCTATGGACTGCCCGGTCATTATCCCGTAGATAATGAAGATGGTGCTGGGGGGAATAAGTATACCTAAGCTACCTGCAGCAGCGACGGTGCCCGTGGCTAATGAATCAGCGTAGTTATATCTCTTCATCTCAGGCAGGGCGACCTTGCCCATGGCAGCGGCAGTGGCGTTGGTTGACCCGCATATGGCAGCAAAGCCGGCACAGCCAGCAACAGTAGCCATGGCTAAACCACCGCGTAACCTCCCTAGCAGTGAATAACTGGCATCATAGAGCCTCTGGCTCATCCCCGAGGCGGAAGCTATAGAGCCCATGAAGACGAACATAGGGATAACGGTGAGAGAATAGGAGGAGAAAGTGTGGAAGACATCCCGGGGGAGAATGCTGAACCCTGCCTCTGGCGAAACCAGACAAGAAAAACCAATAAAGCCAACAAAGGCCATGGCAAAGCCAACTGGCATGCGGAGGAGAAACATGGCAACCAGAACGACGATGCCTATGATTCCAATTGTGATTGGGTCCATTTTCTCACGTCTTGACTATTGTCCTGAGTAGCTGCACCAGTAATACCAGAAAGACTGAGATGGAACAGAAAGCCATAGCGTAGATAAAGGGATAGAAGGGTATTTCCTGTGTCATGGAGACTTCACCGCCGACCTGGAGGCTATGCGCATAGTTGAAGCTGCTCCAGGCAAGCACAGCAAACAGGACCATCCCAAAAAGGTAGGTTATACAAGCTATAACCTTCTGGGCTTTTTTGGAAAGGCGCGTTGTCAGAAACTCTACCTCAATATGTCCATGCAGAACCTGGGTATGGGCTATGGAGAAGGCAATTATCACTACCCCCAAAAAGCCAACCAGCTCAATCCCTCCTGGGATAGGCCATTTAAAGGCCTTGGCTGAGATTATGTCGGCTACGATCAGGGCTAGCATAGCCACCATGCCAGCGCCAGCTACACGGTTGAGAGAACTGCCGAGTGTACTGGCGAACTTCTCCAAGCCTACTATTCTGCCTGACATGGCAATCACGCCTCGGGGTGCCCGGAGGGCATATTCCCCACGAGCACCCCTGAGTCTAATCTATTTAATGGAGTACTTCTCTTTACTCGAGTAGCTCCTCCTCCACCCATTCCACACAAGATTCCTCTGTCGGTGACATTCCTGCTAGGTACTCGGTTTGTTGGAGCAAGTACGCCTCGTAATCGGCTGCAGGGAGCCCCAGGTCTGTCTTCTCGCTTATGTACTGGTCTATCAGTGGCGAGGTGGCTTCCACCCATCTTGTCATCTCATCTGGCGACAGTTCAATCAACTCTCTGCCTTCGAAGGTCAGAAAGTAGTCTATTCCTACCTTATCATAGTAGGTCCAAACCTTACCGTGCTTTTCTATCCATTCCTCGCTGACTTCGGTGAAAATGTCCTGTATGTCCTCAGGCAGGCTATCCCATTTATCCTTGTTCATAACCACGAACATGTTAGCAGTATAGCCTATGTCATAGCAGGCCGTAACATAATTCACAACCTCGGCTTGATTCCAGCCTTTCAATACCTCGCGGGGGGTAAGACTGCCATCTATGGTACCCTTGGACATAAGCTCGTAAGCTTCTCCCTGGGATGCACCATATCCTTCGGCGCCGAGAGCTTCTATTATCTTAGCTCCTACACCTGTGGACCTTATTACCAAACCCTGGAGGTCCTCCATTTTGCGCACAGGTTTGTCAGTAGTGAAAACGACGCCCGGGCCATGTGCGTGGAAATAGAGTACATGCACATCCTCAAATTCCTCGGGCATGAACTCTTCATAAAAGTCATTGGCTACCTTTGTGGCTACCCATCCGTTAGGGTAACCATGGGGCATGTCGACCAATTCAGTGGCGGGGAAGCGACCCATGGTATAAGCTAAGACGGACATGCCCATGTCTGATATCCCTTCAACTACCCCGTCATAGACCTGAGCGGCAGGGGTTAATGTACCTCCAGGATAGTGAGTGATCTCCACTCTGCCATTGCTGCGCTGGTTTATCTCCTGGCAAAATTTGTCAGCTAGTACGGAGTGCAAGTGTGTGGCCGGGAAGAAATTGCTGTAGGTCAACTCTATGGCAGGTTCTTCAGGAGCTGGAGCACAGGCAATAGCCGCGATAAGTGCTACAACCGCCACCAACATCACTACAAATTTCAGACTTTTCAAACCTTTCACCTCCTAAAATCCAAGATTTAGCATTGTCATATCCTCTTCCTATTCTTAGTCTTTCTACATAGTCCCCCCGTTGCTAACTTTTACTGTTTCGTAATATATCATCTTTTTCAGTGCATCGTTGGCTGTATCAGTAGTTGGCGAGATGCTCATTTGAGGCCAAAACAGTTTTCTTACCGTAAATGTTGCTAGATGCAGCAATTGAAATGGAATCTACGGCGGCAGTAATCTGCGAATCCTCGGGGACTAACTGGATGGTACTGCGAATCTCTCTTATACCATCGACAGGGTCAGTATCCTTGGCCTCGTCGGCAATTAGAGCACAATCTGGGTTAAGGCAGGCACATCTCACTAAACTTGGGATTATAGTAGACCCTGATGAAAACTGCAAGCTACGTAGTAGTTCATAAGATTGGCGACTAAGGCATAACCAGTGCGGTCGCTTGGCCAAGGGCACAATATCTGCGGCACTTTTACGGTGAGGCTCATACAGCATCGGCTTAGGAGCTGTGCTCAGTTGAAGTACAGGCTGGACAATGCTAATATGATGAACTTGATGAAAAACGGGTTTGGATGAACATGGCAGGTTGGCAGACGACCGAAACTACTATTTATTGTGACGCGGTGGATGAGGAGGTGACTATAGTAGTGTACAAAGACTGGTCGGTTAAGTGCACTGGCTATGAAAAGTATGGTGAAGGTAGTGGGGGTAAAACTAATCTACTGAAGAAGCGGAGCAGGCAGTTGAAACGGCAACTCAAGTGTGAGGGTTTGGAATGTGACCGGGTGGTTCAGTATAAAGGAAAGCTTTCCTCTCAGGAAGCCGGGAAAGGGTACTCAAAGTAGACCGGCGGATTACACATCTTCTCGGGGCGAATATGTTACCAAAGACAAGAGCTGAAAGCCAGGTGAAGATACGAATTGAGAACCTCTGCCTTTCCTTCAAAGGCGTAAAAGCGCTTGATAATGTGAGCCTTGACATAAGAGAGAACGAGATACTGGCAATTATAGGGCCCAATGGCGCCGGTAAGACCTGCCTGTTGAATTGCATAAATGGCTTCTATAAGCCGCAGGAGGGTGGAATATACTATGAAGGTCAGAATATTGCTCGGATCCGCCCTGATAGGGCGGCTCGACTTGGCCTGGCCAGAACCTTCCAGAACATCGAGCTATATACCGGTCTGAGTGCCTTGGACAATATCATGGCTGCCCGCCACATCCTTATGAACCAAAACTTTCTTAGTGGTTCCCTCTATTTCGGCTGGGCTCATAACGAGGAAATCGAACATCGTAAGACTGTGGAGGACATTATAGACTTTCTGGAGATAGAGCCAATTAGAAAGAAAGTCGTTGGCGCTCTTCCCTACGGAATGCGCAAGAGGGTTGAATTGGGTAGAGCCTTAGCTTTGGCACCGAAAGTTCTGCTGCTCGATGAGCCGATGGCAGGAATGAATCTGGAGGAGAAAGAGGATATTGCCCGGTTTATCATCGATATATTTGAAGGGCAAGGGGATGCCTATCCCGAGACGCCAGTCCTGAGGGATGGCGTTAGCTGTATTGTCTTAATCGAACATGATATGGGGGTGGTTATGGACCTGGCCGACAGAATTATAGTCCTCGATTTTGGTCTAAAAATCGCCGAAGGCACTCCAGATGAGATTAGAGACAACCCCCAGGTTATTTCAGCCTATCTGGGAAAAGAAAGATAGTCCCTATTGTGGCTATCTCAATCCCAGCTTCTTTCATCCACTATCTTTTGATGCTCCTCTGGAATGCTCCCCTTTGCTACAAATTCAATCCTGTCTATCTTAACCCGGCACAGGTTCTGGAATTTCTCATTTAAATCGTCAGTTAGTTTTTTTCTGTCTATGGACTCGTCCTTTAACTCAACCTTGAGGTTCATTTCATCTCGCTGTTCTCTTCGGCTAACCACTATTTGGAATTGCGAAACCGCCTCAAAGTCGAGAATCGCATGTTCGGCTTGTTTAGCAATGACAAACATGCCTCTCACTTTGATTGCATCACTGGTTCTGCCCACAATACCAGTCAGCTTGTGGGCAGTCCTGCCGCAGGGACAGGGCTCAGTGATATATGAAGACATATCGCCGGTGCCAAAGCGGATAAGTCCCCAGACTTTGTTATGGACGGGAGTTGCCACTATTTCACCTATCTCCCCAGGCCCGAGCTGCTTCCCAGTGTTAGGGTCAACTATTTCTACTATATACTCGTCCATGAGGTGCATGCCTGATTTCTGGGGACATTCATAGGCGATGGCACCACCAAGTTCGGTAACCGCATAAGTCTGTGCCGTGGCAATTTGATAGTCCTCCTCCAGAGTTTTGCGCAGTAGCCCTGGAAGCATCTCCCCGGTAAACCAGGCACGCTTGAGAGCGAAATCCCGCCGAAAGTTATGCCCCATTTCCTCCGCCCTCTTGATGAGGGACATGAGGAAGGAAGGCGTTCCTACAAATCCCGTAACCTTCAGAGCATACATCGTTTGAATCTGGATTTCCGTGTTGCCTGTGCCCGTAACGACAACGGTTGCTCCACAATCCCTCAAGGCTTCATGAAACAAGATGCCGGCTGGAGACATATGATAGGTGAATGTGTTTATGACTATGTCCCCCTTCCTGAACCCGGCGGCGTAAAATGATTTGGCAAACCATTTGATAGCCCCGGTCTGGAGCGGTTCATAAATGGGACCTGGTGAGATGAATACGCGGTCGACCTCGTCATAAGGAATGGCGAGAAAGCCCCCGTAGGGTGGATTCGCCCGCTGTAATTCTATCAGGTCGGTCTTCCTGGTGATGGGTAGCTTTTCCAGGTCTTTCACGGTACGGATTTCAGCTGGGCTGACTTTGGCCTTGTCAAGTATTTCTCTGGCAGCAGGGGCGTTACGATAGGCATGGTCCACGGCTTGGGATAATCTCTGGTCCAAATACTTTTCCCTATGCTCAGCAGGCATTACCTCCAGTTCATCAAAGAATTCGCCATGTTTTCCTGAAGACGCTATAGCCATCGTTTTCTCCTCTTATAGTGCTTTACCTCCCGGTAGCTCTTCTTGGTGCCCACTGTAGTCAGGCCCATGTAAAACTCTTTCACATCCTCATTGTTCTTGAGAAAATCGGCATTTCCGTCGAGAACAACTCGCCCATTTTCCATGACGTACCCATAATGGGCGATGCTCAGAGCAATCCTGACATTCTGCTCCACCAGCAAGACCGATGTTTTTTGTTCCATGTTAAACCGCTGGATAATTTCATATATTTCTTCGACTAATAGCGGTGCCAGACCCAGTGACGGCTCGTCCAACATCATTAGACTGGGGCTCGCCATCATAGCCCGGCCGATGACCAGCATTTGCTGTTCACCTCCAGAGAGATAGCCAGCGGTGTTGTGTCTGAGGTCTCTGAGTCGGGAAAAATATTCATAGACCATATCAAGGTCCTGCTTAACATCATGCTGGTTCCTGCGCTGATAAGCCCCAACCAGTAAGTTCTCCTCTGTGGTGAGGTGTTCAAAGACTCTACGTCCTTCCAGCGCCTGGATAATACCCAGTTTACCTATCTCTTCGGCGCTTTTCCTGTCTATCCTTTCCCCGTTCCACTCTATACTGCCATCGGTTACCGCTCCTTCCTCAATATGAAGTAGCCCCGATATTGCTTTGAGGGTGGTGCTTTTACCAGCACCGTTGGCTCCAAGCAAGGCAACGACTGAGCCATCGGGCACATTCAGAGAAACACCATGAAGTACCCGTATTACATTGAGGTAGGTAACCTCAATGTTATTCAACTTGAGCATAGCAAACCTTCTGGTGGCAGGAGCCCCGTCTGGGCAGGGCTCCTGCCAAATCTTTATTTCCCAAGCTAGTCAAACTCGTATGGTATTAGTGGCGCTTCCACCCAACCACTAATAGGTGCGATTTCACCATCTTGAACCTCGAAGACCCGCACTGACTTGGACAGCCGATTGTCACCCGAGGTATAGCTTACCGGGCCGTGCAGACCACCAACGTCGAAGTTATCCAGATTCTTAATGCCGTACTCTTCCACTGCTTGAGGAGTCAGGTTGTCAACACCCACATTATCAATAGCCACTCTGAGAATCTCAGCCACGATTAGAGCCTCTGCCCAGCAGGTGATGTAGTCCATGTTGCCATAGTCATCAGGATGGTATTTCTGGCAGTACTCAGTCATCTTTGCCATAGCCGGCACGTCATCGCCCCAACTCACAGTAGGAAAGACGCCATAGACACCCTCGGCATCGGCTCCAGCCAGGTCAACCAGGACCTTGGTGAAGCTGGCGTGACCGCATCCAATAGTGATACCGGGATACATGCCCAGTTCTACGGCATTCTGAACAATGATAGAGGTTGGCTGCGGCGTGCTGGATATATAAAGGACATCCGGATTCAGTGCCTTGATCCTGGTCAGGCTTTCTATTTCGGATATGGTAGTTGTGGTGTGTTCCTCAATAGCTATAATCTCAATACCCATCTGGTCAGCTAAGACCATGGCGGCGTCCCTGGCTCCATAACCAGTGGTATTATTGAGCAGGTGCATAGCCATCTTGGGCGTCCCCTCACCCTGCCAGATATTCTTCAGGTAGTAATCAGCAAAGGCAGCCCAATCGTCGCCGTAATCCGGCATCTGGGCATAGATGTGCCTCGGTGGGTTCGTGAGTGCCGGAGTGCTGAAGACAGCAATGCCGGGGAACTCGTTTCGGTTGGCGATTTCCGCGGACGCCTGCATCATCTTGGAGGAATTGGTGGTAAAGAGCAGGCAGAGCTTGCTTATCAGCTCATTAATAATGGTAGCTGCTTTAGCAGAGTCATATTCATTGTCACGCCAGATAACCTCAACCTGGTTCCCGTTAACGCCACCCAGTTCCTCATTGATGTATTTCATGCAATCCAGCTTGGCGTCTCCCATGGGGCGACCTTTCTCTGCGGCAGGGCCGGTATAACAAATACTGAAGCCCACCTTTACCTTGCTTTCCTCGGCGGGGGCAGTGCCACAACCACTGCCCAGCAGAGGTATCAGGACAAGAGCCAGTGTCAGGACCAGGACTATCGCCATTTTCAAAGGACATTTCAAATCCACTTATTATTCCTCCTTTCCATTTTTATTAATTCCTCCTTTTCTTTAAGTATGCTCAACATTACATTGTTCAATCCTCCTTTATCAAGCTAATATGAGAATGGCCAAAGTCGGTAGGAAGCTTTGAATAATGACCAGCGGTGTGCCAGCCCCCGGGGTTCCAGTATCAGGAAGAGGACAATTATCAAGCCGAATATCATTGGCCCGATGCCCGTGGTAAATCCTGCGGGCAGGGCCGAAAATGTGTTTTCCAGGACCGGTGAAATGAATGTTACCCCCTGTTGCAGCATACGAATGAAAATGACACCAAAGATGGGACCCACGGTGGTACCCAAGCCACCGATAATCATCATGCCAATATAAAGTATGGAGTCCATAAAGGTGAAATTTTCTGTGCTCATGAAGCCAATCCAGTGGGCAAATAGTGAACCGGCAATTCCAGCCAGAAAACATCCGATGAAGAAGGCGAGAAGTTTATAGCGGAAAAGATTAACCCCCATCACCTCGGCTGCCAAGTCATTATCTCTGATGGCCACAAAGGCTCTGCCCACCCTGGTCCTTGCCAGGTTCTTGGCAAGGTAAATTACTATCGCCGTAATTGTCATTATGAGGTAGAATTGACTGCCCTGGCTGATGAAGGTGATGCCGCCGATTGAGGCTGGTGGCACACTGATGCCGAGGAAGCCTCCAGTTACACTGGTCCAGTGATTGATGGCGAAGATAATGATAAACTGGGCAGCAATTGTGGAAATCGCCAGGTAAAAGCCCTTAACCCTGAGGGAGGGTATGCCGAAAATCATGCCTATTAGCCCCGCAACGAGCCCTGCTGAGATGAGTCCCACCAGGAAAGGCAGTTCCAATCGATTAGTCAACACGGCAGCTGTGTAGGCCCCAACGGCAATGAAGCCGGCATGCCCAATCGATAGTTGCCCGCAGTAGCCGGTCAGGATATTTAGTCCCGTGATAGCGATCAGGGTGATGCCGATAAGATTGGCCACGCTTAGCCAGTGCTCTCCCCAATATAGCGGGCCGGTGAATAAGAAGACCAAGGCAACGAGGAGCAATGCCCAGTGGGTTTTGGTTCTGAAGATGGCCATGTCTTTGGCATAGGAGTAATTACGGGTACCCGCTGGCAAATCTACATTCAATTTCTAAATCCTCTCGATGCGTTCCTCTCCGAACAAGCCGTACGGCCTTACGAACATGACAATTATGATGATAATAAATGGGATAATCTCTCTGATGCCTGGCCAGGTCAACGGGGTTAGATAGCCACCACCAAGGCTTTCAGCCAGACCGATTACAGGGCCGGCGATGATAGCGCCAAGGAAGGAATCGAGCCCGCCCAGTATCACTACGGAGAAAGCCTTGAGCCCGGTTTCAACCAGGCCAAAGGTTATGCCGCCAATGCTGGATATAAGAATGCCGCCGACAGCAGCCAGCACGCAGGCTAACATCCAAGATAGGGAAAAAATTTTGGTTACCGGAATGCCACAGGCCTGGACTGCCATCTGGTCATCGGCAGTTGCCCTCATGACCACGCCTGTTTTATTGTACCTGAAATATAGGGACAAAAGGATGAATAATAGTATGGAAATACCCGCAGCCCAGAGGTACTCCTGGGAAACAACCGCCGTGCCGATTTGGACAGGCTCTTCGGGGAAGAGACCAGGCAAGGCAGCTACGCTTTTCGGCCAGATGAAACTTACTGCACCCTGAATAAAATAGGCTAGCCCCAGGGTGACCGTGATTAGGGACAGGATGGGCTGAGCAATGAGTGGGCGCAGGATGAATCTCTCGATAATCCAACCCAATGCCAGAGCGAAGAGGATAACCAGGGAAAAGCCAAGCCAGATAGGAGAGCCCACCTGAACCAGCATGGCGAAGGTGAACCAGGAGAAAAGCAGTACCAGCTGCCCCAGCGCCAGATTGGCAACGCCGCTGGATTTCCAGACCAAAACAAAGCCCAAAGCAATCATGGAGTAGACCATGCCTACGGTCACTCCGGTAATAACAAACTGCAGAAGTTCAGCCATTCTCCCCAAGCCCTTCCGATAAGGTCCTTACTTTAATGGCGGTGCTTACCGTGCCCTTCCTGCCATCTCTATAGGTTACCGCTGCCTCAACCTTTATCTCCTTGCTATCCTCATATATGCCCCTTATTAGGTCTTTGTACCGGTCTTCCATGAATTCTCTTCGCAACTTCCTGGTTCTGGTAAGTTCAGCTTCATCAGGGTCAAACTCCTTGTGCATCAGGACGAACCTCTTTACCCTGGCTGGCTCAGGCAGGTAGCTGTTCACCCGTACCAGGTCCTTACGTATCAGGTCGGCAACCTCTGTTTTCTGGGACAGGTCAACAAAGGTGGTGTAGGGCAATCTATTATTTTCTGCCCACTTCCCTACCATGGCAAAATCTATGTTTACTATGGCTGAGACGAAATCTTTATCTTTACCTCCTATAACCATGGCATCCTTGATATATGGGCTGAACCTCAACCTGCCCTCAATATACTGAGGGGCATACTTGGCTCCAGAGCTTAGCTCACCCATATGCTCCAGCCGGTCCAGAAATATCAGGTGTCCCTTCCCATCGATATTGACCGCGTCTCCGGTATGGCACCAGCCATCTGCCAGGACGACTGCAGTCTTCTCAGGGTCGTTGTAGTAGCCGCTGAACATGGAATCGCTTCTGACCAGGAGTTCGCCTGCATCGCTTATCCTGACCTCGGTGTCCAGCGCTGGTCGCCCTACGCTTGCAAAATCAATTTCCCCCCCAGCATGTGAAGAAATCAGGCCAGCTTCAGTACTGGCATAGGTCTGTCTTAACTCAATACCGATGGCATGGATCAGGCGGAAGGTATCGAGGCTTAATACGGAGCTCCCTGTGACGGCAAATCTGACTTTGCTTAGCCCCAGCTTATCCTTGAGCGGTGTGAACAAGAATGCACAGGCGATCTCGTAGAGAGCTCGCAAAAACAGGTTCGGTGTTTTGCCCTGGAATTTGATATCGGCAATTTTATGGCCCAGCGGTAGAAACAGGTTATAGGAGAAGCGTTTCAGTGGATGGGCATCCATCATCTTTACCTGAATTTCACTGACCAGGCTTTCCCACTGCCGGGGACCATATATCACGAAGTTAGGCCCGGTTTCCCGGGTGTCTTCGTTAATGGTTTCTGGCTCCTCGGGAAAGTTCAGCCTGGCCCCGGTCAGCAGGTGGGGAAGCGTAGCGAAGAAACTATCACCCACCCAGGCAGCAGGGAAATTGGAAATCAAATCATCGTTTTTGTTCAAGGGATAGCGGCTGACGAACCCTTTGGCCGTATTTATCAGGGCGCGGTGAGTCAGCATGGCCCCCTTGGGTAAGCCAGTGGTTCCTGAGGTATAGTAAATAAAGGCAGTATCTCCCTCCTTGCCCTTCTCCACATTCCGCTCAAACAAGCCAGGGTGCTCCTTTTCATATTCCTTGCCCAGCTTTACCACTTCGGCGAAGTTGATAAGAACGGGGTCGTCGTAGTGCTTCAGGCCTTTGGGGTCCCAATAAATGACCTTCTTTAATAAAGGCAGCTCGTCCTTGATTTCCAGAAATTTATCGGTCTGCTCTTGGTCGTTAACTATGGCGAACTTGGCGCCGGAGTGCTCAGCAATATACTTGACCTCGGAGGGAATACTGTCAACGAAGACCCCCGTGGCTATGCCTCCCCCAGCCTGAGCTGCAAACTCTCCCCAAAACCATTCCGGTTCGTTATCTCCAACAATGCAAACTACGTCTCCTTGTTCGAGCCCCAGACTTATCAGGCCGAGTGAGAGATATTTCACGGTTTCATAATAGTCCTTCCAGCTATATCTTTGCCAGACGCCGAACTTTTTCATGCACATGGCCGCCTGCTGGCCCCATTTTTCGTGGTTGCTCTTAATAATTTGGGGGATTGTTTCCCCTTCTTTGCCTGGCATCATATTCGCCTTATTGCCCAGCTATCTGCTATGGCTACCTTCTATATACGAATTAAGGCACCTACTGCCTGGTAGGTACCTTATTTTACACTAATTAGCCGTATTTACTCGGCTAGCTATGTATATCTCAAGTCCTCCAAGCGCACCGAGTGCGCTTGCTAAAGACGAATTTAAATCCCCCCGCTCTGTGAAACGCAATTAACATCTCTGCATCCACTGAGTTCTGACGTAATGTAACATAGCCAAAATCACTATGTCAAAGCCAATATTATCTCTGGCTATCTGGTGATTCCTTTAGCCACAGGAATAGTCGTGCCCGTGGCTTTGGCTATTATCTTTCCCTCTTGGTTAGTCACCTTCATCTCGGAGATACCAACCCGCCGCCCGCTCTTCACCGCCCAGCATTCGGCAGTGAGTTCGTCGCCCGCGCCAGGACCGTTTAAGAAGTGAATGTTAAACTGGGTGGCCAGGCTCGGTTGCACTAGGGAATTGGAAGCATAGGCAAATGCCTGGTCGGCTACCGCCATAATGATACCGCCGAAAGCCAGGCCGTTGAAGTTTTGATGCTCGGGCAGCAGCTTCATCACCACTTTTGCATAGCCCGGCGTAAGCTCCGCTAACCTCATGTTGAGGAAGCGGGCGATTGGCTCATTTTCCTCTCCGAGCCTCAACTTCGCTATGTTCTCGGACGCTTCCTTTTCTCTTTCCGACAACTTGTCCATAATTCCTCCGGCAAGTGCTTAGCCTTGGACTATATCCAATTATACCAGAACTGAACCCATGACCAGGCATGGTCGGCTTTCTTTGTTGCGGTTTTCTGGTAGAAGAGGCGCAACCTTTCAGTGGTGCTTTGGGAAACATACGGGAAATCCCTGCTATAATATCGTTAAAGATTGGAAGGATAGGAGGTAAAGATGGCTGTTTATCTTATGCTCACCACACTAACTGACGCTGGCAGAAAAGCAATTCAAGAAGACCCCGAGAAGCTCACGGAGATAAACAAAGAGGTAGAGTTTATGGGTGTCAAAATCCTGGACCAGTATGCCCTTTTGGGTCAGTATGACTTTGTGAATATACTTGAAGCTCCAAGCAACGAAGCAATGGCTAAACTGGCAATAAGACTCAGTGCCAGAGGAACCACCCAGACCTTGACCCTGGCAGCAATTACCCTTGATTCCCTCATTGATGCTCTCAAGAGCAAGGAGAGTCCCTGGTAATTCGTTTTGTATTGAGTGCTCTCTGCACTAATACGTGGGGTTTATGCGGAGTACCTGAGTTGTCTGTGGCAACATAGCTCTCAGGTCCACTCCTGATGAGCTTTGTTTGGGAAACTGCATGGCAGAGTTTACAGGGTCTGAATCTCGGACGATGGCAGTGATTCCGTTCACATGACCTTACCTCATTTGCTCAAGCGTTCACGGTAACCAATCAACATACGCTGATTATCGGTATCACACCGGCGTAATATGCTCGTTTGACAGCTAGCCGCAATATAAGTATCATCCTTGTCAAGAAATATAGGAGTTCGTGTAGAGCGTTATGATAGTAGAGATGAAAACCGGTAGTTCCCCAGATGAGGTAGAAGGAGTGGTACAGCGGGCCAAGTCACTGGGATTGAATTTCCAGTTGAACTTGGGTACCGACAAGACGGTGGTGGCTATATTGGGAAGCAATACCGGGCAGTTGTCTACAGACACCTTTGCCGTGCTTCCCGGGGTGGAAACAGTAACGAGAATTATGAGGCCCTACAAACTGGCAGCCAGGGAATTCAAGCCGGAAGACAGTGTGCTTTCCCTTAACGGAATCGAGGTCGGGGGCAAGCGCATTGTGGTTATGGCAGGGCCCTGCGCCGTGGAAAGCGAGGAGCAACTGGCAGCGGCTGCGGGTGTCATAAAGAAGGCTGGGGCCTGTTTTCTACGCGGTGGTGCCTTCAAGCCACGCACCTCGCCCTTTAGCTTTCAAGGCCTGGAGAAGGCCGGGCTTGAATTGCTGGCACGGGTCAGGGAGCGGTCTGGCATACCTGTGGTCACCGAAGTGGTGGACCCCCATGATGTCGGCCTGGTATCGAAGTATGCCGATGTACTTCAAGTTGGGGCCAGAAATATGCAAAACTATGCCCTGCTGACCGAGATTGGCAAGAGCAAATACCCTGTTGTCCTGAAGCGGGGATTGGCGGCTACTATTACCGAATGGCTTACGGCGGCAGACTATTTGCTGGCGCAGGGGAATAACCAGGTTATTCTGTGTGAGAGAGGCATCAGGACATTTGAAGACAGCACTCGCTTCTCCCTGGATATTGGTTCCATACCGGTGATTAAGAAGTCCACCCACCTGCCCTTAATTGTCGATCCCAGCCACGCCGCCGGCCATTACACCCTGGTTCCGGCGATGGCTAAGGCCGTCGTGGCTGCCGGTGCCGATGGGCTCCTCATCGAGGTTCATCCCAACCCCAAGGAGGCCCTGGTGGACGGCGCTCAGTCTCTCACACCATCGGACTTCGCCAGGTTGATGGAAGAACTCAAGCGGATTGCCAAATCGGTAGACAGATACATTTAGGTGGCACGCCCAAACATAAATCGTTGCCCAGGGGTAACAAAATAGCTAATTGTTAATTGAGCCTTGTTTGATATAAACTTTCCAATCCAATAATGAATTGAGTTACAGCAGATTCATATTTCATTGGCCTGTTCATGCATGGATGACCAGAAAGTGAATACCTACTATTCAATAGATTAAAAGCTGTAATGGCCATCGAATATTGAACATCTAGAAAGGAGAGGTAGATGCATTATGTTATCCTTGCGGTGATATGGGTAGTAGTTTCTGTATTGCAAATTATTATTGCGAAAGCTCCCATCGTAGAGACCTTGCTTGTCAATTTTTTAGTCATCAACGTTGGGATCTCTGGACTGTATGCCTTTATGGGCCACGCGTTTTCATCTAAAAAAGTTGCCGAGTATATCGGCTGGCCTTCCGGAAATCCTTTTCAACTAGAGGTTGCAGTAACTAATTTGTCAATAGGGATTCTTGGAGTTCTATGTATATGGTTCAGAGGTAATTTCTGGATAGCAACAGTCATTGGCTTTTCAGTCTTCGCTTTTGGAGCGGCGTATGTCCACATAAGGGATAGAATAAAGAATAACAACCGCTCCCCTGGAAATGCGGGACCTCCGCTATATTCAGATATTTTGAAACCTACTGTTCTTGTTGGTTTGCTAATATATTATCTCCTAACGTGATTACTGCAACATATAGCTGATTAGCATTTTAAGTATCGCCTCTTTTACTCAATTACGCAATTGGGCGAATTGCCAAATCGGTAGGCAGATACATTTAGGTAGCATATCCAAACATAAGTCGTTGCTCAAAGGCTCTATCATCAGCCATGCTAATCCAGCTGGCATAGTTTAGAGATAGAGCAGCCGTTTGGTAATCGCGAGCCAAAGGTGTCTTCATTATCCAAGTATGTTGAAGAGACTAAAACTGATTCAGGCTGCATAGTTAGTTGAAGGGGCAGATGGAGATGTTGTATAGTGAAGCTAGTTCCGAACGCTAACGGTCGTGATGTTCATGCAATGTGAAGGGTTAATAGGAGGGCTTGATGAGTGTTGATAAGACCAAGCCAACAAGAATAGTATGGATAGTGGCCTTAATTGTCATCATTGTTGTAAATGCGTTGTTCCCAGTGGGCTGCTTAAATCGTTCAAGTTCATCTCCTGATGCCCTTAACCTGAAGCTGGAACGTTTGGTTTCTGAACAAGCAGGAAAAGGGAAATCGGTTGGAAATTGTGTCCTGGCTGTGACCAAAGGCGACGGCTCATACTCTTGGGCTGGCGCAGCCGGAATCGCCAACCAAGATGGTCAGGTGCCGATGACCAAAGATGCTCCTATTTATATTGCCAGCGTCACAAAACTGTACACTGCTACGGCAATCATGAAATTGTATGGAGAGGGGGCTCTTTCTTTAGATGATCCAATGTCCAAATACCTGCCACCAGACCTTATCAGAGGCATCAATGTCTACCAGGGGACGGATTATTCAAACGAAATTACCATTAAGCAATTGTTATCGCACACTTCGGGCATAGCGGATTACTATACTGATAGAGGAAAAGATGGTAGGAATCTCTTTGAGCTATTTCTTGAAAACCCTGGGAAGTCTTGGACCGTAGATGAGACTATCGCCAGGGCGCGAGATGATCTGGAACCACATTTTCCACCAGGCACGGATGCCTCGTATTCGGATACAAATTTCCAATTGTTGGGCAAGATTATAGAGAATATAACCAATAAACCGCTTCAAAACGTCTATGAGGATTTTTTCTTTCGGCCTCTTGGCTGCACGCATACCTGGTTGGTAGGCCTCTCCGAACCTCAAGCTGCTTCATCTGGTGCCCCTGCAGGCATATTTTATAAAGATACGAACATTACCAGTATGCGTTCAAACGGAGCATATTGGGCGGATGGAGGCATTGTTTCCACAGCAGAAGATATGATTATTTTCCTGAAAGCCTTAAATGAAGGGAAGATAGTCAACCGGGATACAATGGAATTGATGCATGACTGGCATAAACTTCGATTTCCAATTCAATATGGATATGGAACGATGCATTTCCAGCTGCCTCCGCTAATGGGTAGACTGTCGGGACTAACTCCATTGTGGGGTCATTCAGGCAGCACAGGTTCATTCCTCTATTATTCGTATGACCTTGATTTGTACATGGCAGGGTCTCTTGACAATGTTGGTCCCAATTATAAACCCTTTATGCTGATGCGAGGCGTGATGAAGCTCTTTGCCTCTGGCTCCACAAAGTAGGCTATTCATGACTAGAGTCCTCTTTATGTCATCCCCTTTCTACCGGCCCATGTGGCGTGACAAATCCCTGGACAATTCAATCACAACCAGAAGGAGACTACAGGCACGCCATCGGACTTCGCCAGGTTGATGGAAGAACTCAGGCATATTGCCAAATCGGTAGGCAGATACATTTAGGTAGCATATCCAAACATAAGTCGTTGCTCAAAGGCTCAATCATCAGCCAGGCTAATCTGGCCGACTTAGTTCAGAGGTAGAGCAGCGGTTTGGTAATCGCGAGCTCGTAGTGCCGTTGCATCGTGTCCCATACCGTCTGGTGCAGTCCCCCGACCTCCGAAACCACGATTGCTGTGGTGGGTTGTAATCCGCTGTGACGGGACGTCAACGTCAAAGCCGACGTCAAAGCCAATTTGCCCTGCCCTCGATAATTTGGCCCACCCTTTAAGTTAGGATTACAGGGAGAAGGTCGTGGTTCCTTTTTCAGTTACAATTGCTCCAATTGCGATTCCTCTAAACCGAAAAAGTGCCCTACCTCGTGGAGTACGGTGAGACGTACTTCAGCTTCAATCTCGGCGGGGGTACGGCAGGCACGTTCTATTGGTCCCTTAAAAAGAGTGATGCAATCAGGTAGGAGACAATCATCTATTGAGCGTTCCACCTGGGGGACACCTTCATAAAGCCCCATAACGTCTGGCATATCTTCTGGAGGTTCATCCTCTATCATCACAGCCACGTTTTCCAAAAAGTCACGAAACTCCTCAGGTATGCTTGCCAGGGCCTTTGCTACAAGGCTTTCAAATTCTTTATGCGATAATTTGTCTTTTCTTACCATGGCTGCTATTCCTTCCCTGTTCCCTGGCTATTTAAGCCAGTTAAGCAAGTGATGATAAAATAACATGCCAGAACAGGTGCATGTCAACAACAACGGAACGTCAAGCCAGCTACGGCTTGAGCATCAGCCCATGAAGTGTTTAGTTGTTGCTGACTACACATTTTGACGAACTGCATGAGGGGGGACATGTGAGCATAGGCAAGACAAGGGGATTTCTCTACTGGCTGAACTGGCTTCTGGGTGGCGTTAGGCGAATAACGCAGCCTGACTCCGCTCCCTGGTCTTAAAAACTATGGTGCCATCATAATCTGCCGCCGAACAAACATTGGGATGTCTGATTTCTTGTACTTACGAGTGGCCGAGTAGTAAAGAGGCTTTAGGGATTATGCCTAAGTAAGACCTCAATAGCACAATTCACGACAACAGCTCCTCTTTCAAAGGTTTGTTAACCACTTATTTTGGGGTGACTCCTTACATTCGTGATTATCTGGATGATAAAAAGACCGAGCATGATGAGCCCCCATGGTAAAGATGTTTTCCATGGCATTACCACAAATCCGTAGTTCATCGCATAGTACAGAACCAAATAGGGTAGTAGCCATTTCCAATTTTGCTTCCAGTTCTCTCGAAAATTGATTTTCAGAACGTAATCAAGCAGCCATTCTAGAGCTAAGAATGCCAAGAAAATCCCCAGGAAGATACTATATTGT